>NZ_FOKQ01000049.1 GCF_900112155.1 Hominimerdicola alba | reverse complement strand
AGTACAGCAACGGTAATCTTACCTTTGGAAACATCAATACCTACTGCGTTCATAATAAATACATCTCCTGAATTGAAATTGTAATCGGGCAAACCACACTTTACTCATTACCTATTCAATCTGTTTGGTGACACGAACGCACATACTGTGGCTCAACCTGCATAAAACGAACGCTATAATGAAAGCATGGATGACAGTCTTAGATGCGGGCACTCTGTCCCAAGGGGATTATCGTCATTCCAATTACTGCTTTCATTATAGCTTAAGTAACAAGTACGTGTAAATCCTTACCGGTGTGCAAGGTTTTACCCGTCAATTATATTGTAACAGGGGATTATATCATTTATGCTGAGCCTTTTGCTGTTTGGTGTATCTTACCGAACTTTAACTGTTATGATTTATCATGTTGCTTGATACGCTGGATAAAGACCTTTTGTGTCGGAATAAAAAAATGGAATGTCGAAAAATCGACATTCCATTTAAAATGCCGCTAACCGGACTTGAACCGGTACGCTGTCGCCAGCGAGGGATTTTAAGTCCCTTGTGTCTGCCTATTCCACCACAGCGGCTTACTAAATAATTATATCATATTGTGAACAGTTTGTCAAGTATAAAATACAAATTTCGCGCAAAGACATAAATATGTGTTTTTAGGCATAGTATGAAGAAGCAGAATATCCGTAAAACAGGGGGTAGGTTATGAAAAAACAAGGCTTTCTGAAAGGCAGTGCCATACTGGTGGGAATGGTGGCGGTAACAAAGGTGCTGGGGCTTGTTTACAAAGTTCCGCTGGCGAACATACTTGGCGGAACAGGAATGGGATATTTCTCCGCGGCGTTTTCGGTGTTCACACCTGTATTCGCACTTGCAGCGGCGGGGATATGTCCTGCCATGGCAAAGCTTACAGCTGAAAGATCGGCGCTTGGCAGGTATGCAGACCTCAGGCGGCAAAGGCGCACTGCTCTGATCGTATACACGCTTACGGGTCTTACCGCCTGCATGGGATTGTATGCGGTGGTATGGTTTGGCACAAGTGACGTAAGCGTTCGTTATGCGCTGTACTGTCTTGCACCCTCGGTACTTTTCTGCGGCGTAATGAATGTCGAGAGGGGATACTATGAAGGTCTTGGAAATATGCTGCCCACAGCAGTTTCGGAAATAGCTGAAACTGTTTTCAGGTTGGCTCTTGGTCTTGGGCTGGCGGTTTACATAAAGAATATGGCGGAAGAAAGCTTTTTGCAAAGCGGTGCAGTCTTCGGGATAGTATGTGAAACTGCATCACAGGCAGAACAAGCGGCACTGCCATTTATTGCGGCAGGTGCAGTGCTTGGTTCAACGGCGGCTTCCTGCCTTGCCTGTGTGGGTATAGTGCTGTTTACCGCATTTCACGGCGATGGTCTGACCGATGAAATGATTTCAGCCGACCCTGTCACCGAAAGTCGCAGATATCATGCAAAAGAACTGGTGTTGCTTTCATTCCCGATAGCTGCAGCATCAGTGGTCACTACTATCACGGGTATGCTTGATATGCTGACACTGCCGAAGTGTCTTGGTCTGGCGATAAGCAGGTTTCCACAGAATTATGTTGCATTTGCCGAGATTTCAAAAAGTGAACTCCCGAATTTTTTGTACGGCTCATACGAGGGACTTGCTGTTATGCTTTACGGTCTTGTGCCTACTCTGACTGCTATGCTTGGTAAAAGCGCCTTACCTTCAATTACCGAAAGCCTAGCCAAGAATGATAAATCAGGACTTACGCGAGATCTGAGACGTATGCTTACGCTTTCAGCCACCGCCGCTATACCATGCGGACTTGGGATTTCTGCCATGTCTTCAGAGGTACTTTCTTTGTTGTTTTCAGGGAGAAAACTTGAATGTATTGCAGCACAGCAGCCTTTGATGATACTTGGGATATCAGTTATTTGCTGTGCGATGGCACTGCCATGTTTTACGGTCATTCAGGCGCTTGGAAAACCATCTCGCGTTACGATTATAATGCTGTCTGGAGCGGCGATAAAACTGGGGCTGAATATCGCACTTGTACCGCTTTGGGGACTTAACGGTGCGGCAGTTTCCGAACTTGTTCGGAGTGTTTTTGTATGCGCCGCCGCACTTGTCACCATAAGCAGGTTGATGGTGTCTGAGATAGGCATCATAAAGCTGTGTTTAAAAACGTTGTATGCGGGAATAATGTGTGCGGTATCAGCAAGGCTTTCTTGCGATTCGCTTAGTAAACTAGATATAGGTGAAAAACTCTGCACTGCAGGTGGCATTTTAGGCGGGGGAGTGGTCTGTATGACAGCACTTGCACTTTTATTTGATGACAGTATCGTGGCGAAAGCTGTGATAAGGTCACGCAAAGCCGAAAAAAGCGCCCCTTTCGGGGTCTCAGGATAGGTTTGTCAAGAGTAATTTTTGTACTTTATTTATAAAAAAACTTGTGCGAAATGCCGAAAAACAATGCAAACGGAGTTTTTTCAAAAAAAATTGAAAAAATCACTTGCATTTTTTCCTAAATTGAGGTATTATATTAAAGCACCCCTGTGAGATGATATCGGGGGAGCGGGCTGTGAGGTGAGTGTTTTGGAAAAAAAGTCTGTTGATGAACTTATTGAGAGCCTTCCTAAAAAGGAGCGCTACAACATGGATGATCTTGTTGATCTGGTAACGGTCCTGCGTGATCAGGAGAAGGGATGTCCGTGGGATAAGGAGCAGACTCACAGCAGTATAAAAAAGGATTTGCTTGAAGAAGTTTATGAAGTCATGGAGGCTATCGACTTTGATTCTCCCGAGATGATGAGGGAGGAACTTGGCGATGTACTTTTACAGGTGATATTCCATGTGGTACTTGAAGATGAGAAAGATCATTTCGTACTTGAAGATGTTATCACCGAGCTTTGTCAGAAACTGATAATCCGTCACCCTCACGTATTCGGCGATGTTCAGGCGGATACCGTTGACAAGGTGCTCAGCAACTGGGATTCCATCAAAAAGGATACCAAGGGACAGGAGAGCTTCACAGACACTTTGAAGAGCGTTCCAAAGAATTTCCCCGCACTTATGCGTTCGCAGAAGCTCGGCAAGAGAGCTGCAAGGGCAGGGGTGGATTTTGAAAAGTCCGAAGAGGACGGCACTGAGCTTGATCTGTATGCGGCTATCGAGTCCGCACTTAACAGAGTTAAGCTGGCAGATCAGAAAGAAGAGGACGCTTCAGGTGAGATAGGCGAGCTGCTTTTCCTGTGCTCAAATCTTGCAAGAAGACTCGACTGTGATGCTGAGGAATGTCTGGCGGACAGTTGCAACAGCTTTGTAAAGAGATTTGAAGATCTTGAAAAGCACAGCGCAGATATAGCGGAAGTATCAGCCGAAGAGCTGTACTCATATAAAGGAAATTAATGAATAAGCAATTGTTCGTTAAGGATAAAAATTTTTGGAGGTTTTAAAAAATGAACAAGGCAGAACTTATCAATGTTATCGCAGAGAAGGGCGGCTATTCCAAGAAGGAGGCTGACAAGGCTCTGGCAACAGTTCTTGATTCCATTACTGGCGCTCTGGAGAATGGCGAGAAGGTTACTCTCGTTGGTTTCGGTACATTCGAGGTTAGAGACAGAGCTGCTAAGGTAGCTATGAACCCTGTTACCAAGGCTCCTGTTGACGTTCCTGCAAGAAAGGTACCCGCATTCAAGGCAGGCAGCGCTCTCAAGGCAGTCGTTGACAAGAAGTAATATATGCTTTTTAAGGCGGGCAGATTGTCCGCCTTTTATTTTTAGGAGGACTCATGAGGTTAGATAAATATCTTAAAGTCACAAGACTAATCAAGCGCCGCACCGTTGCAAATGAAGCCTGCGATGAGGGCAGGATAATGGTCAACGGCAAGGTTGCGAGGGCTTCGTATGATGTGAAGATCGGCGATATCATTGAGATCGGTCTCGGTCAGCGTCCTATCAAGGTAAAGGTGCTTAATGTTACCGAATACGTTAAAAAGGAAAACGCTGCTGAGAATTACGAAGTTATAGGCTGATAATATCAGATGAATTATCTGATAAAATAAACGGAGGTGTTTTGAATGAAACAAATTACAGAAATGCTGAAAAAGGTAGGCGTGTTCTACATTGCAACTACCGATTCTAACGGAGATCCCCATGTGCGTCCTTTTGGTGCGGTGGCTGAGATCGACGGAAAGACCTGTATCTGTACAAGCAACCAGAAGAAGTGCTTCAAGGAAATGATGCGTCACAGCAGGGTTGAGATAAGCGGTATGTGCGGTGAGATGGAGTGGATAAGGCTCACAGCTGATGTTGTTAATCTTGACAGTGACGAAGTCAGAGCGGCTTTTCTGGAGCAGTGCCCTCAGGTAAGCGGTCTGTACAGTGTGGGTGACGGTATTTTTGAGGTTCTGGAACTTCAGGAACCTGAGTGTATCAAGTATTCATTCGGCGCTCCTCCCGAGAATATCTGACGGATAGAGAACTATTCTGAATAATGCGAAAAACCGCAGGAATTTGTGTTCCTGCGGTTTGTGTTTTTTGTCAGAAAGGTGCTGCATTGTCGTCATCGGAAGTGTCACTCACGGGTGCGGGTGGCATTTCTTCGGCGGGTGCAGGCTGTGCTGGAGCGTTTGCAGGCTTTTTGTCCACAAAGCGCATCTCAAGACCGTTTATTGATATCTCGGGATCATCAAGAGCGATCACAAGGCAGTTTCTGCCGCCTATCATCTGGGTCTTGACCTTGTCAGCACCGCCCTTACCGATATTCACAGTTATGCTGGGCACTGAAACAACAGTCTTTGTTTCCACAAGGTTCACAGCGGTAAGGGGCTTTTTATCTGTAGCCTGCTCGAATACCCTGTCAAGGTCGGCAAGCTTTTCCTGACTTACGCCTGCTTCCCACAGTATGGAATTCATTTTCTGGCTGTCGATGGTGGCTATCTCAGTTTCGTGAGAGGTCTGGTCGATGTAATTCTGTATCTTGTCGTTGACCTTGGTTATCATGTTGTAATCAAGTTCATCGCCCACAACTTTTCCGAGTATGGAGTGGAAAACCTCCTTTTCGTTCTGACCCGTCATGGTGAACTCACAGCCAAGCAATTCCTCTATCATGGAAGTGTTGGGCTTTTTTGCGTTCTTTGTGTAATAAAGCACGCCGTTCACATCGGGAGCACGGTCATTGAAAAGCGGGAACAGGAAGCCGTCCGTAGGCAGTTCTATTATCCTGTCGGTGCTTTCTTTCTTGGCGATAGCGTTTTGCTCCTCGTTGTAGATAAGACCGTCTATACGCAGATTTACAGGACATATAGCAGTGATTATGAAGCTGTAGTCAGAAGAATCGCTGTCCTCGTCTATCTCGTCCATCTTGGTCTTTTTCAGCACCGAGTAAGTGCAGTGGGCGGTGAATATGCTGTAGGTCGAAACATACTCCACCTTTTCAACTATGGTATTCAGGAAGTTGTCAACTATCTCTTCATCTGCAAGCTTGCTTTTCAGCACCCCCCACAGAAACTGCTGCTGGCCGCCTTCAAGTATTGCATTCTTAGGAAAAGGATATTCCAGCAGATTTGAACCTATCTTGCCGCTGAGTGTCTTTTTCAGGTTCGCGAGGATAAGCTCGCTTTCGTCCTGTGGCATGATGTTGTAAAGCTGGTTGGTCTTGCATTTTATGTTTTTTTCTGCATCAACAAATGCTGTAACGACGCGATTTATCGTAAAGAAATTGCAGTCGTCGCTGAAATTTTTCTTGATCTCGGCTATTTCCTTCTTGTTCATTTATGTACCTCCGTTTAAGAGAAAAGAGGGCCGCCACGCAGCAGCCCTCTATCCTATAATTTGTCCTCGCCTTAAAACCATTCGCCCAATGGTTTCCGCCATATAATAATATAGCACATTTCATCTGATTTGTCAAGTGCGGGGGATATTTTTTTCTTAAACAGCATGGTTCTATCTGTGATGATTGACTTTGGGGGCGAGATGTGATATAATATTTTCGTTGGTTTGCAGGTTTTCGGCAGGGGACTGCCGCTGCGATGTTTACATTTTTACGGAGGTTATCATGTTTAAAAACAAGGATCTTTATACAGTCGGCGTTATCGGTGCTATGAAGCCCGAAGTCGATGCAATAAAAGGACTGCTTAAAGACGGCAGCACTTATACAGTCAGCGGTATAGAGTTTGTCTATGGTGAACTTTTCGGCATGAACGTAGTTGCTGCTGTATGCGGCATAGGCAAAGTTTTTGCGGCTATCTGCGCTGAGGCTATGATAGTAACTTTCAAGACCGATGTCATTATAAATGCAGGTGTCGGCGGTTCGCTGACTGACAAGCTGGATATCGGCGATGCAGGTATCGCTTCGGCGGTTGTTCAGCACGATATGGATACCACTCCTTTCGGTGATCCCAAGGGCCTTATCTCGGGCATAAACAAGGTGTATTTCGATTGTGACACTCACTGCGTTGATCTGCTTACTTCTTCCGCTGATGAACTTGGTGTCAGGTGCGAAAAAGGCGTTATTGCATCGGGTGACTGCTTTGTTAACAGCAGTGCTAAGAGAGATGAACTCAGGAGCGAATTCAACGCTATTATCTGTGAGATGGAGAGCGGTGCCATAGGTCATGTATGCTATGTTAACGAGGTGCCTTTCTGCGTACTGAGAACCGTCTCCGATAACGGCGACGACGATTCACACAACGATTACGCTCATTCCCTTGCAAAAGCTGCAAAGGCTGAGCTGGATATACTGGTCAGCTTTCTTAAAAAGCTTGGCGCTGAGAAGAACTAAAGGAGGATAATTATGGAACTTATTGCAAGCTTTCAGGTTAATCACCTTGACCTTTTCCCCGGACTCTACGTTTCCCGCAGAGACTGCAAAGGCGAGGCCGTGACAACAACTTTTGATATGAGAATGACTGCTCCTAACCGCGAGCCTGTTATGGATACCCCTGCCATGCACACTATTGAGCATCTTGGCGCCACTTTCCTTCGCAGCTGTTCCGTCAAGGACGATATAGTCTACTTCGGACCTATGGGCTGCCGCACCGGTTTCTATGTGATCTTCTTCGGTGCTCAGACCTCTGAGAGCGTTTATGAAACTATCGTAGATATGTGCAAGTTCATTCTGGATTTTGAGGGCGATATCCCAGGCGCAAAGCCTGAGGAGTGCGGAAACTACTCCGAGCAGAACCTGAATATGGCTAAGTATTACATCAAACGCTATCTCGATGATCTTACCGAGAACAAGAGATTTGTTTACCCCAAGTAATTTTATGCATTATAAAAGGCACTATCGTTTTTGATAGTGCCTTGTTTTATGACTTGTGTTTGTGCTTGTTCAGCTTTTCAACGATCGGGTCTTTAAACAGGAAGCCGAATATTGCAAGTACTATTGCTGCGAATACTATGCAGAGAGCGGTCTTGAAATTTCCGTCTATTGCATTGCTACCCAGTGTTGTGGACATCAGTATCGCAGGGATACGGCATGGCATTACATACAAGAAAAAATCTCTGCGCTTGACCTTGATCAGCGGCACGATATAGGATATTATATCCTTTGGAACGCCCGGTATAAGGTAGAGTATCACAAGAACTTTTATCAGCTTGTTTTCGTCCTGCAGGAACTTGTATTTCGTCAGATGCTTTTCATCGACGAAAGCTTCTACAAGCGGTTTACCGAATTTGCTGACCATCATGAATATTACGAAGGTGCCAAGCATCGTTCCACCGAAGGATAGCAGGAATCCTATGAACCAGCCGAACAGTACACCGCCGATTATCTGAACAGGCGGGATAACTGCGATTATCACCTGAACAGCCTGTATCAGCGTGAATATCATCATACTCTCGAATCCTGAATACTTTGTTTCAAGCGTTTCTTTCAGCTTGTCCATGCCCTCTTCGGTACGAAGTGCCTTTACAAGTGGGATTGATACAAGCGTTGCTACCGTCAGCAATGCAAGTATCACTATCACCGTGACTATCTGCACACGCCGTTTGTTTCGTCGTTTTCTGTGTTCATGGAGGTCGGTTTTTTCGCCTTCTGTTTCCTCCGTGATATTTTGTGTATTTTCTTCATTCATTCTGCTTATCTCCAAAACAGATCATTTTCTCCGCAGTATCTTTTTGCGGAACCAGTTGATGTAAACGTCTATTGTAAGCGACAGGAATTTATCGTACACAAGGAAACATATCTGCGCTTCAGCCCACAGGAGAGGCAGTGCGTATTTTCCCAGGAACTCTGTGCCCTCAAGCATATCCACAGATACAAATATGAACTTGAAGAGATTGTAGTATATCACTATCGCTACATTGAAAACTGTCAGTTTGACTATCCATTGGAACAGCTTGCTTTTCTTTTTTGAAAGCCAGAATTGCAATATCGGGTAATAGCCCATGAACAGTATGAACAGCAGGGAAGCCTCAAAATTCGGCGTTATGAATATGCACAGCAGACTTACCGCGCAGTAATCAGCTATCGCCCATTTACTGTCAGTTTCAACTATCATCACAACCATAAGCACTCCCGCAAACACGGGTATGGCATAGCTTAGTCCCGGCAGGAAAGAACTGCTGAACATCAGCAGCAGACAAACTGCCGCACATATGCCGCCCAGTGCCACACGAAAGGCTGTGGTGCTGTTTTTATGTTTACTCATATATCATTTTGCATATGCCTGAAATATCGCCCATGCAAACTCTCCTCGCATTAGTATTATCGGTGGTGCTGTCTGTCATTCATCGGACGGTTTATCACCTTATTAAATTATAACATATTAATGTCCAAAAAGCAACCCCGGGTCATTATAGCTCGTATTTTGTGCTTTTTAGCGCTTTATCGATGTATAGTCAGCGAAGGGAATAGCTCAACAATTGCAGGAATATAGCGGAATTAGGATTTAAATTTTTTTATATATCCGTTTTGATATTGACAGTTTTTGAACGATGGTGTATAATTAAAAAGATAGTGTATAATATTTATCAGAAAAGGAGTAAAAATACAGCCATGAGTAAATTTAACGGGCTTACCCAGGCAGAAGCCGAAAAACGTCTGCTTGAAAACGGACGCAACTGTTTGAAGGAGGAGAAGCAAAAAACAGTATTGCAGATGTTCCTTGCACAGATCCTCAATTTTACAAATGCTATCCTCGGTGCGGCTATCATCATTTCGATTATACTCCATGATTACGGCGAAGCGGTGATCATGCTCGTTATAGTTATAGCCAATGCTATAATAGGTGTTGTACAGGAGGGCAAAGCGCAGAGAGCCCTCGATGCACTGAAAAAAATGTCGGTGCTGAAAGCCACTGTTATCCGTGACGGTGAGACCAAAGAGATATCATCTGAAGAACTTGTCGTGGGCGATATTGTCGTCCTCGAAGCAGGTAAACAGGTCCCGGCGGATCTGAAGCTTCTTGAAACAGCACGTCTGATGATGGATGAAAAGGCACTTACGGGCGAATCTGTCCCCGTAGAGAAGGACGAGAACTTTGTTCCCGATGATAAGACAGGCATAGGCGACCGCCTTGACCTTGCATACATGACTACTGTTGCAACTTACGGACGAGGCATCGGTGAAGTTGTCCATACCGGTATGGATACACAGATAGGCAAGATAGCCGATATGGTAGGACAGGAAAAAGAAAAGCCATCGCCTCTCCAGAAGGGCATGGACGAACTCAGCCGTACACTTGGTATCGCAGTTATCGTGATATGCGCTATTGTGTTCATTATAGGTATCATTCAAGGCAGAGAAAAGCTGGAACTTCTTATGACAGCTGTTTCTCTTGCGGTAGCGGCTATCCCCGAGGGTATCCCCACTATCGTTACCATAGTGCTTGCTCTGGGTATGCAGAGAATGGCTAAGATAAATGCCATAGTGAAAAATATGCCCGCAGTTGAGACACTCGGCGCGGTAAGCTATGTTTGTTCCGATAAAACAGGCACACTTACTCAGAACAAAATGACCGTTGTAAAGGCATTCGAGAACGGTGAGTACATCAACCTCGATACTCTCGATAAAGATGCTCATGACACACTGATAAAGGGTTTCATGCTCTGTAATGATGCTTCCATCGCATCCGATGGCACAGAAGTCGGCGACCCCACAGAGACAGCTCTTGTGGCTTTTGCCAAGAGATACGGCATCGAAAAGTCTGTTACAGAAAAGGCAACACCCCGTATCAACGAGAAGGCTTTTGACTCTGACAGAAAGCTGATGACCACTGTTCACACCACAGAAGACGGCAGGATACTCTCATATACAAAGGGTTCCACCGATGAACTTCTAACCAGATGTACCCACATCAGAGTAAACGGCACTGTCCGCGAGATAACAAACGAGGACATGACCCTTATTTCAAATGCTATGTCCGAAATGTCATTTGAAGCACTGAGAGTTCTCTCTCTTGCTGTTCGCGAAGACAACAGGGACGCTGTTGAACAGGGACTCACCTTTATCGGTATGGTGGGTATGATAGACCCCGAAAGACCCGAAGTTGTTGAGTCTATAAAGACATTCAAGCGCGCAGGTATCAAGACAGTCATGATAACAGGCGACCACAAGGATACCGCCCTTGCTATCGCTAAAAAGCTGGGTATAGCCGAAAGACCGGATGAGTGCGTAATGGGTCATGAACTTGACGATATGACCGACGAAGAACTCCGTGACAGAGTTTCGGGACTGTCCATATTCGCCAGAGTTTCCCCTGAGCATAAGGTAAAGATAGTTAAGGCTATCCAGGCTAACAACAATATCTCTTCCATGACAGGCGACGGCGTTAACGACGCTCCTTCTCTGAAAGCCGCAGATGTTGGTGTTGCTATGGGTATCACAGGCACTGACGTTGCAAAGGGCGCAGCTGACATCATTCTTCAGGATGACAAGTTCACCACCATTGAAAAGGCTGTCAAGGAAGGCAGAAACATTTACGAGAACGTAAAGAAGTCCATACTTTTCGCACTTTCCTCAAATATCAGCGAGGTGGTAGTAATGTTCGCCGCTATCGCCGCAGGTTTTGCAGCTCCTCTTAAAGCAGTGCATATACTCTGGATAAACCTGCTGACTGACTCTCTTCCTTGCTTTGCACTTGGTGTTGACCCCAACTCTTCTTCCGATGTAATGAACAAAAAGCCCCGCAAGAACGGAGAATCAATTTTTGCAGACGGCGGATATTTCAAGGTGGGACTATATAGTATAATCATCGCTATAGTAACACTGATAGCTTTCCTGTACACACCTATCAAAGAACTTTCAGCAGCAGGCACAAGCTGCACACTTAAAAATATCATCGACAGCTTTTCCGATAAGCATACACTTATGCAGTCACAGACACTTGCATTCTGCACACTTGCTGTATGCGAGCTGTTCCATGCCATAGGAATGCGTGATACCGAAACATCACTGTTCAAATTCAACCACCTTGATAACAAGATAATGATACTTGCCTTTGCGGTAGGAATCATCGGTCAGCTTGCAGTTACCGAGATACCGTTCTTCAGAAACATCTTCGGCACTGTTAAGATGACAGCAGCTATGTGGGGATTTGTTCTGATACTTTCGATTATGCCCCTTGTAGCACATGAAATCGTTTTGCTTGTGAAAAAGTTGAAGAAAGCATAACGTGATTTATTAGAAATAACTGCAATATGAAAATAATTACGAGCAGCAATCCTGCATAACAGGTATTGCTGCTCGTTTTATTGTGATCGTTCTTGGTTAAGCCGAAGTTTATAGATAAAAAATGTCCGAGAACATCAGTCCTCGGACAAATATTTTTTAAGCTTCAACGTCCTCGTCGGGTACGGGTCTTGATGAACTATCATCGTCATCATCATCGCTCTTGCTGCTGTTGTCCTTTTCCTTGAGGGTGATGAATGTACCTTCGTTCTCTTCTTCCTCAGATTCGTCGCTGCTGCTGTCGGTATCTTCTTCCTTATCCTTGCGGTCATCGGGAGTGCCGACTGCGCCGGGCAGATAGTTCTCGAAGATGAGAATGGAATCTTCAACTGAATCGATGTATGTATCGCTCTTGGTGGTAACTGCGATATACTCCTTGCCGTTGTACTCAACTACAGTAGCGAGGGTGTAGCCTGCTTCATCTGTGAAGCCTGTCTTACCGCCGAGGATCTTAGCGTCACCGCTGCCGTCCTGATCAACGTCTACGAAGTAGCCGTCAAAACGTGAGTGGAAGATGCTGTCCAGCTCGATGCCGTCTTCATATTCCTTTGTGGGCTTGGTTGTCCATGTCTTTGTGCAGAGCACCTTGCGGCAGGTCTTGTTTTCCATGCAGGCTCTTGTGATAACTGCTATATCCTGAGCTGTGGTGTAGTGCTGCTTGTGGTGCAGACCGCTTGCATTTGCAAAATTGGTATCGGTAAGACCAAGCTCTGCAACCTTGTCGTTCATCAGTTTTACGAAGTTCTTCTCGTTGCCTGCGATAGCATTTGCAAGACCGAGAGTTCCGTCAGCGCCGCTGGGGAGGATAGCTGCATAAAGCAGATCTTCCATAGTAACTTCATCGCCAGCTACGAAGCCTGCACAGCTTGCGTTTTCTTCCTGCAGGGGTTCGATGTCCTTTTTGGTGAACTTGTACTTAGCGTTCATATCATCGATATTTTCAACAGCTACCAGAAGGGTCATGAGCTTTGTAAGAGATGCAGGATAGATCTTCTTGTCGTAATTCACACCTGCCAGTATCTCGTTGGATTCGCTGTCCAGCAGAACGCCTGTCGAACAGGTGATATCTTTAAGATTTACTGTTTCATATTTGTCTGATTTAGTCGGTAGCATCGAGGGCGCAGGTTCTGGGATAAGATCTGCCAGATCGTCTACGCTGATGGTTTCCTCTTCTGTGGTGGTGCTGTCATCCAATTCGGATACCGGTGCGCTCACACTTTCGTTGGGTTTGATCGTCTTTCTGCCTGTAACTACCATCAGTGCGCAGCTTACAGCCACGATGATGATCATTACCAGCAGAGCGACAACTGCGGCGCCGCCCTTACGGTTACTGTTCTTCATTTCTCCTTACCATTCCTTTCAGTAATTCTGTTATTTTAAACCTCTTCGGTCGTAGTTTCGCTGCTGTCCTGCTCCATGATGGTCTGATAGCAATAACCCAGTATGTCCTTTCTGGTGACGATACCGATGAAGATCCCTCTGTCATCGATAACGGGGACAAAGTTCTGATCCATGCTCAGAAGTATCAGATCCTCCACCGTTGAAGAGACGTTCACGGGTCGCATATTGACTTTAGGCGGTATCTTTTCCAGCGGGAAGTTTTCCATCTCGCGGATATCATACAACCCTTTTTCCACCATGAACCTCAGAAAATCGCCCTCGGATACGGTCTTGACGAACCTGCCCTCTCTGTCGATTACGGGCACGGCGGAATAACCGTGGTTCTTCATTTTTTCAAGGGTCTGCCTTGCAGTGCAGTCATTGTAAAGATATTCTATGCACGCCTTTGGGTGCAATAATTTCAAGATATTCATTATATCGGGATCCCTCTCAGATTTTGTCTCCGTAGGTGTATACCAGCGAAGTCAGTTCCTCATAGGATATATTTTTCAGTTTTTCGTCATTCATTGCAGCAGAAGAAAGCTCTTCAGCGCTTACACCGCTGGTTACGAATATAGCCTGGCAGTAGCCCAGCTTCTGTTCGGGGGTCATCACTCCGAAATCCACAAGACCGGATAAGAACGACAGATTAAACACGGATTTGTCAACAGTCTTGGTCTGACCGTCAGTGGTCAGCAATTCGTCTTCGGAACCGTATGATATCTCATTGATGGTCCTTGTCTCGGTCATGCCTTCATCGCCGTTCACAGCCTCTACCATATAGGTAGTAGTATACTTGGCTGGAAGCCCGGTTTCTTTATCGAAGTAAAAATCCATGACTGTTATGTAAGATCCGCCTGTGTAGGTGTATTCCTCCACATCATAGATCTTTGCGTCCTCGGAATTTATATGTGTATCAGTAGCAGGAAGATCCTGTTCGAAAACAGTTTCGATAACACTTACGGGGACAGTCGAATTCTTTTTGCGATAAATACCGCATACGTTGTCGAAATCGTAAGATGTTCCGTCAACGGTTATAAAACCGCTGGTTCCGATCTCGTTGGTCTGCAGCTCGTAATAGTTATCACCGTCTTTGAGCCTTGTTATCTCGGTCGTATTTCCCGAAGCATCGGTATACGTCAGGTCTATACGGTACTGATCGCTCTTCAGAAGGTCGTAAGCTTTTTTGATATGCACACCGTCCTGCGAAGTGACAGAATCAGCCTCACCGTCAGTAACTATTTCGTCCGAAGCACTTTCGTCAGTAATGATACTGCTTGTTTTATGTTTTTTCGCCGATTTGCTTTTCTTGCTATTTTTCTTACTGCAAGCTGTGCACGAAAATGCCAGCACTGCAGCTGTCAGCACAGCGGCGAGCTTATAAATCTTCATTGTTCATTTCCTTTCGCGTCAAATGGTTGTTCCCACAGATGCACATATTAATTATACACCCCGACACCCCTTATGTCAAGTGAAATTTTAGCGTTAAACCCTTGCCAAATTTAGTTAAAAGGACAATTTTTTGCCCCGCAAATATCCATAACAGGATATGGCAAGTCTTCTGTTTTGGAGTTTATGTGATCAATATGTCGAAGTCCCAGCTGTTTTCAAGTTTATGTGGCATAAAAAAACCCCGCCGAAGCGGGGCATGAGCTTACCTGTAAGCCGGGTTTTGTCGTGTACGTCAATCTATCTAGGCTGTACGTTGCCGCACAGCTCAAGCCACCTACGGCTTCGGGTCTGACGAGCAGCCATTGACCATTCTGCCGCCATTGGTGTTGCATCGGATAAGGTTTACATGGCAGTGACATCTCTGTCACTCCGGTGGGCTCTTACCCCGCCTTTCCACCCTTACCGCATTTCTGCGGCGGTATATCTCTGTTGCACTGGCTCGGAGGTCGCCCTCGGCTGACGTTATCAGCTATCCTGCTCTGTGATGCCCGGACTTTCCTCATAAGCGTTGCCGCTTCCGCTGACGTATAGTATGCTCACAGATGATATCATAACATATTTCAAAAGATTTGTCAACGCTTGATACCATAGAACCCGCTCTGCATATAGGAATGCCAGAAAATCTCGGCGCTGGAGAATCCTGTTTTATTAAGCAGCTCCATATGTTCCCGTATCGTCAGCGGAAAGAAATCCGTGCCGTATCTTGCACTGTGAGCTTTTACTTCCTCCTCGCTCCTGCCAGCATTCCTGCCGAAATTTTCCACGCGGCTGAGCATTATATCTCTGCCTGTTTCTGTAAATGGCGCAGTGTTCTCAAAGCATATGAACAGTCCGCCATTTTTCAGCGCACGAAAGCAGTTCTTCACTGCTTTTTCCCGACCCTCGCGGTCAAAATATCCGTGGCACTGTATAGCGGTCACAATATCGAAGCACTCCTCATAGTCAAGATTTTCAGAACCTATCTGTATGAATTTACAGTTATTACCTGTGACCTTTGATCTCGCCACATTCAGCATATCCTGTGATGGGTCACACAGCACAAGGTCCGAAAGTTCAAGGTCTTTTACTGCTCGCACCCCGAGATTTCCGCTGCCGCAGCCGGTATCCAGCAATGCAATTTTTTTATTCGGGAAAACTGTCTTTATCAAGTCGAATATCTGGTCGTAGATGATATCGTACATCGGTATCACTTTTCTCACATTCATATCGTACTCCGCCGCTTTGAATGGAGTTTTGTTCTTTTGGTTCATTTTTCTGCTCCTTTTGATGCGAAAGCTTCAAATTCCTCTACAGGCATAGGCTTCGCAAAATAGTATCCCTGAAACATCTTGCAGCCCATTTGAGAAAGCTTTTCATACTGCACCTCGGTCTCTACTCCCTCTGTCAGGGAATCGATTCCCAGCTCATTTGTCAGCCGCAGGATATTCCGTACTATTGTTTCCGAACGGTTTTTGTTATCCGTTGATGACAGGAATTTCATGTCTATCTTCAGCACGTCAACAGGCATATCTTTCAGCAGGTTAAGCGAAGAATATCCGCTGCCGAAATCGTCCATCTCGACGATAAAGCCCTCTTCCCTGAATTTTGCCAGAAGCTTCATTTTCTCTTCCGCATCGGTCATCATAATGGTCTCGGTTATCTCTATCCTTAAATCAGCAGGGGAGATACCGTATTCTTTTACAAGAGACATTATATCCGAAACTACGTCGGTAAAGTAGAAATCCTTCGGCGAGATATTCACGGATATGAACATTCCGGGGAATCTGTCTTTCCATTTTTGCAAAATACTGCAGGCGCATCTCCACATATGCTTGTCCAGTTCAACTATCATACCGTTCTTTTCAAAAACAGGTATAAAGGAAGATGGCGGCATAAAGCTCTTTTCGGGATGTATCCACCTTGCGAGAGCTTCAGCACCTATGACGTTGCCCTTAACATCTGCGATAGGCTGGAGATAGGGTCTCAGCTGCATGGTTTCTATCGCTTCTGTCAGAGATGCAGATATCTGCTGATCCCACAGCACCTGTTCACGGAGCTTTTTATCATAATAGGCGATATGTGTGTTATAATCATCGCTTATTGTGGATATGGCGAGGTGTGCTCTGTCGAACATCATCGGCACGTCCGAATCTTCATCGGAAAGCTCATAAACACCCATATGAACAAGAATATGGTACTCAACCTGACCGTCCCTTACAATGAAGTTTGAAAGTGCTTTGTCAACTTCATCTGCTTTGAATTCTTCTTTAGGCATAAAAGTGCCGAAAGTATCACCGCCAAGTCTGCCGTAAACACATCGTGGAGACATGAATGAGCGAATTACGTCAGCAAGCTGGATGAGAGCACGGTCGCCGAATGCCATGCTGAATATATCGTTGATTATCTTGAAATCCTTGATATCAATGAATATGGCATAATATCTCGTGTTTTCGTTTTCGCGTAAGGTCTTGTGTATCTGCTCATAAAAGCAGTTTTTGGTATAAAGCCCTGTCAGGCTGTCATGGTTCGAACGGTAAAGTTCTGCGCGGATTTTGTTCTGTTCTTCCGTGGTATCGCGTATCGTCAGGAAAGAGCCTGCCAGCTTCTGGGCGCTGTCATTGAAAGACCTGAGTGTAATGGTATAATACCGCTTGCTTTCACCTGTGGCTATGACTTTGTTTGCCTCCCATACGTCCTTGCTGTGCTGTATCGTTCCGAATATGTCTTCCAGTTTTTCTGATACTTTTTCAAGGTCTTTCGTGCCAAGCTGAGTGAGTTTAAGCCCGGTTTCATTGATCCATATGCAGTTGAAATTCGGGTCAAAAACGAACAGTGCTTCGGGCATATCCGAGGCGATATTTGAAAGCATACGGTCAAGAAGCTTGAGGGGTCTGTAAAACAGCGAGAAGTAATATGCAAGCAGTCCGAATATTCCCAGACCTATCATCGAACGGTTGATTGGTGTTCGTGAGAATATATAGAAAGTCTGCCACAGTGTGGTGACTATCATCGTTATAAGTATCACAAGGTATTTTTCCTTGTAAATCCTGGGCATTCTGATCGTCATTACAAGGAAGATCATCATAGTCGCACCCATTATTGTGTAGATAACTATCCTGTGAAAACTTTGTCCTATATAAGGGATAAGACTGTAATACGCCGAACCCTGAACATATACAGGTTCTACATCGAAGGCATGACCTAAAAAAGGATTCATCAGCATCTGAACTGTGTCAATGCATAAAAGAACGATAATCTGTTTTAAAGGAGTTTTGTGTTTGCCTGTCACGCTGCAGTAAGCTGATGTGAAGTTCACAAGCGCCAGCACCATCAGATCCATTCCAAGAAAGTATAAATAATAACCGACTTTAGCTAAGGTCTCGGTGTGAGCGCCGATTATTATCAGATTTCCCAACAGTGGCGGGATAAGCGATGCATCGAGAAATGATACTGCTTTGCCTGTAGATTTTGTGGATCTGTAAGCCTGAAAAGCACATATCCCCAGACCTGTTGCCACAAGTGTGAATATGAATGAAAAAGCTATTCTGAAATTGATCAAAAATCATCACCTCGCTTTATTAAGGTGTATCTATCCGTGAGAAAGTTGTTTGAGTTCTTTTTTGTTGGCATACATTCTGCTGTCAGCCAGCTCGAATACTTCCGATACTTTTTTGTGAAGATCGGCTTCGTATTCCGCAAGCCCCGATGCCAGTACGGGTGCATTTTCTTTGCTGCAGTTTTCAAGTACCTTTCTTCGAAGCTCGGATATTAGCTCCTCTCTATGAGCGTAGTCATTATCTCTGAGTATTACGGCAAATTCATCTCCGCCTATGCGGTATACGGGACTGTGAGCGAATATGCAGCAGATCAGCCGGCAGGCAGAACGGATATATTCATCCCCTGCTTTATGCCCCTGATTATCATTTATAACTTTCAGATCGTTAAGATCGCAGATAAGCACGGCAAAAGGCTGGCTGTTTCCGCTGTCAATGCCGTCCTGCAGGGTGCGCTCGGTCTCCTGATAGGCGTTCTTATTCTTAACACCTGTCAGCTCGTCGTTCATTGCTTTTTCTGTGGCTGAGATCAGTTCACTTTTGTATTTGTTCTCGCGCTTCATCTGATCGTCGATGTTAGCTATACCTATTATGATATGGCATTTGTCTTCTGCCCATGCCACACGCAGGCTAACATAGCTGTAGCTGCCGTTTATCAGCTGACGGTATATCAGCGAGAATGAATCTGTATTGTTCAGTCTTTCCAACAGTTCTACTTTTTCAAGGGTCTTCGCAACAGTTTCCGAGTCCTGCTCGAAAACTACCTTTTTTATAAGTATTGGCGCATCGGTGAAAAAATCATCGCCGTTTTTGATTATCTTCAGCGAACCCGATTCACCTGTTGCGCTGTACAGAGAATACGCACCCGAACCTATATCAACATAGTATATCGAGTCATATCTGTAAGCCAGAGAATTGAGTATCTGGCTGAAAGTCTTGCTTTTCTTTTCAAGCTCACGGCTGGCGATATCCTTTTTCATCTGCTCGTCGATATTCTCGACACCTATGATGAAATGCGTCCTGTCACTTGACCACATTACTGATAGTCGGGAATACTTGTATGTTCCGCCGAGGAAAAGGCGGTATTTTATGCTGAAAGATTTTTTGTTTTCAAGCTTGGATATGATATACTCTTTCCTGAGAACACTAAGGACAAGGTCTTTGTCATCGGGGTGTATCACCCTCAGTGTATTTCTCTGGGATTCATCAAAAAACTTCAAGCCGTTTTTGGCGATATCCAGTTCGTCATATTCGGTGCTGGAAGAAAACTCCATATAGCTGTCGTTCTCTGCATCAACATAATATATAGTATCATAATAAGAAGCCAGGCTCTGGGCTATCTGATTGTATATCTTTCTCTCTTTGCTGAGCCTTTCAGCTTCTAGCTCCATTCTAACCTCTTTATCGACATTTGTAACGCCAAGTATGAAATACTGATCGTCAGTGCTTTTCCCGTGTATCAGCCTGAGAGAGTGGTAAACAGGCTTACCGTCTATCATAAGGCGGTAAACGATGTTCTTCATGGTTTTGTTTTTCATCTCTTCCAAGAGGTTTTCTTTTTGCAGATGTTCGGTAAAGATAGGCTGATCGTCCTCGTGAACCACACGGGCAGCATCGATCTTCAGCTGCTCGAAGAAATTCTCGCCCTCGAAACTTGTCTTAAGTGACCTGAATTCCGGGTCCATAGCATAGGAAACATATTCGTTTGTGATTGCATTAACGTAGTAAACGCTTGAATAGTCGCACAGCAAAGCGTCAGCTATCCTGCCGTAGATCAGTTCACTGTTCATTATGATGATTACCTCCGTGTGATATTTGCAGAATGAATAGGTAAATATTGACATTAACTATTCACAACATACAATATTATTTTATATTATATCACATTTTTTATGAATTGTAAAGATATTCTGAAACGAAAATGTGGATTCTGTTAATGACGCCAGGGCGATTTGTGTTGGGACTTACACTAAATAAATAGAAAATATATCACAAGTCTGCACGACTTTACATTATCCGTATCGTTGTGCTGTTTTATTTTTCAAATATCAGACTGATTTTCAATTATCGAAAATCACAAATGTACATATAAATTATGGTAAGTTGATTTTAACAGACTACTTTATTATATCAAAAGTATAATGCAAATGATACTTTTATAATATATCATAGCATTAATTGCTTATTCAAAAATTGTTATTTTAGGCGGTTTTATTATAACTGATATCAAAATATATTCACTTATCATTTATTGCGCGTGAACTTTCAAATATTGCGTTTTTGCGGAAAAATCCATGTATCAGGGCTCAATTGTCGATTTTAAACAATAAAAAAATAATCGCAATTATTATTTATACATAAGCAAAAAATGAATAGAATTATCATTGGTTCAGCGGTATAATAATATCAGAAAATAAAACAGTTCATTAACCGAAAGGACGAAATTAATATGAAGTTATTTGTTGATACAGCTAACGTTGATGACATCAGAGAAGCAGAATCACTTGGTGTTATTTGCGGCGTTACCACCAATCCTTCTCTTATTGCTAAAGAGGGAAGAGTATTTGAAGAAGTAGTCAAGGAAATCACTGAGATAGTTGATGGACCTATTTCCGCAGAAGTCATCTCTCTTGAAGCTGACAAGATGGTAGAAGAGGCTATACCTCTTTCCAAAATACATAAAAATATCGTTATCAAGCTGCCTATGTGCGCTGAAGGTCTTAAAGCCTGCAAGAGGCTGACCGAAATGGGCATAAAGACAAATGTAACACTGATATTCTCCGCTGCACAGGCTATACTTGCTGCAAACGCAGGTGCTACCTACGTTTCACCTTTCCTGGGCAGACTTGATGATATAGGCATGACCGGTATGGATCTTATCGAGGAGATAGCTGATATCTTCTCTGTACAGGGCATCAAGACCGAGATCATTGCTGCATCCATCAGAAATCCCATACACGTTGTTGACGCTGCAAGAGCAGGCTGTGATATAGCAACTGTTCCTATGGGTGTTATCAGACAGATGATCAAGCATCCTCTGACTGACAACGGTATTGAGCGTTTTCTTAAGGATTGGGAGACTGTTCCCAATAAGTAGAGCATTCATCATGGAATGAATATACTCCAATTTCCACCTTATTTTCTAATCTCGGGTATTCCGGTACACCCTGGCAAGGCGACAGTTCTACCCCGCTGAGCGCCTTGTCTGCGGAACCCGAACAATGAGAAATGCTTTCCATTCTCCTTTTATTTCATATTATATATTCCTTCTGACAGACAGCCGAGAGCTATTTCGGCTGTTTTGTTCTTTTTATTCGTAATTTTTTATTAATATGAGTCCCATAAAATGGTCATTTCGCTAGAAAATGTCCACTTTGAATGTTAAGATAGGTAGAAAAATTGGTCAAAAGTGCTATTGACGAGCAAGCTGTACTGTGGTACAATGCTATTGTATCTTTATATCCAAGAATTGTATATTTTATTCAAGAAAGGAAATGTATAATGAAAAAGTATATAGCAATTGTTTGCGCACTGACTCTTTCCTGCGCTATCTTCGCTTCCTGCGGCAAAAAGAAAGACTCCGATGATAAGGACAGCAAGGCTTCCAAGAACGGCGATGCTGTTGTTACCGAAGCTGAAACAGATACCAAGGATGATTTTTCTGATGTTACTGCAGAGACCACCCGTACAAAGGCTTTCTATGATTCCCTCAAGGATAAGAAGTTCAAGCTTACAATGGTAACTTCTTCTGATGAATTTGAGGATTCAACTACCACTGTTGAGATGAATGGTGATAACTACCATCTTATCATTGAAGAGGGCGAAGTTCGTAATGACCTTTTCGTTATCGACGGTGTTATGTACGTTCTTGACTACACCCAGAATGTGTATTACAAGGATGAAAATCCCACTGAGATGTATCTGAACGTTGATCCCGCTATGTACACAATGGGTATCGAATCTGACTATGTATTTGTAAGCAGCGAAAAGACAGACGACGGCATGATCTGTGAGAAGTACTATGCTCCCGATATGTTCACCGGTCTTGTTGCTACAAATGAAGAGGATGGAAATGCTACTGTTTTCAAGTATTTCTATAATGAGGACAGCACTTGTCCCGAAAGCATCGAGTACACCACATATGATATGGTACAGACCACTAAGATCACCGATTATTCTTTTGAGGAAGTAACTATTGAGCTTCCTGAACTTAAGGACTGGACAGATAACACTGATGCTGTAGCTGTTGATGATGGCGCTGCTGTTGTTGAAGAAGCTGCTGAGTGATCTGCACTGCTTTTACAGTAAAACATTAATCTGAACAATAATAAAAGGGGCTGTTGCAGCCCCAACAAAGAAAAAGAGCCTGGCACAGTGCCAAGCTCTTCTTTTTGTGGTATAATATAATTGCAAAAACCATTAAACCAACGAAAGGATTGTACCACAAAAATGAGAAATTGTCAAGTGCGTCTTAACATGAATTATGAGATCTACATCGAAGAAAGCTCAACTGTCAGAGTATTGAGCAATGTTATAGATGAGATCTATCAAAAAGAAGAATACACGATAGTAAGCAAGTGGAATGGCGCCATACCCGAGGATATCATGATGAAGATACTCATCTACGGCT
>NZ_FOKQ01000101.1 GCF_900112155.1 Hominimerdicola alba | reverse complement strand
TTCTTCTTGATACGGGTGACAGATTTCAGATGAAGAATATTCATCAGCCTGTAAATACGCTTCTTGTTGTAATGCACGTCATGCTCGCGATTGATTACAACCGTCATCTGGCGGTACCCTAAGATCCCGTTGCGTTCTTCATAGTGTTGTTTGATCCATTCTACAAGCTGTTCATTGACTTTCTGGCTTAAACTCGGCTTCCTTTTCAGCCATTTGTAATATGCAGAGCGTGCGACGTGAACAGCAGCACAGAGCTTCTGAATCGGATAATGCTCTGCTTCATTCATGTATCTGATCGCAATATACTTGTCCTCGTTTCGTACTCCGCTCAGTGACCACCCCCTTGAAGCTCCCTGAGTTTTTTTAGCAGCTTATTCTCCATTTCCATATCTTTCAGCTTGGCTTGCAGTATCTTGTTTTCCATACGAAGCCTGTCTGCTTCTGTGAGCGCATCTTCCGACTTTGCCTTGCCACGTCGGTCTATGAGTCCCTCCACTCCTTTTGCTTCATACTTGCGTACCCAGGAATAGATCTGCTGGTAGGATACGCCGTATTTCTCCATCGCAAGCCCGTAATCCTTGCCGTTCTCAATACAGAATGCAACAATCTGAGCTCTTTCTTCCTGGGTGGTCTTTCTGCCTTTATTCATGGTAATACCTCTTTCCGAGCGTGTTCGCTCTTTAAAGTCCTTACCGCTATTATAGCATGAAATCCACTTTCTGAAAACACTTGTGGATGAAATATGATACTTTCGGCATATCTCTAATTGACTTCCTTTACAGTCAAGATATTCAGTTACTGCTTTCAACTTAGTTTTCGCAGAATACCGTTTGTTTGTATGGCTGATCCTGACCGATTCTATTCCATCTGTTTTTGCGAAAACTACCATTTGTCTAAACGTTTCTTTTGTAACCCCATATTTCTTGGCTATTGATGCATAGCTTCCTTTTCCTGAAAGATATTCTTGCACTGCTTGAATTCTTTCTTCATCTGTTAGTTTTCTTCGTGACATAAAATAACCCCCTAGAGTTTTACACGATTTTTGTTTTTTCGTGTGTCTACTCTAAGACCTGCAAATAAAAGTCAATACCTAAACTGAAAAAAAGAAAAATTTTTCCAAGGTCAAAAAGAGCAC
>NZ_FOKQ01000053.1 GCF_900112155.1 Hominimerdicola alba | reverse complement strand
GGAGGTCTTAAAAACGGTCTGAAATTCTTACGTGATGGAGCACTTAAATGGGGCGGAAAACTGATAGGTCTGGACGATCTGAAGAATGGTAGGGATCTTTGGCGAGCTTACAAGAGTGGTCAGCGTGGAGCTGCACTGAATGAAACTGCATACAAGCTCCTTGGATTGAATAATATCCCGAGCTTGGGTGATGGAACAAATATGCAGCGCTATGATAATCTGATTGACACAAACAGAAATGAACTTGAGAAATTCATGGAGAACAACACTCTTACTACCAACGGAGCTACTTTTAAGGGAATGGATGTTAATGTTCCTACCGGAACCGGAAATTCCGGAGATGCTTTCCTTAATTCAGTCAAGGGAAATGAAAATCTTTCCAGACAGCTGCTGGATAGCACGGGAGTTGATATAAATAATATCTCAAGCGGAGATGATCTCTATGATGCTCTGAGACACAATGGTTTTACACTTAGTACCGGTGCCGGCGATGCAGCCGGAACTGCAAATGTAACAGTTGTTCCATCTTGGGCATACAGAGCTACCGATGGCGGAGCGGAAACATCACGTATTCTGACCAGTAATATTCCCGGTGTTAATCATGATTTCCGCAGCAGTGTAATGGGCGATTATAATAGATATATGAATACTATGAATAATATGTTCCATAATTCCTTTGATAATAAATGCTTAAGTGATCTGCGTAGTAAAGTTCCCGAGTTTATTTTTAATGAATTCATACTTCCTAAAACAGGTTTGAGTGACCGTGAGCAGCAGGGTATCAAGAGCCTTGAAAAACTGCCGATATTTAATTGATACATAGAAGATAAGGTCAAAGGAGCACAGGATCTCACCACAAAAACGGAGACGTTTGTGAACTCTTCAGCGATACTGTAAAGTCTGCGCTACAGATTATACATTGATAGATACAATATATTAAAGATATCTATATGCAGAAACGGACAGGACAAAAGTCCGCAACTGTAAAAAAAGAGAACAACAGGAAGGTGATAAATTGGAATTTGATGAGTTGATGGCAGTCGGAAAAAATGCCTTTGTTACGGCAGATTTCAAGACGGCTGCAGAGTATGGCGTTGAGGGTCATAAGTTAAGACCTCAGGATCCCGATCCGCTGGAACTGGCGGCTAAAGCCTATCAGGCAATGGAAAACTACAAAGAAGCTATATTCTACTTTCAGAAAGCTGTACAATGCGATATTGATAACGGCGACAGATATGTGGAGCTTGGCGTAGCTTACGGCAGCAACGGCGACACGATGAAAGCGCTGGAGGCTTTCGGAGAAGCTGAAAGACATGAGATATCTGAGGATCACCTTAGCGGTATGTACAGGACACTCGCTATGGTAGATCAGGAGCTTGGAAGGTATGAGGACGCTATTGTAAATTATATCAAGGCTCAGGAATCGGGTATGGTTGACCTGGAATTGCTGATGTACAAAACCGTAGCTTGCTCGATGGCGGGCAAGTTCGGTGATGCACTCAGGACAGCTAACACGATAAAACAGCTTGCTCCGACTTCATATGACGGTTATGAACTAGCTTACACGATACTGGTGAATTTTGAACAGTATGAGGAAGCCAACAAGGAACTGCTTAGAGCGAAGAAATATGTCAAAGAACTCCCGATGGATTACTATTTCAGTGTTTCTGACTACGAGAGAGAGATGTTCAAAAAGGACAATAATAACGATCATCTCGTGGCTGCGCTGTGTATGCTGGACATGGGACTTAAAGAAACAAAGCCCGATGTCGGTGAAGTTGTGAATGCTTATTTGCAGAGTGCTGAAATATGCTTACAGACAGGCAAGAATGAGGAAGCCTTGCAGATGCTGCAGGCTGCCGATCAGCCTGTACAGTCGTTCAACAGCGGATTTTCGGTACTGCCGTGGGTAGAACCGCCTGAGTTTGAATCACCGCTGAGCGATGCGTATTTTGCAGCAAATTCTGCTAAGTATGATGGCATGAGTTCTGAAGAGCTTAACAGGGAAGCCGAGGCTATGGCAGCAAAGTCGATGCAGGAGGAACAGGAACCTGTTGATCCCGACATGATGACGCCTATACCCGATGACAAACCCGAGAAGTACAAGCTCCCGAATGAACCGAGAGAGCTTAGCGACGAAGTCAGGGACAAGATGAACCTGCTTTATATGACTGCATACGCTGCTCTCAATAAAAATGACAGAGTGCTGGAATATGCTGTAAAACTCCAGAGCAGCAAGGAAGCAGCTCTTGTGAATACGGCGAGATATATGGAAACCAAAGCCCGCGTAGACAGCGGCGCACCTGATCCCGAAAGACTGTATGATGAGCTCATAAGGTACTACAACAGGCAGATCATCAAGGATCCTTCGGATATAACAGTATTCAGCTTTAAGGTACAATGTTATATAGATCAGGAAAAATATGATGAGGCTATAAGCTACTGCAGAACACTCTCTAAGAATGTAAGAGAGCCGCTGATGAAGCAGATAAGAGATGCTCAGAAGAAGTCAGAGGAGGGAGCAGAGAATGGCGAAACTTAAAAAAGACGTTAAGATCAACGACGATGCTTTTGATACAGCTATAGAGGCTCTGAAAAATCTTTGGCATAGCGCAGATGATCTGAAAGGTGAATTTGAGCAACTGTTTAAGGACTTTGCGGAAGCGCTCCAGTGTGAAACTGGAGATGAACTTACGGATGCAAGTCAGAATGTTATATTGGATCCGATCGATAATCTGAAAATCGTTATACAACAGGTGTATAATACGCTGCAGATCGTTATCAATGAACCTCTTACTACTTGTGATGGTCAGCCGATTACCGTAAGTGACGATGGCGACGGCTATTACAAGAAAATATTCGATGATTTCAATACTCTCGTAGAGGGTATCACTACTTAATATTAACAAGTTAATATCACAGGATAAAAAAATACCTGTGATCAAATAAAAATAACAGCCGCAGATGCGGCAGAACAATGAGAGTTTTCAAGGAGGTATTTGAAAATGGCTGATGTAAATCAGGATGTAGGAACAATGGGTACTCAGGGTACTGTGAACATGTCAACTCAGATGATGACAGATGCGCTGAATGCGATCGCAGCTTACAAGGAAGCAATCGATGGCGCTTTTAGTAATCTGAATACACAGTACGCAAATGTTACAGCAAACTTTACAGGTGACGCTGCAAATGGTCTGCAGGAATTCTATACAAATAAGATAGAGGCTATGCTGAAAAAGGATACCGGCAGCGTATATCAGCTCGTGGATGCTCTGAAGGGCTTTTGCGAGGCTGCTCGCGATCAGATCCCAGGCGATGCAGGTGTAGATAACGAGCTTGGTAAAGTAAACAGACAGTGATATAACAGAAAGGAGAACTATACCATGGATTGTATGATCAAAAATGCTGAGGTCAAGGACGCAGCTAACAACATCAAGACTACTGTAAAGGATGAGTTCTTAACAGCAGGTACAACCTTTGTTAATTCCTTCAATGCAGCTATCGCTGACATGAAGGGCGAGGCTAAGGATGCTCTTGAAGAGTTCTTCAACAACAATATCCGTGATCTCGTAAGCAGTGAGGAGAGCGGTATACCCGCAATGGTAACGGGCTTCGGTGATCTGATCGAAACTAACCGTTCACAGTTTGCTTCGGTTGACCACAGCATAGCTGAGAGCATCAAGGGCGGTTCACAGTAATATCCTTTTCGGATCTTTAAAGCATTCTTCCGCAGTGTTGCGGGGACAGTGCTGAGTTGAGCTGGTAAGCAGCAGATATGTCTTTATGGCATACTGCTGCATTCAGCTTTACAATTATATATGGCAGTAATTTGTCTGATAGCTTTGAAGTTGTTCTGTTTTGTGAGCGGTGCTTTTTATTCATTGAAGTTATCAGTTTTTTTAGTTTTTTTGGATCGTATGTCTTTTATGACATATTAATGAGGTGAAATTAATGGCATTTCGGGTATTGAGTGAAGAAGAGATAGAGAGATTGACTCCCGATCAAAGAGAAATCTATGAACGCGAATATGATATGTATTGTAAAAGGATGCGTTTTGCGACGATTCTTGAGAGACTGTCAAATCTCGATCTGTCTAAAAAGAAAGTAAAACTGACATTCCCGAAAATAATCAAGCCTGCAGAAGTTCACTTTGAAGAGATCGAAAGAAAGCCGGTCGATGCGCCGAAAGTTCCTGTGCCGCAGGTGGCTGAGGGTAAGTATAAAGTACCCGAAATGAAGAAACCTGAGGGCTACAAGGTGTTTGTACCTACTGTGAGCGGACGTAAGTTCGTAGCTCCCGAACCTGTAAAGGTCAAGGGATTCAAGGTGGTAACTCCGGACGTTAAAAAGACCGAGTTCAAAAAGCCCGAGAAACCAGTTATCGGAGAGATCAAGAAGGTAGTTCCCGAAGTAAGCAAGGTTGAGTTTAAAAAGCCCGAGAAGCCTGTTATCGGGGAGATCAAGAAGGTAGTTCCCGAAGTAAGCAAGGTCGAGTTTAAAAAGCCCGAAAAGCCAGTTATTGGAGAGATCAAGAAGGTAGTTCCCGAGGTAAGCAAGGTAGAATTTAAAAAGCCCGAGAAACCAGTTATCAGGGAGATCAAAAAGGTGGTTCCCGAAGTAAGCAAGGTCGAGTTCAAAAAGCCCGAGAAGCCTGTTATCGGGGAGATCAAGAAGGTAGTTCCCGAAGTAAGCAAGGTAGACTTTAAAAAGCCCGAGAAACCAGTTATCGGGGAGATCAAAAAGGTGGTTCCCGAAGTCAGCAAGGTAGACTTTAAAAAGCCTGAGAAGCCTGTTATCGGGGAGATCAAAAAGGTAGTTCCCGAGGTAAGCAAGGTCGACTTTAAAAAGCCCGAGAGGTCTGCTATCGGGGAAATCAAAAAGGTGGTTCCCGAAGTCAGCAAGGTCGAATTTGTGAAGCCTGTAAGAGAGCCTGTAACTCCTGTTAAGGTATTTGTACCCGAGATATCTCCTGTTGAGGCAGGGAAGTTTACAAGAACACCTA
Source organism: Hominimerdicola alba (assembly GCF_900112155.1). Lineage (GTDB taxonomy): Bacteria > Bacillota > Clostridia > Oscillospirales > Ruminococcaceae > Hominimerdicola > Hominimerdicola alba_D. The sequence continues at coordinate 14,687 of NZ_FOKQ01000053.1, read as the reverse complement.
CGGCTCAGGTAGTTGAACCAGTAGTACCCGAAGTGGCATCAGTAAACTTTGTTAAGCCTGAAATTGCAAAACCTGTGGGAGTGAAAGTGGTAGTGCCACAGATAAGCACAGATATCGAATCGGAGACGGCAGAGATCCTGAGAAAACTGCGGAGTGAGTTAGCAAATGAAAAACAATGAGATAATGGTTTCTGCGCGATTTTCCAAAAGCGACGGAGGCACATATGTAAAGTCGCGCGAGCTGACATTTCTTGTATTGAAAAGCATAACCCTTCGTGAACTGACAGAGGGTATATTCTATGGACTGAAGAAAAAAGCCAGGAGCGGTTTCGACTACGGTCAGGTTGATCTTTCGATGACAGAGTGCTTTGAGATAATGAAAGAGTATCTTCAGAAATACCCTTTTATCAATATAAAGTACAAGTCCATCGGCTTTACCGAGTGCAAGGATATCAAGCAGGAGATTATAACTGAAAGCTGCATTGATTTCAACAGGATAATTGCAGAATATAACGATGCTGAAAACGTTAAGATATATGATCTTACACTGGAAGAACTTGGTATCGTTACGGCTTCGGTTCTGGATTTCGATCTTAATGCTGTAAAAGCAGAGGGACCGTATATCTTTACCGACAGCGACGACAAGCAGATGACATCGCCATCTTATGTTGTAAAGGAGAAAAATCTTGAATACAACATTAGTACCCGCGATATCAATGTTGTTGAACCTTCGGTGATAGAGATAGCGCCTGCGGGCGAATATCCCAAGATAGAGGGCGGTGCGCTGGGCGGTTCCATGCTAACTTCTATGATATCCATTATGATGGGTGTAGGTATGCGTGTAGGTATGCGTTATATGGGTGGCAGCGCAATGGCAAGTATGGGAAATTCCATGATAATCATGTCAGTGGGAATGGGTCTTGTATCTGCGACTACTATGCTGGTAAACGGCATAAGCCAGCGAAGAAAGTCCATACGCAATGCTGATGACTGGGTGAGCAACTACGAGAGCTACATACTGAAAAAGCTCAAGCAGATAGAGGATTATCAGAGGCAGGACATACAGTACATGAATACTGTATATCCGAATGTTTCCAAGCTTTTTGATGGTGTGCGCAATGCCTCGGATGCCATATTCTCGCGTTCGCACAATGATGATGACTATCTTATGATATCCCTCGGTCAGTCAAGGCAGATCGAGCCTATGTTCACCATAAGCGCTGAGAAAAAGGATGAGGGTCTATCGGAGCCTATAACTTATAGGCTGGAGCAGATCGTCAATCCGACAAACGATACTCACTTTGTTTTCAGGATAGATCAGCCCGATGAAAAAGCAAGGGCAAAGCTACGTAAAAGTCAGAGGAAGTTACGCAAAAAGGATAAGAAGAAAGGCAATAAAGATCTCAAAAACATAGTTGATGTTAACAACAGGGACGAGCTTTTGCTTTCGGAGCTAGCGTATGATCTGGCGCACAATGATCCTGCGGATATAGGTACTACTGATAACAGCAGTACCAGCAGGAGCAGGGTAGGATTCAGATATTTGAGAGATTACAAGAATCCTAAGAATCTTCCGCCGCTTCTTTTTGAGATGAAAAACTGCGGTGCACTTGGCGTTATATACGATCCTGTCAGTGATGAAAAGGTCAACAGCGAGGGTGATCCTGCGCTGAATTTTATCCGACATGTAGTTTTTGAGCTTTCATACTATCACTCGCCGGAGAATCTTCAGTTTGTTTTCTTTTTCAAGCGTACTGATGATATCGATGAGCGTGACCGCACGATAGAAAATTATAAATACCTTCCGCATACTAACGAGCTGTTCGGCAATTCGCTTACTCAGTTCGTATTTGACAAGAAGAGCGCTGGCGATGTTTACAGTGCTCTGTTTGGCATAATGAACGATAGAAGCGGAAGCATAAAAACTAATGATGATAACGGTGATGGCGGCGATGAAAAAGCCGAGGATCCGAATTTCACCCAGATAGTCTGCATAATGTTTGATGACTACGATATCAAGGAAACTGTATTTTCCAGATTTCTGCCTGAGCCCCCTAAGCAGGGTGAGGATTTCAAGAATCAGCTTGGATTGTCTTTCATATTTCTGAAAGACAAAAAGGGTATGCTTCCTAAGTATTGTAGCAGCATGATAGAGCTTTGCACGGGGCCGAGAGGCGAGCTTACAAGGCGTTACAACGTGCTTTCACGTGAAACACTGGCACACAACAGCAATGCTGCTGATACCAGCAGTATGGTAGATAAAAAGAGATTCGAGAGTGATTACCTTTTCAAGGATCATTTTCAGTATCTTGACCATAACAACAATACCTGCAGGGTCGATGTTAAGAAAGAATTCGGCACTGCTTACAGGCAGCTGAGCTCGCTGTACTACAAGCGTATAGCTGAAAACGGCAAGGTGCCCGATGTGGTATCGCTTTTTGAGATATGGGACATAGACCAGGAATCTGTCACAGAAGACCCGGCTCAGAGCAGGGTTTACACGATGATCAAGGATTACTGGGATTCTCCGCAGAACGATATCACCAAGGGGCTTAGTGTACCCATAGGCAAGAACGAGCATGGTGTCACTTATCTGGATATGCACCAGAACGGAGACGGTCCTCATGGTCTTGTTGCGGGTACTACCGGTTCAGGTAAATCCGAAACATTGATAACCTACGTTATCGGCTGCTGTATGAAGTACAGACCTGATGAGCTGAATTTCATGCTGGTAGATATGAAGGGCGGCGGCTTCTCAGACAGACTGGGCAATCTGCCGCATCTGGTAGGTGCCGTTACCAATACCACAGGTGAAGCAGAGGGCATAGCTCCCGAATATATGCTGAAGCGATTCCTTGAGACTCTGAACGCCGAGATAAAGAGGCGCGAGGTTGTGCTGAAGGAGCTTGATACGGATAATATCGATTCGTATATGAGGACGAGAAAGACAGTCCTTAAATACCGCGAGGAAATACAGAACGGTACAAGGACTCTGACCTCGATAAAGAAGGAATTCATAAACAAGGATAACAGGATAAAAGCTTGTGATCCCGAAAACCCCGAACCCAAGCCCCTTTCGCACCTGCTGCTGATAGTGGACGAGTTCACGGAGCTGAAAAGATTTTCAAGCGAGAGCAACGATATAGACTTTATCAAGGATATCACCACGATAGCCCGTGTGGGCAGAACTCTGGGATTCCATATCATACTGGTATCGCAGAACATCGAGGGTGCTATAACCGAAGATATACGTGTAAACTCCAAGGCGAGGATATGTCTTAAAGTTGCGACCAAGAGTGCATCAAAGGATATGATAGGTACGCCCGATGCGGCTGCGGCAACTATGCCCGGTCACGGAAGAGCGTACATACTGGTAGGCACAGGAAGCAGATATGAGTATTTCCAGTCTGCATACACCGGTGCAAACAGGAACCTTTCCATAAAGGGCGATGTCAATATGACCATGGTGCCCGAATGCGGCGGCTTTGATGACAGCTTCTATAATTCCAAAAAAGATAATATAAGAATGGCAAAACAGAACAAGAGCGTTAATGAGGACGACAACCAGCTCAACTATATCATCAACACTATAAACGCACTGAAAGATGATTATGAGCCTTCGATACAGCTCTTCCTCAATCCGCTCAAGGCTGATGTTGAATCAGTAATGGACAAGACAGAATGGGAGGGTATCTGACAGATGACGGAAAACATCATAGTTCAGCTTGGAAAATACGATGTTCCCATTCTGCAGAAGCAGCCTGATTTCGAGGTCGATCTGTTGAAGTCGAATATAATCCTGTTCGGTTCTCCACAGAGCGGCAAGACTAATCTTATAAGGCTTATAATCAATATTCTTCACAAAAAAATGAATGTGGAGAATGAGCAGATATTCATACTCGATTTCGGCGGCGCACTGGCTGATTATCAGACTATGCCGCTGGTATCGGCGTATTTTGACAATTCCAACGAAGAGTACGTAAAGCGTGTTTTCAAGATACTTGAAACAAAGCTGAAAGAAAACACAAGGGCTTTGCAGGGCGTGGGATTTGCTGCTAAAAAGGATGGTCAGCCAAAGCACATAACATTTTTTATAGACAACTTCAATTCATTCCTTGATGAGCCGAGGTATCAGGGCTATCAGGAAAAGTTTGCAAGACTTTGCCGTGACGGTCTGTCGAAAGGCATCTCCGTAGTGGTAACTGCGTCGGAGAACAAGGGAATGAGTTCATACATAAACAACCTCGGGCAGAAGATAGCGCTTAACCTTTCAAACGACAGGTACGGCGAAATATTCAGCGGAAAGGTATCCAGTATAGGTAACATTCCTGGACGCGGTTTTGCGAATATAACCATGAGACTTCGTGAAAAGGACCGCAAGGGAAAGTATCACGAGATAACGGGTACTTACAATATAAACGCTCCCTACGAGATACACTGCAACTTCGCAGAGGATATCAACAAGGGCGATTTCAGGATAAATCTCCACAAGAAGTTTCAGTACGATGCGGACAATAAGTGCTTCGGTAAACAGGTGGAGAAGTACAAGATATTTCCCCAGACCTTCGGAGTGGCTGAGTACCATCATCAGCTGGAAGGCGAGCAGGATATAACAGATCCGCAGTATGAAGTTGCTGTAGGACTCGACTATGTTGATTTCAAGCCTGTTGTGGTGAATTTCAAGGATTCGCGTTTTCTGGCGGTATACGCTAAGCGCGGTGCAGGTCAGGATCAGCTGCTGGACAGGATAGTTACGAGCCTGATGGAACACGACAAAAGAAAGCTTGTACTTTTCGATGACGGACGCGGTCAGCTGAAGATGCTCAAAGATAAGTTCCCCGCTGCAAAATACATATCACAGTATGTGGCTAGGAGCGAGCTGGAAAAGGAAAAGGAAACGCCGAAAGAGCCTGAACCTGTACCCTCGGCGGCATCAGCAATGATGGCTGGAAGGACATCGGCAGGCAGCAGCTTTTTCAGCGGACAGAAGGCTGAACCCAGATTTGCAAAGCCCCCTGAGATCAGCAAGCCTGTGATACCACAGGGATCAAAGCTGTCTCCTATGCAGCAGCTTATAAAATACATACACGAGGAATGTGTAGACGTAGGCAACTTTGCGAGCCTGCTTTACACGGGCAAGGAATATCTTTCCATGCTGGAGAGAAATCCGAACGTACCCATAGGGTGTCTGGAAACTTTCCGTGACCCCACCGTTTTCGTACTCCACAGCAAGCTGGTATACAGCTCGGTGCGCGAGAACAAGCAGTTTCTTGAATACATTATGCCGATACTTTCCGATATGGCTGAGGAAAGGGATTACATATTCATTTTCTCGGATGTAAGGAAAATGTCGGATATCGAGATGAACGATAAGTTCAATACTCTGGTACATACGGCTTTTGTGCTTGACAATATCGCTGAGTTCGTAGCGGAGAAAGGACAGAAGACCATATTCGGTGATCTCGATGTAAAGATGCTCAAAGCAGACTATGCGCTCTGTGAAAAGGGCGATGGATATTTTTATGACGTAGAGGCGGACAGCCTGAAAAAGTTTAAGATGATACAAGAGGAGGATTTCTGATGGCAGACGAATTTGTAGTTAATGACGCTGTGTTTAAGGTTGTTGATACTACTGAGATATCTAAACTTCAAACTAAAGCACAGGAGCTTGTTGGTAAATTTGAAGATCTAAAAACGACATTTAACACTATTAATGAAACTTTGCTGGAATCTTGGCAAGGTGAAGGTGCTGACGAGTATAAGTATGAAACAGATCATATCCTTGAAAAGATAGGCGACATGAACAGTGCCGTGGATGCACTCAATACAGATGGTATAAGCAATGTAAGGCAGTCGATCAGCGATATGGATGCCGAGCTTGGAGAGCAGATCAGAAAAATGGCTAATGACGAAACTGATGGGGAATAATGGTCTGTTATGGCAAATGGTTTTGTAAACAGCACGGATAATTATCAGCAGGAAGAGGAATTCGACCCGCAGGAAAAAGTTGTTCAGGTGCAGACTAGGAAATATGAGACCGAAAAGAAAGTCGAAGAGAAATTTCAGGTCAATATATTTGATCTGCTCGGATTTATAGACGAAGACTGATCGGATAGGAGCAGCGCAGCTTTATGCAGATACACGGTACTAAATTTACTTACACAATAGATACCAGCTATCAGGATCTGTACAGATACGGTGATGGCTTTATTGCACGTGGTACAGAAAGTATAGTATATAAAGGCATAAGAGCGGCAGAGGGTATCTCCAGTGAGAATATCCGCATGAGCTGTGTGCTCAAATTCAAGCGACGAGGAACCAATGACAGGATACTTAGGCGTTTCAAAAGTAAGGATCTTAAGATATTCAACGATCTTCAGGGCTGCCGTTCAGTAGTCAGGATATACGATCTGATAGAAGATCTTGGTGATTTTTCGATAAAGTTTGAACACGTAGCCGATGGCGAAGATGAGTTTTATATTGATCGTCACGGTTTCTTCTGCGTTGTTGAGGAATTCATCGAAGGCAAAACGTTGGAAGAATTCTGTCTTGAATACGGTGATTTTCCGCTGGTAATGAGATCGAACCAGGCTGTTACAGGTTTCAATGATTACAGCGATGAAAGCAAGATGCGTACTAAAAAGTATGTTACCGACAATGATTTTTGTCTGCGTTTTCAGAGTGTTATATACAACTTCGCTGTAAAGCTCTGTGATGTGCTTGATTATATGCACAGAAACAGGATACTCCATATGGATATCAAGCCTGATAATATCATGATAACCAATGCCGGCAACGAAGTGGTGCTTATCGACTTCGGCAGAGCTAACTATATGGATTACGGCAAGGATTATGTAACGGTACAGTTTGGCGGAGAAAGCCTGGAGGAATACGGTACAGTAGGATATGCTGCTCCCGAAGCCTACAACCTTGAAATGGTACCCCACGCTCACTTTACTTCAGAGAATCTGAACGAAGAACTGAAGGGTGCCTGCCGTCTGACGGTAGAGAGCGATATATTCTCTCTGGGAGCGACTTTGTGGGAGTGTATGAACATTTTTGTGCTGTACATGAACAACGCGGAATACCGCAAGAAGTTCCTCAGAGGCTATCACTATCAGACATTTTTTGATACCTCGATCATGCTCAACGAGGATACTTACTGCAACCGCGATCTTTCGCTGGCTTCCGTGCATTTCTACGAAAAGCTGGAGCAGATAATCAAAAAGGCGACAAGATCAAGGTCATATAATTATTTTGATAAGAGCAATAAGAATTATTATCATGACTATGCAACGCTGAGGGACGATATAATCGATGCAAGGGAGCGTTCACCTGCGGTGCTGAGGACTGATGACATAAAGGTGCGCAATTCTTTCAATGTAAGTGCTGTGTTTATGGGGCTTCTTGTTACGCTGCTGTGCTTTCAGGGATTTCTGTACTTTTTCGGCGGATATTTTGCCGCCCATAAGATAGATTCCATCATGGAAAACTATCAGGTATCGAAACACGACGCGCTTAGACGTGCTGCAGAGGAACAGATGAAAGCTACTGATCCCGATGGCAGAAAAAGGATCTACGAAAGAATATATGACTTTTATTATAACGAGAACGAAGGCACCGATAAGAAAGTTATGAGCGAGGAAGAAGCTGAAGATCTTGCGCAGCTGCTGGATATGATACCCGATGAGGAGTATTCACGTAGGCAGTTTGACGAACTTCTTGGCAATACCGACAGACAGGTGCTCCTGGCGTTCTCTGAATACGCCGCTGCTGCTGACCTTGATATCAAGGAAGACAGCGAGTGTATCAGCTACAAACTTCTGGAAAAAATATATGAATCAAGACAGCCGAGATATGCTAACGAGTGTTATGAAGCTCTCGTAGAGTACGGAGACAGAGAAGAATACAATAATCTGCTTGTTTATCTTGCAAAGCAGCTCAACACGGATGAAAAGATAGACAAGATCACAGATCAGCAGGACAGTGATGAGCCTGATGCTATTGTAAGGCATTCTGTAAAAGATTATCTTGACAGCTTTGAGGGTCGTGGTGTATAATATGAGAGATGGGTTATTATCAAAACTCGCCGAATTGTTCGGTGCGTATTTCAAACGCGGCAGAAAGCCATTCCTGATAACCATTGTCATATCGCTTATTTTGCTTCTCCTGGCAATGGGAGTGCTGTGGTTCACAGGTGAACTGGAGCATTTTATAAACGAATGGGATATTAGGTATAATTCTGCGGCACTGATATTTCTTGTGAAATTGTTTTTCGCTGCGGCGCTGGCATTTTTCTTGTATGCGGTGTATATTGGACTGAAGAAGTACAGGAGATATTCCTCCATCGGAAAGCCCTATAAAAACGGCACTTCGTATAAGGCGCTCAGCAGGATACTGTATGAAAAAAAGGACTAGTTGAAAGGAGAAAAGAGTATGACTATCGCAAAGAGGATCCTTGCCATGGCGGCAGCACTTTCCATTGTCTCGAACAACAGCGTTCCTATAGGTCTGGCTCATTCATTGATGAATGGTGAGCATAGAGAAAGGATCAATGACAATAATATTCTCAGAGACGAAACTCTTACCGATGACGAAGACGCTCTGGCGACTACTGATGAGGACACAACTAACGATGAGAATGCTACTAATGAGAACGGTCACACATTAAGACCGAAGCTTGATGTAGATTTTCCTGAAAATGACAACTGGGTAAAGGATCTGGGAAATTTTGAGGTTTCAACTGAACCGGGTGCTAACCTTTTTTACAGGATCGAATCTACAGGTTTTGAGCCAAAAGAATCGGATATCAGGGATGGTTTTGCAGCTACATATGATATCAGGGATGATCATCCATTACCGGAAGGCGAACATTATATATGTTTTTATGCTATGTGGCCCGGTTCGGACATGGCATCAATTTCTAAAGTTTACCACTACAAGCTTGATAAAAATGATCTTATTTTAAGTAACCTTAAAGCAGTTCCGTGGTTTTGCGTTAACCCTGTATATTTGACAGATAATTTTTCAAAAACAGGTATCTTCATCGTAAATGATGTGCCCATTAAAAAAGATGCTAACTGTCTTTACAAGGTATATTATTCATACGGTAAGGAATGCACTACATGGAACGAACTCAAAGAACGGGGTCATGAACTTAAGCCTTTCTACCGCAGTGACGGTACTTTTGATATTTGTTTTCCTTTTGAAGCGGAGATGTGCAATAAAACTATTTATGTCTATGTCTTTGATAGATCCGGTAAGCATGAGATCAAACAATATTCACTCAGCAACAAGGGCATACCCAAATTCGAGTATCTCGGCACTGTAAATATTTACAAAGGAGAAGAAACTCCTGCTATAACACAGGAATACGGAAATGAGGGGCTAAGCGATCTTCCGTATACAAATTATACCTATACCGGTGATGCTTCTTATTTGAAGGTTAAGGTCAGTGACGATACTATAGAAAATTGCTCTGTAAAAGTTAAGTGGACTGATAAAGATGGAGATCAGATCCGTGATGTTAAACTTTCGCAGATCCCTGTTCCTGAGGGCATCACCCCTGAAAAAGATGTTGTATACGTACCTTTCTCCATGCTCAATCTGAAGGATAACGGCAATTATAAATTCACTGTTTCAGCATCGGATAGGCAGTTTGATTCTAAGGGTGTTGAATTGTCTGAGGATTTCTACTATTCAAAGACTGACGACCGTGACGCATATGCATCAATGTCTCCAGTTGAAGGCAATAAAAATGTCAGCCATGATAACGCCGATCATTCCGATCTGGATGAGACTGTAAATGCTTATCTCATCGATGAAGGTAACAGAATCGCGTTCAATCTGAGTGATGATCTGGGTATTGCTAAGTATTCGGTTCAGATCAAGAAAGATAACGAAACAATTTATGAAGTGAAAGATGTTGACGTTACGGCAACTGCGGTTCCTGTCGATGATGAAAATGCAGATACAGCAGGCGATGTTTACTATAAACCAACATTGTCTGTACAATCGGCGGAGATACCGCTCGCTGATGATGGCATTTATTCAGCATGGATCAAAATAAGCGATATTGACGGCAATGTAAAAACCTATAAATACAAATTTGTTGTTGATAGAGAAGCTCCAAGAATCTCAGGTAACACATATACGATCAGCCCTGAACCTAAATATACACCTTTCGGTATATTCTCAGACGAAAGTCTGACTATCACTCTTTCTGTCGATGATAATATACCCCAAAATATCAACCCTGATGATATACAGCTCCATATAATTGATGAAGACAACAGAGATAATGTTTATAAAGCAAGGCTGAATGAAAACAGCTATGTATTTGAAGAACTCGACTCCTATATAAGCGGCAAAGCTTTTATAACTGTATCCGATAAGGTAGGCAATATCAGAACCTATTACTTTAAAACAGTTGAGAATTTTGGCGATGAGATTACCGGTGAAGTGCTTACGCTGACAGAAAACGAAGAAAACGAAGTAAAACTCGTTATCAACAGTGAGCGTCCTGGCTTTATAATTAAAGCTAATGGTGAAGGTCAGAACTTTTACCGTGTAGACGGAAAGGAATATGCCCAGTTCTTCGGCAACTCTTCTGAAAATTCCTTTGATTTTACGTTCAGTGATCCTGATGCACTTAATGATCATCATATAACTATTACGGACGATAAGGGAAGAACAGACTCAAAGCATACCAGTAAGAGATCCTATATCGAAGGCGAAGAGCCTGTTAAGAAAGACACTATAAATATTCCTACCGATCTGCCTACAGGCAGATATCATATCGATGGATATGTCAGCAACCTTGCAGGATCAAAATATGAAGTACCTGAGGCGTATCGGGTATTTTATGTTGATAAGACCGCTCCTATCATAAAGGGTGCAAAGTACGAAGTTGCAAAGGCCAAAACAGTTGACGGAGATTTGATCGTTGATCAGGCGAGCGAAGCTCTGAATTATAGGAAGTATGGTATCTTCGGCAATTCGGAGATCGCTATCGCAATTTCTGTAGAGGATAACCCTCTCGGCTGTGGAGTTAAGGGAGCGCAACTTGTATGGGGAAAGCAAACATACGAAGGTGCCTATGACAGCAAATTGGGCAAGGTTGTATTTAGTGGTATAGACATCCCTGATAAAACCAAAGGTTATTATACAGGTGATCCCAAGATAACTGTATGGGATAACATGGATAATGCAAACACTTACTATTTCACTACTAATTCATTAAGCAAAAATGTAGGTGAACTCATTCTTGAAGATCCTGAAACAGCTCATGAACGTGTATTCCTGACAATGGAGAATGGCAAGCCTACAGTAAGTCTTAATGTCGGCGTTGGCAGCGAATATACTAAGATCAATGATCAGATATGGTACTCAGGTGAAGTCGATTATAAAGTATCGGCTAAGGATCTGGGTGTATACAGGTCCGGTCTGAAAGAAGTAAATGTTTACAATGGTGACAAAGCTAACGAAGACACTCGTATTCAGCAGGAAACTTCATATAATGGAGTTAACTTTGAGGATGTCAGATTTGTAAAAGATGTTGCCGAGTATAATTATTCTATTACTGAGGAAGGCCGTTATAACCTGATAGCAGAGGCAGTTGACAATGCAGGCAATTCTAACAAAGTTTCTGAGGAGTTCTTTATCGATATGAAGGATCCCGAGATAACTGAGTTCATTATCAACGGCGAATCTGAAGAAGCACCTTTCGAGCACGACGAAACTTACGGCTACTTCTTTAAGGAAAAAGCTACTGCAAGAGTTTATGTGAACGACCCCGGTGTTTCTTCGGGAATAGATTCTATAACTTTTTGGACACGCGAAGTTGGCGGAGATCCTGTTTCGTGGCCGGTTGACCCCGAAAAGGTGAGAAGTGATACTAAAGGAACTTATGCTGAATTTGAGATCCCCAAGGGTTTCAAGGGTCATTTGGCGGCTGAGGTAACAGATAATGTCGGTCACTCTTCTAAAATACTGGGTCCTAACGGAACAGTTATTGAGGACGATCAGCTCCACTCTGAGCACGCTACTGTTACTATCACACCTGTGGGCACTTCGGTAAACGGATTCTATAATCATGCACTGGTTCTTAATGTCACTGTCAAGGATACCTTCTCGGGTATATCCAACATAAACTGGTCAATAGACAAGGACAATAAGAGCGGTCAGATCAACGCTTATGATACGACACTGGTAAGTGATTATCCTGTTGATGAGAAGATAATCAGCACTGATGCAAACCTTATAACAGAGGTATCATTCCAGCTTCTTGTTGAGGCAGATGCAAGCGACAACCAGGTCAATGTCACTATGACAGATAACGCAGGCAATACTATGTCCAGCGTAGCAGAATACTCCCTTGACCTGACAGCACCTGCTGTAACTACTTCTCTTGGCAGCGGTGATGCCAAGAACGGTATTTACTACGATAAGGATCAGCAAGTCAACCTGTCGATCGTTGAGAAGAACTTCAATGGTTCTGATGCTAAGGTACTTGTAAACGGCGTTGAGCAGAAAGTTGCCTGGAGCGGTGACGATTCAGGCAACGGTCTCACTCATACAGCCACAGTTGATCTTAAGGAAGACGGCGATTACACTGTCAAAGTCGAGTATAAAGATCTTGCGGGCAATCCCGGTACATTCGATCCGGGACAGCATCTCATCATCGACAAGACCAAGCCTGTTATCACAAATAACTTTGCTGATTTCAAAACAGGTACTCCCGATGAAATCAGCGGAAGCACAGAGCTTTACTACAACAATCAGGGTGACAGAAAAGCTGAATTCGAGGTAAATGTTACCGAGAAGAACTTTGAAGAAGAAGACCTGAATATCAGAGTTTTCAGCAAGTTAGCAGGAAGCTCTCACAAAGAGAATGAGAACGAAGAGTGGTTTGAAACTTATCCGGAGTACAACTGGACACACAATACTGCTAAGGATTCTCACAGGCTGACATTTAAGCTCGATGAGGACAGCGTATACAAGATCGAGATCAGCCCCGAGGACCGTGCAGGAAACGGCGGCGAGATAGCAGAGGGATCTGAACGCAAGACCGATATATTCGAGGTCGATACCACAGTTCCTGTTCTCGGCGCACGTAACGAAGGCGATTATACTGAAATGACCAAGGATAAGTACAATGCTCTTGCAGTGTACGACATCGACAGATTTGAAGAAGAAGCGCCTTACGTTGAATTTACTGACACCAACCTTTACAGACTGGAATATGAGCTGACGTCCTTTAAGCCTGCTTACAGCGACGGCAGGGAGATAGGCGAGATACTTCCCGGAGAGAAAAAGTCTGACGAGAAATACAGCGACTTTGAAAAGGATAAGGCAATAGATATCTCGAAGTCCGAAAAGGCTCTTGAGCAGGACGTTATCAGATATACTGTGCCCGATTTTGATAAGGACGGCGTATATTCAGTTAAGCTGTATGCAGTTGATATGGCAGGCAACAAGAGTGAGGTAAGTGATAACACTTACGTCCGCATGATGAACACTCCAATGCTGGCATACATCGAAAACAGCAGCAAGGAAGAGGGTACAGGCTGGTACTCATTTGAGGACGACGAGTATGGTCCTATCTCAAAACAGCCTACAAGCTTTGAAGATCTTGACATTGTCATGTTCTCAAAGGCAGGCACATCGCCTAAGCTGCTTCTGGTCGATAAGGATACCGAAGCTGAGATCGACACTCACGCAACAGTGGCAGGCAGGAGCCTGATCGAAGATGAGCTTTACATGGTCGATGCAATAAAGTACAGACTATCCGGCGACTTCTTCGCTACAAACTTCACTGATGATACAGATACAAGACTGTACCTGAGAGCTGAAAACAACGGCGAGTATGTTGACCTGGGCGAGATGTACATCGATAACACCAAGCCAGAGTGTGCAGTTCCCGATTATCTTTCCAACTGGGGCTGGCTCAAAGGATCAGGTGAAAAGACCATAACATTCTCAAATATAAGTGAGATTCTTGATGATGAGGAAACTGTTGTTTATGTCAACGGTCAGGAAGTCACAGCAAACGGTCTGCAGGCAACTGTTGACGGCAAGAATGTCAGCGCTTCTTACAACGCAAAGCTCGATGAGCTGTGTCTGACACTTCCCGCAGGTACTTATTCCATAGGTGCAAAACTTGTTGATAAGGCAGGTAATATGCGTATAATCTCTGAAGTTGAGCACTTCTCAGTGGGCAACACAAGGATATGGCTGGGCGCAGCAGGTGCTACCATGCTTATTGTCACCGTAGGTGGTGTTACGGCTGTAGCAAGAAACAGACGCCGCAGAATATCCAATAAGTAAAAATCATACAAGGCTGTGCAGAATGATATAATCCCCTTAGAGCGGACACACGAAAAAACAAAAACGTGTGAACTCTAAGGGGGTTATTATATGCCAAGGAAAAGCAAGTTGACAGATGAAGAAAGAATAGCAGCAGTAAAAGAATATCTCGATGGAAAAGGAAACATTGCTGAGATAGCAAAGAAACATAAGATAAGTTCAACAACGTTTATTCAGCTGGTGAAGCGTGCTCAGAGTGAAGGACTTGACTCTATTCGACTGTCATCTCACAATAAAAAGTATCCCAAGGAATTGAAAATGCAGGTAGTACAGGAATACCTGTCCGGGAAATGCAGCATACAAGACCTATGTATCAAGCAT
>NZ_FOKQ01000022.1 GCF_900112155.1 Hominimerdicola alba | reverse complement strand
TTTGCATCCTTACGAGCTATGATGTATTTGAGTTCATTAACCTTATCAGTTTGGGTGATCTTATTATCTTTGGGCGGACGACCTTTCTTTTTTAAGGCTATACCTGCGGCTATCTTTCGCTCTTTCTTATGCTGACGGTGAAAGAATTCTTTTACTTGTTCTTTTGTAAATCCTAATTGCTGCGCTATTTCCTTTTGCGTCATGCCTCTTTCTTTAAGTTCAAGTATTTCTCTTTCATACTGCTGTATGTGTTTGTAACTTCTTGCCATAACAAAACCTCCTATGGTTTCTATTATACCATAGGAGGTCTTTTTTGTCATTGTACGTTTTTAATGGTTCGGTTCAGTACACTGCCGTGGAATATTATATGCTTTCTTATCTTTTCCATTACTTGCACCGCCTGTCCTACTGCAAAAAACATAAAACTAAGATAGCTATATTATAACATTTTTGTGCAGATTTGTCAATCTTAATCGAGAGAAAGGAGAATGAGTAATTTCTACAGTTCATAATTATTGGCAGGGTGGAAATGTTGCCGGGCTTAGGATAAGAGTGCCAAGGAATAGATCCATATATATGATGATCTGCAACAAGATATAACTTTTTTCTATATAATGTCATATTTATTTTATAGTTGACTATACTGAGATAATATGATAGAATATGTAGGATATCTTTAGTTGATCACGAAAGGACAGGATAGTATGAAAACCTGCGAGCTTTTCAAAAATAAAACCACACTCTCTTTTGAGGTATTCCCTCCTAAGAGCGATACACCTATAGACAGCATTTACAGCACTATCGACGGTCTTGCACCGCTGAAACCCGATTTCATAAGCGTGACCTACGGTGCGGGCGGAAACGGCAGCAACGCTACCATTGGCATATGCGAGATGATAAAGGAGAAATACTCCATCGAGCCTGTGGCGCACCTTGCCTGCATAAATCTTACCCGTGAGAAGGTGCTTTTTGAGCTGGCACAGATGAAGACGGCTGGTATTGAGAATATCCTTGCGCTGCGCGGAGATATCAACCCCAACATCCCACCCCACAACGATTTCAAATATGCTTCCGAGCTTATAAACCTTATCAAGGAACAGGGCGATTTCAATATCATCGGTGCCTGCTACCCCGAAACTCATCCCGAGGCAGCTTCCAGCGTTGACGATATCAAGCACCTGAAAGAAAAGGTGGATGCAGGCTGTTCTCAGCTGATATCCCAGCTGTTCTTCGATAACGAGGACTTCTATGCTTTCAGGGAAAAGTGTGCTATCGCAGGCATAGATGTTCCCATAGAGGCAGGAATAATGCCTGTTACCAATCCCAAGACTATCGCGAGAATGGCTACCCTCTGCCATGCAAGGCTGCCTAAGAAATTCCTGACGATAATGGATAAGTATGCAGATGACCCCATATCTATGCGCGATGCGGGTATCGCATACGCAGTATCACAGATAGT
The DNA here is from genome assembly GCF_900112155.1 of Hominimerdicola alba. Taxonomy (GTDB): domain Bacteria; phylum Bacillota; class Clostridia; order Oscillospirales; family Ruminococcaceae; genus Hominimerdicola; species Hominimerdicola alba_D. Next base: position 63,704 of record NZ_FOKQ01000022.1, on the reverse strand, counting down.
TGACCTTATCGCCAACGGTGTTGACGGCATACACCTTTATACAATGAACAATCCCTACATAGCTACCAAGATTTGCGAGGCTGTGCAGTCGCTGTTCAACTGATATGATGATCTACCCCCAATTTATATTCACAGTCAGAAAAATATCCCGCGGGACTGAAAAATCTCGCGGGATATTTGATTTTACGGCTTTTCACACCCATCGAACATAAAATCATCACATCACAAAACAATTACATTGTTACTGTAATGTAATTCAGACGGCAAATTCATTTCCATAAAATGGGTATTTTTGTTTGCCGCTGACATTATTATGTAACATCATACAATAATTTGCTACCGAAATCAATTATTCATTATGACAAATCATTAACTGCTTTGTTGTGTAAATTGACATCAATTCGTAATTGACTTGAATGGATAATGGTGCTATAATGTTGTTTGTAAAAAGCAATATACAATGTTAGATACATATATCTACAAAGGAGGACAAAAACATGAAAAAGAAAATACTTACTGCTCTTATACTTTCAGCAATGATGACTGCTTCACTTGCTTCCTGCGGTGACGTTAAGGACAACGACAGCAAAGCCGATACAAGCAGCACTGCTGCAAGCACTGATACCGATGTAACAGGCGAGGAAGATACCACCGCTGAGGAAGACAAGGACGCTGAGCCTACTGCTGAAGAGGACAGCTCCAAGGCTGATGATGACAGTTCCAAGAGCGATGATTCATCTGTTCCCGAGGATACCGAGCCTGAGATGACGCTCCATGAGTTCTATCTTTCAAACATTGCAGCTTATACCTTTGACGGCGGCTACACCTTCACTGAACTGAACGATATGGGTCTTGCTAACGTTTACGAAGAGGGTAAGGCTTACGCTATCGTTCCCCTGGAGGGCGGCGCAGCAGCAGGCAGCGTTTATTACGGCGTATTCAACTCCACCGACGGCGGCGAGAACTGGCTGCCCTGCGAGAACTACCGCGAGGCTAACGGAAACAACACTCACATCGCTCTCGATGACGGTGCTGTACTGCTGATATCCAGCGGTTCTGCAAGACAGGAATCCTACCCTGTTGTAAGCTATCTCTATTTTGACGGCATCGGCATCAAGGCTGTTGAGCTGACTGATGTACTTGCTGACCTCAAGCTTACTGACGGCACTCTGCTGAAAGACGTTGAGTCATATAGCTACACAGCAGCATACAATAAGGGTTACGATATCCACCTGACCATCACTGACAACTATTCTGGCGAAGACCTCTACGACGGTCAGTTCGATTTCACTGAGGCTATCCAGACTGCACTCAGCGCACAGTAATAAGCGAATAAGTTTTACAAAACAAACAATGCGGGAAACAGCTGTTTCCCGCATTTTATTTTTATGTCGTTTAATATATATCCGATGTTCAAGGGAACGACCTTTCTTTGGAAAGGCATTCCCGAAAACTATCGTCAGCATTGGCTGACCGCTTAAATGGGGCTTCCGCCGCTCTTGCATGGCGGTAAATTGTCAGATCGAGAGGAGTTGATCGTGTGCGGTGCCTATGCTCTCATTTGCTGATTTAACGATATGACCGACAGCGGCACAGATAGTCAGCGCCGCCGCCTGCCCATATCTCTCCTTTTATACCCATATCCATATATCCCAAAATATAAAGACAGAGCGCAGTCAATACCCTTTATGAACTGCGCCCATGTCCGCCGCGTACCGCCCTTACCCTTTGAACGATAAGCGGCTATATCCTTCTTTACGCTATATGTTATCATAATCAAAGACAATATTCAATCGGCATTATGCAATATAAAAATACATGTCTTTTGTCTATCTTAAATAAAAACGGGCGTTTTTTTCAAAGTATACGATTACAGTAATCGTTTTCAGTAATATTATTGAACGATTTTACATAAAATTTACATTATGAAATAATAACCGCAGGATACCTGCTCAGTGCGGGTATCCTGCGGTGTGTTTTTGTAGTATTCAAGGGGCTTTTGGAGCTTCGGTATATCTTATAGCTTCCATATCTCCTCAGCATAATCCTTTATAGTTCTGTCGGAGCTGAATTTGCCTGCGTTGCAGATGTTCAGCCAGCACTTTTTAGCGAAGGCAAGGCTGTCCTTGTAATCTGCATTAAGGCGCAGCTTTGTTTCAACGTAGCTTGTAAGGTCGCCCAGAACATAGTAATGGTCGGGAACGTGCCAGCTTGCACCGTCTGTGAGGGCTTTGTAAAGCTCACGGAATGAACCCTCCTGATCGGAAGGCACGCCGCCGTCGGTGAATGTGCCGTCTATCAGCTTATCGAGTACGCGCTTGATCTTTTCGTCCTTGAAGAGTATCTCGCGGGGATCATACTCGGGCATTATCTCTGCAAGTTCCTCTACCCTTGCACCGAAGATGTAGTTGTTTTCCTCGCCTGCTTCTTCAACTATCTCAACGTTTGCGCCGTCATAGGTGCCCAGAGTTACAGCGCCGTTGAGCATCAGCTTCATGTTGCCAGTGCCGCTGGCTTCTGTGCCTGCTGTGGATATCTGCTCGGAAACATCAGCCGCGCAGACCAGCTTTTCAGCGTAGGAAACATTGTAGTTCTGCACGAATACAACTTTCAGCTTGTCGGCGGTCTCAGGGTCGGCGTTGACGAAGTCGCCTATCTCGTTTATCAGCTTGATTATCGCCTTAGCCCTGCGGTAGCCGGGGGCAGACTTCGCGCCGAAGATGAACACAGTAGGAGTGAAATCCTTTATACTGCCGTCCTTGATGCCGAAGTAGATATAGAGTATGCTCAGCGCGTTTAGGAACTGCCTTTTGTACTCGTGGAGGCGCTTTATCTGTATGTCGAATATCCAGCCGGGTTCGATATCCTTGCCGTCATGGGCTTTTACAAATTCTGCCAGCTGGTGTTTTTTAGCTTCCTTGACAGCCATGAACTCTTTCAGCACGTTTTCGTCATCAGCGAATTTTTCCAGCTTTTTCAGCTGATCAAGGTCTTTCACCCAGTCGGCATTGCCAAGCAGTTTGGTTATCAGCGAAGAAAGCTCGGGGTTGCAGAGTGCCAGCCAGCGGCGCTGAGTTATGCCGTTGGTCTTGTTCTGGAAACGCTCGGGGTATATCTCGTACCACTCTTTGAGGGCATCATTTTTCAGTATCTCGGTGTGAATAGCCGCAACGCCGTTGACGTAGGAGCTTACAAATATTGCCATGAACGCCATCTTGACCTTGCCGTCGCCCACAGGTGCCATCTCGCGTATCTGAGCCTTGTCCATTCCGCAGGCATACATATCGGCATAGAATCGCTCGTTTATCTGTAGGATAACTGCATAAACATCTGGCAGAACTTTTTCCACAGTCTTGCTGTCCCACTTTTCAAGGGCTTCTGCCATGATGGTGTGGTTTGTATAGTTGAATACCTTGTGGGCGATGTCGAAAGCCTTGTCAAAGGTATATCCCTCGGCTATAAGCTGGCGGATAAGCTCGGGAATAGCTATAACAGGGTGAGTATCGTTGAGCTGTATAGTCACGTAGTCCGCAAGGTTATCGAATGTGCCGAAACGCGCCTTGTGCCTGCGCAGGGCATCGGTAACGGAAGCCGCCGAGAAGAAGTACTCCTGCTTTAGGCGGAGTACCTTGCCCTTGTCGGTATTATCGTTGGGGTAGAGCACCTTGGAGATATTCTCCGCATCGTTCTGGGATTTTACAGCGCCGTCATAATCACCGCTGTCGAATGCGGCAAAATCGAAATCGTCAGCGCTCTCTGCCTGCCAAAGGCGGAGATTTCCGATATTCTTGGTGCCGTAGCCGATTATGGGCATATCGTAAGGCACAGCCAGTACCTTCTGGTCGCCGTAGGTTATCTCAACTGCATCTTCCTCGCGCCTTACAGACCAGGGGTCGCCGTACTTTGTCCAGTTATCGGCTTCCTCATGCTGAAAACCGTCTACGATAGACTGCTTGAAAAGTCCGTACTTGTAGCGTATGCCGTAGCCGTCCAGAGGTATATCATGAGCGGCAGCAGAATCGAGGAAACAAGCCGCAAGTCTGCCGAGACCGCCGTTGCCAAGTGCCGCATCCTCGATATCTTCAAGCTCTGCAAGGCTTCTGCCGTGGGCTTTCAGCGCTTCGTCAACAACATCTGTAAGCCCCAGACACAGCAGGTTGTTATACACAGCCCTGCCCATCAGGAATTCCATTGACAGGTACATAGCACGTCTGCCCGACATATGCTGTTCGGTGCTTTGCTTCCACTGTGCGGAAATATTCTCCATGACCACGCGGGAAATGCTGTCATGCAGCTGCCATACTGCGGCTTCTTCTGCCGTTACGCCGAAACTGCGGGAAAGTTCGCTTTCAAGAGCGCTCCTGAAATCATTTGTGTTCATTTCTATCTACCCCTTTCGGTAATTATTTTCGTTTCATATTATATATTCAGTCGGTGCATACCCCGACAATATTTTCGAGCCGTTCTTTTGGTATACCAAGACGTGCCAGCGCATCAGCTGTCATGCCATCGCTGTCGAAAACTGCCCGCTTGCTCTTTTTGCAGCGTTCACCTATCACTTTCAGCGAGTCGGTGATATTCTTCACCACCATGAGATACCTTGTATCGTCATCGGCATTTATGAAATCCACATATGGCATCGGCAGACGTATATCCGCAGTGCCCTCGTTATACCTTATGATTTTTCGCGGCTTGCCGAAACCCGCCGCACGCAGGTCATCGGGAAAACAGCACACCACTACGCATACACTTTTTATATCGGCTGAAAACCGCGATATATCGTAGTTATTTTCGTCTATCTTTGCGCAAATATCCCTGAGTATAGGGCTGAGGGCATTGTTCGCTCTGCCGCCTGTCTCGGAGGATATGAAAAAAGCTCTGCTCATTTGATGATCACACTCCCAGAAAACATCGGTGCTGTCAGACTGATAAGATCTTCGCTATGCATCTTTCCATGCTTTAGTGATGCTTTTCCTTTTTTTGAGAAAGCCGATAGAAGCGCATATCCATACGATCACAAAGCCTGACAGAGCTATGCCCCATATGCCAATAAGCAAAATAAAAATCCCCAAGGACACATTCGAGATGTAACTATCAGTGAGACATAACAGCACCGTAGCCCCAAGTGTCACTGCGACATCAATGACCGTGAAGCGCACAGCTTTAGGATAACGCCTAAGAAAATCCTCACGGTAGCGCCTGAATCCGCCGCTGAATACGAGTACCAGCACCGCAGAGACCACAAACGGTCTCCAGCCTGTTTCCAGACCTATCCACATATCTCCTGGTGAATCATGGAAATGCAGCAGATAGTACACCACGCCGAAAATCAGCTGACATATCGATGCACCTGCCACAAGCAGGCTCAGATTCAGAAAAAATCTCTTTATAGATATTTTTCCGCTGTCCATATCTCTCAGCCTTTCTTTCCGTAATAGCCGCTCTGACCTATGCCGATCATCGACCAGTGAGAGGCTCTGTTCTGCTCAAAGGCGAGTATCCCGGGGGATATCTCTTCACCCTCGGCTATGTATTCCGCTTTCATTTTTGCGATGGCTTCGGGGGTCGCATGGCGGGATATACCGATTTGTATATTCGGAAAATAATAGCTGTATCCGCCGTCTTCGGTGCTGGCTCCGCTGTCATTTTCAGTAAGCAGAGCCAGCAGGGCATCGGCATCAGCTTCAAAAGCGTTAATGCCGTATATCTCGGGTCTAAGCTTGCCCTCTGTGCCGCCTATGAATTCAACAAACGATAGCCTGCCGTTGCTGTCAAGGTCGAAACGCAGTTCGTTGTTGAAATAAAAGTACCTTGTCAGCCCGCTGTCATCGTTGAGGATATCAGCAGGCTGACCCAGAACATCGGTTATATCTTCTGCCGATGCGCCAATGTTTATGCGCCTGCCGTCGGCTTCTATGCCCTCGGGCGGGAGTATGGTAAATCTCATATAGCTCATATCTTCATTTTACAGGGAACTTTTCATCCAGCCACTTTTGGATATCGGTATCAGCGGCATTTTCAAAGCCGAAAAGCTTTCTGGCGTTGTCCTTGTCTTCGTCCTCAAAAAAAGCATAGCGAAGCTTTTCCTTTTCCACCGCCGCAGAACGTTCATCGTAGTCGCCGTCATTATAGGCTATGCTGCCGTCACGCATCTCAACGATGTTGTTTGAGAAAAATCGCCAGTGCTCCACCGAATCATTATAAGCCACACCTCTTTCGCGGCTTATGCGCCAGCAGCCGTCAGCGCCGTCATCTTCACGAAAGCCCTCAGCCATTTCACGGATAGTGCCGAGGAATGGCAGTGCATACTCATATCCCAGTGCTTCAAGGGCTGTTACAAGCTCTTCAAGCTCTTCCTCAGACTGTACGTGTATAACGAACTCAGCGCCCTCGTTTTTCTCAAGAAGTTCTCTGAAATTGTGTATTGCCATTTTATCTGTCCCCGCGGCGCAGTTTCTTAAAGAAATTGCCTGTCTTAACGGGCTTTTCTTCGGGGGTGCGAAGTTCTTTCAGATCAAAGTCAAATATCATACAGCAGATGTTATCGTCCTTGTCAAATCCCCAGTATATCGGGTGATGTCCGCCGCCCTCGCCGTTGAAGAATATGGGGAAATGAGCGTCATCGACTTCAAGATAAAAATCGATAAGACCGCTGCAAAGGGGCTCTTCGGGACAGGTGCTGTTTTCCAGCAAAAGCTTTTTGCCCTCTTTTTCATAGTAATCATTATCACCGTAGTTTTCACTGAGATGTTCCAGCAGATCGGGCATAAGACCCTGATCGGCAACGATTATGGGAGATGCGGTGCAGGATTCATAAAAAGGGATACAGCCCACTTCAAGATCGCTTATGCAGTCAAGTTCCTCAGCAGTGCCGATGAGTGCCAGTTCGTACCGTAGGGCGGGGGCTTCGGAGAATACTATCCTCACAGCCGCGTTCCTGCCTGTGGAAGACTTTGCCAGTTCCACGGGATGTGTACCCGCAGGGGCTCTGTAATAATACTCTATATGTCTGCTTTCGTCCCCGATGCTTTCAATGGGACAAGCAACTATCCTTCCCGATGTAAGTGTGATACTGCCCGCATTTTCAGTGCCGAGGGTCTGAAAAAGCTCTTCATAATCCTTGACTGCCGCGATTTTTTTGCGGTGCTTTTTTACCATCTTCATATATATTTCTTCATCTACCATGATGATCCTCCTCTATGTTGTGGGTCATATATCATGCTATATAAACCGAATAATATCCGTCTTTTATCTCGGCGCTTCCCGAAGTTCTGTTATGCTCTCTGAAAGGCAGTTCGCCCACTGTCACGGAAGATTCGGCTGAATAACTTACGCCGTTTTCAGATATCGTGAAGTCGATATCCGCATCCACCCTCTCGTACCAGTCAAACTTCATAACGCGAATCTCTAAAGGCTTGTCTGCGCCGTCTATCTTCAAGAAATATTCGCCGTACTCGCTTGCTTTTGCCGATATTTCGACAGTATCGCCGTTAGCTTTTACGGTAAGATCATCTTTGCCCGGGACGCGGTTATCCATACTTATTTCGAGGGTATCGGCTTTAACGCCCTCGACCCGTATCTTCAGCTTTATCCTGTCACCTCGGTAAAATCGTGGCATAGTCAGCACCCCGACGACCGCAAGCACAAGTATTATCAAAACTACCGAGATAACTATCGTTTTTTTCTTTGATCTCATTGTTTTCTCCGTGAAAAGCTCTATATCTTTGAACTGCATAACTATCTCATATGCCGAGCTTATTATGCTGTGATTCTAGTTATTAAAATTGTAAAAAAAGTATAGCTATATTATAATGTATAAATTTCGTTTTGTCAATATATTACAACAGTCATCAGTGCCTTACTATGCAGAACGTCAGTTTTTTATGGCGAAAAAACACGCGGTTTATGCGACTGCGTCGGCATATGACTCTCGGTCAGGGTGCAAAAGTGATGTGGCAAGAGTGCTGTAAATAAAAGAGCGAACTTCCCGACCTGTAAAAACAGCGAGGCACGTGGTCGACGCAGTCACCGCTAACAAAAATTCGAGCGTATGCAAAACTAATGCATACGCTCAAACTATGTCCGTAAATTATTGCCGAGCCTACTTGGTCGAAAGTTCGCTGTTCTCTTATAGTTCGCTTTGCATTTTGGTTTCAAACCTTGATGCGAGTGCTCATCCGCAAGCCTGCTAGCGCGAGGCATATGCCGACGCAGTCGCATAAACCGCGCGCTTTGATTCGCGGCATAGTTTGTTTGATGCACTGGTTTGTCGCCGCCAATGCTTGAGCCAAAGCTCTCTTCTTTGGCAGTTTTACGCCCTGTTATGTCATCGCGTTTACTGTTTTTTCGCAGTGATGATATATCCTCCGCAGTTATCCAGCGAGATATCGCAGGTACAGTTTTCGGGCAGCAGCAGTGTATCGCCTTTCTGACGGGTTATGATATAATCCTCATATGCATAGAAACTGCCGTACTCCAGACCGTCGATATATTCTTCAAAGGTCAGACCGTTAGCAGTGATTATCTTTGCATGTGGCTGACCAACGTACCTGAAATGCCACGGCTCGTAATCTATGCCTGTAACGATCCTGCCATAGGATGGGTATCTCACGATGAAGCCATATTCGGGAGCGTGTTCGGTAAGGTATTTGCCTGCGGGGCATTTGTTGATGCTGCTGCCTGCAAATCCGCTGAAATAGAGATCCTGTGCAAGACCTGTCTCGTGCTCGGAGCAGTGTGCAGGCATAGCTTCGTTACTGCCCTGATTTTCATAAAGTTCCTGCTGTTCCTCGGGTGTGCGGTAGGATGACATCACATACAGCGGTTCACCGCAGTTATCCATAATAGCTTTCGACAGTGCCGCATAGCTGTCAACGGAAGCTGTTGACATCATCACGCCCGAATCCTTATATTCGCATATGGAAGGCTTATAATACTGATCCAGAGGGTGGTCTTTATTTACCAGAACAAGTGTATTACCAATTTTAAGATCTTTCACAGATGCGCTCTTAAGCGTAAGTTCATCGGCAGGCACCTCATCAAGATGATACTCTACCCTGCCGCGGAAAAGCGCAGTTACCTTTCCTGCAATGTTGAATTTGTCGGGCTTGATGATGACCACCATCGCCGCTAATAAAATGAGTACAATTATCAAGACCGTAACAAAAGGTGTTACAGCCGATCTTCTTTTTTTCATAATGTCGTCTCCGTTTCTTTGTTCTTATATAGTATCTTTTTCTTCGGGTTCTTCTTTATTTATAAGAGGCATGGACATGATGGCTTTGAACATATCGCCGTCCAGCTCTATCTCAAATCTTCCGCCGCAGGCTTCGGTAAAGCTTTTGGCTATTGAAAGTCCGAGACCGCTTCCGCCGTCTGTCCTCGACTTGTCACCGCGGACAAATCTTTCTGTTATCTCGTCCGCGGTAAAGTCGATAGGGTAAGAAGAAATGTTCTTGGCGGTAAAAACAATGTTTTCGCCGTCACGTGTAAGCTCCAGGAAAATGCGCGAACCGTCCATTGAGTATTTCAGCGCATTGTCGATAATGTTTTGCAGCACGCGGTAAAGCTTGTTTCCGTCGCCCATAACAGGGGCAGAATCCTCGGTGACGTTTATCTTGAACGTCTTTTTGCTTTCTTTTATCTTGTCGTCCGCGTCTGCAAGGCTCTGGTTGAAAAGCCTTACTAAATCAAGCTCCTCCATATTGACATCAATGCCGCTGGTCGCCTTGGCAAGGCTGAAAACATCGGCTACTATGCCTTTGAGCTTCTGGGATTTCTTATCAAGTATCTGAACATAGCCCATGGCCTCATCATCAAGCTCAGTCTTTTTAAGAAGGTCGATATAGCTTATTATGGAAGTCAGAGGTGTTTTCAGGTCGTGGGAAACATTTGCCACCAGTTCTATCTTCATGCGCTCGGACTTTATCTGTTCCTCCACCGCATCACTTACGGTATCGGATATATTTTTCAGCATATCCGAAGGTCTGCTTAGTTCCGAAAGAGGCGATATCTCTTCCTCAAACGGAGTGTTGCGGTTGAGTTCCGTGATGCGTCTGTCCAGCTTTGTAAGATCACACGAGAGAAGCATAGCCCTTATCTGCGAATAAATAAAATACAGCGAAGATATGCCGCATATCAAAGAAGCCGCTATCAAGTATGACTCTTCATTTTCACCTATCGCAGCGGGAAGTACCGCCGCCGACACCAAAAATGCCGCAAGGCTCACTATCGAGCGACGCATAAGACCGCTTCCCGCAGGTCTGTTCCTGCGTGTTTCATACATTGATGTCGAGAGATATTTCTCACTCAGCTTTTTCATCAGCTTAGGTAGTATAAAACTGCTTCTGAGTTTTCTTTGAGATCTCAGCTTGATGCCGTGGGTGATGCTGTGTACAGCCACACCTGTCATCACAGCATATGCCGCCCCAAGTACCATATATCCGAAACCCGTGTCATCATTCAGCACATCGGAAGCTTCATTCATCCTCCAGTACAAAAATCTCATCTCAGATGATACCACCATTATTAAGAACCATGCCAGGATGTAAAATTCACATGGTATCATATCTGCAAAAGAACTTGTATGTTCTTCTGCCAGCCCCCTGACAACAGCCGCTGCAATAAGATAAGCTATCAGCACCAGTGCCAGTACTCCGCATTTGATCGTAAGCGCTCTTGTTTCGTAATACACATCCCACAGATCATTGTACTTGCCGGTCAGGGACCTGAAATAACTTTCACGGGGCGATATGAACACCGTCAGCCCCTCGGTATCTCCGGCAACAGCAACATAATCCGGCATATCACATATAGGCAGGGTCGAATAATATATACCCGAACCTTCTGCTGTGTTTGACTCTATATCTACCCATTCACGCCTTGCCGTGAATCCCACCTCTGTGTTTTCGGGATATTCATAAAATTTTATTGGTGACTCATTGCAGAAATTAAAAACATACCTTCCGTATGAATCGCTGTACCATCCGCCCAGCGGGAGATAGTTTTCAGGATAGGATTCATTCACATCCCTTAGTTTTCCATTCTCTTCAGCGACCTGATAGCTGTAATAATCCATCGTCCCGGATGATTGCATCTGCGATGATATAAAATCACCCGTGCGCAGGATATAGGTATATTTTTTCGATTTCAGCGCATCCAGTCTCTGTTTCTCGGTCTTGCTTTCACCAAATATTTCAGACGAGATATTAGTGACGTAATGTACATTTTCCTCACCCGACACTGTTTCCACCGATGTTGTCTCCTCATCGGTCACAATTTCGTCCGCCTGTATTTCGGGCACAGTGTAGGACACATAGTAATCAAATGTATCCGAATACGGCACTATGCCGTCATCTGTCTTTTTGTAGCTGTATCCATTGTAATCGAAATAGTACAAAAGATCGGACTTTACATATTTATTGCCTATATAGTTGCCACTGCTGTCAGTATTTGCAAGCTCGCACACACCCAGTATGCAGAGCTGTTCATACATATTTTTCAGCTCTGTACAGTATTCATCCGAGCTGTCAATACTTCCGTCCATATTCCAGCCCAGATCCGACAGCCTGCCATTTATACGGCTCATATACATTTCACCGAACAGCGCTACACCCGCTGCCACACAAGCCGTAATGAACGCCGTCACCCTGGCTGCCTTAGGAAAAAATTTAGATATTTTTTTCGATCTTGTACCCAATGCCCCACACCACTTTCAAATAACGCGGCTCCTTCGGGTCGATCTCTATCTTTTCCCGAATGTGCCTTATATGTACCATTACTGTGTTCTCCACCGCATAAGCGTCTTCGTTCCACACCTTGCGGTATATCTCTTCTGCGGAAAATACGTGACCTGCGTTCTCCATCAGCAGTTCAAGTATTTTCAGTTCCGTTGCGGTCAGCTTTACCGGCGAGCCGTCTACCGTGATAGATTTTTCGCCCTTATCCAGCATAAGACCGCCTATTTTAATAACGTCCGTTTTATTTATGCCGCCTATGTCCCCCAGCTGCATATACCGCCTGAGACTGCTCTTAACGCGGGCTGTCAGCTCCATAGGGTTATAAGGTTTGGTGATATAGTCGTCAGCGCCCATTGAAAGTCCGAGTATCTTATCTGTATCTTCGGATTTTGCTGACAGAACTATTATCGGGATATTCCGCCTGTCTCTTATCTTCATTATCGCTGACAGTCCGTCAAGTCTGGGCATCATAACGTCTATCAGTATAAGCTGTATGTCGTTCTCCGAAAGCTTCTCCAATGCCTCGATGCCGTCATACGCCCTGACAGTTTTGTAGCCCTCAAGCTCCAGCAGCTTCGCGATAGCTGCCACGATATCTCTGTCATCATCTACGACAAGTACTGTTGCTGAAATATCTTCCATATCTTTTCCTCTCCTTGTATGCTTATATAATAATACATCATTCTTAATTTCAGGTGAATGTAATTCTTAAGATTAACTTAAGTTTGTAGTTCTGACAAAAACTTCACCAGAGCTAATACTATATTAAAGGATAACATATTTTTATGAAAAAAGCAATGCCGCCAAAACTTGATACAGGCAAAAAAATAAAGCCCGACACCAAGCCGAGCCGCCTAAACGTTTATTTGCTTTGTACGCCTGTTTGCGAGCTTTCGCCCCTCGTTCCTCGGGTCGAGAAATCAACGAGCGTACCGCCGTTGATTTCGGGCGCGGCAATATCTCACGCAGACAGAAAGAGCGTGGACGCTTGTTTTGTCCACGCTCGATTCTTTTGTTATTGCCGCGCCTTTTTCGGAAGTGCGCTGTTCTCTTATAGCTTGCTTTGCATTTTGGTTTCTTGCCTTGGTGATTGAGGGCTCTGCCTCTAACAGTCAGCTTTGCTGACTGTGGCTCCCGCAAGCCTGCTAGCGCGAGGCATATGCCGACGCAGTCGCATAAACCGCGCGCTTTGATTCGCGGCATGGTTTGTTTGGTGCGCTGATTTGTTGCCGCGAAATCGAGCTGTCAGTTCGTCAACTTGCTTTATCTTCTTGACTAACTCAATGAAATCATGTATATCCGAGCATTCCTGCTGTCAATAGTTGTGCGAACAAACTCTTCTTCATTCATGGTAACTGTGTCGAGAATCCTGTTCATTTCACTGCCTATCAAACCCATATGCGGTTATTTCCCTAAAACAATGTGCCAATATTGTTGAGTATGAATAGTTTTTCAATGTTGTATCATCTACACTATACTGTAAAAAATCTGCATAAAAACAAGTTGAAATAGAATATACTTCATCTGAATCATCGTATACACCACTGACATCATAATATAGTGATGTGTCGTTTTCGTCAAAATGTTCGACATATTCGTCTTCAACTGAATCGGTAATTCTAAAAGCAGATATATATACAGTAAATTTTTTATGTTTATGATTCGGTGTAATAGAAAGCAGCTTATTATATAGTTCAGCGTATTTATCTATATCTTCAGAGCCATAAATTTCTGTATCCTTTCAGATATCTCAGCAAATTCAGTTTGTTTTAAAATATCATATATAGTCATTTGTGTGTCCTTTCAAAGATTTCCAAAATAATTTATCCATGGCAAGGCAAAATTGCTCGCAATAATAATACGTAGAGACTAGTATATCATGTTCAATATTGAATGTCAATAAAATAACTCACGATTTAGAATTATATACTTAATGTTTTATCCTTATTAGTAATTACAATATAAATTACACAATAAGCTTTATGTACAAAAATATTCGCACTTCACATTTGGCTGAAATTCATCAATCTCGATGTTAATATATAAAAACAGCCACACCCGAAGATGTGGCTGTCGATCCGCTGTTAATCATCTGTATCTGTTTGGTATGGATAGATTACTTCTTTAGCGCTAGTCTGATAAGGTTCCTCTCCTTGGCAGTTTTCAGAAACAAAGCTTAATGATCTCTTTCATCACACTGTTATCATTATTTGACCCCGTGGAGAAATTAGCCGCTTTCTTCACCAGCGAATGGGAATTCTCCATGGAAAAGCTGTAGTAAGAATTTTCCAGCATCTCGATATCGTTGAGATAATCGCCGAATGACATGGTCTCGCCGTAATCAACCCCCAGCCTGTCCTGCATCTTATGAAGGGCAGAACCCTTGGTTATGCCGTGGTTCATGATATCCACCCAGCGGTCTCCCGAAAGCTGAACGTTGAAATAATCGCCGTAGCGGGCACGAAGCTTGGGATAAGCCGTATTTTCGATGCTTCCCTTTCTTTCAAAAACCGCAACCTTGAATATCTCGTCATCAAAAGCGGAAAGATCTTCCATATACTGTTCGTTGACGTAGTACTTGCGTATCTCTTCAAGTTCAGCAGCTTCTCTGCCGTTGTGCCATGTGCCGTGCTTTCCGCACAGAAGTATCAGCAGATTCTGCTCTTCGCAGAAACGCACCATATTATGTACAGCGTCATCAGGCAGTACCGACATCGATACTACCTCGCCCTTATCATAAACATAAGCGCCGTTATCGCAAATAAAAATAAGATCATCCATGTAACTTTTGAACTGCTGTTTCAGCGTACAGAAGCTTCGTCCGCTGGAAACCGCGAAACGTATATTTCTGCTGTTCAGATTCTGTAATACGGTGTCAAAATTCTCAGGCAGGCGCTTGCTGTCATCGAGCATTGTGCCGTCAAGATCGGTGGCTATCAGCTTTATCATGATTACCTCATTTCTGCCCTTAAAAGGGACGTTTCCGCCGTTCGCAAACAAAGATATTATAAAGTATTCCGACAAATAAATCAACACTTTTTTATGCACTTTTCAAAACTTTGTAGACATCTATATATTTGACATCACAAAGCGAAAATAGTTGAATATTTTGCATAAATTCCCACATGGCACATACTATTTATATATAAGAATATTATCCCTGATGTGACAATCTTCTGAAATATGGCTCTAAGTAATTGACATTCGTGAAAAATGTGTTACAATTATTATGATATATATAGCTGTCGGGCTTTTGGGCAATTGTCTAAAACGCTGAAAATAAAAAAGGATTCTTGACAATTGTCACAAATGGGATTAAAATAGTATTCGCAAAAGAATCATAAGAATAAACAGCGTGAGTTTTCATTCAGTCCGTCAAAGCCAAAACCACAGAGAACAGGACATAAATGAGAACTATTTATTTTGTTTATCAACGGTAGATCAAGGAGAATCAGATAATGAAATTTTTGAAGAAAATCGGCAGTAAGCTGAAGAACTTTTGCAAAGATAACCCTCTTCTGCTTTCATTCGTTGCCATTTCGGTGATCAACGCATTTTTGCTGAGAGTATTCACCGTGAAATTTGCTTATAATCAAATAAAACCGCTTCTGGCAGATATCGCAGCGATGCTTCTGATGGGCGCTTTCTCGTTCTGCTTCAAAACGCTGAAAGGGCGATTCAGATATCTTATGACTATGAATGTCATAAACCTGATATTCGTGGCAGGCAATTCGATATATTACTCGAATTTCAAGTCCTTCCTGTCATTCTCGCTGCTTTCCACAGGTTCACAGCTTCCGGGCGTTATGGACGCGGTCGTCAAGAACATCATGGAAGCCAAAGACCTGATATACCTCTGGTCTATACCGGCGCTTGCGGTGGTATACCACTTCTGTAAGAAAAAGACCCGCGAATACGAATCGCAGACAAAGCAGAAACAGAAGCGCAGCAGAAGCTTCGGTTTCACGGCTGTATGCGGTCTGGTACTCCTCGGAATATTCGCCGCTACCCTCACAGGTACAGATTATTCGAGACTTCGCAAGCAGTGGAACAGAGAATACGTACTGGGTACTTTCGGTATGTACGTCTACCAGACCAGCGACGCGATATCAAGTGCATATTCCAGGATAAATATGGTATTCGGCTATGCCGAGAAAAAGGAAGCCTTCGATGAGTTCTACGACGAGAAAGAAGAAAACAGTGCGGAGAACGCCGCAGGTGCAAAGAACGAGTATACCGATATATTCAAGGGCAAAAACGTGATCGTTATACACGCAGAAAGCATACAGCAGTTCTGCATGGATACCTACATAAACGGCGAGGAGCTCACTCCTAACCTCAACAAGCTGGCAAAGGAAGGTCTTTATTTCAAGAACTTCTATGCACAGGAAAGCGTAGGTACCAGCTCGGATTCAGAGTTCACCTTCTCATCGTCCCTGATGCCAGCTTCAAGCGGTACAGTGGCTATAAACTACTGGGACAGAGATTACGCCACCACCCAGAAAATGCTGAAGAATATGGGATACTATACTTTCAGTATGCACGGCAACAACGGCTCCTACTGGAACAGACTGAATCTTCACAGCTCGCTGGGATATGACAAATTCTACAACTACACCGATGATTTTGTGATAGATGAAACTATCGGTCTGGGTCTTTCGGATAAGAGCTTTTTCAGACAGGCTGTGCCGAAGGTCAAGGAGATAGATGTGGAGCATGATAACTGGTACGGCTGTTTCATCATGCTGACAAACCACACTCCATTTACGGATATCGAGCGTGTCAGCGATTATGATATCTCATTCAGATATAAGATGTATAACGAGGATACCGGTCTTTACGAAGATATATCCGCACCTTTCCTGGAGGGTACAAAGCTTGGCTCCTACTTCAAATCGGTTCACTACGCCGACGAAGCCCTGGGACAGTTCCTTGCCGATATGGATAAGGAAGGTCTGTTGGAAAACTCGATAATAGTGCTTTACGGCGACCACGATGCCAAGGTAAAGGCTACCGAGTATGAGTACTACCTCAACTATGATCCATTTAACGAGACCGTCCTCACCGAGGAAGATGCAGGATATATCCCTGTTGATGACTTCTACTATAACATCAACCGCAATACACCCTTTATAATCTGGTCAAAGGGCGGCGAGTACAAACCCAAGCAGATAGATCAGGTAATGGGTATGTACGATATCCAGCCCACCCTGGGAAATATGCTGGGATTCGATAATAAGTACGCTCTGGGTCACGATATATTCTCGATACCCGAAGACGAGGAGAATGTGGTTATATTCCCCAACGGCAATTTCATAACCGATACCATCTACTATGACAGCCAGAAGGCCATGTATTTCGACCTTGAAGACTACAAGAACGTTATGACCCATGCTTCATGCAACCAGGTGTATAAAGATACCCCGAACCCAATATTCGATCCTTTGAAACACGGGCTGTTCAAAGTATCCTCAGACGATGATTACTGTGCTGACACCTGTGAATCACGCATAAACGACGGCATTGTAGACGACGAATATATACAGTCCTACGCAGGCTATGCCGAGGAGATAATAGATATATCCAATGCGATAATCTACTACGATATGATAACAAAGACCGAACAGGGCTTTGAGCAGAGCGTAGAAGCACAGTTTGACAGCGATAGCCGCACAGAACTTTTCACACCGCCCGAAGTTGGCAAGCGCCGCACGGGAATACCGATGTAAAAAGCGATTCGGCGGAAACTGCTAAAGAGACAAAGCGCGCGGTCAAGCGTGGCGCGGCAACAAACCTGCGCACCAAACAAACTGAGCTGCGAATCAAGCTTTTGGTCAAGCTTTTCACGAAAAGCTTGCGGATGAGCACACAGTCAGCAAAGCTGACTGTTAGAGGCAGAGCCTCTCGGTCAAGGCACAAGAGCGACGTGGCAACAAAGCTATAAATAGAAAAGCAACCTATCGACCAATAGGCGCGGCAATAACAAAAATCCGAGCGTGGACAAAACAACAGTCCACGCTCTTTCTGTATGCGTAAATTATTGCCGCGCCCGTCATCGGACAGCGAAGCGTTTCCGATGACTCGCCCCGAGGAACGAGGGACGACACCGCACAAACTAGCAATAGCAGCAAATTATCCGACTACCCCAACAAATCCCGATCTATTACAGCAACAATACTACACCGGCACGAGAGGCGCTCTTTGGTAATGCGGATATCCATAAACATACCTGATAATACCACAGCTATCAAAAGTATGCGACCGCATACCATGGCATACCACCGCATTCTTTCGCATGAGTTTCATTCAACGTGGTATCCGCTCAACGTAAATGCACAAAAAAATACGCCTGCGTAGCAAAACGCAAGCGTACTGTTTACCATTGTTTGCAAGCACAAGCTGAAATTATGCTCTTTCAACCTTGCCCGAGCGCAGACATCTGGAGCAAACGTAAACATGTGTGGGAGTGCCGTTAACAACAGCCTTAACTCTCTTTACATTGGGCTTCCAGGTTCTGTTGGTTCTTCTGTGAGAGTGAGATACCTTTATACCGAAAGTAACACCCTTTCCGCAAACTTCACATTTTGCCATATCGGTGCGCACCTCCTTTGCACGAAATTTAAGCTGACCGATCTAAGCCGACAGCTTAAATCCAATCACATGATACTAGAGTATTATAACACATATCACACAAAATTGCAAGCCCTTTTCACAAAAAATTTAAAAAACTGCCGATTTGATGAAAAATGACAAAAACAGTCCCTTTGCACTTGAAATATTCTTGTAGATGTAGTATAATATATAATGTATTTGTGTATCAACAGACAAGTTCTGCCCAAGCTAAAAAGTATCAGACGGGCAGATATGACAGATGAAATGAGGAAAGTGAAAATGACAATAGACACACTGCTGAAATACGGATCACGTCTTATAATACTTATGATGTGTATACCCATACATGAATTTGCCCACGCATGGGCTGCAACAAAGCTGGGTGACGATACACCAAGCTATCAGAAAAGACTGACCCTGAACCCTCTGGCACACCTTGACCCCATAGGTTCCTTTGGTATACTGCTCTGCGGTTTCGGATGGGGCAAGCCCGTACAGGTAAACCCGGCGAGATTCAACAGAAAGATATCCATGAGGGCGGGTATGGCGATAACTGCTGCGGCAGGTCCTTTATCGAACCTTATAATGGCTCTGATAGGAACCATAGTATATAAATTTCTGCTTGGCGCGGCTTTTTACGGAAACGGCAACGAGGCTATAGGATGGCTGTATCTGATATCGCAGTACTTTGTATTCATAAACATCGGTCTTGCGGTATTCAACCTGATACCTGTGGCACCACTGGACGGTCAGAAGATATTTTCATACTTCCTGCCTGAAAGGATAAATGCCAAGATTGAGAACTATCAGTTCTATATATCAATGATAGTAATGGCTCTTATTCTTTTCAGCGACCTGCTGAACGGTCCTGTATGGTGGATGGAATCAGGTATATTCTGGTTGCTTAACAAGATAACATTCTTTATCGATCCGCTGGTAAACATGATATTCAAATAAGGCAGGGATAGACGATGTCAACAGCCAGATTCAAACTGGATATGTTCGAGGGCCCTCTCGACCTGCTTCTGCACCTTATCAGCAAGCACAAGCTGAATATCTACGATATCGAGATAGCTGTGCTGCTGGAGCAGTATCTGGAATATATGGCAGGTCTTGAAAAAGAGGATTACGAGGACGCAGCCGATTTTCTGGAAATGGCTGCAAGGCTCATATATATCAAGACAGCTTCTCTTCTGCCTAAGGATGAAGAGGGCGAAGAGCTGAAAAAGGAACTTCAGGGCAGCCTGATAGAATATTCGCTGTGCAAAATGGCGGCAGCGCGTCTGAAAGAGCAGTATGCGGGTGGAGATATCTTTGTGAGAGAGCCTGTAAAGCTGCCTGTTAAGAAGACTTTCTCTGGTGAGAAAGACCCACAGGAGCTGCTTGCGGCATATCTCGGCATGAGCGAGAAAGCCCGTCACAGCAAGCCGCTGAAAGCGGAGATGTTCAAGCCTATACTGTCGCGGAAGATAGTATCCGTGACTTCCAAAATAATCCACGTGCTTAAAATGCTGATAACCCGCGGCGAATGTTTTCTGGACAGTATGTACGACGGCTGTGCGGACAAAAGCGAGCGGGTAGCGGTATTTCTTGCAGTACTGGAACTTACAAGGTCAGGCAGGATATTCCTGAACGACGACAATACCCGCGTATACATGAATTCAGCTTCCAAAAAGCGCAAGATATCATCTGACTTTGACGAAGCAGAGATAGCCGCCGAAAACGGCGATGAAAACGCATTCGCGGACGAGGACGAAAAATCTTTCGGTGATGAAACTTCCAAGGACAGCGAGGAAACTATTTCCCGTGAAGATACTCCCGCGATCGAAGAACGCGAGGTATCGGAGGAAGAAAACTCCGACAGAGCTCGTTTCTCAGAGATAAGCCCCTATGGGCAGGATCTTCGTGTGCAGGAGAGCACTCCCCTGCCATATAATAAAATGTACGAGCCACCCGAGAGGACGGTCTACAAGAGCGAAACAAGACAGCGCGGCACTCTGCCCGTGTTGAAAATAGAGCTTTCCCCCGAACTGCAAAGGATAGTAGATTCGGGCAGAAGGGATATGCCCGCGGATATGGCGGAAGAGGAGATCAAGGCGGAGATATCTGCTGAGAATATCGTTCCCGAGATCAGGGCAGAAATAGCCGCTGAGAGTGTTGAAACCGAAATCAAAACGGAGAATGCTGAGCCTGAAATCAAGGCTGATATGGCAGTTGAGGGTGGCGAGACCGAGGTCAAGGCAGAGGTTGATCCTGTGGCTGACGAATCTGGTATCAAAGCGGAGAACACTTTCGAAAACAGTGCTGAGATCACTGATTTGAACGCTGAAACAGAGGTCAAAAATGAAACACCTGCTGAATCAACCGAACCGGTAATCAAAACAGAGGATTCTGCCGATAACATCGAAGCAGAAGTCAGGGCAGAAATACCAACCGACACAGCCAAAACAGAATTCGGTTTGGAAATGCCTGTTGAAACAGCCAATTCGGATATAAAGGCGGAAACAGCTGTCGATACCGCTGTAAATGAGATTCAGACAGAAGCACCCGCAGAAACAATACCTGCGCCAAGCCCCATCGCGGAGATCAACACAGAAGTCCCCGAAACAGCGGCTTACATACCAAACAGTGAGGATATTGCCGATGACGTACCCACTGTTTTCAAGATCAACCGTTTCGGCACGAGGTATTACTGGGGCGCACACAGCTGGGCTGAAGGTCGGCTGAGACTGGGATAAGGATAGATTTATGGAGATACAAGAACTTTCAAATACACTGGAAGCCGTGCTTTTCGCTTCGGGTGAGCCCGTGGAGTGCAAGCGTCTGTGCGAGGCACTGGGCACGGATATCACTTCCATCGAAGATGCTGCGGCGATGCTTGAAGAAAAGTACGCAGATAACAGCGGCATCGAGCTTTTACGTCTGGACAGCGCTTTTCAGCTGGCAACAAAGCAGGAGTATGCACCGCATATAAAATCGGTGCTGGAGATAAAGCGAAACTCCGCTCTTTCCCCTGCGGCTATGGAAGCCCTGACTATCATAGCGTACAATCAGCCCGTTACAAAGGCTTTTGTTGAAAGCGTCCGTGGTGTGGATTCATCGGGCGTGGTTAATTCGCTGGTGGAGAAAGGTCTGCTTTGCGAGGCAGGAAGACTTGATCTTCCGGGACGACCCATAGCCTATGCCACCACCGAGACTTTTCTCAGGGCATTCAGACTTTCAAGTCTGAAAGACTTGCCGCCTCTGCCCGAACAGAGCGGACAGGTCACGATAGATGAAGTTATTGAAGCGGCACAGGCAGCTGAAGACGGGGAATAACCCCCGCACTATAAAGATATAAAGAAAGACAGGCGGTGACAACAACGATCATTTTAAAAATATTACTGATAATAATAGCGGTCATTGTTATCCTGCTGCATTTTTCGGTGATAGTATTTGTGCGCGGCGGGACAAGCGGAAAGTTCGAGATACGGGTGAAGTATATGGGCATAACCCTTTATCCGCGCAAGAAGAAACCTAAAAAGCCCAAGAAACAGCGGCGCAAAAAAGCCCGCAAGGAAGACAAAAAAGAGGAAGATATCCTCGATGAAGCCCTTGAAGAGAGCGCTGAGGAAGTTCCCACATTTGAGGACGTTCAGATAGTGACCGAAGAGGAGGATAACTCCGCGGTTGAAAGTATTTCGGAGGACAAGCCATCGGAAACGGTGACTGAAACCGTGGCGGAAGAATCGGCTGAGGAAGAAACTTCGGCGGAAGAAACAGCTGAAATTTCCGAGGATAAACCCGAAAGCACCGAATCTGACGGCAAGAAGAAAAAACGCCGTAAAAAGAAGAAAAAGGAAAAGAAAAAAGAAGAAAAGCCCAAAGACGATGACTCGGAGAGCGAGGAAAAAGGCAGTAAGCTCGATGGGCTGAGAAAAAAATGGGAATTCATAAAGCCTTATATCCCGCCTGCATTGAAGTACACCAGGAAATTCATGAAAGCGATACGCATCGAGGATATAAGGTTACAGATAGAAACAGGCAAAGAGGACGCCGCGGAGAGCGCCACATTCTACGGGAAATTACAGGCGGCGCTGTTCAATACCCTCAATATGCTGGCGATGATATTCACGGTGAGGGTTAAAGAAGCGAACGTCAAATGTCTGTTCAATGTCAAAAAGCTTGATGCCGAGGGCGAAGCTACGGTGAAAGTAAGACCTTCCACCATGATAGCAATAGCATTCTGCCTGCTGTTCTGTGCGGCCAAGATTTTTATACCCTACAAGATAAAACAGCGCAGAGCCCGTAAAAAGGCGAAGAAAGAAGCAAAGAAAAAAGCGGAAGTTTCTGCCGTGACGGAAGAAACTGCATAAAGAAAGGTTGTTAAATATGAACGAGAGCACTAAGATAGAAGCACTGGTAAATACTGCCATGTCCAAGGTTAAGGAACTTGCTGACGGCGAAGCAATCGTCGGAAAGCCCATAGTTACAGGGGACGGCACTACTATCATCCCTGTATCAAAGGTAAGCATCGGCTTTGCATCGGGCGGTTCCGACCTGCCTACAAAGTCCACAAAGGATACTTTCGGCGGCGGCTCGGGCGGCGGAGTTACCATCACTCCTATGGCTTTCATCGCGATATACAAAGGCGAGGTCAAGCTTTTGCAGATAACCTCAAATTCACCTCAGGGCAACGCTATCGTTGATATGGTGCCCACTGTCATCGACAAGATAACCTCTTTCATCGACGGCAAAAAGGGCGGAAAGAAAGCATCGGAAGAGATAGTTGACGATTACGCTGATTTTGAGGAATAATAAGTAAACGACATTGATACCGCCAACTATTGATATTATCTCTAAGCAGGTTATATAGAATTGTGTGTCAGCGGGATAAACAAAATTTCCAGTGTCGTTTAGTATAAAAACAAATTTTTCCGATAATTTTTCAGAGCGATGCGGATAAACTACTCCCGAAAGAAAATTTCGGGAGAGTGATGATATGAGGCGTGACAGGCTGGGATTCTTTGCAGGCGCGGCGGTGCTGGCGATGCTTATGATATTCACCCTGAGTACGATAGGTGCAAAGGCTGACAGGCTTTTGCAGATATCCGCAAAGGCGGCGATAGTTTACAACGGCAGTACAGGTGAGGTTCTTTTTGAAAAGAACGCAGACGAACGACTGCCAATGGCGAGCACCACCAAGATAATGTCGGCGCTGATAGTACTTGAGCAGGACGGTCTTGATGAAAAATTCACTGTGGACAGCAGTGCTGTAATGACCGAGGGCAGTTCAATGGGACTGCGTGAGGGGGACAAAGTATCTCTGCGCGACCTTGCCTGCGGTATGCTTCTGCCCAGCGGAAATGACGCGGCAAATGCGGCGGCAGTCCGTGTGGCGGGCAGTATCGACGGTTTTGTTCAGCTTATGAACGCAAGGGCTGAAAAGCTGGGTCTTGAAAACACCCATTTTGTCACGCCCTCGGGGCTTGATGATTACACCGATGATCACTATTCCACAGCCAGAGATATGGCGATACTTGCGGCAGAAGCTATGAGAAATCAGGATTTTCGCGACATTTGCGGACTTCAGCGAGTAAAGCTGGAATTCGGCGACCCACCCTATGAAAGATGGCTGGTGAACACCAACAAACTGCTGAAAAACCACGGCATCACAGGGATAAAGACAGGCTTCACCGACAAGGCGCGAAGATGCCTTGTATCATCCTGCATGAGGGACGGCTGTGAGCTTATATGCGTGACCCTGAACGACCCAGATGACTGGAAAGATCATATGGCGATGTTCGACTATGGATTTTCGCAGGTGGAGCAGGTAAGGCTTTGTCCGAAAGATGACGGTGCTGAACTTATGACAGCTGATGGCAGGCGGTTGAAGTGCAAAGTCCCCGAAATGGTTACTGCTATGACCTCAGAGGGTGCAGAGCGTGCCGAGAGCCGCGTATACCTGCCGCAGTTCATCTATGCGCCCGTAGAGAATGGCGATAAAGTCGGGGAGGTAGTTTATCTTCTTGACGGCAAAGAGATAGGCAGGCGGGATATAACAGCGGCTGAGGATATCAGCGCTCCCGCGGCGGAAAACAGCTTCATCATAGTAATTTTCAGAAAGTTCAGACAGTTTACAGGACTGTGATACAAATAGCAAAAGCGGAAGATGAGGGCATTGACTGCCCTCATATGATGCGGTACAGAAAGGCAAGATCATTAAATTATGGGTATTCCCAAAAGAACAAAAAAACTATTCGTTATCCTTATTTTACTCATTGTGTTAGTAGCAGTGTTGTTTTTTCGGTTTTCATCAAAAATCAAAGAAGATCAATGGAAAAAGGCGGAGGATACCGCAAAGCAGAAAACTATCGAATACGTAGAGGATAAATACGGATTTAAAGCTGATGTCACAAATATTATTATATATCACGATGGAACAGTATTTGATGACCAGAAGCACACTACTCCTACAGGAACTGCGCGACTTGAACTGGAACATGACGGCAAGATATTTAACGTTCAGATCAACTACGAAAAGAACATCGGTTATGATGATTACCAGTTTGACGATATAAAACAGGCTTTGGAAGAAAGGCTCAATAGCGAGATACCGGGCGGTGAAGCGGAATCTATCAAAGTTAGTTCCAAAGGCGTTGAAAATGATCC
This sequence comes from Hominimerdicola alba, assembly GCF_900112155.1. GTDB lineage: Bacteria > Bacillota > Clostridia > Oscillospirales > Ruminococcaceae > Hominimerdicola > Hominimerdicola alba_D. Next base: position 38,703 of record NZ_FOKQ01000022.1, on the reverse strand, counting down.
ATATTTAGTAGAGCTTGATGGTATGGTTTCAAAAGAAGCCTACTATGACGGTAATGATCTTTCAAAAGTGATAAATAATACAGATATCACCATGACTGCGTTATATACTGATACCGAGTTCCATGAATGCCCACTGTTTGAGGAAATAAAAGCCAATAAGGATAATTCGTTATTTTTGATATCTTTCAAAACCGATGATATAAAAGAAGAGTGTGATAAAAACATTTCTATTCACAGTTTTGAAGATTATACTGCTTATGCACCCTACATAAATGACAGATGGGTAGTGACAGATTCAAAGAGCGAACATCTTGAACCATATTACCTTCGTGACTGCGGTGATTTTCTTTTGTATGGAAAAGATCTCGATGAAGATGCTGAGGTAAACGTCATCGAAAAAGATTCGCAGACCATGGTCGATACATTTATCGACGAGATGAAAAAAAGTTATGAAAAAGCAGGATACTCCTCTCCCGATACTGATTACAGACCTATTTCAAAAGGCTACAGCTTTGAAATACCTACCGGTAAACACGGAACACTATTTGCCTTTTATCCGAAGAAAGATCTGAAAGTTGATGAAGACCATTTTATTATGGCAATTGGATCAGACGAGTTATTAATGACCCATGAATGCGGAGATTATATTGTGACAGACCTTTGGATCGAAAATGAATTCTGCATGGTTGAAACACCCAGCAAGTTCAAAACCGAACAGGATGCAAGTGAAAACTCCGATGCCTAGTCGGGAATTAAAGGAGAAAATATGGAATATATTAATTCAGAACAGCTGGAACTCAGGCTGCGGGCGCTGACGGTGCTGGATATGGCTATGACCAATGATGACTGGCTGCGGCTGATGTCTGCGGGGCGCGAGGGCGACCTTATCTGGCATATACTGGATAACGGCGGCGGAGACCGTATGTGGGTATATATAAAAGGTCAGAATATAGTCATAAAGGGCTTTGACCATGAAAGCAACCTGAATCAGCTTGCGGCTGATATACCGAATTTCGGGTTCTTTGAGCGAGTTTTCAGGGGTATGCCCAGCGTACTGATCAGGCTGTTTGAACAGGACGAGCTGGACGAAACTACTTTCTGCCTGTGGACGGCAGACGGCGGCATTACATGGAACGAAAATCCCGAAGATGGCAACGATGGCGGAAAAGGCTGGCTGCTGGGATATCTTACGGACGACGCGAAAGAGTTCCACCAATGGGCAGAGGACTACTACGGTAAAGAACTGCCTTTTGAGATAACAGAAAAGCTTGTGCTTGAGGGCAAACTCTCAGCGGATGAGCTTAAAATATTGGGAGCTTCGGATGATGCTTTACAGGAAATACAGGGATACGAGGAGATATGGGCGCGGTAAAGCCCACATATCTTTTCGGGATAAATATAAGTTAAGGAGTAAATATGGAGAAGATAAGAATACAGAAGATAATAGCCGAAAGCGGTTTCTGCTCCCGCAGAAAGGCTGAGGAATACATAGCAGCGGGCAAGGTAACGATAAACGGAAGACCCTGCACACTGGGTGACAAGGCACTCCCCGGCAAAGACCTGATAGTCGTTGACGGCATAAAGATAGCCCAGCCCAGAAAGAGGACTCTCTATTACATAATGCTGCACAAGCCCCGCGGATATGTTACCACCATGAACGACGAGCTTGACAGAAAGTGCGTTACCGACCTGCTGCAGGGTCTGCCAGAAAGAGTATACCCTGTGGGAAGACTGGATAAGAACTCCGAGGGTCTGCTGCTGCTGACAAATGACGGCGCTTTCGCTAATGATATCATGCACCCCTCAAAGCACGTAAGCAAGACCTACCGTGTCACCGTGCGCCCCGATATCAACGATGAACAGCTGGTAAAACTGGCTTCGGGCGTTGAGATAGACGGCAGAATGACAGCGGAATGTTCCGTTGTAGTGCTCGATAAGCAGCCAGGAAGAGTTGTTCTGCAGATGACTATCCACGAGGGCAGGAACAGACAGATAAGAAAAATGTGCGAAGCAGTAGGACTGGAAGTTGCAAGGCTGAAGCGTACTGCTGTGGGCCCGCTGAAATTGGGTATGCTGAAACCCGGCGAATACCGCGAGCTGAAGCCCGATGAACTGCGCGCTATAAGAACGGCAATAACCAAAGGTAAATAACAGATAACGGAGGTGCTGTCCTATGAAGAAACGTATCACGGCTTTTGTAACAGCCTGCGCTGCGGTGTTTGGTCTGTGTTCCTGCAGCCTGAAAGAAAGGGATATGGTGGAGGAGGAAAAGAAACTCCCCGTACCGCCGAAGCTGGTATTTCTTGGTGATTCCATAGCTGCGGGCTACGGTCTGGAGGGCTACGACAAATCCGATCTCTATCACTGCAACTCCTACGCAAATATCATCGGCAGCGATTATACTTCGGCACTCGCAGATGAAAAATGCGGATTCATTATGAAAAACGATGCAGTTTCGGGTGATACCTCACAGGATCTTATCGACCTGCTGGACAGCGGAGATATCGATGAAGACCTTAAAGACAGCAACGCTGTGGTAGTATCCATCGGCGGAAACGACATACTGCATATAATTTTCTCGGCGGCGGAAGACCTTGGCTGGGATAAAGAAGCAGGTGATTTTGACTTCGACAGGATAAATTTCAAGGATGCTTTATCAAGTCTGACTTCCATGAGTGACGAGATAGATGATGCACTTAAAGGCTACGAGACCAATCTCACCGTGATAGAACAGAAGATCCGCGACCGTACTGACGGCGAGATCTACATACAGACTCTCTACAATCCTGTGGAGTATTTCTCTGACTGGAAGATGCTGGTAGATTATGCTGACGGCAAAATAGATACTTTCAACAAGATAGTCAAGGACGGCGCTGAAAAGGACGGCAAGCATCACTACACCGTAATTGACGTGGGAAGCCGTTTTGAGGGTCAGAACGCTGATCTGACCAATATGTCGGATTATGATATCCACCCCAATGCAGAGGGACATAAAGTCATCGCCGAAATGGTAGACGCTGAACTCCGCAAGGGGGATTACAGCTACACCGTAACTGTTCCGGGCGAGGCACACTGGACTTCTGCAGCAAAGGGACTGTTCGTCGGTATCGCTGCTGTTGCAGTAATACTCGTGATCGGCGTAGTGATATTTGTTATGAAGAAAAAACAGAGATAACGGCAGTTTACAGCCATAGCATTTCAGGCAGAAATGTCGGAAGTGCTATGGCATTTCTGTTTAGGATATAAGGAGGAATAAAAATGACTGAGAACTTCCCTTTCAGTGATGCCCCCGATACTGCCTGCTTGACCTGCCGTCATGTACTTGAAGAGCGAAGCCCCATCGTTTATATTTCTCACGATGAAGACGGATGCTGGCAGTTTCTCTGCGGTGAAGAACACACCGAAGACGATGCGCGGGTGGTATCACTGGCTGAAATACTTGATATAGACAGTTCTGTGGCTGACTTTGCAGACCTTGATTTCGGCGGATATGCGGAGCGTTCCGCCGATTGACAACCATACGCAAAAGTGCTAAAATTATTACATATTACGCCGACAGGAGGTTTGACCTATGGATATCGATGAAAACAGGATAGCAGACCTGGAGATATATCTGACACGTATGCAGCGCTCTATCCTCGATAAAATGTTTTTTATAGATAAGGTGTTTGAGCCTTTTAAGTACATACTGGATTTTGGCTGTGCCAACGGCGAGCTTATAAAAGCCATGCAGCCCATGTTCCCTGATTACAGCTACATCGGCTATGATATCAGCAGTGAGATGATATCTGCCGCGAAAGAGAACGTCAGTGATGCAGAATTTTTCGATGACTGGGACAAGATAGGCATACCTTTCGGGGAGAGTCTTATAAATATTTCAAGCACCATTCACGAGGTCTACTCATATGGCTCTGAGGAAGATGTACGCATATTCTGGGAGAGGGTATTTGACAGCGGTTTTAGGTACGTGGCTATACGTGATATGAGCTGTCCTGCAAGCATGGCTGAAACTCCCTGCGATGCCGAAAAACTTGATATCATCATGAACAGCGGCTATGCCAAGTGGCTGGAAAGTTTTGAGAATGTCTGGGGCAAGGTACACACTCAGCGCGATCTTGCGCATTTTCTGCTGAAATACAAGTATACCCAGAACTGGGACAGAGAAGTTCACGAGAACTATCTGCCTATCTCCACGGAAGAACTCATCAGCCGCATACCAGATGGATACAGGGTGGTTTACAGGGACGGATTCACTCTGCCGTATATCTCGTGGCAGATACGCAAGGATTTCGGGTTCGACTTTACCGATAACACCCATATAAAACTAATTCTTGAAAAGATATAGCGAGGTCAATCATATGACAAAAAAACTTTTTGATGATGGTATGCTGTTCTGTTTCAGCGCCGTTGTCACACAATGTAAGGAAGTAAAAAACGGCTACGAAGTGGTACTTGACCGCTCTGCATTTTTCCCCGAGGGCGGCGGACAGGCGGGAGATGTGGGCACTCTCGGCGGTGTAGAGGTCATTGACACCTACGAAAAAGATGGCGAGGTGGTGCATCTGTGCAAGTCACCGCTGGAAGTCGGCGCTGAGGTGCGGGGCGAGATAGACGAAGATATCCGTATAAGGCGTATGCAGAATCATTCCGGTGAACATCTGCTGATGGGATTTATCCACAACAAGCTGGGCTATGAGAATGTGGGATTTCACATGGGTTCGGACGAAGTTCTGCTTGACCTGAACGGTGTTATATCCCCCGAGGATATCCGTGAATGTGAACAGAGGGCAAATGAAGCTATAGCACGGAACATCCCGATAACCATAAGCTATCCCGACAGTGATACCCTTGCGGAGCTTGAATACCGAAGCAAGCTTGAAATGACCGAAAATGTCAGGATAGTCACGATAGAGGGCATTGACAACTGCGCCTGCTGTGCGCCGCATATGCCGTCTACAGGCGGTATCGGCATTGTAAAGGTGATATCATCCGAGAGCAACCGCGGCGGCACAAGGCTGCACATTCTCAGCGGACTTGATGCACTTGATCTTATCAGGCAGAGGATGGAAAGCAACGCGGAGATTTCCCATCTGCTTTCGGCAAAGCCCGAAAAGACCGCTGATGCTGTGGAAAAGCTGCTTAACGAGAACATAGCTCTCAAAAGGCAGATCACCGAAAACGAGAGACGTGCTGCTGAGGAGATCATCAGCGGGTTGAAAAATGACAGCAGAAAGAGTTTCTGCGTTTTCACACGTGGGCTTGGCAGAAACACTATGCGTGAGATAGCCAACCAGGCTGTTAAGCTGACTGACGGTGCGGTGGCTGTTTTTTCCGAAGAACAGGGTGGTTTCGGATATATAATCGCTTCCGAGAAGCTTCCGCTTCGCACCATGGCAAAAGATATTAACTCTGCGCTTGGCGGAAAAGGCGGCGGTTCGGACTTGATGATACAGGGGTCTATTACTGCGGGACGCGGGGAGATCGAGAAGTATTTTTCGGAGTTGGATATATAAGCGTTGGCTTGGTAGTTTTCGCCCCTCGTTCCTCGGGTCGAGTCATCGGATTCGCTATCGCTGTCCGATGACGGGCGCGGCAATAATATCCGCACATAGTTTGAGCGTGGACGGTTGTATTGTCCACGCTCGATTTCTTTGATATTGCCGCGCCTTTTTTGACAGGGCGGGAAGTTTGATTTTCTCTTATAGTTCGCTATGCATTTTAGTTTTGCGCCTTGATGCGAGGGCTCTGCCCTTAACAGTCAGCTTTGCTGACTGTGGCTCCCCGCAAGCCTGCTAGCGCGAGGCTTGACCGCGCGCTTTGATTCGCGGCATAGCTTTGATTAATGCACTAGTTTGCTACCGCGTTTTTATGTATGCTTTTCCCTTACAACCACTTCTTCTTTTTAAAGAATATCAAGCTAATGATAACAATAAGTACGCTCACCGCTGTAACAATGGGATACGCATACCTGAATCCAAGCTCAGGCATATATTTGAAGTTCATGCCGTACCACCCTGCGATCAGAGTCAGTGGCATGAAGATGGATGTGATAACCGTCAGGATGGTCATGATCCTGTTCTGCTTAACATCGAGTTTTGACTGGTAAAGCTCTCTGATCTGTATGGAATAATCACGCAGAGATGCGGTGATATCGTGAAGACGCGATATGCGCTGGTTGAACAGGTGGAAATATCTTACATTATCCTTTACGAAGAAGTTATTCTCGTTTTCTTCCAGTTCCTGCGCAAGATCCTGAAGCTGTTCGTAATGTATACGCATATCCCTGAGGTCGCTCCTTATTCGGCTGACTCTCAGCGACGGGTCGGTTTCAGAACCCTCCAGTATCCTCGATTCGATGGTATCAAGCTCCTTATCAAAATCCTCCAGCATAGCCTGATCTCCGGTGACTATCTGTTCGAGAAAATCATATATGAATCTTTCCAAGCTGGGCAGTACCCATTTTTTGGTGCGGGTTATGTTATGCAGTATCTTTTCCACCATTCCGCTGTCATCTATGAAAACTATGCCTTTTTCATCAAGTGCAAAGGCGAAATTCGTTTTTGGTCCCGATATTTTTCTGCGGTTGGGCACTGAAAAAGTACCTGTCAGAGAATCGTAGTTCACCTCAGCCTTTGTTGAATGTACCGAGGCAAGGTCAATATCCATTTCTATACCCATATCGAAAGTATCTTTATATTCTGCCCATTCAGCGGAAGTAAGCACCGCCACATATTTAGCTCCTTGTCTGCCGCTGTTGGTATCTTCTGCTTTTTCGAGAGTGTTTTTGATATAGTATAACATTTTGCTGTCCTCCGATACGATAAAATTACAGCGAACCGCCAATCATCGTCCGCTGTAAATATATTATAACACTTTATTCTAAAAAAATCAACAAAAAATTCTGCCGCGATGTTATTTTTTCAACCCCGCGGCAGAGTTTTTTTACATTATGATCTCCGACTGAAAATACTGTTCCTGAAAGTGTATCTTCTCAGATATTTCCTCTTTACTGAATGAAACATCGTTCGGGCAGACCACCCATTTTTCTTCCACATCATCAGCCCTGCGTACAACAGCTATTATCTTCCCCGTGAACTTTTCAACAGGTTCATCAACACCAAGGATATAAGCATCCTGTTCTTCGCCGTCGGGGGCGATGATGCCCTCGATATATCCGTAGTTTATGGGATAATACATATCCTTATACTCAGGGTGATAGCTTCCCAGTGGTCTGTCAACTGTAACTGTTACTATATCTCCTATCATTTTGCACCTCCGCAAAATATTTACCGACAGAAATGCCACAGCATTTCCGGGACGCATCTTGGAAATACCGTGGCTTGTGTTTTTATATCAGTCTCTTCTGAAAAGGTCTCTAGTGTAGACTTTTTCACACACATCGTCAAGACACTGGTCATATCTGTTGGCGATTATCGCAGCGGACTCCGACTTGAACTTTTCAAGGTCATTCACAACCTGACTTCCAAAGAAAGTTTCGCCATCTTTCAGAGTAGGCTCGTAGATTATGACTGTCGCGCCCTTTGCCTTGATGCGCTTCATAACGCCCTGAATTGAGCTCTGGCGGAAATTATCGCTGTTGGATTTCATAGTCAGGCGGTAAACACCGATGACCACGTTCTTTTCGCTGGTAGAATCCCATGAGCTGTTTGAGGAATAATATCCCGCCTTTTCAAGCACACGGTCAGCGATGAAGTCTTTTCTCGTCCTGTTGGATTCAACGATAGCAGACATCATATTCTGTGGGACATCTTCATAGTTTGCAAGCAGCTGCTTGGTATCCTTTGGCAGACAGTATCCGCCGTAGCCGAAGCTTGGATTGTTATAGTGACTTCCAATTCTCGGGTCAAGGCATACGCCGTTTATTATCTGCTGAGTGTCAAGACCTTTCATCTCGGCATAGGTATCAAGCTCGTTGAAATAGGATACTCTGAGGGCAAGGTAAGTATTCGCAAACAGCTTTACAGCCTCCGCCTCGGTAAAGCCCATGAACAGGGTGTCGATATCCTCTTTTAATGCGCCCTGCTGCAAAAGTTCAGCAAAGGTGTGAGCCGCCTTTACAAGAGCCTCGTTCTCCATATCCGTGCCGACTATGATACGGCTGGGATAGAGATTATCGTACAAAGCCTTGCTCTCACGCAGGAATTCGGGGCTGAAAATGATTTTCTCGGTACCGAATTTCTCTCTTACCGACTTTGTATACCCAACAGGTATAGTGGATTTTATCACCATCACCGCATTGGGATTGACTTTCATAACCAGCTCGATAACAGATTCCACCGCACTGCAGTCAAAGAAATTCTTCTTGGGGTCGTAGTTTGTGGGAGCTGCGATTATAACAAACTCCGCTTCCCTGTATGCGCTCTCGCCGTCAAGGGTCGCTGTGAGATCAAGCTCCTTTTCAGCCAGATATTTTTCAATATAATCGTCCTGGATAGGCGATATCCTGTTGTTTATCATATCCACCTTTTCGGGAACGATATCAACAGCGGTAACAGTGTTGTGCTGTGCCAGCAGAACAGCCAGCGAAAGTCCCACATAACCTGTACCCGCAACTGCTATCTTCATCTTAGTTTCCTCCCATGTAGAAATTCTTGTACCACTCCGCAAAACTGCGCAGTCCTGTACGCAGGCTGATAGTCGGTTTGAAACCGAAATCACGCTCCAGCGCCGACGAATCCGCGTAAGTCACAGGCACATCGCCGGGCTGCATGGGTACAAGTTCCTTGTGAGCATCAAAGTCATAATCCTTGGGCAGAACACCTGCACGCACAAGCTCTTCGCTGAGTATCTGCACGAAATCCAGCAGATTTTCGGGAGTGCCGCCGCCGATATTGTACAGCGCATAAGGCGGTACAGGCAGACCGTCCTCACCGTTTTTCTTTTCGGGAGCTTTCTGCATAACGCGGACTATGCCCTCAACTATATCGTCAACAAAAGTGAAATCGCGCTTGCAGTTGCCGTAATTGAATATCTTTATGGTCTCGCCCTTTACAAGCTTGTTGGTGAATCCGAAATATGCCATATCGGGACGACCCGCAGGGCCGTAGACCGTGAAGAAACGCAATCCCGTGGTGGGGATATTGTACAGCTTTGAATATGCGTGAGCAAAAAGCTCGTTGCTCTTCTTTGTCGCCGCATACAGCGAAACAGGGTGGTCTACCATATCATCGGTGCTGAAAGGCACTTTTTGGTTTCCGCCGTAAACGCTTGAACTGCTGGCATAAACCAGATGCGCCACAGGATTGTGACGGCAGGCTTCAAGTATATTGTAAAAACCGATCATATTTGAATTTATATAGGCATCGGGATTTTCGATGGAGTATCTTACACCCGCCTGCGCCGCAAGGTTCACAACTATCTCGGGGTTGTGTTCCTCGAATATCTTTGTGATGAGTGCCTTGTCAGCAAGGTCGCCTTTGTAGAACTTGAAAGTGCACTTGCTGTTCTTTTCAGCTTTTTCTATTTCGGAAAGACGGTATTCTTTCAGGCTGACATCGTAGTAATCGTTCATATTATCAAGACCGATGATGCACACACCGTCAAGCATACCGAACAGCTTTGTCACCAGATTCGATCCAATAAATCCTGCCGCGCCTGTCACGAATACAGTTTTTAAATTATTGTCAAACATTTATATGACCACCCGATTATTTTATTTCTTTCAGATATCTCGCTACTGCGTCCTGCCATGTGGGCAGAGGCTCAAAGCCGTTTTCAATGAGCTTGGACTTATCAAGCCTTGAATTGAAAGGACGAGCCGCTTTGCTCAGCCCGTATTCCGCAGTTGTCACAGGGGTGACTTTTGTATCATAACCCGCCTGCCTGAATATCTCGCAGGTGAAATCGTACCAGCTTATATATCCGCCCTCGTTGGTAGCGTGATAGTAGCCGTATTTATCACTTTCAGCCATATCCACCAGCAGTCTTGCAAGATCATAGGTGTAGGTGGGTGTACCTATCTGGTCATTTACCACACGTACCTCGGGGTACTTTTTGCCCACATTCAGCATGGTCTTTATGAAGTTATTTCCGTTAACACCGAAGACCCATGCTATCCTGACGATGAAATATTTTTCCAGAGTATTAGCTACCGCAAGTTCACCGTCCAGCTTGGACTGACCGTAAACATTCAGCGGAGCGTAGTCTTTGCAGTCAGGCTCCCAGGGAGTTTCACCCTGTCCGTTGAAAACATAGTCGGTGGAGATCTGTATCATCTTGCAGCCCAGCTTTTTGCATACATTCGCGATATTCTGTGGACCGTCAACATTTATCGCGCGGACTTTTGCGAGATTCTCCTCGTCCTCTGCCGCGTCAACAGCAGTCCATGCGGCACAGTGTACAACAGCATCGGGCTTGACTTCGGAAAGCACTTTTTCAACAGCCGCCGGGTCAGTAATGTCAAGTTTTACATACTCAAAGTCATGTGGAACACTATCGAGTATATCCGAGCCCACAGCCTCATGACCGCGCTTTGCCACCTCGTTCATAACATCATAACCGAGTTGACCACCAGTACCAGTTACAAATATTCTCATATATATCCTCCAGATGAAGTATTCTGCCTATCGCCGCAAACAGCTTATCCCTGAGATAATCCAGCAATATGCAGACGGCAAACAGTGCAAAAGAATACACGATTATCGAAGATATCACAACAGGCTGACTGTTGTGGGTCTCCATGAATTTCTTTACGGGATAGAAAACTATCGTGGGGTTTACCGTTATAAGGTAGACCGCAAGCACATATTTCGATATCCTGCTTGAAAATTCCGATATAGGTCCGTATGAATCCCAGAAAATAAACAGCAGACAAAGTGCCACAGCACCTAAGACTATAAGCGGGTCGTTGTAGCTGTAAATGTACCATGAAAGTGTGGAATGTGATTTTCTGTACATCACAAAAGCCGCAAATGCCACAGCCGCCGAGGTCGCAAGATATATGCCCAGATACAAAAGCTTGGATTTAGGCAGCTTTTCACTGTTCTTGCGGCACAGCATACCCACAAAATACATATACAGTCCGTGCAGGAATGTATGTCCTCTGCCGATGCCGTCCCAGTCGAAAATAAAACCGTATACAACTGCCACCACGCTGAGTGTTATCAGCAGTTTCTTCTGCTTTGAAGCATCAAGGGAATCGATAAATTCGTTGATGAAAGGCGCAAGTATGCAAAGCAGGAAATATGCGCCCATGAACCAGTACGTTGATATGGGGAACACCACGTTGAACAAGTATTTCATCGATTGCCCCGACATCAGCGTGAACTGCTTGCCAAAAAGCATGACCAGGTACCAGATGAATAAGTAAAATACCATCTCAACGTACAGCAAGACGATCTTTTTGGATTTCAGCTTGATGGAATAATAGCCGCTTATGAAGAAAAACGCATTAACGGCTATTATGCAGAATGAGTTCAGCAAAAACAGAGAAAAAGGAAATTGATCTCGGCTTACATTGCCTGATCCGATAGCTTTGAGATCCAATGCATGAACGATGATATGATGTGCAGTTATCATTATCATCAGTATACAACGAAGCAAGTCAGTTGAATAATTGCGCTTCGCGGACATTTCAGACCTCCGCACGATTACCGTACATTTTCTCGTAGTAGTTCTGATATTCTCCGCTGATTATAGTTTCCCACCATTCGCGGTTGTTCAGGTACCAGTCGATTGTCTTCTTGATACCGTCCGCGAATTTTGTCTCGGGCAGCCAGCCCAGTTCGTTGTGTATCTTTGTGGGGTCGATAGCGTAGCGCATATCGTGACCCTTTCTATCCTCAACGTGTGTGATAAGGCTTTCGGGCTTGCCCAGTTCTCTGCATATCAGCTTAACGATGTCGATATTTTTCATCTCGTTATGTCCGCCCACATTGTACACCTCGCCGACCCTGCCCTTGTGTATGATAAGGTCGATAGCGCGGCAGTGATCCTCAACATACAGCCAGTCACGAACATTCAGACCCTCACCGTAAACAGGCAGAGGCTTGTCAGCCAGCGCATTTGCTATCATCAGCGGTATCAGCTTCTCGGGGAAGTGATAAGGACCGTAGTTGTTGGAGCATCTTGAAATTGTCACAGGCAGACCGTAAGTTCTGTGATAAGCCATTACAAGCAGATCAGCACCAGCCTTTGATGAAGAATAAGGCGATGAAGTGTGTATAGGTGTCTCCTCGGTGAAGAAGAGGTCGGGTCTGTCCAGGGGCAGATCGCCGTAAACTTCATCGGTGGATACCTGATGATAGCGCTGTATACCGTACTTTCTGCAAGCGTCCATCAGCACCTGTGTGCCGAGGATATTTGTCTGCAGGAATATCTCAGGGTTTTCAATGGAACGGTCAACGTGAGATTCAGCCGCGAAATTAACAACGATATCGGGCTTTTCTTCCTCAAACAGCTTGTAGATAGCTTCCCTGTCGCAGATATCTATCTTCACGAATCTGAAATTCGGGTTCTTCATCACGGGTTCAAGTGTGCTGAGATTGCCTGCATAGGTCAGCTTATCAAGGCACACGATGCGGTAGTCGGGATATGTATCTAGCATATGGAACACGAAGTTCGAGCCGATAAATCCTGCGCCGCCTGTTACAAAAATAGTCATATCGATTCTCCTTAAAATTCAATCTTTGATTCTGCCAGTGAGGGGTGAACTTTGTCCTTTTCGCTGAGTATCAGTTCTCCCGCTTCAGGCCATTCTATACCGATGGCAGGGTCATTCCACATTATTCCGCCCTCGTCCTCGGGATGGTAAACGTCATCACATTTGTACGCAAACTCGGCATAATCGCTCAGCACAAGAAAACCATGTGCAAATCCACGGGGTATCATGAACTGACGCTTGTTTTCCTCAGAAAGCACCGCACCCACCCACTGTCCGTAGGTCTCACTTCCCTTTCTCAGGTCAACGGCAACGTCAAAAACCTCGCCTTTCAGCACACGCACCAGCTTTGCCTGAGGATGAGTCTTCTGAAAATGCAGACCTCTCAGCACGCCCTTGCGTGAACTGGACTGGTTATCCTGAACGAAGTTGTAATCAAGACCTGCCGCCTTGAAATCGCTCTCTTTATAAGTTTCCATAAAGTAGCCGCGGTTGTCGCCATAGGTCTTGACATCGATTATATAAACGCCTTTCAGCTTAGTCTCGTTGAACGTAAAATTACCCATCTTAAAAGCTCCTTAGTATTTTATCTTACCCTCTGCCACCTTTTTGAGGTGCGCACCGTAGGGAGATTTGCCGTATTTTTCGGCAGACTTCATCAGTCCGTCCTTGTCTATCCAGCCGTTGATGAAGGCTATCTCCTCGGGGGCGGAAATTTCTATGCCCTGACGGTTCTGGACCATCTGCACGAAGTTAGTTGCCTCCGCAAGACTGTCCATCGTACCTGTATCCAGCCATGCAAAACCTCTGCCCAGCAGCTGAACATCCAGCAGACCGTCATCAAGATACATCTCGTTGAGGGTGGTTATCTCCAGCTCACCGCGAGCCGAAGGCTTTACAGCATTTGCGCGGGCAGAAACTCCCTTGGGATAGAAGTAAAGTCCCGTAACTGCATAGTTTGACTTGGGCTCCTTGGGCTTTTCCTCAATGGAAACCGCCTGTCCCTTATCGTCAAATTCAACCACGCCGAAACGCTCGGGGTCGGGAACATAGTAGCCGAAAACCGTCGCACGTGCATTATTCTCGGCATTTTCCTTGGCGGTACGCAGGATACGTCCGAAACCGTTGCCATAGAAAATATTGTCCCCCAGCACCATAGCGCAGGCATCGTCGCCAATGAATTCTTCACCGAGAATAAAAGCCTGTGCCAGCCCATCAGGTGAAGGCTGTACCTTATAAGAAAGGCTGATACCGTACTCCGAACCGTCACCGAGAAGCCTTTCAAAATTCGGCAGGTCGGTGGGGGTGGATATTATGAGTATATCCTTTATACCGGCCAGCATCAGCGTTGACAAAGGATAGTAGACCATAGGCTTGTCATAAACAGGCAGAAGCTGTTTCGATGTTACCATTGTTAATGGATAGAGTCTTGTGCCGGAACCGCCGGCGAGTATAATACCTTTCATCTCGATCACTCCCATTATTAATGTATATATCAGCTGTGTATTTCGTCTGTGCAAAAGCGACAATTTGAAACACAGCCCGCCGTACTAATAATTATCCCTTATATTATACTATTTTTTAGCGTATATGTCAAATCCCTCTTGTAAAAATAGAATGAATTCTCGGCGCTGTTATGTCGATTTGAAACTGAAGGAGCTTCAAAAGCAGTAAATACCGCTTACATTTTCAGGTAAATGAACAGTAAATGAACAAAATCGATTAATTTCCAACACGCATGAATTATAGTAGACTTACAAATTTTTCGAAAACTTTAATCATATTTTCGATATTTCGTATAAGTATCCGAAACAGCAATTCTCACTTAAAATTCTGATATTTAATCAGGCATATCAGAATTTTAAACTCACCAAATATATCGATAAACACATATCTCCGCAGAAAATATCATGAATTTAACAAATCATATCGCGAACCTAACCATTAAAATATTATTACCAAATTCTACAAATATCAATCCTTGCTATATATCAAAATTCCTCTATCGACAAATTATTTTTTACTTAATCGTGTACGAAATTGCCAAATCTGCGAAAACAATTATCGGAGATTACCAAAACAATTACTTAAACATCAATTAATTATTTTATTCTTTGTATTAAGTTAATAAACAAGCCAAACATTTTTTATGTAATATTTCCGTTGAAACCGCCTCTGTTAGATGCTATAATATGGGACAGTCATGGATCATCCGATAAAACATTTATCGGATCGGACAAGTTCATATCACAGCATAAGAGAATCAGCAAACAGCTGTGACAAAGCTTTTCGGATATGATCTTTGGCTGCATAAGGAGACGCTTCGGGCAGAGAAAATGCCCGAACGTAAAAACGTTTTTTTATATGGAGGTCTTTTTAATGAAAATGACAAAAACAGCAAGCAAAGCAACAGCTATCCTTTGCGCAATGACAGTAATGATGCCCGCAGCAGGCGCAGTTCCTTCTGCAGTAGCAAGCTTCAGCAGCAGTGCAGTCGTTGCCAGTGCAGACTCTATCCCCGACTGGAATGCAACTAGCTACACAGGCGACCAGTTCGTAAATGTTGGCAGCAAGTTCACATTCAAGGTAACTCTTGGTCCTTGGGTAAAGAACGCTAAGTTCCAGTGGCAGGTAGCTTACTACGGCACTAACTACAGCTGGCAGAATCTTTCAGGCATGACCACTGATACCCTGACAGGCACCATGACAAGCAAGCTGAACGGCGCTCACATCAGATGTGTAGTTACCGATACCGACAGAAACCTCGTTGAGGAGACCAGCGCCAGAACTCTGAGTGCAGCTCAGGCTTCCGCTAAGCTGGGTACTCCCGTTCTGCAGAGCAACGGCTACTACAAGATCCCCCTGACCATAACAGGTCTGAGAGACAACGCTATCGGCACTTTCTGCCCGGGCTTCAAGGTAACTACCTCTTCTATCGATGCTATCAAGTTCGAGTACAACGATGACAACTGGGCAGTAGCAGGCGACAACATGGGCGCAGGCTTCTTCCAGCAGAATAACCCCATCGACGACGACAACGACGGCAACACCGACAGAGTTGAAAAGGTGCCCAACTACTATCGTCTGCAGTATGCAACTGTTATGACTCCTGCCGTCCTGGGTTCTGACAACGTATTCGGTTATCTGTACGTTAAGCCCAAGTCCGGCGTTACAAGCCTTAATATAGATATGGTAGAGGATCAGACCTCTTCTCTGTACGGCAGCGCTGACAAGTACGAGGGCACCATCATTTACGGTATGTCCTATGCAGGTACTTCCATCGGTTCTTCCGGCAGCTCAGCTACAGTACCTTCTAATATAAAGGTAAATTACAGCACTCAGTATCATCAGGTACAGTTCGTTTGGGATAAGGTACAGGGTGCTGACAAGTACGGCATCGCTGTATACCTGGCAGGCAAGTGGAGGATCCAGACTTCCAACATCACTACAAACAGCTTCGTAACTCCTAAAAATCTGACTCCCGGCATGACCTACAAGGTCGCTATCGCTGCAAGAGTAAACGGCACTTGGGATACCGCAGGCGCTATCAAGAACGCTGTTACCGTTACCGTTAAGTAATATTAACACAAGCGATCATGATATGATATCAGACCGACAGCTTCTTCAAGAGGCTGTCGGTTTCGTTTGTTCAGTGCTTCAATGACGTTATATAAAAATTTTATCTTATATAAAATATACTAAGCTTCCCCAAAAGTGCCTAAATAAAAGTTGTATTGTGTACAAATTGTTAGAATATATATAATTATACTAATGTGATAAACGCCAGCCAAAATATTTATTTATTTTAACTATTGCAAGCGTTTGGATGATATGATATAATTAAATAAGTTAAGAAATCGGTTCATAGGGAGAATAGGCTTTATAGAATTGGCGGTTTTTGGAAAAACTGTATAATGACCCGATAGTACTTGACGTAAACACTAAATTAATATGGAGGTCTTTTAGATGAACATGACAAAAGTTGTAAGCAAATGCGCAGCAGTTCTTTCAGCAGTAGCAATCATGGGATCTACCGCTGCAGGCATTGTTCCCGCAACATTCGCAAATGCTGGCAATGTTATCGTAGCCAGCGCAGCTGATATCAGCGATTTCGAGTATGATGGCACATATTTCACAGGCGACCTTTACTGTGCAGTAGGCAGCTCTTTCACAATGGAAGTTATCCTCGGCACTCAGGATAAGGCTTATGGTACCAACGGTTTTACTTATGAGTGGTACTACAGCTCCAGCGCTACCAAGGGCACAAACAAGATCGATCAGTTCAACTGGACAAAGCTGAACTATACTACAAAGGCTATCACCGTTAACATGACTTCTGCTATGAACGGCGCGCACATCTACGCTGTTAAGGTCAACAAGTCTACAGGTGAGAGGACCCAGACTCCTATGAGAACACTCTGCAGTGTAAAGGCTAACCTGCAGCTGGGTACATCCACTGTCAGCAATTCTTACGTTACTGTTCCCGTATACCTCAGCGGTCTGACAAACAACCAGATCTCTGCCGGTACTATGACTCTGAACGTAGACAAGAACGTATTCGAAGACGTAAGCTTCTCTTTCGCATCAAGCGCTCTGAGCAGCCTGGATAACTACGCTAGCGGCGAGTACACCAGCGCATTCTACAATGTATCTTCCGCTGCAACACTCAGCGGCAACCTGCTGGGTACATTCACACTGAAGGTAAAGAGCAACGCTAATCCTAACGGTTCCAAGCTGACCCTCAATATCGACAAGCCCACCCTGACAGGCGACGCTATCAGTGGTAACCTCGTATACGGCATCAATACTGCTACTGCAGTTGTAGGTCAGTCCTCTACTACTTCCGACACTGTTCCTAAGAACTTCAGAGCTGTTACCAACTCTCAGTATCACCAAATCCAGTTCGTTTGGGACAAGGTACAGGGCGCTGACAAGTACGGCATCGCTGTATACCTGGCTGGCAAGTGGAGAGTTCAGACTTCTAACATCACTACAAACAGCTACATCACTCCTAAGAACCTGACTCCCGGCATGACCTACAAGGTTGCTGTTGCTGCAAGAGTTAACGGTAAGTGGGATACCACAGGAGCTATCAAGAACGCTATCACTGTTACTGTTAAGTAATTCGTACAAGCGGATTGATCATGATAATCAAAACGGCAGCTTTTTCGGAAGCTGTCGTTTTTTGCTATCGAATAACCGCATTAAAAAAGGCATCTTCCGCGGAAGATGCCTTTTTATCACGTATCACAGTTCTTTTATCATTTTCTTAATGTTATCAGCAAAGATATCATAGGTAAAATTATCCAGCACTCTTTGCCTGCCGGCACTGCCAAACTTTTCCCTCAATTCGGGATCGCCTGCCAGCTTTTCAAGAGCATCAGCATAAGCCTTGCTGTCAGAGTTTGGACATTCAAGACCCGTAACGTCCTTTACATTTACATAGTTGACTCCGCTGCCGGGGATAGTGAAAGTCACCGCAGGCTTGCCGAAATACATACCCTCTGCCAGCGCGATGCCGAAAGCTTCGTTCTTTGTTACCGACGGGAAGCAGAAGATATCACAAGCCATCAGACAAGCGATAAGCTCGGTGTCGCTGATCTTTCCAAGGAAATGCACCTTGCTGTCGCCAGATGCTTCTTTCATCAGCATACCTGTCAGCTCGCCCTTGCCACCGATAAGGATAGCAAACTTGTCATCAAGATAACGGCTCGCCTCGACCAGCTTTATAAAGCCCTTGTAAGGGATATGTCTGCCCAGTCCGAAGCAGATAGTCTTATCCTTGTACTTGTTGCGAATCTTAGCCGCAAGTTCCTCTATCTCGGGTGTAACTTTCAGTCGTTCATTGTTGATGCAGTTGGGTATTACTGTACACTTGTCTTTGAAACGTCTAAGGAAAGGACTTCCCTTTATGTAGTTAGGGCTTGTGGCGATGATCCTGTCAGCCCTTTCAAGCAGTTCGATGTTCTGGCGGTAAAAAAACTTCGAGAGCATCTTCTGCTTTGTGATATCCAGATGCCAGTAGACCACCAGTTTGAAATCCTTCTTTTTGTATCTCAGCAGCAGCTGCGATACAAAGGGGTTTGGATAATGGAACACGATGATATCGGGCTTGTAGTTCTCCATCACGTTTTTGAGTTCCTTGTAGTAAGTCACGGAAAGTGCCTGAGAAGCCACTTTTGCCACCGAGCCGCAGCGAATGACCTCAACACCGTTAACGTCATCATGAACCGTCTCGCCCCTGTGGGTCGTCACGCCGTCCGTGGTGGAATCTTCATTAAAGCAGATGATCTTCTGCTCATAATCCTCCCCTTTCAGCGCCAGAGTTATGTCAGCCGCGACCTCCTCAACTCCGCCTATAAAGGGATAATAGTATTTTGAAATATGTAAGATCTTTTTCATAATCGAAGCCTCTACATTAATTATTTCATCGACATTTCGATGCTTTTCGCTTTGCTGAGCATGGGCTTTTCCACATACTTTGTCAGCAGATGAGCCAGACCCAGACTTGCCGCGAATTTTATCACAATGAACAGTACCAGCTTTATCACCGAACCGTTCGTAATAATGATCTTTTCAAGGATGATATGCGGTATATCAGACACCAGGAAGAATGAGAATCCCACGCTACCCAGCTTGTTCATAGCCTCAACCGAGACCTTGTACTTATCCGCAAGCACGAACAGTGCAATACCTATCACATACGCCGCAATGTATCCGATCGCATCCCATTTGTACGCAAGTATTACGCTGGGTACAAAAGCGACCGCATATATTTCCAGATATCTGGAAACACCGTGGATATCGCCGTATGAAATGCTGTTGTTACCACCGTATTCCTTGTACTGTATACCTATCAGACCAAGCAATAACAGCAGTCCGAAAGCAGTCGGGAACGGCTTGTCTGTTATAAATCTCAGCAGCGAGATAAACACCGTAAATCCGCCGCCAGCGATAAATATATTCTCAATGGTCTTTTCACTGGCATACTCGAAGAAATCCGCCGAAAGCACAGCCAGCGCCACAAAGAAGCAGACCTGTATGGGCATCATCCAGCTTGTACCGATTATGCAGTCCGACCCAAGAAATTCATTGAACAGCGTCATATTGAACAACAGGTCTTTCAGATGCCCGAAAAGACTCGCTCTCCACACGATTATCTTCGCGATGAACGTAGCTGTCAGTATCAGCCAGAAAACAGGGTACATTCTTACAAAGCGGTTGAACAGATACTGTTTTCTCGTTCTTTTCTGCCTTGCCTGTACCGCAAGATATCCCATGATAAGGAAAAATATAGCAACTCCGGCCCTGCCGATGATAAATCCCATCTGACCCGGCCACGGTATCGGCAGATGCGCGGTAAATACCAGCAATGCCGCAAACCCTCTTAGGGTAGATATCCATCCGTAATTATTTTCGTTGTTGCCGCTCATTTTTTCTTATCCTTACAATGTTCATTCTCGTATATGATCTTGTCCGTCCTGCTGATCTCTTCACCGATCTGCACCTCAATGAGGGACATATCTGTATCAGCGATGATCATGTGCTTCATGCCTGCCCTTGCTGTAACGGTATCGCCAGGCTTAACGGGTATCTCCCTGCCGTCAAGAATAAACCTGCCATCGCCTGATATAACAGTCCAGACTTCGTCACGATACTCGTGGCTCTGGTAATTCATATTGTTTCCCGCGAATATCTTTATCTTGACAGTCATAGCCCCGGGTTCTGTGTCGATGACCGTGTAGGTGCCCCATGATTTCTCTGCGTAGCGAACATCACCCGCGATCTTCTCAACATAAGGCTTCATATATCCGCTGCGCTCTTTATCCGATACAAGTATGCCGTCACCGCTGACAGCTATCACCATATCATGACAGCCCATGCACAGCACAGGTATACCCAGTTCATTGACCACCTGCGTATTATTACAGGTATCATCAAGGGTGACATCGCCCTTTGTAGCGTCTGCCATGACCTCAGCCATCATGTTCCATGTGCCGACATCTTTCCAGTCACCCGAATAACGCACTGCCTTTATAGAACTCTCCTTTTCTACTACTGCGTAGTCAAAGGATATTTTTTCCAGTGTATCATACTTTTCAAGTATCTTATCATAGCCCGAAAAGCCTGTTATCTCTTGTACCTTATCTAAAAGGTAACCAAGTTTGAAGGCAAACACGCCTGCATTCCATAGCGCACCCTGTTTGAGGTATTCCGCCGCAGTCGCCTTATCGGGCTTTTCCTTGAAAGACCTTACAAGGCTGACAGTATCCTTTTTCTCAGGTATGATGTATCCGTACTTATCAGAGGGATAAGTAGGCTCAATGCCCATCAGCGTAAGATTCGTATCACCGTTCTTAACATGGGCTTCCAGCGATTTTACGCACTCATAATAACTATTGTCAACATAAGGGTCAACAGGACATACTATCACGCACTCGTCCCTGTCGACTTTCTTCACATCGTGAAGATATTCCGACGCAAGTGCTATTGCAGGAAAAGTATCGCGCCTGCAGGGCTCTATACATATAGATACCTTATCGCTCAGCTGATTGCGTATAGCGCTTACCTGTGAACGAGAGGTCGCAATAGTTATCCCCGCATCACTTACAGATGTAATCTGACGATACACACGCTGCAGCATAGACTCATAATCGTCATCATCATTCTTGAAAAGACGTATGAATTGTTTACTTTGCACATCATTTGATAGCGGCCAAAGCCTTTTTCCGCTTCCGCCGGACAGTAAGATTATATTCATTCCATATCCCCCGGTCCAGCTTGTTATCATCCATTGTCAGGATCTGGCAATAACAAGCTATTACGCGATATCAGCCCCTTTTCTGTGAATTCACACAGCATCAACACACCTTAATAATGGGTTTGTGATATCGTTTACATAAATATTCCTTTTTATTTTAGGATCACACTGATCTATAACAAATCAGTGAAATCACATATATTATATATTTAATATTGTACTGCATTTCGTTCGATATGTCAAGTAACTCACGTTTAATTATATCGGTTATTTTAACCAATTAAGATAACTAAAATACAATATCCACATTCTTCCATGTTAAAATATTATCCTGTCCCCCATTTAACATTATTGATAACAAAATAACAGCGCTATTTTCTGTGTTTTACACATAAATTGCGCACATGTAGTAAGTAAATTAGTTTTAAATTCATTAAATTTATGCACAAATCATTTCCGCAAATTTACGTATATATATAATTTTGAAATTGTACTAAAAAAAACCTGTGTATATTATTTATAGTGATGAAAAAGATTAAAAATGTTGACTTTTGCTTATATGCGTGATATAATATATTTAACAAAAAGCAACCTGTTGATCTTCAAACAGGCCGCATACATCGCTTAATTAAGCTGAATCAGACTTAAGAGGCGAACATCATTTATACATATGTATATAATATATGTAACTTCGATTTATAGTGAGGTCGTTTCATTAGCGCAGGGCAACCGGAACACAGTCCGGACCTTATGTCAAAGCACATCATTCGCAAGTATGGCTCACAATGCCATCGGAAAACCTTGAGACTATTGAAAATGGGGAGAAAGAAATGATGAATTTAAATGCACAAACAGATACAAGCATTCTGGCAGGCAGCATAGAAATGACATCTTACAGCGAAACAGCGCTGCAAGAAAGAGAAATTACCGTTTCACACGGCATACTCTACAGAAGAAAACCTTTATATGAAAAAATAAAGAGAGCGTTTGATGTAACATCTTCACTGATAGCACTCCTGATGCTGTCACCTCTTATGCTGGTAGTCATGGCTCTGATCGTTATAGATGACTTCGGCAGTCCTTTTTATATGCAGGAAAGAGTGGGAAAAGACGGCAAGATGTTCAAGATCTACAAATTCCGCTCAATGTACAAAAAAGCTGATAAAAAGCTGGAGGAACTCCTGGCACAGGACGAATGTAAGGGCGCTACCTTCAAGATGAAGAACGACCCCCGCATCACCAAGATAGGTCACTTCATCAGAAAGACCTCTATCGACGAGCTTCCTCAGCTCATCAATATCCTTAAAGGTGAGATGTCGATCATAGGACCCAGACCCTTTATCCCCAGAGAGCAGGCAAATCTTCCTGATGACAGACTCCTGGTAACACCCGGTCTCTCCTGCTACTGGCAGATCGGCGGAAAGAACTCCCTTACAACAGAAGAGCAGATAGAGCTTGACAGAAAGTACATAAAAGAACGCTCTGTTCTTGTGGATATTGGTATTATAATAAAGACCGTTTTGTTCGTTTTAAAGATCGGCAATTCCTAAGTCTGACTAGATCCGGTGCAAGTCCGCTGTGATTTTGCACCGGTTTTTTTATGTTAAATAAACAACATTTTGATTTCACACCAATTTGAAGTTCATGAAATTTTAATGTTTGCCACTTGAAAAATTTTATCAAAATTTGGTATAATTTATAGAGTCTGAATTATTGAATTTCACCTAGCAGATAATTGCTGTATCAAAAATAAAAGATTAATCTAGGAGAACCGCTATGAAAAAAGTTGCTGTTGTCGTATGCCCGAATATAAGGAATTTTGGAAGCGTTTTGCAGTCATACGCCACGCAGAAAGCTGTTACAAAGCTCGGTTATGACAATGAGTATATCAAATATGTAAAGACCAAAAAGACAGCTTACAAGTACCTTATACAGCTGCTTATCCCATCCATTATGGCGGAAAGATGGTCTTTTGTAAAAAGAAAGTTCTTCCAGAAAAAGAACGGTGAACTCATCAGCAGACGCAACAAAGCCTTTGATAAGTTTGTTGACAAGTATATGGTGGCTTCACCGAAGTACGTGGGGTACGATCAGCTGAAAAAAGCCGCTGGCAAGTACAGCATGGCGGTGCTTGGCAGCGATCAGGTGTGGAACCCCATCAACAGCGGTTCGGATTTTTATACCCTCAACTGGCTTAACAGCGGCACAAAGCGCGTGGCTTATGCCCCAAGCTTCGGTGTTTCCGAGGTTCCAGCGCTGCTGCGTGATTTCTATAAAAAATTCTTGAACAAGTTCGATCATATCTCTGTCCGCGAAAAAAGAGGTTCGGTCATCGTAAAGCAGCTGACAGGCAAAAAAGTCCCTGTGGTATGCGACCCCACACTGCTCTTTAATGCAGAGGAATGGGACGATATCCAGCCCGAAAAGCCCGTAGCTGATGGCAAATACATCTTCTGCTATTTTTTGGGAAATAGAAGAGAGCCCCGCGAATGTGTGCTGAAGCTGGCTGAAAAGACAGGTCTGCCTATCGTTATGATGCCATTTTTCGGTGAGATATCGGAGTATGACAATAAACTCAATGCGAAGTTCGTGGATAACCCCGATCCCTCGCATTTTGTAAGTGCTATAAAAAATGCTGAGTATGTATGCACGGATTCCTATCACGGTACGGTATTTTCCATTATTTACCGTAAAAACGTGATGGTGTTCAGGCGTCACAGCGCTGACAGCAGCAAGGATACATTCTCCCGTCTTGAATCTCTGCTTTCCATCGCAGGCATGAAAGACCGCGTGGTGAACGATGTCTGGGAGGACAGGTTCATCACCGAAAGCATTAACTATGATGAAGTGACTGAAAATATCGACAAATTAAGGAAATATTCCTGGAACTATCTTTCAGACTCACTTAAAAACTGACGGAGAGATCAAGCCAGGAGGATCAAACAATGAATATTTCAGAGCGTGTCAAAAAAGACTGCTGCGGCTGCAGCGCCTGTATGAACAGCTGTCCCAGGGACTGTATAAAAATGACCCCCGACAAGGATGGATTTTTATACCCCGAGGTATGCGAGGTGCTGTGCGTTGAATGTAATAAATGTGCAAAGGTATGTCCTGTTCTTAATGAGGATACACCCGCTAACAAGCCCAAAGCCTATCTTGTAAGGAACAAGAGCAAGGAACTGCGCAAGACCTCAACTTCAGGCGGATTCTTTGCGGCTGCCGCAAAATATGTCCTCAGCGAAGGCGGTGTCGTTTTCGGTGTGGGATTCGATGAGCATTTCCATGTAAGACACAGCTACATCGAAAATTTAAAAGAGATCAAGAAATTCAACAGGTCTAAATATGTCCAGAGCGAAGTGGGACATACTTACAGAAAAGTCAAGGAATTTCTGGCTGACGGCAGAAAAGTGCTGTTTTCCGGTACTCCCTGTCAGGTGGAAGCCCTGCTGAATTATCTGGGCAATGATCCCGATGATCTCTATACTATGGATATCATCTGCAAGGGCGTTCCCTCGCCTAAATTCTGGAAGAAATACCTTTCATGGCATAAAAAGAAGAGCGGCAAGGATATCCGCGAGGTAAGGTTCCGTGAAAAGACCTACGGCTACGGCAGCACTACCATGAGAGTGGTATACAGCGACGGCACCGAGTACGACGAGCCCTACGACGTTGACCCCATGCTTCAGTTTTACAGCAAGGAGATGATATCAAGACCTTCCTGCTATGACTGCAAATCCAAGGGCAAACACAGGCGCAGCAGCTTTACTGCGGGCGATTACTGGTATGTCAGCGGTGCAGCACCAAGAATGGATGACGGCATAGGCGTTTCGCAGGTACTGGTAAACAACGAGAAAGCCGCTGCCGCATTTGAAGAGATCAAAAAATATCTGGACGTAGAACCTCTGGATTTTGATAAGGACAGCGCAATAAACGGCGGCATGATGGTAACTTCTGCCAAGCCAAACCCACGCAGGGAAGAAATGTTCGCAGACCTGGACGGAATGTCCATGTCAGGACTGCAAAAGAAATACTTCCCCTCTACCTTTAAACTGAAAAACAGGATAAAGCGTAGGATTCGTCCCATAATGTACAATATGGGAATCCTTAAAATATATAAAAAAAGCATGAGAAAGCGCCAGAGCACAAAAGGCTCAAAACGCTGAAAATCGGAGGCATGGTGAAATGAAAAAAGTTTCGGTATATACAAGGGGCTTCACCCACGCGGCAAGCTATTACAGGATCTTGCAGTATACTGAAAAGATTAAGGACGCCAAGATCACCAACAGATTTACCGTCACAGATAAAATGTTCAGAAAGTATTCCAACTCTCCGACTCTCATCTGCAAGATACAGTACCACCTGATGATATTTTTCAGAAATTTCCGCAATTTTGCCGCTGATATGATAGCCAAGCCCGATATCGTGGTGATATCCCGCGCGGCAGTACCGAAGGTATGCGTTTTCCCCATAAGCCTGATGTATGAGCATATCCTGAAAAATTCAAAGGTGATATGGGATTTCGATGACGATATTTTCGGCATAAACGAGATCACAAAAGCCGAAGCAAGGCTTCTGATGAAGCACAGCAACAAGATAATCGTCACCAGCGAATATCTGAAAAAAATGCTGACTTCCCGCTGTAAAGAGATAACCTCTTTCCTGCCGACAACCGACGGCGACATGCCTGTCAAGGACAAGGAGACCGTCAACAGGGAAAGAGAAGCATCTTACGGTGAAAAGGTTAATATCCTGTGGGTAGGCTCTTCTTCGGGACTGAAACATATAAGAAACGTTGTTCCCGCCCTTGACAAGGCCGCAAAGGCTGTAAAGGAAAAGACCGGCAAGACAGTCACACTGACGGTCATATGCAATCTCCCGCTGGAATCGGAAACTAAGTATCTTAAAATCGAAAATATCCTATGGGCGAGAGATATCGTCCCCGCAGAGATGCTCAAAGCCCATATCGGCATTATGCCCCTGCTGAACATCAAGCGTTCACTGGGCAAAGGCGGATTCAAACTGGTGCAGTATATGGCAACGGGACTTCCATCAATAGCTTCCGATGTGGGATTCAACAGCAATGTTGTCATAAATAACGAAACAGGTATCCTCGTTGACGATAAAGACGATACCGACGGCTGGGCAGATGCTGTTATGCAGCTTTCAGTCGATATTGATAAATGGAAAAACTTTAGCAGGGCTTCTATGGAAAAATGGGAAGAGAACTTCTCCTTTGACCGCAATATGGAAGCATGGCACAAAATGCTTACCAAATAAAGCCCCGCAAAAAGGAGTTACTTTAAATGAAACTGGTTTTTATACACGACGGACCTCTGTTTTACGATAAGGACGGCAATTACTACGAATTTGCCTATCATGAGCTGTATGAAAGATATTCATATCTGGCTGATAAAATAACCTTCATGATACGTACAAAGCCCGTGGAGGGCAAAAACTTCACACTTGTGCCTCCACAGATAAAGGTCATAAGCGTACCTAATTTCAAAAGCCCCAAGACTATCCTTGTAAACAAGCCCAAGGCTGAAAAGATAGTTGAAAAGTGCGTAAGAGAGAACGATTACTTCGTACTGAGAACACAGAGCTCCATCGCACAGCTGGCAGTGAAGTATATCAAAAAGTACAACAAGCCATATATAGTTGAAAGCGTTGGCTGCTCCTGGGACAGCTACTGGAACCACGGTCTGCTGGGCAAGGCAGTTGCGCCTTATATGTACTGGAAGACCCGCAGCATAATCGGTCAGGCGAAGTACGTGTACTACGTTACAGGAGAATTCCTGCAAAGACGCTACCCCACCAAGGGCAAGACCGTCAGCTGTTCAAACGTTGTAATAGATGCGCCGCAGAAAGCCACACTTGAAAAGCGCCTTGAAAAGCTGAAAAGCTTTGACCCCAAGAAAAAGCTGGTGCTCGGCACTGCTGCCGCTCTCGATACCCGCTATAAGGGTCAGGAGTACGTTATACGTGCAATAAAGCCCCTGACTGATATGGGCTACGATGTGGAGTATCACCTTGCAGGCGGATATAACGGCACAAAGCACGACTATTTCCTCCGCGACCTTGCAAAGGAACTTGGAGTTCTGGACAAGGTTAAATTCGTTGGCAATCTCTCGGCAGATAAAATGCCTGATTACTATGATTCTCTCGACCTCTACGTACAGCCCAGCAAGCAGGAGGGTCTGCCCAGAGCCGTTATCGAGGCTATGAGCCGCGGCTGTCCCGTTATAGGCACAAGCATCGCGGGCATACCCGAGCTTATACCAAAGATATGCCTTTTCAGAAAAGGCAGTACCGATGAGGTAGTCAAGGCAGTACAGCGTGTGCTGGGTACAGATCTTGATAAGCTGGCAAAAAAGAACTTCAAAAAATCGGAAGAATTCTGCAGAGAAAAGCTCGTTAAAAAGCGCGAGAAATTCTATGATGAATTCCTTGCCGAATACAGAAAATGATCATAAGGGTGGTTTGATCTATGGCTCATGCCGCAGGGATAGTGCTTTATAATCCCGATATAAACAGGCTGGAGGAAAATATCTCGGCTATCGCTCCGCAGGTGAGTGAACTCATACTTATCGATAACGGTTCAAAAAATATCGACGAGATAGCGGAGCTTACCGCAAAATACCAGAATATCACTTATGTGAGGAACGATGATAACTACGGCATAGCAAAAGCCCTGAACCAGATCATCGATAAGGCTGAAGAACTTGGGGCTGAATGGGTGCTGACTCTCGATCAGGATACCGTCTGCCAGCCCGATATCATCGAAACATACGACAGCTTTTCAAAGCGTGCCAAGGATAATGTTGGCATCATCACATCAATGTACAAAGACCGCAGCGTTGAAGTTGATTTCGGCTTGACAAAGGACTACGAAAAAGTCAGCTTCTGTATAACCTCGGGAGCTTTCAATAACATAAAGTCTATAAAAGCTGTAGGCGGATTTGATGAAAAGCTGTTCATCGATATGGTGGATTACGATATCTGCTATGCTCTCACCCGGGGCGGATACAAGATAATCCGACTCAATTATACAGGATTCCTGCATGAAGTGGGAAGAAGTACCTCACGTAAGTTTTTCGGAAAGGATATCATAATATTCAACCACTCCCCTTTGCGGAAATACTACTGGGTGCGCAACAGCATCTACCTGAAACGTAAGTATAAGCTTGGTTTCAAGTCCGATGTGAGAGTTGTAAAAAGAATGATACAGACACTGCTTTATGAAGATGATAAATTCCATAAACTGAAAAGTATGTTCAAAGGCGTGGCTGACGGATATAAATTGTAAAAGGAGAGATAGCATAAAATGGCTGCCATCGTAACGGTCTGCATTGTAAGCTTCAATCATGAAAAATGGCTTCGAAAATGTCTGGGGAGCATCTGCACACAAAAAACAGATTTTGAATACACGGTGCTTGTCCACGATGACTGTTCCACTGACGGCTCAATAGCTATCATAGAAGAGTTCGCAAAAAAGTATCCCGATAAGGTGCATACTATCATACAGGAAGAGAACCGTTACAGCAAGGGCATAAACATCGTGCAGAAATACGTAATACCCGCTATACAGACAAAGTATTTCGCTATCTGCGAGGGTGACGATTACTGGTGCGATGAAAATAAGCTGCAAAAACAGGTAGACTACCTGGAAAAACACCCCGAATGTAATATGACATTCCATAACGCAAATGTGGTGGATACCGATGATAACTATCTCAAAACTTTCTATCCCCGAAAGATGTGGAACGACAAGAAGCTTTACAAAGCCCTTGAAAAGCCCGAAGGCACCGATATATCGGTAGCTGAACTGATAAGGCTGGATTTCACTCCCACAGCATCTATCGTGGGCAGAACAGAGAATCTGCGTCCTATCCTGAGCTTCTCAACTTCACTTGATCTGGTCGTAAGACTTGTCACCACCTATGACGGCTGTGCCCATTACTTCAACGAGATAATGAGCGCCTACCGTACAAACAATCCTAACTCCGCCTCGGGTTCCATAAAGACAGATCCCGAAAAGCTGAAAAAGAACTTTTTCGACCGTCACTGCGGTCTGCTTAAAGAGTTTGACGAGTTCACCGAAGGCAAATATCACGATGAGATAGAACATATCATTAAACGTAAGGAACTGATCTACTATCAGCACCTTAACGACCTTAAAGGAATGAAAGCATCAGGGGTATACAACGAACTTACCCCATACGAAAGGCTGAAATATGATATAAAAGACAAAATGCCTTTCATAACCGATCTGAAAAAGAAACTAAAGAGATCATAATAATGCTTTCGGCACAAAAGTATTAGAGTAATAAGTGAAAATCCATATCGGGTTTTCACGTATGCCGACTGCAGATGGTAAAGTATGCATCTGCAGTCGGCATACGTCAGAAAACCGATCTACGATTAATATAATTATAGGAGAGATCTAATGAGTATTAGTGCAAGTACTATTCTATATCTTACTGTCTTCACTCTTACGTGCTTTTTCACCTATAAGGCAGAAAGGAAAATCGATCTACATATAAACACAAAGAAGAAGAGCGCCAAGCGCCTGGCGATACTTTATTCCTTCATCGCCCTCTTCATACCTTCACTTCTTGCAGGTATGCGTGCGGATACCGTTGGTAAAGACGTTCTTGAATACGCCATAAGAACTTTCGACCTTGCAAATACGTCTTCTTTCACCGATACGTTCAAGCTTACTACCGAACCGGTGGGATATGCACTGCTTGCGTATATCACATCGATTTTCGCCGATGATGCGGGCGCTTTCCTGTTCACCTCAGAGGTGATGGTCATTGTCCCGATCTACCTGATAGCCTATAAATACCGTTCTGTAACACCTATGTGGCAGACGATGCTCGCTTATATGTTCCTGTTCTACAATAACTCATTCAACGTTATGAAACAGAGCGTATCAGCCGTATTTGTCATGCTGTTCTACATATACATGAATGAAAAGAAGTACCGTAAGATGGTCGCGTGCTTCCTTGTTGCTTTCTCATTCCACTTCTCGGCAGTATTCGGTCTTGTTTTCATATTTATAGTTAAGTTCCTTAACGGCAAGAAAAACAAGGAAACAAAGATCACTTTCATAGTCACCGTTCTCCTGATGCTCGTGAACCTGAGAGCGATCAGCCGATTCCTGCTTGCATATTCAATTCTGCCTGAAAAGTACGCAAAAAATATCGAAGCCGTATTCAGCTCGGATACTAACGTTTACCTGCGAATAGTTGGCTTCAACAAGCACGTTTTCTTTGACTGGGTATACAGATTGCTGCTTCTTGTGATCCCGCTGAGGATCATCAAAAAGATCAAGCCTGACTTTGATAGAAATATCAGAATGCTTCCTGTACTGGGATTTGCTTTCTACACATACGTCCTTGTATTGTTCAGGACGATATACGGAATAAGAATATCGCTCTACTGCGATATGTTCACTATACTGACCGTGCCTATGTTCACATATGCGTTCAAGCGTAAAAAGATCGAGGACAAGATCAAGGTCAACGCTGCGCTTATTGGTATCATGGGATGGTATTGGTTCGTGTGGGTAATGCTCTACGGCTGGTCAGGATCAAATCATTATATATTCAGATGATCAGGGATATGTAATGAAGCAAAAAGGAGAAATTAGTTTTGGATTTTGAAAAAGATAAGATAGAGCTGGAAACCAATAACCAAGCTGATAATGCAAATAACCAGGCGGAAAAATCGGTAGTTATAAAATCTTTGTTTTTTAAATTTCTTGAACGTGCTGGCTATCAGGGTATCGCCTTTATAGTACAGCTGGTACTTGCAAGGATACTGGGTCCCGGTAAGTACGGAACCATCACCCTGCTGGCGATATTTATAAGCATATCACAGGTATTTGTACAGAGCGGACTTAACACCGCACTGATACAGCGCAAAGATGTCAAGGAAAATGACTATTCCTCCATATTCTATGTCAGCCTGTTTATCGCAGTGGTGCTTTACGGCGTACTGTTTATAACAGCACCATTTGTTGCTGACTTCTATGATAAGCCCCAGCTCAAAAACCTGCTGAGGGTGCTGGCACTGGTACTCATACCGGGTGCATTCAACTCTATACAAAACGCAAAAGTCGCAAGAGAGATGCGTTTCAAGGAGCTTATGTTCTGTACACTCGGTTCTGTACTAATATCAGGTACAGTAGGCATAGTCATGGCTTTAAGCGGATGCGGCGTATGGGCACTGGTTGGACAGCAGCTCTCAAGCCGTGTATCTGTATGTATACTTCTTCTCCTCATCGTTAAGTGGAGACCCAAGCGTGTCCTGGAATGGGACCGCGTAAGAGTGCTGTTCTCTTTCGGCTGGAAGCTTATGGTATCCGCCCTGATAGACGTTATCTACCGTGAGCTCCAGAATCTTGTAATAGGAAAAAAATACAAAGAAGAACAGCTGGGATACTGTAACCGCGGCAAGCAGTTCCCAGAGATAATCATAAACAATATCAACGGCTCTATTCAGGGCGTTATGCTGCCCGCACTTTCAAAACATAACGGCGATAACAACAAGATCAAAAGCATGATGCGAAGATCCATCGTTACCAGCTCTTTCCTGATATTCCCCGTATGTATGGGCATAGCAGTGGTAGCCGGTCCGATGATACATCTACTGCTGGGAGATGAATGGATGCCTTGCGTGCCGTTCTTGCAGTTATACTGCTTTATATACGCATTCTGGCCGATACATACTGCAAATCTGCAAGCCATCAACGCCCAGGGCAGAAGCGATATGTTCCTGAAGCTGGAAGTCTTAAAGAAAACATACGGTTTATGTATACTTGTTTTCACAGTGCTTAAATTCAATACACCGCTGGCTATCGTTATCGGTCAGTGCTGTTCCACAGTGCTTTCATGCTTTGTTAACGCCTCACCAAACAAGAAGCTGCTGAAATACGGCTATACCGAGCAGATGAAGGATATACTCCCCTCACTGGGCATTGCAGCGGCTATGGGCGCAATGGTATATTCCGTAACATTCCTGCACATGAATGATGTACTGACACTGCTTTTGCAGATACCCCTGGGTGTCATATCATACGTAGCGCTGGCAAAAATATTCAAACTGGAATGTTTCGACTATATCCTTAAAATGGTAAATAAGATCAGGAATAAATTTTAAATAATTTCCGGAAAAGAGGAAAAGCAAAGTGAAAAAGCTGTTATTGCTAGGCGGTTCAGCGCAGCAGGTTGTTGCTATCGAGACCGCTAAGCGTCTGGGCTGCTATACTGTTCTCTGCGATTATCTTCCCGATAATCCGGGTCAGTACGCTGCCGATAAATTCTATCTCGTAAGCACCACGGACAAAGATGCCGTGCTTGAAGTTGCAAAAAAGGAAAACGTTGACGGCGTTCTCGCATACGCTTCCGACCCCGCTGCACCTACCGCAGCTTACGTAGCCGAAAAACTCGGTCTCCCCGGAAGCCCCTACCGTTCTGTTGATATCCTCTGCAATAAGGATAAATTCAGGGCATTCCTTGCCGAAAACGGATTCTGCACCCCTAAAGCCAAAGGCTACGATGATCTTGCCGAGGCTGAAAATGATCTTAACAACGGCATGTTCAGATTCCCCGTTATAGTCAAGCCCGTCGATTCTTCCGGAAGCAAGGGCGTTGGCAGGATAGACGATGTCAGCGAGATAAATGAAAAAATAACCTATGCTATGTCCTTTTCAAGAGGTCATAAAATTATCGTCGAAGAATTTGTGGAAAAGTTCGGCTACCAGATAGCAGGCGACGGTCTCTCCATCGACGGCAAACTCGTTTTCAGATGTTTTGCCAACGACCATTTCGACCCGAAATGCGAGAACCCATTCGTCCCTGTTTCAGCAAGCTTCCCCTACAATATGCCCGACGATGTACAGACCAAGATACATAACGAGATACAGCGCCTGCTGACTCTCCTTGATATGGGCACTACCACATATAATTTTGATATGCGTATCGACAAGGACTATAATGTCTACCTCATGGAGGTCGCACCCCGTGACGGCGGAAATTATATACCCGATATCATAAAGTACTGCACAGGCGTTGACCTTGTGGAGTGTTCTGTAAAAGCGGCTATGGGTATGTCCCTGAGTGATGTTAAGATGCAGCCCTATGACACTTTCTACGCTTACTACGCAGTACACAGCTATCAGAGCGGCGTTCTGAAGTCAATAGATATCGCCGAAGACGCAAAAAAGAAGATCGTTGAAGATCATATCATAGTAAAGCCCGGTGACAAGATCACCACATTCACAGGCGCGAACACCACCCTCGGCATACTGCTGATGAAGTTCGACAGCCTTGCTGAGATGCTTGATATGATAGACGATTCAGAAAAATGGATTAGTGTAAAGGTTGACTGAGATGAAAGAAATAGGCGGATATATCGAATTTGAAAACTACTTCGGCACGGTTTACCACGAGGGGGCTGTCCCGCTGAACTGCGGCAGGAACTGCCTTGCCTACCTTATCGAAACCGAGGGTATCAAAAAGATCAGACTGCCATATTTTCTTTGCAGCTCGGTCAAAAATGTCTGCCTTAAATACGGCACTGAGGTCGGATACTACCCCATAGACGAAGATTTCCGACCGATCATCGAAAGCCCACTTGCACCCGATGAATGGCTGTATATCGTAAACTACTACGGTCAGATATCCAATGAGGAAGTATCCTTCTTAAAGCAGAAATACAGCCGCGTGATTTTTGATAACTCACAGAGCTATTTTCAGCGCCCCGCTGATGGTGTGCCTACGCTGTACACCTGCCGCAAATACTTCGGTGTGCCTGACGGCGCTTTCCTCTACACAAGCCAAAGACTCACCCGCGATATCCCCACAGATGAGTCATTTGAACGCATACATTACATACTGGGCAGGTACGAAAGAACGGCAGGCGAATTCTATAAGGAATCCTCCGATAACAACCATTTCTTCGCCGATGAGCCCATAAAGCATATGTCTAAGCTCACAGCCGACTTGCTGAGGTCTTACGACTATGACCGCATAATATCCCGCAGAACGGAGAATTTCAAGCTTCTTCACGAAAAGCTCTGCGGTAAAAATAAGCTGAAACTCACTATCCCCCGGGGTGCTTTCATGTATCCGCTCTATATCGAAAACGGCGCGGAGATCAGGAAAAAGCTCCAGCAGATGAAAATATTCGTGCCTACTCTATGGGGCGATGTCTTTGAAAACTGTGATAAAAACAGCATGGAGTACGATTACGCTGAAAATATCCTCCCCCTGCCCACAGACCAGAGATATGATGATGATGATATGAAATATATTCTTGAAAAGCTTCAGGAAACAGGAGTACTATAATGGATCTTAAAGGTAAAAAACTGCTGATACTCGGCGCAACTACCGTCGAGATCGAGATAATAAACGAAGCAAAAAAACTCGGCGTGTACACCATCGTGACAGACAACCACACCGACTGGTCTCTGGCACCCGCAAAGTATGTGGCTGATGAAGCCTATGATCTTAGCTGGTCGGATATGGACGCGCTGGAAAGACTCTGCAAAGAAAGAAATGTTGACGGCTGTCTTGCAGGATACAGCGAAAGGCGTGTAGAGTGCCTGACAGAATTATGTAAAAGAATGGGCTTTTACTGTTACACCGAGGGTGCTGATCTGGGAACGATATTCAGCAAGGATAAATTCCGTGAAGCTTGTATAAATGCAGGTATCCCTGCAACTGCTGCATACGATATCCTTGACGAAAATATCCGTTTTCCTGTTATCGTCAAGCCTGTTGATAATGCAGGCAGCAGAGGAGTATCTGTCTGCAAAGACCGCGAAGAACTGAAAAAAGCATACGAGACTGCCTGTAAAACTTCCATCAGCGGACGTGCTATCATCGAAGAATTTCTTGACGGTGATGATCCAAGATACGAACCTGTATTTTTCTACACTATCCATAACGACACAGCAACACTTTCCAACTCGCTTGACAGGATCATGGTAGATTTTGGATTCGGAGAAGGAATAATAAAGCAGGCTGTCGGAAATGTATACCCCTCACGATATCTTGAAAGCTTTATAGAAAAACAGGACGCTCAGTACAGAGAATTGTTCCGATCACTGGGTATGAAAAATGGTTATGCGCTTATGCAGGGCAAGATGAAAAACGGCAATTTTGTTACCGTTGATCTCGGTTACCGCCTTGAAGGTTCACTTTCTTTCCATTACTCCGACTTCATCAACGGCATGAACGTGATACAGATGATGATACGCCATACACTGACAGGAACAATGGGCGATGACAGTATTATCAACGAGAAAGATGATCCCCGCTTTGATAAAACAGGCGTTACACTTACACTGCTTGCCACCAAAGGTACGATTGCAAGTATCAGCGGACTTGACGAGATAAAGAACGAAAAGTGCGTTATCTATGTTTGTCCCAAAATGAAAGTCGGTACTGTGTGTAAACTTCCTGCGGATTACTCCCAGGTGTTCGCGCGTATCTATCTGTGCTCGGATAGCAAACAGGAGCTCCGTGATACTATCGATAAGATATACAGCACCGTCAAAGTACTTGATGAGGACGGAAATAATATGCTTATAGGGAGATATGATGCAGATGAACTCAAATGATAAAAACTACACTAAAATGATAGATAAGTACGTCACAGGCAAAATACTGGTGACACGTTCTTCAATGCCCGAGTACGAGGAGTACTGCGAGGAGATACGTGATATCTGGGACACTCGCTGGCTCACAAATATGGGTCCCAAGCACAAAAAGCTGCAGGAAGACCTGAAAGAGTATCTCGGTGTTGAGAAGCTCGATCTGCTGACAAACGGTCATATGGCGCTGGAACTTACAATGCAGGCGCTGGGTCTCACAGGCGAGGTCATCACAACTCCCTTTACCTTTGCATCAACCACCCATGCCATAGTAAGAAACGGTCTGACCCCTGTTTTCTGCGATATCGACCCCGATAACTTCACCATCGATACTACTAAGCTTGAAGCGCTTATCACTGATAAAACATCTGCCATCGTACCCGTTCACGTTTACGGAAATATCTGCAACGTTGAAGAGATACAGCGTATAGCCGATAAGTACGGTCTGAAAGTCATCTACGATGCCGCACACACCTTCGGCGAGAAATACAAGGGTAAGGGTATAGGCTCTTTCGGCGACGTTTCCTGCTTCAGTTTCCACGCTACAAAGGTATTCAACACCATCGAGGGCGGCGCGGTCTGCTTTAAGGATCCCGCTTTCGGCGACGCTATATACGACTTGAAAAACTTCGGTATCCACGGTCCCGAGGCTGTGGATGCCGTGGGCTCAAACGCTAAGATGAACGAATTCTGTGCTGCTATGGGTATATGCAACCTCCACCACGTTGATGACGAGATCAATAAGCGCCGTGCAGCTGTTGAACGCTATCACGAAAGACTGGATAACGTCGATGGCATCAGGCTGAACAAGACTTCCCCCGATGTAAAGCCAAATTACGCATACCTCCCCGTTATCATCGAAGCTGAAAAGTTCGGCTGCGACCGCGACGAGGTCTATAACGTACTGGCGAGCCACAATATATACGCTAGAAAGTATTTCTACCCGCTGACAAACACTTTCGATTGCTTCAACGGCAAATTCGACCCTAATTTGACCCCCAACGCATTAAAGATCAGCCTCTCGGTACTCACCCTGCCCCTCTACGCAGACCTCGAACCCGAGCAGGTAGACCTCATCTGCGATATCATTATTTCTTGCAAGAAATAGAACAGCGACGCTGCCAAGGAAGAGAGCTTTTGCTCAAGCTTTTCGCAAAAAGCTTGCAGGATATTTGCACAGTCAGCAAAGCTGACTGTTGGCAGAGCCCTCAATCACCAAAGCACGAAACCAAAATGCACAGCGAACTACCCGCCAAAGAAAGGCGCAGTCACCGCTAACAAAAATTAGAGCGTGGACAATACAAATGTCCACGCTCTTTCTATCTGTGAAAAATTATTGCCGCGCCGTTATCGGACAGCGTAAGCGTTTCCGATAACTCGACCCGAGGAACGAGTGGCGAAAACTACCCACCACCGTTTTCTTGACATACTACAATAAATATGGTAAACTGTACGCTGTAAATGCAGCTAAATAGCACGAGAAATTTCAACCGATACTCTGCCATTCAAACAAAAATCTAACAGAACGGAAAATAATATGAAAACACAATGGCTATTTTTCGATATAGGCTCGACCCTTATCGACGAAACAAAAGCATATGAGCACAGGATACTCGATGCCATCGAAGGCACAGACATAACCTTTGAGCAGTTAAATGAGAAGCGCAAATTCTTCGCCAAACAGAACCTGCGCGGCGACCTGGAAGCAATAGAATACTTCGGACTGAAAAGAACACCATGGCACAGCGAGGACGAATATCCATACCCTGACGCAGAAAAAGTCCTTGCATATCTCCATGCAAAGGGATATAAGCTTGGCGTAATCGCAAACCAGCCCACAGGTACTGAGGACAGACTTCGCAGCTGGGACTTGCTGAAATATTTCAGCACAGTAGCAGCTTCATCCGAACTGAGTATATCCAAACCAGACAAAGCCATATTCCTCAAAGCACTGGAAATGTCAAACTGCACCACAGAAAATGCCACCATGATCGGCGACCGCCTAGACAATGACATCTACCCCGCAATAGAGCTTGGCATGAAAACCATATGGATAAAGCAGGGCATAGCAGCCTATCAGCAGCTAGATCCCACAAAAGCCGCTCCCGATCAGATCATCAATAGCTTGAGTGAGCTGACAACTATTTTATGAAACAAATCAGGAAGAATCGAGAATATCGTTTCTTCCTGATTTATTTATATACAAAAAATACTCCGTGAAGAAAAATCACGGAGTAAATAGCGCCACCTGTTGGACTCGAACCAACGACCCTGCGGTTAACAGCCGCATGCTCTACCGACTGAGCTAAGGAGGCAGATATACCAAAACACTCCGAAGAGTGTTTTGGGAAGAGCCGGCGACAACTTATTTTCCCGGGCGGTCGCCCGCCGAGTATTTTCAGCGAAGATGAGCTTAACTTCTGTGTTCGGCATGGGAACAGGTGTGACCTCATCTCAATGATCACCGACTATAGATTGAGGACAATAACCTCAAAATTGAATAATGAAACATTTAAGGACTAACATAATTTAGGACAAGCCCTCGACCAATTAGTACACGCTAGCTTAATGCATCACTGCACTTACACTTTGTGCCTATCAACCTTGTAGTCTTCAAGGGGTCTTACTCATAAAGATGGGATATCTTATCTTAAGGGC
>NZ_FOKQ01000019.1 GCF_900112155.1 Hominimerdicola alba | reverse complement strand
ACTGTGTCTGTTACCTGCTTCTCGAAAAGCACGGTTACTACTGCGATGAGCATACCTACGGAAGACATCAGATTACCCTTACGTGCTGTGTCTGCCTTACCCAGAAGCTTGATGCCTCTTATAAACAGTACAGAGGATACCATATAGAGCACTGTCGTGCAGACGGTGCGGATATTTTCAAAATTCACTTCTTATCCTCCCCTTTTTTCTTGAACATACCAAGCATTCTGTCTGTTACCAGATAGCCGCCGATAACGTTTATGGTTGCAAGAACTATCGCTGCAAATCCGCAGATATTGCTGAGCATACCATCTGTCTGAAGTGCTACTGCTGTTGCAGATATCGCACCGACAATAGTGATGCCCGAGATCGCGTTTGTACCCGACATAAGGGGTGTATGCAGCTGCGAGGGCACTTTCGAGATAAGCTCTACGCCCAGGAATCCTGCGATAACGAACACGAATACCAGCAAAAGAATTTCGCCTGTCGCCATTTTACTTTACCTCCTGATCAAATTAAAGAAAACATTTTCCGATTCATTTGCTTTAAGACTTAGTTATTCTTGAAGCGCTCATGGATTATCTGTCCGCCCTGTGTGAGCAGGCAGCCGCGCATGATCTCATCTTCGAGATTTACCTTGAGTTCCTTGCTTTCCTTATCATAGAAGTGGGTCAGGAATGCGTAGAAGTTACCTGAGAGCATCTTTGATGCATCATAGGGTACCTGTCTTTCAAGCATATCGCCGCACATGATAGTTACGCCGTTTTCGGTAACAACGTCCTCGAAGAGCTTAGAGCCTTCAACGTTACCGCCAGTGGAAACTGCCATATCTACAACAACTGCGCCCTTCTTCATACGATCAAGGACATCCTTGCCGATAAGACGGGGAGCCTTTCTTCCGAATACCTTAGCGGTGGTGATGACGATGTCGCTTCTTTCACAGACCTTAGCCTGAGCTTCCTGCTGTTTAGCTATCTGCTCGGGGGTAAGCTCCTTAGCGTAGCCCTGATCGGTCTGTCCCATTTCACCCAGGTCGATCTTTACGAAAGATGCGCCAAGGGACTTTACCTGTTCTTCAACTACGGGACGTGTATCGAATGCATCAACACGAGCACCGAGTCTCTTTGCAGTAGCTATTGCCTGAAGACCTGCAACGCCGACACCGATGATGAACACTCTTGCGGGCTGGATAGTACCGGAAGGAGTAACCATCATGGGGAGTATCTTAGGCAGTTTAGCAGCAGCGTTTACTACAGCTGTATAACCTGCCAGCGAGGTCTGTGAGGACTGAACGTCCATTTTCTGTGCCAATGTAGTTCTGGGGATCATTTCCAGAGAAACTGCCTGGATACCTGATTTTG
Source organism: Hominimerdicola alba (assembly GCF_900112155.1). GTDB lineage: Bacteria > Bacillota > Clostridia > Oscillospirales > Ruminococcaceae > Hominimerdicola > Hominimerdicola alba_D. The sequence continues at coordinate 69,513 of NZ_FOKQ01000019.1, read as the reverse complement.
CGAAATCGTTCAGCAATTCCTTTTCATTGAACGGATCGAGGTAGCTGAGGTGGAGAGCGCCTGAGGGGATACCCTGGATGCTTTCGGGCTTCATTATCCTCAAAATAATTTCGCTGCCCTCGTATCCTGCTTCGTTAGAGGATACAAGAACAGCGCCTGCCTTCTCGTAAGCCTCGTCATTGAAGCCGCTTTTTTCGCCCGCTCCGCGGGTCACTTTTACTTCGTAGCCCATGCTTATGAGCCGCTTGATGTCATCGGGGATCAGCGCCACGCGGGTTTCACGCGGGTCGGTTTCCCTGCAGACCAGTATTTTCTTCATCTAACTTCTCCTTTCAAAAGAATGATATTCCCGTAAACAGCACTAGGCAGCATCGAAAAACGGTGCTGCCGTGCCTTGATGAAGGTCAATCCCAACATTCAGTATTCATTGAATATTCGCCGCAGCTGATATTTTCAGCTGCATTGGGCTCATACTGCGCGATAAGCATATCGGGGTGCTTGTCCTCGAAAGGTACTATCGGCAGAAAACCTATCCTTTCGGAAATATTCATGCTTTCAACTCCTGATTATACAATACCCTGTGCGTTCATTGCATCGAGAACCTTCTCGAAACCTGCAATGTTTGCGCCAACAACATAGTTGCCCTCGAAGCCGTACTTCTTAGCAGCATCGTCGATGTTATGGAAGAGATTTACCATGATGTTCTTCAGCTTAGCGTCAACCTCATCGAATGTCCAGCTCAGACGCTCGCTGTTCTGGGACATCTCAAGAGCGGAAGTAGCAACGCCGCCTGCGTTTGCAGCCTTACCGGGAACGAACCATACGCCGTTATCCTGGAAGTACTTTGTAGCTTCCTCGGTAGTAGGCATATTTGCGCCCTCGCATACAGCTGTTACGCCGTTTGCAACGAGCTGCTTAGCATCCTCGATATCGAGCTCATTCTGTGTTGCGCAAGGAAGAGCGATATCGCACTTGATCTGCCATACGCCTCTGCCCTCGTGATACTCGGAATTGGGTCTGTACTTCTTGTATTCTGTAAGTCTTGCTCTGTCAACTTCCTTGATCTGCTTCAGAGCTGCAACATCGATACCATCGGGATCATATACCCAGCCTGTGGAGTCGGAGCATGTAACTACATTAGCACCCAGCTGCTGTGCCTTCTGGATAGCGTAGATAGCAACGTTGCCTGCGCCGGAAACTACTGCTGTCTTGCCTGCGATATCGTTGCCGTGAGACTTGAACAGCTCCTCAACGAGATACAGCAGACCATAACCTGTAGCCTCTGTTCTTGCCAGAGAACCGCCGTATGTAAGGCCCTTACCTGTCAGAACGCCTTCGAACAGACCTCTGATCTTCTTGTACTGACCGAACATATAACCGATTTCACGAGCACCTGTACCGATATCACCTGCGGGAACGTCGGTGTCAGCGCCGATGTACTTGCAGAGCTCAGTCATAAATGCCTGGCAGAATGCCATAACTTCTCTGTCGGACTTGCCCTTGGGGTCGAAGTCGGAACCGCCCTTGCCGCCGCCGATAGGCAGACCTGTAAGGCTGTTCTTGAAGATCTGCTCAAAACCCAGGAACTTGATGATACCCAGGTTTACAGAGGGGTGAAGTCTCAGACCGCCCTTGTAAGGACCGATAGCAGAGTTGAACTGTACACGGTAGCCTGTGTTTACCTGTACGTTGCCCTTGTCGTCAACCCACGGAACTCTGAACTTAATCTGTCTCTCAGGGTTAACAAGTCTCTCCAGAAGACCATCTCTTCTGAACTTCTCCTCGTTAGCGTCCACAACTACCTTGATGGACTCCAGTACCTCTCTTACAGCCTGATGGAACTCGGGCTCGGCAGGGTTCTGCTTGATGACCTGCTCAATTATTTCTTCTACATACGATGACATTGCGCTAATACCTCCTGATGATATTTTTACATAAAAATAAAAAAGCAATGACGAATAAACCGCCCTAAAAGAGCAGTCCATTGGCGCCATTGCCTTAACTGTCTTTTAGTGTACAGTATTTGAGGTAAAAAGTCAATTTATCATATCCTATAAAAATCAGACTTTTGCCACTAACATTCCGATAGCCGTTGCGTAACCCAAATCTCTCATAATACGAAAACAAAGGGTAGATCACAGGACCTGCCCTCGTTTCCGTTTATTTAAGATAAGATGGGAATTGAGCTATGTTAAGTATCGGATCTGATACCGACTGTGCAGATATCCGCAATTTTAACTATACCATATATTCTCGGTACACGATACTATAAAAATCATACATATTCCAGTGTAAAACAGACTGCACTATTATCTTTTAAGTTCAGAGGGCGTTTTACCCGTAAGTTTCTTGAAGACCGTGGTAAAGTAATCCACCGAGGAGAAGCCCAGCATCGCGCTGACTTCGTACACCTTGTACCTGCCCGAAAGCAGGAGCTTTTCAGCGTACTTTATACGGAATTTCTTATAGAAATCACCGAAAGTCATACCCATTTTCTGCTTGAAAAGCCTGCCGAAATAGTCCTTGTTGAAGCCGAAATGATCTGCGGCATTCTCGGTAGTGACAGTGGTCTTTTCCGAAAGCAGCAGGAACTCCCTTATCCTCTCGGAGAATTTAGCGTCCTTTGAAGAATACTCCGCCATGAATTCTTCCACCGTAAGGTCGTACTCCCCTGTCACGAAGCTGTCGCCTATGCGCTCGGATACTCTTGCAAGGGCTTCGCCAAGCCTTATCTCGCTTACAGGTTCGGTGATATAATCGATAACGCCCAGAAGAAAGCATTTGCGCATATTCTCCGAGTCATCGAAAGGGCTCACCGCCAGACAGAATGTACCGGGAGATACCGTCTTTACCGCGCTTATTACAGCTTCTGCCGAAATAGCGGGCAAACGGTTGAAGCAAACGAGCAGATCGATATTGTTTTTAAGACACATTTCGGGTGCATTCTCACTGTCAGAGGTCTTGCTGAATATCTCAAAACCATTTTCCTGCCATACCGGCATCTTTTTGAGTCTGTCGAATGTTCCCAGATTGTTGTCTACTATCAGTACCTTGTAAAGTCTACCCATATTTTTCCACCTCCCGCTAAAAAATAAAGGCGCTGTAATCCTAACATCACAGCGCCTTTGCTTGTCCTATAATATACCACAATAAAACGATATTTGTCAATGACTTTCGTACCAAGTTGTCTGAAACTTTGGGTGCTTTATCGGAATATTCGTGGGAGAGCAGACTTCTGCCGCTGATTATTACAGCATATCCTCTGCCCATATTTTTATCAAAAAAGCAGAAAGCCCCTTACACAAGGACTTTCTGCACCTTTGCATATCTATTTAGTTTACTTCACCATTATAGCATATTGCCCTTCAATAAAATACCCTATAAATCCGACTTTTTACATTATTTTTAAGATATATTGATTTTTGACAACATTCAAACCGCATTAATTCCCTACAGCTATTTTCTCGGGGATCCGGTTCGTCATAGAATCAATCTATACCATATATGCTGAATGTGACGCTAAGCTCGTCCGAGAAGAAGAAATTATTCACATTTATCGCTGCGTCATCTGCATCACCGGATATAAGGTTAGCTATCTCTATGCGGTAGCAGTTGTCCTCTTCATCGAGATTTCCGTAGCGCACTTTGCTCGGGTCAAACCAGAGTTCTTCATCATCGACCTTTATGCTTTTGACCTCGACCTTTAACTCGTCACCCCTGAACTTGCCCTTTACGTGCTTATTGACGTTAGGATTTGAGCCATTCTCAAGAAAGCCCTCAAGTTCAGTGCCGTCAGCCCCGAGAGTACCGTCCAGCAGACCTGTGATATCAACACACATTATAGTACAGTCATTAGCCCAGGGCAGGTAACTGCCGTTTGCCCCATCATTAGAATATATAAGCGATGGATTCTTACCCATGTCGTCTACAGAAGTTATGCTGTCCCTGGTTATGCTGACAGTATATACGCCGTCCCCTGTAACATCGGCATCAATACCGTAAGAAGCCGCTCCCGGGTGACCTTGACCATTCCAGTTGCCCCAGTTCATACTGCCATCAGCAAAAATAAGGTATGCGTCATACCCCTTGAACCTCTCATCAGCGGAATTCGGGTCGGAGGGCAGGTTCTTCTTGCCCTTTACAAACGCCGCTATCCGCGTAATATCGGTAACATTCACACTGCCGTCGAAATTAACGTCTGCATTTTTCAGGCTCTCTCCAGAGAGGAGCTTTTTGCCCTTGACATGAGCGGCAGTTTTGACCACATCAGTTACATTTACTACGCCGTCACCGTTGACATCTCCCCTGGTAGTGGATACTTTTTCCGCCATAACAGATATACAGCCCGATGCCATTGCACCCGCACACAGCAGGGATACCGTACTCCTGATAAGTTTATTCATGGATAGACCTCCCTTTATAAAAACGATCCAACACCAGTATATTATACACCTATCCGCCCGTATTGTCAATCGCGGTATCAGCCTTTAAGCACCGTGGTCAGATCGATCTCATTATCCATCATATCCTTGCCTTTGCCCGTGAATCGGTCAATGTAATACCAGTTAGCCGTGGATGTGTTATTGCCTACGATATCAAAAAGGCGTATGACTATATCGTTATTCTCTTCAGGCTTTAAAATGTCGCAGAATTCAGGCACATATCCCGTATCATTGTGCTGCTTGTAGTATTCCCGCGCCATTTCTTCCAGTTCATTGTTATTGAAGAACGTGAACTCGTCAAAACCTATATTGCCCATGTACACAAGTTCCTCTGTGTGGTTATCATCTTCAAAGGTAAGCACAGCGTCACCACCGCGTTCCTCGGCTTTAGCACGAGTTTTTTCCGAAGTGCCCCCCGCATTGCCCGCAAAGCTGAACACAGCACAGCCGTCATCCATCTCATAGGTGAAGCCTTCCTTGAATCCATCTGCCTGGTACACCCTCATTCCTGTACCGTCTGTTGCGAACTCATAGTACATATCGCCGCTGTCACAGAAAGACCACCATATACCCGGTGCAAAGCCTGTTTCCAGCCCGAAATGTTCCTCGTCATCTCCCCTGCCGTCATCATCAAGCCCGCCTGTAAACAGACCGACCTTGCCGTCAGCTATGCTTTCATCGGGAGTATCCCCGCGGCTTTCGGAAGCTTCACTGTTGGAATCGGCGATACTGCTTTCGGATATCACCTCGCCGCTTTCAGCTGCATCTTCCGAGGACACATCTGATTCGCTGTTCTCAGCATCGGTTGCAGCCTGAGATTTTAAGTCCCCGGAAGCAGGATCACTGTCCGCAGGGCGCTCTGTAAACGAACCGCAACCCGCAAGGATAAGTGCTGCTGTAACTGCAAATAAATATGTAAATTTCATACAATACATCTCCATTCTTTTTGTGAATAATTTAATACAGAATAATTATAACTCATATATCCCATTTTGACTATACCCAAAAGCATATCTGATACGTAGAAAATCTGACTTTACTTTTGTTAGTCTCGCACAAAAAGTGCCGAATCACCGCGGTTTTACACACATTTTCAGGAGCGTCAAAAACGCCCTCAAAGTGTCTTCGTCAGGTTGTCTGATAATGCGTGAAATTAATAGTTAATTTGCAAAATTTCTGTTGACAAATCAAAGAAAATCGTGTATCATTATATGATATTATAAGTAAATAAATTAACACCGAATTACAATGTGGGAGGTAATGTTATGCTCGATACTAACGCAAACAGCAAGTTCGGAAAAGAAGGTCTCACCTTCGACGATGTTCTCCTTATCCCCGGAGAGAGCGATTGTACACCTGACATGGTGGACTTACACACCCATCTTACCAAGGACATCGTCCTTAACACACCTATCATGACCTCTGCTATGGACACTGTAACAGAGTCCAAGATGGCTATAGCTATCGCCCGTGAAGGCGGCATAGGCATAATCCACAAGAATATGACCATCGCTCAGCAGGCTGAGGAAGTTGACAAGGTAAAGCGTTCTGAAAACGGCGTTATCGTTAATCCTTTCTCCCTGACAGCTGACAGGACCGTTGAAGAAGCGGACAAGCTGATGGGCAAATACAAGATATCGGGTGTTCCGATAGTTGATGAGAACGGCAAGCTGGAAGGCATCCTCACCAACAGAGACCTCCGCTTCATCACCGATTTCTCTATGAAGATAGGCACAGTTATGACAAGGGACAACCTTGTTACAGCTCCTGTTGATACAGACCTCAACGGTGCAAAGAAGATACTCATGCAGCACAAGATCGAAAAGCTGCCTCTCGTTGACAATGAGGGTCACCTCAAGGGTCTTATCACCATAAAGGATATCGAAAAGGCTGTTCAGTATCCTAATTCTGCAAGAGATGCCAAGGGCAGACTGCTCTGCGGCGCTACTGTAGGCATGACACAGGATATCCTCGAAAGAGCAGGCGCTCTTATCGATGCTCAGGTAGATATACTCGCACTGGATTCCGCTCACGGTCATTCCAAGAACGTTATCGAATGCCTGAAGAAGCTGAAGTCCAACTTCCCGAATATACCCGTTATCGCAGGCAACGTTGCAACTGCTGAAGCTGCAAGAGCTCTCTGCGAGGCAGGCGCTGACGCTATCAAGGTCGGCATAGGCCCCGGATCTATCTGCACCACCAGAGTTGTGGCAGGTATAGGCGTTCCTCAGATAACTGCTGTATACGACGCTGCTTGTGCAGCTGCTGAGTACGGTATCCCTGTTATCGCTGACGGCGGTATCAAGTATTCAGGCGATATCGTAAAGGCTCTGGCTGCAGGCGCAAGCGTTGTAATGCTTGGCTCACTGCTTGCAGGCTGCGATGAAGCTCCCGGCGAGACCGAGATCTATCAGGGCAGACAGTTCAAGGTATACAGAGGCATGGGCTCTATGGCTGCTATGGCTAAGGGTTCCAAGGACAGATACTTCCAGACCAACTCCAAGAAGCTTGTTCCCGAGGGCGTTGAGGGTCGTGTTGCTTACAAGGGTCCCGTTTCCGATACCATCTTCCAGCTGGTTGGCGGTATCAGAGCAGGTATGGGCTACTGTGGCTGCCACACTGTTGCTGAACTGGGCGAAAAGGCTAAGTTCATCCGCATAACAGGTGCAGGTCTGAAGGAGAGCCATCCTCACGATATCTACATCACCAAGGAAGCTCCCAACTACTCTGCAACCTCAGGTATGTAATTCAAACAAATATTCAAGGCAGGGGCGCTTGCCCTTGCCTTGTTTTTATAATGTGAGGTAATTATCATGGCAGACAAGGCTCTTTACGTGCTTGCAGGATATGATGACAAGACCGAAGCATATCTTTCGGGAATACAGGATAAGCTCTATAGTCTGGGATTTTCGGGCTTTCATACCAAAAATATCCCAATGCATATAACGCTGGGTTCTTTCCCCTGTGATAAGGAGGAAGAGCTAAAAAAACTCGTGAGGAAAACTGCTTATGAAGTCAGCGCATTTGATGTGACTGTCAACCACGTCGGGATATTCGGCGGAGCGCAGGTGCTTTTCGCAGCCCCTGATGTAAGTCACGATTTGCTTTCTCTGAAAGAAAGATTCGGTGACAGCACCAACTGGACAGCTCACACTACTTTTCTTATCGATGCCCCGGAAGTCATCTACAAGGCACTGCCCCATGTAATGGAAGATTTTTCAACTTTCGGCGGAAAGATAACATCACTGCACCTATATGAGTTTTTCCCCACAAGGCATATACTTGCCGTCAATCTGAAAGACAGCCAAACCAAGAGTAACCCAATGGATAAGCGCTGAGAAAACTCAGCTGAAGTAAACATTTGATATTTTATAAGAATAATGAGGCTCAGACACTTGACCTGACCTCATTTTTTTGCTATAATATAAGGAGATATTACGTGAATATTAAAACAAAAAGAATTATTATGAGAGAATACACGCTCGAAGACTTCGATGCGCTGTACGAGATACTTTCCGACGAGGAGACCATGGCGCATTATCCAAAGCCTTTCGATGAAGAAAGAGTGCGCAACTGGATACTCTGGAACATCGACAACTATAAAAAGTACGGCTTCGGTCTGTGGGCGCTGGTGCTGAAAGAAACAGGTGAATTCATAGGCGACTGCGGACTTACCATACAGAATATAGACGGCGAACAACTCCCCGAGATAGGCTACCATGTGCATAAAAAGTACTGGCGCAGAGGTCTTGGCAAGGAAGCCGCACAGGCTGTCCGCGACTGGGCTTTTGAGAATACAGATTACGATGTGCTGTATTCATATATGAAGTATACAAACACAGCTTCGTATAAGACCGCTCTGGCAAACGGCATGAAAAAGATAAAGGAATACCCCGACGAGAAAAACAAGATATCCTACGCCTGCGCCATAACACGCAGGGAATGGGAAAAACTGAAAGGTATCACAACATGACTAAAACAAAAGCTATCGTCAAAAAATGGGTGATCTGCACCCTGATCTTTACAGCGATAATAATACCCACTGCGATATTTTCGGATAAAATAGGCAAACCTTTGACGATCATACTTGTGATCGTATCCTTTATAGTTCTATTCTTTGCCTCCATACCGTCCTTCGGTCACAGCGACCGTCAGGAGATACGCGAGGAATATGAGGAAGCACAGCGTTTTGAGGAATACAAAAGGCGCGAAGAATGGAAAAACAAGACCCTGTAAATGACCCTGATATTTCACAAGAACTATATACAAACTTGACATTTACTAAGGAGGAAGCTTATGCTGCCATTCATACAGAACGCCTACCTGTTTGCCTTGGGCAGCATGATAGGCTGGGTATTGGAATTTTTCTACCGTAAGTTTTTCGACCCCGTCAACGTTGAGCGAAAATGGCTCAACCCAGGTTTCCTTACAGGTCCGTATCTCCCGCTTTACGGACTTTCACTGCTGCTGCTTTTCTGGATGAGCAGGATAGAGCGTTTTATCCCGATAGATAACAACTACCTGCGAAAAGCCGTATTATTTGTTATAATGGCAGCCTGTATCACCGCATTGGAATACTTCACGGGACTGATATTCATAGTCAAGATGAAGATAATGCTGTGGGATTACACGCAGTTCTGGGGCAATATAAAAGGCATAATCTGCCCGATGTACAGCTTTTTCTGGCTGCTGCTTAGTCTGGGCTACTGCTTCTTCCTTGACCCGCCCATAACCCACACCGTGGAACTGCTGATAAATAACCTGCAATTCACTTTCTTTGTCGGTCTTTATTACGGCGTGTTCCTTATCGACCTGGCCATCTCGCTGAATAACATGGTGAATATAGCCGAGTTTGCCCGCGAACACAATATCATCGTAAAGATAGACGAACTCCGTGCACAGATCGAAGCCTTCCGCGTAAAAACCTTGGGAAGCGCCCATTTCTTCGTACCTCTGAGATTCTCCGATACACTTCATAACAGTCTGGAACGTTACAGAGAATTCCGCGAGAATTTCAGCGTGGGAAATATCCGAGAGAATATCAAAGGCAATATCCGAGAGAACATTGATAAGATAAAGCGAAAATAATATAAGGCTGCCGAAACGGCAGCCTTTTTTATCGGATATAAATTTTTACTTTATCAGCTGGGTCGTCAGAATATATGCCGCTACACGCATAACAGCGGCAAAAAGCATAGCTGCTGCGCCTGCGCCTGTCACAAGCTGATTTACCCAGAACACATCACCTGCGGAAATTGGGTGAAGTGCATCGCCTATGCGCTGACGTCTTGTCAGCACCCCGTTTCTTATCTCGTCACCGCCAAGCTGGATATCCAGCGCACCTGCGGCTACTGCCATAGTACAGCCCGAATTTGGGCTGAGGGAACGCTTTTTGTCTCTGAGATATATCTCCTGAGCATTTTTCTTGTCCAGCCTTAGGAAAGCTGCGTCCCAGCGCATAAATGCTGCCGCAAGCCTTGCGGGTATGAACATCACGATATCATCAAGCTTTGCAGCCACACGTCCGAAGTGCAGATGTTCCTTGTCTCTGAAGCCAACAGTATTGTCCATGATGTTGACAACTCTGCAGAAAACCGCCCCGGGTCCGCCGAAAAGGCAAGCCCAGAACATGGGACCTACAATCATATCCACTGCATTTTCGGAAGCCGTTTCCACAGCACATTTAGCACATTCGGAAGCATCCATGCTTTCAACATCGCGGTCGGTGATATTCCTTAGATGTCTGCGGGCACCATCGGCATTGTTTGTTCTTAACGAGCGGAAAACACCCATCAGCCCACGTCTCATCGCCTTGCCCGATATAGACACCCAGCAAAGCAGACCCTCGGCAATGATACCAACTATCACATTCAGCTTGTAGCAAAGCAGCAAAAATGCCAGACTTGTACCCATGCATATCAACAGGGTCATTACCACAAACATTATACCCGCCATATTCTGTGCATCAGGTGAGTCGAGATAAGCATTTTTCAGTATGATCTCCAGCTTTTTCACCATGCGCCTGACAAGCTCGGCAGGATAAAAACTGTTATTTGGGTCACCCAGTATCATATCCAGCGAAAACCCAAGTGCAAGCGCACACAATGAATTCATTATCATCATAGACTTTTTTCTCCCATATAATACCGACGTATTTCCGACAGTATAAGATAAGTATTGTCATATACAGTCATTATAACATATTTTTAAACAAATGTAAAGACACCAAGAAGTAAAAATCGGTTTTATGCGCTTTTTACCAAATAACGTATACCCTATTGGCAAATGCGGACAAATGTGCTATAATATAAAAGATATACTGCCGCATCACACGGCGGCTGAGTTTTGTTCGGCGCTCTTCTTGTCTTTGACCGAACAGCCAGACCAAAGGAGGACTTCCCTTGCCCGATTTCGTTCATCTTCATCTGCACAGTGAATATTCGCTGCTGGACGGCGCCTGCCGTATCGACAGACTTGCCGCACGTCTCAAAGAGATAGGTCAGACTGCCTGCGCAGTTACCGACCACGGCAATATGTTCGCTGAGATAGAATTCTATAATACCATGAAAGCCGCGGGGATAAAGCCCATACTTGGCTGCGAGGTATACGTGGCACAGGGCAGCCGCGTGGACAGGGATTCCCGAGATGGCAAGCCCTATCACCTGATACTGCTGTGCGAAAACGAAACAGGCTACCGCAATCTGATAAAGCTGGTATCCCTTGGCTATACAGAGGGCTTTTACAGCCGTCCGCGAATCGACCTTGAACTGCTGAGAAAGTACCACGACGGTCTGATATGCCTTTCGGGGTGCATAGCAGGCGAACTTGCACGTAAGATAACCAACGGCAATTACAAGGGCGCTGTGGAAACTGCCAAACTCTACCGCGATATTTTCGGTGAAAATAACTACTTCATCGAGATACAAAAACACCGCGACCCTGCCGAGCAAAGGGTCATGCCATCGCTGATACGGCTTGCAGATGAAACAGGCATACCCCTCTGCCTTACAAATGACTGTCACTATCTGCGGCGTGAGGATTCTCAGGCACAGCAGGTGCTGATGTGTATATCCACTGCCACCACCACCGATGACCCTGCCATATCCTTTCCAAGCGATGAATTCTTCGTAAAGTCAGCCGACGAGATGGCTGAACTTTTCCCCGCACAGCCCGAAGCTATGCTGAACACTGTCCGCATAGCCGAAAGGTGCACTGTGGAGATAAACTTCGGAAGCACTGTTCTGCCTTACTTCGGCATTGAGGGAGTAAAAGACAACGCAGAGTATCTCCGCAATATGTGCCGCGAGGGACTTTACAGGCGTTACGCCGAGCCCTCAAAAGAAGCTCTTGAACGCATGGAATACGAGCTTTCGGTCATAAACGGCATGGGCTACACAGACTACTATCTAATAGTATGGGATTTCATAAACTACGCCAAAAGCCACGATATCCCTGTTGGTCCCGGCAGAGGTTCGGGCGCGGGAAGCCTTTGCGCCTACTGCATCGGCATCACCGATATCGACCCGCTTAAATATGACCTGCTGTTTGAACGTTTCCTAAACCCCGAAAGAGTTACCATGCCCGACTTTGATATCGACTTCTGCGTTGAGGGCAGGCAGAGAGTCATTGATTACGTTGTTGAAAAATACGGTGCTGACCACGTTGCACAAATAGCGACTTTCGGCACACTTGGTGCAAAGCAGGCACTCCGCGATGTTGCAAGGACTATGGGCGAGCCCTATGCCACAGGTGACAAACTGGCAAAAGCCGCTCCACGCTCAATGGCGCTGAGTGTTTCGGTGGAAAAGATACCCGAGCTGAGAGATATGTACAACAGCGATATGAAGCTCAGGAAAATAATCGATACAGCCATACTAATAGAGGGTATGCCGAGGAACGTTTCCACCCATGCGGCAGGCGTTGTTATCACAAAAGAGCCTGTTGACTTCTATGTGCCGCTGTATGCCCGCGACGGTGCAGTTTCCACCCAGTACACCATGACGGTGCTTGAACGGCTGGGGCTTTTGAAAATAGATTTTCTGGGGCTGAGCAACCTTACTATAATCAAGCACTGCTGTGACGAGATAAAAAAGACTCACCCCGACTTTGATATCGAGCATATCCCGCTGGACGACAAGGCAGTCTACGAAATGCTCTCCCGCGGCGAGACAGAGGGTGTTTTTCAGTTTGAATCAGGCGGAATGACGGCAACTATAATGAAGCTTCGCCCATCGGGTATAGAAGACCTTATCGCGGTGCTTTCGCTGTACCGTCCAGGACCTATGGATTCCATACCGAACTATATCCGCTGCCGCCACGACCCAAAACTCGTGACCTACAAGCACCCCATGCTCCGCCCGATACTTGAAGTCACCTACGGCTGTATAGTCTATCAGGAGCAGGTAATGCAGATATTCCGCTCACTGGCGGGGTACTCATTCGCAAGGGCTGACCTTGTAAGGCGTGCCATGTCGAAGAAAAAGGCTGATGTGCTTGAAAACGAGCGCAAGGCTTTCGTGTGGGGCGATGATGATGTCTGCGGTGCGGTAGCCAACGGCGTACCCGAAAAGACAGCCAACGAGATATTCGATGAGATGACAAGCTTTGCCAGTTACGCATTCAACAAATCCCATGCGGCGGCATACGCTACTGTAGCTTACAGAACAGCTTATCTTAAATGCCACTTTTTCAAGGAATATTTCTCGGCGCTGATGACGGACGCTATCAACGAAAGTACGGAAAAGCTTTACGGATACATCTCAGCCGTTAAAAAGCGGGGCGTGGCTGTGCTCCCCCCGGATATCAACAAGAGCTTCGGCGGTTTCAGGGGCGAGGGCGATTCCATACGCTTCGGACTTCTGGGGATAAAGGGGCTTGGAAGCAATTCGATAGCTTCGATAATAAGAGAGCGTTCCCTCAGCGGCGAATTTGTCAGTCTACAGGATTTCTGCCGACGTATGCAGGGCAGGGATATCCACACCAAAACAGCCGAAGCCCTGATAAAAGCGGGGGCGATGGATTCTCTGCCGCTGAACAGGCATGAAAAGCTGATAAACTGCGGCGTGATACTTGGCGACCTCAGCAGGTCGGCAAACGACAGACTTGAAGGTCAGCTGGACTTTTTCAGCAGCGGTTCAGGCGGTGGAGATCTTGAAAAGCCACTCATTGATGCAGAGGAGTTTTCATCGGAAGAACTTCTCGCTTTCGAGCATGAAGCGCTGGGAATGTATCTTTCAGCCCACCCCATAGACCCCTGCGAGCCTTTTGCAAAAGCGGCGGGCTTCACGGCGGTAAGGACTATACTTGACGCAGGACTGAGCGGCGAGGGCAAAACGGCTGATATACTCGTCATGGTGACAAAGAAACGCGCTTTCGCCACCAAAAAAGGCGATATGATGTGCTTTGCCGCCTGTGAGGACAAGTCAGGCGAGATCGAGATGGTGGTATTCCCGAAAGTATACATGGCTACAGGCAAACTGATAAGCGAGAACGCAGTCCTCCACGTAAGGGGCAAGGTATCGGTGAAAGACGACGAACCCCCGAAGATTATGGCTGACCTTGTGGAAACAGGCGAAAGATTCGTAACACAAGCGCTGGGCATGGGGATATGTCTGCGACTGGATTCAAGGGACAAGCCCCGACTTGAAGCATTGAGCGCGGCGGCACACAAATACGCCAGCGAGAGCGGCACCGGGCTGACGGTCTATTTTTCAGACCTGAACCGCCGAACCGCCATAAAAGGCGCCCGCAGGATACGAATAAACGACAGGATAATGAACGAACTCACCGAGATAGTCGGCGAGGGCAACACAGCATTCGGATAAGGAGAATAAACTATGGGACCTATAATTTACAAAGTTGCAAGGATAGACGGCGATTACGCTCATCTTACAAACACCGAAACAGGCGAGGATATCCTCGTTGCGATGGCACTTCTGCCCGATGAGACAGACGAAGGCATGGTGCTCAGGTGGGAGAATTTTGAATACAGCGTGGAGGATTAACCGTATCGCAACTAACTTCAAACACAGCGTATGCAATTATTTCTTCATCAAGTATGACCCCGAACCTGACATAAGTCATCTTTAATACTATTTATCGGGTGAGGGAGCCGCGTGTCCGCGCGAGGGCTTTACTTTTATCGAAAAATATGCTATAATTACTTTATAAGATAAAAGGCAAAGGTGAATATATGATATTTTTTTTCAAACCGACATATGTTTTTGACAAGGTGAAGGATATTACTCCCGATTTTCTTAAAAAGCATGGTATAAAAGGGCTTCTGCTCGACCTTGACAACACACTGACTACCCACAACAATCCCGTTGTGCCGCAGTCGAGCCTTGACTGGATAGAGCTTATGAAGCAGAGCGGCATAAAGCTGATGATAGTATCCAACAACCACGCACCGAGAGTTACACCCTTTGCACAGCAGCTGGGTATCAACTTTGAGTGCGAGGGCGCAAAGCCCCTTACTTTCGGGTACAGCAGAGCTATTAAGCGCATGGGGCTGAAAAAAAGCGAGGTTGCCGCCGTTGGCGACCAGATATTCACGGATATAATGGGGTCAAACCTCAAGGGTATACGCTCGTTTTTCGTTTTTCCCATCAAGCCCGAGGAAAGCCTGCCTTTCAGGTTCAAGAGAGCCTGCGAGAAGCCGTTTCTGCCAAAGCTGAACAAGTAGCTTACGGTCGGAAGGACCGAATAAATAAACGGAGGTATGTAACATGAGTGATTTTTTCAGAGAGCTTATAGGAGTCAAATGCAACTTTGCCACCAATGACGGTGAGTACCGCAATTATGTGCTGAGAGATATCTCAAACGAATGGATAGTTGTTGAAAAAGGCGCAGAATCAGTATATCTCAATCTTTCTCACGTTATTTCCATCAAAGTTGCAAACAGCAAGGAAGAAGCATGATCTTCTGACACAGGACAGCAAAAAGCCCGTGCATCACGCACGGGCTTTCTTATTTCGATCAAAATACAAACATATATCCTGCGGCGGCTACCTTATCGCCTATCTGCATGCGCTGCCACTGGCAGATACAGCTGCCGTGGTTTTTGGAGAACTCTTTCTGTGCTTTTTTGAGCATATCTCCGCCTATCTGCGAGGCATTAAGATACGTCTCCGAATCATCGGCTTCTTCAAGCGACCAGCCCTCAGGGTCTTCGGGAATGATATACACATTCATGGAACGCTTATCAAATGCGGCTTCCATAACATTAACTATATCCTCGGTGGAACTAACTGTTACAAGTTCGTGTGCGGCGTAGCTGTCCTCATCTGTATCGCAGACAGGGTCGCTGCTGCTGTCCCAGAGGTGACGGTCAGCCATTACCTCCTTTGAGGTGTTGAAATACTTGTGCTGTTCGGGTCTGCCCTTACTATCCGGTACAGGGTCGTCCCAGGTAACATCCATATAGTACCAGTGACCGTTTATCTGCACCATGTTCCATGCGTGTGCTTCATTAGCGTCAGCAGCCGCAAGTGTGGAAGTGCAGGGTATCTCCAGCATATCCATGAACATATTGAACGTAGTGGTATATCCGCTGCATATGCATTTGCCGTCAACAAGTGCGCCGTAGGGGTCGGCGGCGTGTTCGCCGTGTTCTTCAAATATGCCCAGCATATTTATATCATAGGTGACGTTCTGCACGATAAAATCGTGTATCGCAAGTTCCTTGGCATAATCGTCCATATCATCGGTGATAACTTTATCGATAACATACGATGCCCTTTTGTATATCTCTGTCTGCATCTCATCGAGACCCGAGGGGTCGCCTGCAAGATACGCCTTTGATATGGGTGTCCAGTCATAGAGGGTGTCTTCCTCATCACTTGTGGTATCCTCAGCCGGGCTGGGAGTGTCATCTGCCTTGGCGGTGACTGCTGTTGTCTCGGCAGTGCTTTCCTCTGCCGAACTGTTTTCTGCTTTTTCGGGTGTTTCAGAACAGCTGCCCAGCATGAGCGCTGCCGCGAATATCGCTATCGTTTTGTTTCTTCTCATCTTTATTCTCCTGTCTTTTTATTTTGCCTTGCCTTTGACAATGGCAGCTATCTTTGTAAGGTCGGTGATATTCACCTTGCCGTCGCCGTTCATATCGGCATACTTAAAGTTTTCTTCACTGAGGAGCTTCTTGCCTTTTATATTGGCAGCGGTGATCGTGATATCGGTAATGTTGATAAACCCATCGCCGTTGACATCACCCTTTACTCTCGATTTTTTTATCGCAGAAGCGTCATAATCCGTATCCGAGATATCGGGGAGCTCAATAAAGAACCGCATGGGGTCATCTGTCGGGACATCGACTGTGTGATCTTTGCTCATGGTGTTTTCGCCCTTTGCAAAGTAGAAATCTGTCTCCAGCATATCGTTCCAGGTGCAGTCAACATAATAACATTTGCCGTCATCAAGCCTTACTGCGTTCCATGCGTGGTCACCGCCTTCGGCTATGCCCGAAACGATATAATTGTCGATGTCAAGATAGTTAAGCACAGCCTGATATACCCTTGCATAGCACTCACAAACACCCTTGCCGTTCTGACAGGCACCCAGAACATTGTGCGCCCAAGCCTCACGTTCGGGTTCACCGTATGTGTCATATGCAAATTCCAGGTCTTCATTTATAGCATCATGAACTATCTTTGCTTTTTCATAATCCGAACCTGCATCCTCGGCTTTTTCGGCTACGCTTATGATATAATCCATTATATCCTGCTGAGCCTGAGCCCTTGTGCTGCCATTTGCATAGCTGCTGTCAGATATCAGATAAAAATTCGTCTTATCCCCTACCATCATACAATCAGTAAAATAATAAAGTGGGAAATCGTTCCTGAAAGTCAGGTAGACTATGCCGACAGTATTATAATCAAGACCGTCGTAGGGAATAGCTGCATAGGTGTGGTATACCGATATTTTGTCAAGAGTCTTGTTGGTATTGC
The DNA here is from genome assembly GCF_900112155.1 of Hominimerdicola alba. Classification (GTDB taxonomy): domain Bacteria; phylum Bacillota; class Clostridia; order Oscillospirales; family Ruminococcaceae; genus Hominimerdicola; species Hominimerdicola alba_D. The sequence goes on along the minus strand of NZ_FOKQ01000019.1, from coordinate 52,127 downwards.
ACCATAGCTCTGCAGCGGCTTCGCACATACGGTCATAGGCTGCCTGCAGGGCTTCGCCGTTTTCCATAGTGCCCAGATAGTCATAGCCTGCCCTGCTTCCGCAGTCCAGCAGAAAATTGTTGCTGTCCTCAGCCGCAGGTATACCCGCAGCGGCTGCGCTGATGCCACTAACAGCCGTAGCTAATGTCATTACCGCTGCTGCGGCAAGTGCAGTTATCTTCATTTTCATTTTTACCCTCTCCTAACTAAGTCGGGAATAACATTTACTGAAAACCCGCAGGTGCGGTACGAATGGGGGCAGTCAACTTTGAACACTGCTGCCTTATCGGGAATTATCCTCCACCAGCATAGCATAAAGCTCGCCTTTTGAGAATCCTGTTGACTTCGCTATCTCACGGCAGGCATCTGTGCCGCGCACGCCCTTTTCCACAAGAGCCTTCACCTGCTCATATGCCTTTTCTATTGTATCAGCTTCTTCTGTATCCTCGGGGGCAGCACCCTCGATGACAAGCACGAACTCGCCCTTTGCGGTTTTATTGTCGGGATACATCTCCAGCGCCTGCGAAAGTGTTGTGCGTATCACTTCCTCGTGGAGCTTTGTAAGCTCTCGGCACAGAGATATACGCCTGTCGCCGAAATAATCCAGCATATCTCTCAGGGTCTTGTGAAGCTTGTGGGGTGCTTCGTAGAATATCAGGGTTTCCTCAGCGTCACGCACCTGGGCTAAGTGATCGAATCTCTGGCGCTTGTTTACCGAGAGAAAGCCCTCGAACCTGAACCTTGATGTATTCAGTCCGCTTATTGCCAGTGCGGATATTACCGCCGATGGTCCCGGAACTACCTCGACTTTGATATCATTCTCGGCGCAAAGCTTCACCAGCTTCTCACCGGGGTCGGATATACAGGGCATACCCGCATCGGTGACGATAGCGGCATTCTCTCCGCCTATCAGCCTTGCGAGTATCTGCTCGCCAGCCTTTGCGGCATTATGTTCCTGATAGCATATCAGCTGTTTTTTTATCTCAAAATGGTTCAGCAGTTTAAGAGTGACACGGGTATCCTCGGCACAGATGAAATCCACATTTTTAAGGGTCTCAACTGCACGGAATGTCATATCCCCAAGATTGCCTATGGGAGTTCCCACAACATAAAGCTTGCCCATCAGACCTTATCCCTCCCCACTGTTTTTCCGCCTATCATCACAAGGACGGGACTGCTCATTACCTCGAATGGGTTGCCCTCAAAAAGTACCAGATCGGCATCTTTTCCAACTTCGACAGAACCTGTTCTGTCGAATATCCCCGCGATCTTTGCGGGTGTGCAGGTCACGGATCTGAGACCGTCATAAAAGCTGAGACCATGCTTTATGCAGATACCCACCGATATGGGCAGATACTCTATAGGTACTTCCGAATGATCGGTGCATACCGCAACTTCAAGACCATGGCTTTTAAGCACAGCCGCATTTGCTGGAGTAAGTCCTGCCATTTCGGGCTTGCATCTGTCGCATATCACAGGTCCCACAACACAGCTGACCTTTTCATCAGCAAGTTCTTCCGCTATGATGTGACCATCGGTACAATGGATAAGGGTGTAGTCAAGGTCAAACTCATTTGCTATCCTGACCGCGGTGAAGATATCATCTGCGCGGTGGCAGTGGAAATGCGCCTTTATCTCACGTCTAAGCAGAGGAAGAAGAGCTTCCATAGCGCTGTCATAGTCGGGCAGGTCGCTTTCGCTCTCAGCCTGCTCGATATCCTGCATATATCTCTGCGCCTTATAAAGATTATCCCTGATAATGCTTGCCACAGCCATTCTGGTTGCGGGGGACTGCTCGTGATCCATATAAGTCAGCTTGGGATTTTCACCCAGCGCCAGTTTCATGCCCACGGTCTTGACGACCATTTTATCTATGCGCTTGCCTGCTGTCTTTACAGCGGCTATACTGCCCGCTATGGGGTTTGTTGACCCGGGAGATACTATAACGCAGGTGATGCCCGCCTGCCTTGCCATCTCAAAGCTGTGGTCTATGGGGTTTATACCGTCGATAATCCGCAGCTGAGGTGTGCAGGGGTCGAATTCCTCGTTCAGGTCTTCACCCTCGATGCCAACGCCTGCCGAAGTCAGACCCATGTGGGTATGTGCATCGATGAATCCCGGGTAAAGGGTCATTCCTCTGCCGTCGATATCATCCTCACCGCACTCCGAGGGACTTCCCTCTTCCACCGCTGTGATAATGCCGTTTTCAACTGTGACAAAACCATTATCTATCACGCGGTCATTATCGTCCATCGTATATATCCTGACATTTTTTATGCGCATTTCATTTCCTCCGACGTATTTGGTTAAATATATTATATCATACAAATTTATATATTTCAAGCCCCCTAGCCCGGGGCATCGTTTCCCTCGCCCTGTACATTGCAATACAGGTAACTCTCGCAAGGCTCGGGAACAGGTGTTAGTGTATATGACAGCTAAAGCTCGGTTTAATTTTGAACAGCAAAAAAGCGGACACATTATGTATCCGCTTCCTGATGTCATTATCAATACTTGCGCTTACGAGCAGCTTCGGACTTCTTCTTACGCTTTACCGAAGGCTTTTCGTAGTGTTCTCTCTTACGGACCTCAGCGATAACGCCGTCTCTTGCGCATGATCTCTTAAAACGCTTAAGAGCGGTATCCAGAGTTTCGTTCTTGCCAACACGAATTTCTGCCAAAATGTTTCCCTCCCTTTGCCACCTATGACAGAGGTAATCCTCCGACCGCTCCCGCACACCGCAAGGGTGATAGTGAAGGTCTGCTAGTGCAAACTTAAACGCTTTACGCTTTCTCTGTCTAAGATATGCGAGAACCTTGCAGCCGAAATAATTACAAGATAAATTATACTATATTTTGCCTGAAAAGTCAATAGCATTGAAGAAAAATTTAAAAATTATCTGAAAATATTTTCGTTCATAATTTGGTTATTTTGACAATAAAATACACGACTCACATAAAATCGAATTGATTCAGAAGGTCATAGTATACCTCGCTGTGACGCTGTTTTGTTCTTCAATGTCTGTATGCTGTACAATCATAATATATTTCTAACAGGTTCTGCACATTATCCTTAATTTTCACGAAAACGAGCATACATCAACAGGAAGATGCCTCAACCGAAGCATCTGCCTGAATTGTACTTATTTAACTACGATGTTAACCAGCTTGTTGGGAACGACTATCTCCTTGACAACGTTCTTGCCTTCCATGACCTTAGCAACTGCTTCATCAGCCTTAGCCTTTGCGAGAACGCTTTCCTTATCCTCGTCCTTGGCGATGTTCAGCTTAGCCTTGATCTTGCCGTTGACCTGTACGACTATCTCAACGGTATCCTCTATCAGCTGTGCCTCGTCGTAGGTAGGCCACTTCTCGAATGCGATGGTATCATTATGACCCATGATGCTCCAGATCTCTTCACCGATGTGGGGCGAAATGCAGGAAAGCATCTTGATAAGACCCTCAGCATACTCTCTGGGGCAGGTGCCGTTCTTGTATACTGCATTGACGAATATCATCATCTGTGCGATAGCTGTGTTGAATGCCAGTGTCTCGAAATCGTCGGTGACTTTCTTAACAGTCTGGTGGTATACCTTTGTGAGTGCGCCGTCGTTATCGTCGGTGAGGTTCTTGTCCTCAGTGAAGAAATTCCATACACGGTTGAGGAACTTCTTTGCGCCCTCAACACCGCTCTGGCTCCAAGGCTTGGAGACTTCCAGAGGTCCCATGAACATCTCGTAAAGTCTCAGTGTATCAGCACCGAAATCTCTGATGATATCCGAAGGATTTACAACGAACTCAGGGAAACGCTTGCCCATCTTTATGCCGTTTGAACCCAGTATCATACCCTGATGAACCAGCTTCTTGAAAGGCTCCTTGGTAGGTGCAAGACCCTTATCATAAAGGTATCTGTTCCAGATACGTGAATATATCAGGTGACCTACGGTATGCTCAGGTCCGCCGATATAGAGGTCAACAGGCATCCAGTGCTTCAGAAGCTCGGGGTCTGCGAACTGCTTATCATTTTTGGGGTCGATATATCTCAGGAAGTACCAGCTTGAACCTGCGCTTCCGGGCATAGTAGATGTTTCTCTAACGCCATTTACGCCGTTGCGGTCGTACTGCTTCCACTCTGTTGCATTTTCAAGAGGAGCCTTGCCGTTCTTGCCCTTGTAGTCATCAAGCTCGGGCAGTACCAGAGGCAGCTCTTCATCATCAAGTACGTGAATGCCGTTCTCGGTGTGTACCACAGGTACAGGCTCGCCCCAGTATCTCTGACGTGCAAATATCCACTCACGGAAATGATAGTTAACAGTGCGCTTAGCTCTGCCCATCTTTTCCAGCTTAACGGTGATAGCTTCCTTGGCTTCCTCAACGGTAAGACCTGTGAACTCCTCGGAATTTATCAGCTTGTAGCCCTTGCCGAGATACTCGCCCTTTTCCATAGCAGCTTCGGAAACGTCAATGTGACCGTCCTTGCCGTCAATTACCTGTATCATATCTATGTTGTGAGCAACAGCATACTCAAAGTCACGCTGATCGTGGCTTGGCACTGCCATTACCGCACCAGTGCCGTAGCTTGCAAGTACGAAATCGCCGATGAACATACGAACTTCTTTGCCGTTAACAGGGTTTATACAAGTAACGCCCTTCAGCTCGCAGCCCGACTTTGTCTTGTTGAGTTCGGTACGATCCATATCGTTTTTCTTCTTGGTCTCGTCGATATAAGCCTGAACTTCCTCGCGGTTCTGTACTCTGTCAAGAAGTCTCTCGGTTATCTCGCCATCGGGAGCCAGTACCATGAAAGTGATACCGTAGATGGTCTCGATACAAGTGGTGAATATGGAGAACTTTCCGCCGCCGACGATATCGAACTCTACCTCAACACCTGTGGATTTGCCTATCCAGTTGCGCTGCATACTCTTTGTAGACTCGGGCCAGTCGATCTCGTCAAGACCTTCCAGCAGCTTTTCAGCGAAAGCAGGCTGGTCGATTACCCACTGCTTCATGTTCTTTCTTACAACAGGGAAACCGCCGCGCTCGGATTTGCCGTCGATAACTTCATCGTTGGAAAGAACTGTACCCAGTTCCTCGCACCAGTTTACGGGCATATCTATATACTTAGCATAGCCGTCAAGATACAGCTGCTTGAATATCCACTGTGTCCACTTATAAAAAGCAGGGTCAGAGGTCGCAAGCATCTTAGACCAGTCATAGTCAAAACCCAGCTCCTTCAGCTGCTTGGAGAAAGTCTTGATATTCTCCTGAGTGAAGCCGTTGGGGTGATTGCCTGTATTTACAGCATACTGCTCTGCGGGCAGACCGAAGGAGTCATAACCCATTGGGTGCAGTACGTTGAAGCCCTGCATACGCTTCATACGCGATACTATATCAGTAGCGGTATAGCCCTCCGGGTGACCAGCATGAAGACCCACGCCCGAAGGATAAGGGAACATATCCAGCGCATAGAACTTAGGCTTGCTGAAATCCCATACATCAGTCTTGAAAGTTTCATGCTCTTCCCAGTACTTCTGCCATTTCTTTTCAATGGCACTGAAATCGTAATTGCTCATATTGATTCATCTTCCTTAATTTTAGTATATGCTTCCAATGAAGCAAAAAATCCGTTTACTATTATAGCATAGTTTTCCTAAAATGTAAAGCCGGCGTTAGGACTCCTTTGTGATGAACTTGGAGATATCTACCTCTTTGCCGTCTGTCCAGAGTCTTTCCAGCTTGTACTGGTCGCGTGTTTCCTTGTTGAAAACGTGTACCACGATATCGCGGTAATCCAGCACTATCCAGTTGTTGGGACCGTAGCCCTCGGTATGATGAGGCTCGATGCCCTGCTGAGAGAGCTTGAACTCAACTTCTTCAGCCATAGCCTTTGTCTGCACGGTAGAACCGCCGTTTGCTATGATGAAGTAGTCTGCAAGTATCGTAAGGTCGCCTATGCCTATCGCCTGTATATCTTCTCCGCGCTTTGAATCCAGCGCCTTGACTGCAATTTCGAGTTTCTGCTCGGTTGTTAACTCTGCCATGTTATTCCTCCTGATTTCGGTTTGTTTTGAACTTTATTATATCACGACTTCCTGCCATTGTCAATTTGTGTTCCATGCAGCAAGTCCTCGTATTTGACAAATAATTATGAATTATAGATCACTTCTTGTACTTTATGTACTCGTTGTATGCGTCAAGGGTGGCTGTGGGAATAGTGTTGCCCTTGCTGACGGAATCCGATATGGAAAACCTCAGCGCTTCGCACATGGCGCGTTCAAGGCTCTTGTCAGCCAGCTTGCGCATACGGTTAACGTCCTTGTAATCCCTGTCAGCGGATATCAAGTCGGCAAGATATATTATAACATCCAGCTTGCTCATGTTCCCTGCTGCCACGGTATGCCTGCGTATCGCAAGTATTATCTCTTCATCGTGTATATCGAAAAGCTTCTGTATCAGTTCCGCTCCCGCTATCGCGTGGAAAAGCGGGGCTGCTTTTGTTTCTATCTCGCTGACATCCAGCGCCGAAGCCATCACAAGTTCAAGCTGTTCATCAGCGGGAAGTTCCTTTGCAATATCGTGCAGAAGTCCTGCCGTGTATGCCTTGTCGGTATCTCCGCCATACTTTTTGGCAAGCTCCACTGCGGAAAATGCCACATTCAGCGAATGGGTGTACCGCTTTTTCGATAAATGCTCCCTGAGATACTTTTTGTATATCCCTATCTGCTTGGATTCTTTCAATTTTACCCCTCACGCTTTCTGTAAAGACCTTTGCTGTTTATATACTTTCTCACCCTGCTGTCAAGATACTCCTTGCAGTCATCACCCTGAGCGATAAGCTTTCTCAGCTGTGAACTGGAGACCTCAAAAGCTTCGGCGGGAAGTATCTTTATCTCTCCGCCTTTTGCGCGAAGTTCTTCTGCCGCCGCTTCAAGCTCATCACTGTCACCGCTGTACCTAGTCAGACATATCAGCCCTGCCAGTGTGAGTATCTCCTCATAGCAGTACCACTGTGTAAAGCTTGTCAGCATATCACTGCCCATTATGAACCACAGCCTGTCCCGGGGATACATCTTTTTCAGATGCCTGAGCGTCAGCACGGAATAACTCTTGCCTTCCTGACGTATCTCGTAATCGCTGACTTCGATATCATCCTGTCCCGAAAAAGTCAGCCTGCACATTTCAAGCCTGTCCTCGGGTGAAGCCATATCGTCCCGCTGTTTGTGTGGCGGTATCCTGTCGGGCATGACTATAACCTTGTCAAGTCCGCCCAGAGTTTTTGCAAGCTCCAGCAGCCTTGCATGACCCTTGTGTATCGGGTCGAAAGTGCCGCCGTATACGCCTATATCCATCATTTGCTCTTGAACTTGATAACAGGATCTTCCTCGTTGCGCTTATAAAGCACCAGATTTGAACCTATCACCTGAACTACCTCAGCATTGATCTTTTCTGCCAGTTCCTCAGCTGCTTCCCTTGCGGTGTACAGCGAGTTATCCAGCACCTTTACCTTTATTATCTCGTGTACCCTGAGATAATCGTCTATCTGAGCGATCTGCGCATCATTAAGACCGCCCTTGCCTATCTGGAATGACGGCTTCATTTTCATTGCTATACTTTTAAGTTCTGCTCTCTGCTTAGTTGTTATCATATTCTTTTCCTTTCATTATATCATCGAGCCTGTCGAATATCCTCTTCCGTGATTTGGAAGCTCATTGGATCTCATCTTGCTTTAAGCTTTTCTTCAAGCTGTTTCAGCGCATTTGCTCTGTGTGATACCCCGTTCTTTTCCTCGGCAGGTATCTCAGCAAAGCTTCTGCCCTCGTACATGAACACAGGGTCATAGCCAAAGCCGTTTCCGCCCACTGGCGCACGGTTTATACTGCCGTATACCCTGCCCTCGACACATATCTCGCTGCCGTCGGTATCTATAAAATGTATGGTGCAGACAAAGTGTGCTCCCCTTTTGTCATCGGGAACGTTCTCCATCTTTTTAAGCATATACAAACATCTTTCCTTGTCGTCATCGATGCCGCCGTACCTTGCCGAGTATACTCCCGGTTCGCCGTTCAGCGCATCAACCGAAAGTCCGCTGTCATCTGCCAGTACAGCACAGCCAAGTTCTGCATAAGCCGCCCTTGCTTTCAGCGCTGAATTCTCCGCGAATGTAGTGCCTGTTTCCTCAACTTCAAGGTTCAGCCCTGCCTCGGACTGGCTCATGACCTCATAACCCAGAGGTTCGAGTATCTGCTTGTATTCTCTTATCTTGCCCTTATTGTTGCTTGCTATTACAAGTTTCATTATTTCACTTCCGCTCTATTATTTTCGCCGATGTTATACAGCTCGTTCCACCTGATATCTCCCGCTTTCAGCTTATCCATGAACTCATCGAGAGTACATTCGGCATGGGTCACGTTTGCTGACCTGTCCTGTATCCTCGGCAGTACCGCTATCTTGTGTATCGGTGATGCCTTGAGATAAAACGCAAGTATCGCCCTTACAGTTTCTTCCCATTCGGGAACGGCATAAATCCACGGACTGCCTTTATCCGCAATATCGAAGAAACTCTGTTCAAGAAATATATCATCGGTAAGCCATGCAAAATACCATATGCCTGTAAGCTTGTCGGCAGCTTCAAAATGGTAGAAATCATCGTACATGGCCTCGGAGTTCTCTCTCCTGATATGGCTCTGAAACCGCACTTTGGGTATACTGCGCGGAAAGGAACGCTTTTTCTGTTCACGGCATATTATACCAAAATCGATAAGTATCATTTATTCAAACAGTGCGTCAACAAAATCCTTTGCTATAAATGGCTGTATATCGTCTATCTTTTCGCCCACGGTAACGAGCTTTACAGGTATCTTCAGGTCATCGCAGATAGTGATCACGATACCGCCCTTTGCAGTGCCGTCCAGCTTTGTCAGGATTATGCCTGTGATATCAGCAGCCTCGTTGAACTGCTGTGCCTGATTTACTGCGTTCTGTCCTGTGGTAGCATCCAGTGCCAGAAGAACTTCCAGCGCACAGCCCTCAGCCTGCTGATGTACTATACGTGAGATCTTTTCCAGCTCTTTCATAAGGTTCTTCTTGTTGTGAAGACGTCCTGCGGTATCACAGATAACAACGTCAGCCTGTCTTGCCTTTGCAGCTGTCAGTGCATCGAATACTACCGCAGCAGGATCGGAACCCTCCTTGTGCTTGATAAGCTCAACACCTGCACGTTCTGTCCATACCTCCAGCTGATCGATAGCTGCTGCACGGAAAGTATCAGCTGCTGCCACGATAACGTGCTTGCCCTGGTTTTTCAGCTGATTAGCCAGCTTGCCGATAGTAGTGGTCTTGCCTACGCCGTTAACGCCGATGACCAGTATAACGGAAGGTACTGTTGACATATCAAGGGGCTGTTCCTCGCCCAGCATCTCTGCTATAACTTCTTTCAGGATATCCTTTATCATAGCAGGGTCGGTGATACCCTTCTGCTTTACATAATCGCGCACCCTGTCGCATATCTTCACCGAGGTATTGACACCGATATCAGAGAGTATCAGTGTTTCTTCCAGTTCCTCGAACAGGTCCTCGTCTATCTTTGTAAATGCATGGAGCAGTCTTTCTATCCTGCCCATCATCGATTCCTTTGTCTTTCTCAGACCGTTTTTCAGTTTTTCAAAAAATCCCATTATTACAAACCCCTTTCGGTTATAGTTTACTTGCCTGTATTATCCGATAAGCGCTTTCCATTCGCCGTCCTCGATTATGTACCGAAACTCCGAAAGCTTATCCGAATTCATCACTTCCAGAAGTTCTTCAAAGTCAGCGACGGTGCTTATCTCGGAAAGCCTGCTGTACTCTACCCACTCCATTCTGCCCTCTTCCGAGGATACCACCTCGCCCGAGAACTTTGTAGCCTTGTACAGCATAACGATGTACCTTCCGCCGTCTATCGGGAACTGCTTGACACCTACAAGTTTCGGTTCAAAGATATCAAGTCCCGTTTCCTCTTTCATCTCGCGAATCACCGCATCCACAAAGGACTCGCCTTTTTCAACGTGTCCCCCGGGGAGAGTGTAGCCTTTCCAGTCAGCTTTTACCCTGTCCTGCAAAAGCACCCTGCTGCCATCCTCTATCAGGCACAGCACAGTGAATTCCGCATTTTCAGTTCTTCCCATACGTACCGCCTATTCAATATCTCCGTTACCAAGTATCGAAGTCTGTCCTGCGTTCATTTTCAGCAGTTTGGATATGCCTTTCTCCTGCATGGTAACACCGTACAGAACATCGGCTTCTTCCATTGTACCGCGTCTGTGCGTTATGGTTATGAACTGCGTCTTGTCCGTAAGCCTATGAAGATACTGGGCGTACCTTGTAACGTTAACATCATCCAGCGCCGCTTCTATCTCATCAAGCAGACAGAAAGGTGCGGGCGAGAATCTGAATATTGCGAAGTATATGGCTATCGCCGCCATAGCCTGTTCGCCGCCCGAAAGTGACATCAGGCTTGTTATCACCTTGCCGGGAGGCTGTACGCTTATCTCTATGCCGCATTCAAGGACATTTTCAGGATCGGTGAGTATAAGCTCACCGTTTCCGCCGCCGAATAGTTCCTTGAATATACTGCTGAAATTCTTGTTTATCGTATCAAAGCTCTGCATGAATACGGACTTCATTTTCTCGGTGAGTTCCTCTATCATCTTGCAGAGTTCTTCCTTTGAGACCATAACATCATTCAGCTGTACCGAGAGGAAATCATATCTTTCCCTGACCTCGGCGTACTCTTCTATTGCACCGAGGTTGACACTTCCCAGTGCGCGTATCTTGTTTTTCAGCTCTGTCAGATGCTTTTCGGCTTCTGTCATATCATCAACAGGCTGTGCCTTTTCTGCGGCTGTGCTTCGGGTGAGTTCGTACTCGTCCCACAGCTTGTTCACCAGCTTGTCGAAGTCCGCCGTTAGTGCGTTTTTGCGCTCCTCGCCACGGCTAAGCTGTGCCGCAAGGGTTTCCTTTTCTTCAAGCTTGTTCTTCTGTGAAGACCTGAGCTTTTCGGCGCTGTCGGAATACTCCCGCTGTTTTCTGCGGGCTTCTTCCATGTCATCTTTCAGCTTTACCGCAAGAGCTTCGCTGTCCTTTATCTTCTGCTTTATAGCTTCGATATCGGTGTTCTTGCCCTTTATTTTTTCCTTTTCGCTCTCTATCTCAAGAGCCAGCTTGCCGCCGTCACTGTCGCGGTCGGTGATGGTCTTTTCAAGGCTCGCTATCGATTCCTTGCAGGTCTCGATATCCTTTGAGAGCTCCGCGCCCTTTACGCGCAGTTCCGAAAGCTCGCCGCTTATCTCGTTTCTTCGGGATTTCAGCTTTTCCTGCTCCTCCTGAGAACCTGCCAACTCGGCTTCCTTTTCAAATATCTTCTTATCCACCTCGGCGGTGTCTTTCAGCGTCTTGTCAAGTTCCTTGTCAGCCTGTTCGCCCTTTTCACGGAGTTTCTTTTCTTCCTCGCCGCTGTCGGAGAGTATCTTTTCATAGCTCTCAGCCAGCCCGTTGACACGCTTTATCTCGGCTTCAATACGGATACAGTCGCCGTTCAGAACAGTGAGCTGCTCCTTTGCGCCCTCGATATCCGCCGCCATCTTGTTGACTTCGTTTGTCAGCTTTTCCTTTTCCTCAGCCGCCGCAGAGCGCTCTGCTTCAAGCTTGCCGCGCTTTGATTCAAGGTCGTTTATCTCGTTCTTTCGGGTGAGTATTCCCGTGCTTTTCGATACGCTGCCGCCCGTGTACGAACCTCCGGCGTTTACAACCTGACCGTCCAAGGTCACTATGCGGAATTTATATCCGTAGGCTTTTGCGATACGCGAAGCCGAGTCGATGTCCTCAGCTATGCATATCCTGCCCAGCAGACTGCGGACTATGCCCTCATACTTTTTGTCGTAGGTGACGATATCACAGCCCAGCGCCACGAAACCGTCCTCGTTTTCCAGCCTGTCATTTTCAAGGCGTGTACCCTTTACCGAGGTTATAGGAAGGAAAGTCGCTCTGCCCGCCTTGCTTTCTTTCAGCAGGCGTATACCGCGCTTTGCAGAATCCTCATTCTCGACAACGATATTCTGTAATGCACCGCCAAGTGCGGTTTCCACCGCCACGGAGTACTCACTTTTAACGCCCACAAGCTGTGCCACAGTTCCGCAGACACCACTTATGCGCCCCTGCTTCACTGCATTCATTATGTGTTTTACCGCATACCCGAAGCCTTCCATGGAGCGCTCCAGGTCTTTGAGTATGTTCAGTCTGCTGTTTATCTCCGTGAGTTTGCTGTCCGCCTGTGCAAAGGTGCTGACTGCGGTATCCAGCTTTTCTTTTCTCTTGTCCAGCAGCTTCGTCATGCCGCCCAGAACGTTTTCCTTCTCACTCTTTGCGTCCTGCTTTTCTGTCTGCTGTTTTTTGAGCTTTGCAAGTTCCTTGTCAGCAAGCTCCTTGTTTCTGACAGTTTCCGCGTTGTCCTCAGCAAGCTCTGCCAGTCTTTCAGCAGTTTCCTGTATGGTATTTTTCAGGCTCTCAGCCGTGAAGCTAAGCCTTGATTTTTCCAGATAAGCCGCGCTTATGGCAGAATTGACTTCGCTTACCGCCTTATCCGATTCGTCGGCTTCGGTCAGCAGTCTGTCAAATTCCTTTTCCTTTTCTGCCACTGCTTCTGCGGCTTCCGTCTGCTTTTTGCCCAGAGAATCCAGTTCTTCCCTGCGCTGTTTCAGCTCCGATTCAAGAAAGTATTTATCAGCCCGTGAGTTTTCTATCTGCTCTTTCAGCCTTGAAATATTTTCCTCAATATGAGCTATGTCGTTCTCGCATACGGCTATCTCAGCTTCGCCGCCCCTTGCGGAAAGCTCTGCTTCATGTATCTTCTCGGAGATATCGTCAGCATTCGCCGCACACTCCGCGCTGCTGCGCAGGTCTTTTTCTATCTGAGCCTCGGCTTCTGCCAGCTCGGCACTCAGAGTTTCATACTGCTCTTTCAGCAGGGCGATACGCTCCTCATTTTCAGCCAGTTTAGTTCGGTACTGTTCCAGCTTTGTCACCCACACCGATACTTCCAGCGTGGTCTTTTCATCGTCCAGCACCTTGAACTTCTTAGCCTTTTCGCACTGCTTCTCCAGAGGTCCGATACGCGATTCAAGCTCTGCAATGATATCGTTAAGGCGGGAAATATTGTCCTCCGCATCGATAAGCTTGCGCTCTGCCTCCTGCTTTTTATAACGGAATTTCGCAACGCCCGCTGCTTCCTCGAAGATCTCTCTCCTGTCGCTGCCCTTGCCGTTGACGATATCCGCGATACGTCCCTGACCGACTATGGAATAGCCGTCCTTTCCGAGACCCGTATCCATGAACAGCTCGTTTACGTCTTTAAGACGAACAGGGCTGCCGTTTATAAGATATTCGCTGTCGCCGTTTTTATAGAGCTTTCTCGACACTGATACCATATCGCTGTCAACGCCGAGAGCTCCGTCCTCATTATCTATGGTAAGGGTCACCTGTGCAAAAGGCGACTCTTTCCTTGTGGCACAGCCGTGGAAAATAACGCCTGCCATCTTCTCGCCTCTCAGCGCCTTTGAGGACTGCTCGCCCATTACCCAGCGCATAGCATCGGAGATATTGCTTTTTCCCGAACCGTTTGGTCCCACCACGGCAGTTATTCCCTTGCCGAAGGTCAGCACCGTCTTATCGGGGAAGGATTTGAATCCCTGCAATTCCAGTCCGCGCAGATACATTATTTTTCACCGCCTTTCATAATTACTTTGTTATCTGAAATACTATATCCACCAAAAATATCAGCACATACACTCCCGGAAGAAAAGTGAACACCCACCATGTGATAACAGCATCCCTTGATTGCTTTTCATCCAGTGCGAAAAAACGTCCGTCGCTTTCCCCGACAATGACCTCTTTCTCGTCCTTTCGGTGGATATAGTGCATCGAGCAAGCGCATATCATACTGCACTTTATCTTCCTGCCGTCCTTATCATAAACTCCCCGCGCCATGCTGCCCCGCGGTTCGACCGAAAATCTTACCAGCGTTATCCTCGCTTTGACCTTTTCAGTCTTGCCCGCCTTTACATCACAGCGTAATGCCCGCGCCTTTCTCAGCATGAAGATATTCCGCACCAAAATTATCGTCAGTATCGTCTCATACAATATCGACTTTATCAGTTCGTCATGCATCAGAACCACCGCTCATGCATTTTCTGCATGAAGTCCTCAGTTATGGGATAACCGCTTGAATCACCAATAACGCTGTCGATACCACAGCGGGGACACAGTGCCGTTCCGCAGCCCTCGTTCAGATAGTTCGTTATCTCATCGGGAGTAAATATCTCGCCGCAGTAAAAGCACCCGCATTTCTTGCTTTTGCCAAGCTGTTTCCTGTTGTGTATGCTGAACTTGTGTGCCAGAGTCACATCATCGACCAGCCTTACCTTATACAGCGGTATATCCTTGTCCTCGGTAAACTTCACCCTCAGCCCGTACTTTTCAAAATACTCTCTGTTAGCCCGCTTGTGACCCACAGCCTTGCTGATACAGCCCTTGCTAACTGCAAAAATGTACTGTCCCTTTTCTATGGGCACACCTGCTTTTTTCGCATTGCTCAATGCATTTTCGATCGCCAGCCTGTACAGTACGCCCTCGCATAGTTCCCTGAAAGCGGGGTGATAGAATCCTCCCACCATGTCCTTTTCAACGAACTCGCTTGCATGGAGACCGCACTTTATGACCTTTATGCCCGCTTCCGTGAAAGCGCCCAGCGCCCTTGTTGAAAGGGAAAGCACTTCATCGAAGCTCATGGGCTTATACTCACCGCTCGCCAGAAGTTCCGCAAGGCGGGTGTGTTTCAGTATCACCACAGGATATATCCTGACGGTATCGGGGTGGATAGCCATTATCTCGTTAAAAGTCTCGTCCTCCTGCTGATGACCGCTTTTATAGAGCCCCACCATCATCTGCAAGCCCAGTTCAAAGCCATATTCGCGGATAAGCTTGCTTGCCCGCCTTACGTCCTCAGCGGTATGACCTCTCTCGTTGGCTTCCAGAACTTCATCTGACATTGACTGTGCGCCAAGTTCGATAGCAGTAACGCCGTACTGTTTCAGGATATCGAGTATCTCGCTGTTGATATAATCGGGGCGGGTCGAAAGCCTTATCCCCTTGAATTTACCATCGCCAACGAACTTATATGCCGCTGTCAGCAGTTCAAGCATATAATCCCTGGGTATAGCAGTAAAGCTTCCGCCGAAGAATGCTATCTCGGTATCGGAGATATCCCTGACTTCTTCCAGAGCCTGCAAACAGGCGCGTTCAACATCCTCTTTATGGGGGAGTTTCTGCTCACCTGTGATAGTCCTCTGGTCACAGAATGCGCACTTATGCGGACACCCAACGTGGGGTACGAATATTGATATGTTGCTGTGCATTTGTGCGCCTCTTTTCTGTTGGTTTATTATTCTAGGGACTGCGGTGGACAGGGTCGCCCCTCGTTCCTCGGGTCGAGAAATCAACTAACAGCGACTGCGTCGGCTGTGCTGCCGCCGTTGATTTCGGGCGCGTGCGGTCATTCACGCGGGAAGTTTGTGCGGATATCATGCTTTTGCAGACGCGGTATTTTTTGTGACCGCCCGCGCCTTTATTGGTCAGTAGTTTGCTATGCTCTCATAGTTCGCTATGCATCTTGGCTTTGCGCCTTGGTGATTGAGGGCTCTGCCCTCAAACTCCCGCAAGCCTTTCGCGAAAGGCTTGCCCCAAAGCTCTCTTCGCCCACTTCTTTGTTGTGCTTATCAAGCTCAGTCTGCGTCAAAGTTTCGTGTGCTTTCTAATGCGTTTTTTCGCCATGCTATGACCCGCCGTCGCACAATCTTACCGCCCTAACATAACTATAAATAGGCGGAATCGGCCCGCCCGGCCGAGGGCAATTATGAATTAAACTTTGATTCCCATCAGTGCCAAAGCTTCTTTTGCCGCATTCTGCTCGGCATTCTTCTTCGACCTGCCTATGCCCTCACCTATCACATTGTTGTTCAGCTTCACCTGTACCGTGAATCTCTTGTCATGGTCGGGACCGTCCTCGCCCTTTAAAAAGTACTCAACTTTTTCCTCGGGATTGCGCTGGATTATCTCCTGCAATACCGTCTTGTAATCATGGAATGTATCAGTGTGCGCAGGGCTGATATCCTTTGGCAGAAAGTTCATTATGTGCTTTCTTGCCGCTTCGATTCCGCCGTCAAGATATATGGCTGCTATTACTGCTTCCATCGCGTCCGATACTATCGAAGCACGCTCTCTGCCGCCTGTCAGCTCCTCGCCCTTGCCGAGAAAGATGAACTTTCCAAGCTCTATCTTGTGGGAGAACTCAAACAGTGCTTTCTCACATACCAGTGATGCTCTCAGCTTTGTCAGCTCACCCTCGGGCAGATGCTTGAAATGCTCGAAGATGTAATCAGATACTACTATCGAAAGCACCGAATCTCCCAGAAATTCAAGGCGCTCGTTGCTGTGGCGCTGTTTTTTGTTCTCGTTGGCAAAGCTGGAATGTGACAGTGCTTCATAAAGCAGCTTGTCATTCTTGAATCGGTAGCCTATTTTCTTCTGAAATACTTCAAGGCTCTTCTGCTCGTCCATTATTCCTGCACCTTCTTCATCTGCGCGAGAGCATCTGTTATCGTATCGATAACGCCTGTCTCGGTAAACTGTTTCGCCTGCCTTACTGCATTATAGAATGCCTTTGCATCTGAACTTCCGTGAGCTTTTATAACGGGCTTTGCTGTACCCAGCAGGGGTGCTCCGCCGTACTCTGAATAATCAACTTTTTTCTTGAAATTGTTGATATCTTTCATTACCATAACAGCCGCAAGCTTGCTCTTTGCACTGCTCTTGAATATGCTCTTCAGCTCGCCCGAGAAGAACTTGCCCATGCCCTCGTAGAGTTTCAGCATAAGGTTTCCGCAGAAGCCGTCAGCCACGCATACATCGCAGTCACCCAGAGGGAGCTGTCTTGCTTCGATATTGCCCACAAAATTCACGGGAGCTGTTTTCAGCTGTTTGTAGGTCTCCAGTTCAAGCTCTCTGCCCTTGGATTCCTCAGCGCCGATATTTGCCAGTGCTACTCTGGGCTTATCCACACCCAGTATCTTATTCATGTAAGCACTGCCCATTATGCCGAACTGTACCAGCATCTCGGGACGGCAGTCCGCATTTGCGCCGCTGTCCAGAAGCATGGTAGGCTTGCCTGCGGTAGGCAGTATAGTCGCCAGCGCGGGACGCTTGATGCCCTTTATCCTCTTTACGATGAAAGTAGCACCCACTACCAGCGCACCTGTTGAGCCTGCGGAAACGAAAGCGTCGCCCTCGCCCTCAGCAAGCAGCTGCATACCCACAGCCATCGAGCAGTCCTTTTTGCCCTTGATGACCTCGGTAGGTTCTTCGCATATCTCTATAACGGTATCGGCATGGCGTATTTTCAGTGCCGATATATCAAGGCTGTTCTTAGCCGCACAGTCCTTTATCTTCTTCTCATCGCCCACCAGAGTTATATCTACACCGAAATCCCTGTGAGCGTCAACTGCGCCCTTTATAACTTCCAGCGGTGCGTTATCGCCGCCGAATGCGTCCATTACTATGTTCATTGTTTTACCTCCCTGTCTGTGATACAGCCGAGCCATACCATTCTGTCATCGTATACCCCTCGGGTAATTTTATCTCACCGCAGTCCTCTGCAAAGCTGTTCACAGCTACCTTTATCACGGCTTTATTGTCACCGAGTATAGAATCTGTTTCATATTCTATGTCTGTAAGTCCGCCTGTTTTTTCATCATAAGTAAAAACTGTCCTGATCCCGTCAATATCAAATATTTCCCGAATGTTCCCGTCTGAAATTTTTTCCGCCGAAACGAAGTCCCCGCTTTCTGGCACATTTTCCAGAACATTTTCCAGAACAGTTTCTGCATTGTTTGCTCCGAAAAAGCCGTTGCTGTTCAGAGGCTTTATCTCCTTTTTTTCGGGATAGACTACCCATGTTTTGCCTTCAGTCTGATAGAATTCAATATCGCCGCTTTCAAGACCTACAACAAGATGTCTGTTTTCTCCGTTAACTTCAAGTACTCGTGACATCCTGTCTTCGCCTATTTCCTCATTTTCATAGTCAATGGTAACAGTTACATCTATCGTGAACTTTTCGCCCTCCAGCTTTTCGGTAAAGGCTTTTGTCAGGCTGTCCTCATAGCTGTCAGCAGTCTCCATTGTCACAGTATCACTGTCACCGATGGCTGAGGAAACATTCTCATCACTGCTGTTTTTTTCGCAGCCCGATAATGCCAAACATATCACAACCGCGGTCAGATATATAAATACTCTTCTCATTATGTCCGTTAGTTGCCCTCAGGCAGTTTTATCTCGTCAACACCGCCCTCGGTGAAGCCCTTGTAATCGCGCAGATAACCTGCACCCTCGCAGGATGTCAGTTTGCCGTCAGCATATGTGCATACGAAAGTCACGTTGGTCTCATCGAGGAAAGTTTCCTGAACCGTGCCGTCGCTGTATGTTTCAGCGCCTTTGAATTCAGATTCTGCAGGTGAGAAACCAAATACCATGGAGCATATATCACCCATAACATTTCCCATGGCAGTGATCTGGAGCTCGCCGTTTTCATCAGCCGAATAGCAGACACCGTCTACGATGTAGACCTCGTTTATGGAACCGTCTGCATTGATGATGGTCTGGTGTCCGCCTGTGCCGTTGACCTCTAAGGTCTCCTCATACTGCAGCTGCATACCCTCGCCGCTGTCGATATCGTTCTGTGCATAAGTCACCGAGAAATTTCTGGTGTTCAGCTGATCTGCAAAGGCTGCTGTAAGGCTGTGCTCATAGCTGTCTGCCCCTGTGGGACCCTGAGCTTCGCCGTCATCATCGGAAGCTTTGCTGTCTGTATCCTCAGCCTTGCTTTCCTCGGCTGCTGTGTCCTCTTCCTGAGTAGTCACCTTAGTAACTGCTCCGCCTGCAACTCTTGAATCGTTGTCAGCCGATGATGTATCATTTTTATTTCCGCAGCCTGCCATACATATGCACATAACTGCCGCGATCATACCCGCTTTTATCTTAATGCTCATGTTATTCTCCTTTATCCGTAAATATCCTTATTTTCTATCGCAGAACGAACATTTTCGGGCAACTGCAGTTCACCAATGCCCTCTCTGAATTCAAGCACCTCATAGTGCGCACCGCTGCCGTCATAGCTTCTGAGGACACCGTCATCACCGTAGGTGAAGAACGATTCAATATCATCGCTCTTACCGAGCATCTTCTCGGTAGACCCCTCTGTCCGTCCGCCGTACTTTTCGGCATCGCCTACTGTAACGCAGTGGAAGACACATTCTCTCACATGGTCGTCGTAGCCGTTGTCAAAGCCCTGATAGGTGACATTTGAACTGCCCTCGTTAGTCACGCACCATATGCCGCCGTCAACTATATAAAGCTCGGCAGTAACAACGCCCTCGGTATCCTTGTATACGTCATGCAGTACATTCCCGCTGACTTCCACCTCTTCGATGACCTCACCGCCACCCGAGCGTTCAGACTTCAGCTTTATGGCAAAGTCGTGGCTGTCTATCTTAGCAAGAAATGCCGCAGTGCGGCTGTTGCCGTAGGTGTCATCAGCATAGACTTCTTTCTCCTCAGCAAGCTGTTCGGGAGTTTCAACTTTCAGCCCCGCATTGCTGTTATCATCGGAAGTACCCTCTGCCGCCTTGCCGCAGCCTGCCAGCATCATCAGTGCCAGCACAGCCGCCAGTGTTTTTATCTTCATACTCTCTCCATATCAAAATCCGTTTTTCTTTTCCCTGATAATGTGTACATCACAGCACATATGGTCAGCCCTATTGCCGAAATAATGGCGCACTGCTTTATACATTCGGGCACTGTCACATGAAGCACCGTTCCGTTCTCCCAGAAAAACCTGTTTTTAAGTTCAAACAGCACATACGCCCCGTACCAGCCTATCGCCAGCACCGCGCCTGTGAATATATGCGCTAGAAAGTTCTTTACCAGTTCCTTTATCCCGTCTTTCAGGCTGAAGCTTATGTACTCGATAAGCACTGCCGCACGAACTCCCAGCCATATCGGCATTGAGCTGTCACCGCGTATTATCGTTGCCGTAAGCAGTACCAGCACGACCAGCCTTACAAACGATCTCACGAACTCTATCTTATATTCTTCACGCCTGTCCATCAGGATCACTCCCCGCTTTCACAAAAAGTGTTTATCATCTTTACGTTTTCTTATATGAATTCCCGTCAGTACATATCCCTGCGGTCACGTATATGCATTTCTTACAGGTCTGCTATGAACCTGTCCAGGTCAGCAAGACCTCTCTCAGCCAGCAGCTTGTATTTCAGCTTCTTGTCCTTTACGCGCTCGCCCCATTCGGGAAGTATGCCCATATTACAGCCCATAGGCTGGAAGTTCTCGGTGTCGGGAGAGCTTATGTACTTGCTGAGTGCCCCCAGCATAGTGGTATCGGGCAGGCTTGCGGGAAAAAGTCCCTGTATCTGCCTAGCCATGTTAAGCCCCGCGAATATTCCGCTTGCCGCACTCTCGATATAGCCCTCAACGCCTGTCATCTGCCCTGCAAAGTAAAGCGAGGGTCTTGTGCGCATATTGAACTGCTCGTTCAGCAGTTTGGGTGAATTCAGGAATGTGTTCC
This sequence comes from Hominimerdicola alba, assembly GCF_900112155.1. GTDB lineage: Bacteria > Bacillota > Clostridia > Oscillospirales > Ruminococcaceae > Hominimerdicola > Hominimerdicola alba_D. Next base: position 31,366 of record NZ_FOKQ01000019.1, on the reverse strand, counting down.
TGTGCATAACGCCGTAGCGCATGAACTCAGCATTTTCAAGACCCGGGATAAGTGAGAATACTCTCTTCTGCTCACCGAATTTCAGATTGGTCTGGAAGCCCACCAGATTGTACATACTGCCCGCAGTGTTCTCAGCCCTCAGCTGTACCACCGCCCATGGACGTTTATCCGTACGGGGGTCTCTCAGTCCCACAGGTTTCAGCGGTCCGAAGCGAAGTGTGTCCTCGCCCCGCTTTGCCAGCACCTCAACAGGCATACAGCCCTCGTAGACCTTGAAACCGTCCTTGGCGAAATGCTCCTTGTCATGCTCTTTCAGCGGTGCGCTCTCGGCGTTGATGAGTTCGTTGTAGAAGCGCTCATACTCCTCCCTGTCCATGGGACAATTGATGTAATCCGCATCGCCTCTGCCGTAGCGTGAAGCGAAGAACGCCTTGTCCATATCTATGCTCTCAAATGTCACGATAGGTGCGGCAGCATCGTGGAAATACAGATACTCTCCGCAGAGCTTGCCTATGCTCTCAGCCAGACCGTCAGAGGTCAGGGGACCCGTGGCTATTATCACATTACCCTCGGGTATCTCGGTGATTTCCTCCTCGATGACTGTGATATGCTCATTACTGCGTATGCGCTCGGTAACGGCATCGGAGAACTTCTCCCTGTCCACCGCCAGTGCGCCGCCTGCTGATACCCTTGCTTCCTCGGCACATTCCATCGTCACCGAACCAAGCCTGCGCATCTCTTCTTTAAGCATACCTGCCGCCGATTCTATCCTGTCGGCTTTAAGGGAATTGGAGCAGACCAGCTCCGCAAAGCCCTTGTATTTATGCGCAGGGGTGAACTTCTTGGGCTTCATCTCATAAAGCTCGCAATCGATGCCCGCTCTCGCCAGCTGCCACGCAGCCTCACAGCCCGCCAGCCCCGCGCCTATAACTTTTACTTTTTCACTCATTTATTGATTTCCTTATTATCAAAAGTCTTGCTTTAGTGTGCTAAACAATTTCTTGAATTTCTTGACATTAATTGACACCCATTTGTCAAAAAAAGATTTCCCGAAATTACGGCGTTTCAGCCCTGTTTTTGAATAAATTGGATTTCTTGACAGGGGTATGCTATCTCATGAATTCGATAGCTCTAAAATGAAAAAACAGTAGTTATTTACCAATATATGTAAAATTATTATTTTAAAGTTTCCGTACTACCCTGTCAATTTATTCAATTAATTGTTTTTTGCCCCTAAAAGCCCGTAAAATAGGGATTAAATTATTTGACACTTTCGTGTCAAGTTTTGTCAAAGAATTCAAGAAATTATATTTTCTCAACCCTGTATCCCATATCATTCCCCGCAGATGTTGATAACTTTAGCGCAGAAAACAATATTTCTCATATTTCGCAATTATCCACAAGGGTCTCCGAGAATGGATTTTCCCCGATATTACGCCGTTTCAGTGATAATTCGATTATTTCGTATATTTCGGTGCAGTATATCCTAAAAACATAAAGTATCAGTTATATTGGTAATATATGGAATATTTATTTTTTGAACTTACTATATTACCTCTGCGAAGAATACGAACAATTGATTTAGACCTCTCAAAGCCCGTAAAACAGGGGGTTTTGAATTTCTCGGGAGTGTCTTCGGAATAATCCTAATAATGCGAATAATTACTCTCTGCCTAATCCAGCGGACATTCCACAGTCTTCATGGTCTCGGTAAATCCGTTCTTCTCATAGAACCTCAGTCCGTCACAGTTCTGCGGAAAGACCTGCGTCCTCACGAATACTGCACCATGTTCGGCACCGTAACGCTTCACAGCTCCCATCAGCAGAGAACCTATGCCGCGGCTCCTGTGCCTTTCATCTACCGCCATATCCTGTATGTAGATGTTCTTCTCAGCTTTCAGACAGCCTATGTCCTTGGACTTCATCAGCAGTATATGCACGAAGCCAACAACTTCACCATCGACCTCTGCCACATATACCGCCTGTCTGTCGTCCTCAAACATACCTTCATCAACACGTCCGCCGCTCATCACAAAATGCTGTGGCTGATAGCGCACCGCGTCCTTTTCCAGCTGTGTGTACAGCCTTTCAAGGCTATCGGTATCACTTCTCTCAGCCCTGCGGATATTCACCACGGCTTATTCCTCACCCTCGGCGCTCTCGCCCGAAAGGCTTCTCTGGTAGCCGCAGTCCTGCTTGTGGCATATGAGTATGCCGTTCTTTCCGCCCTTCTGGAACAGTGTGCTGCCGCATCTGGGACATTTCTCCTCGGTGGGTATATCCCATGTCATAAAGCTGCACTCGGGATTGTTCTCACAGCCGTAGTACTTCTTGCCCTTCTTGGATTTCTTCAGCAGTACTCTCTTGCCGCAGAAAGGACAGTCTCCGCCTGTTTCCTGAACTATCCTCTTGGTGTTCTTGCAGTCGGGGAAGCCCGAACAAGCCATGAATTTGCCGAATCTGCCTATCTTTATCACCATAGGCTTTCCGCATACCTCACAGACCTCATCGGTAGCTTCATCGGGGACTTTTACGCGCTTGCCCTCCATCTCCTTTTCAGCCACACCAAGCTCGCTGTCGAACTCCTTGTAGAACTTCTGCAAGGTATTTACCCAGCCTATCTTGCCGCTTTCGATATCATCAAGGCTCTTTTCCATGTTCGCCGTGAACTTCACATCAACTATCTTGTCGAAATGCTCGCTCATCAGCTCGTTGGTAACTTCACCAAGACTTGTGGGCTTCAGCTGTTTACCGTCTCTCTCAACGTAGTTTCTGTTGATTATGGTAGTAACAGTCGTAACGTAGGTGGAAGGTCTGCCGATGCCTGTTTCTTCAAATGCCTTTACAAGAGTAGCTTCGGTATACCTCGGGGGCGGCTGTGTAAAGTGCTGGTTGCCCGTTATCTCCTTGGGTGTCAGCTTATCGCCCTTTGCCAGCGGGGGAAGAACGTTCTTCTTCTCCTCTTCCTCGTCCTTGCTCTCTTCATAAAGCACAGTAAAGCCGTCAAACTTCACCGAATATCCCGTAGCCTTGAACATCACGCCGTTAGCCGCAATATCCACCGACATGGTATCCATGGTGCAGTTAGCCATCTGTGAAGCTATGAATCTCTCCCATATCAGCTTGTAAAGCTTGTACTGGTCGTTGGTCACACCGCTCGCCTTAACAAGCTCGGGGGTTATGGCAGGGTTTGTGGGACGTATAGCTTCGTGTGCGTCCTGTGCACTGCCCTTTGTCTTGTATACCCTTGGCTTCTCGGGGATATATGCATCGCCGTACTTCTCCTTGATGAAGTCATAGGCAGCTGCCCTTGCTTCGTCGGAGATACGCAGGCTGTCTGTTCTCATGTAGGTGATAAGACCCGTAGGACCCATATCCTTGATATCAAGACCTTCATAAAGCTCCTGAGCGGCTTTCATGGTACGTCTGCCCTGGAATCCCAGTCTCCTCGAAGCTTCCTGCTGTAAGGTGGAAGTTGTGAAAGGTGCGGCAGGGTTCTTCTTGCGCACGCTTTTCTTCACCTTGTCAACAATGAACTCTGCACCCTCAAGCCTTTTCAGCACGGCATCAGCATCAGCCTTGCTTTTAAGGTCGGGCTTTGCACCGTCAACTGTATCAACCTTTGATGCAAAGGCTTTCTTGCTTGTACCCGCAAGGAACAAAGCATCTATCGACCAGTATTCCTGTGATACGAAAGCCCTTATCTCATTCTCTCTGTCGCATATCATCTTCACCGCAACGGACTGTACACGTCCCGCGGAAAGTCCGCGCCTTATCTTTCTCCACAGGAAAGGTGAAAGCTTGTAGCCCACTATCCTGTCGAGTATACGCCTTGCCTGCTGTGCATTAACAAGATTAAGGTCGATGGTGCGGGGATTCTTCATGCCCGCATCTATACCGCTCTTGGTTATCTCATTGAAAGTCACACGGTTCTTGTCGTTCATATCCAGCCCGAGAAGCTGTGCAAGATGCCAGCTTATAGCCTCTCCCTCGCGGTCAGGGTCTCCCGCCAGATAAACGTGGTCGCTGGCTTTGGCTTTCTTCTTTATCTCCTTGATAAGGTTCTCCTTATCCTTGATGTTGATATACTGCGGTTCAAAATCGTTATCTATATCTACGCCCAGCTTGGATTTCGGCAGGTCTCTCAGGTGTCCCATGGACGCCACTACCTCGTAATCACCGCTGAGATATCTCTTTACAGTTTTCGCCTTGTGGGGCGACTCTACAATTACAAGATCTGACAATTTATTTCTACTCCGTTTCCTGATTTAATTTATGCTTCACAGAACGTGACCGAATAATTGTTTATGAGGAATATCACACAGATATTCGTAGTTCCTGTCATGCACTGTGAATCATGAATCCAATTCGTATCTTTTTCCGGGGAGCGATATCACTATCCCCTCCAGTTCAAGCCCTGTCACACAGGTAAGCACTTCCATCATCGAAAGTCCGCTCCTAGCCGTCATCTCATCAAGAGACATGGGGCTCTTTTCTTTCAGGAGCTCATATATCTTGCTTTCCACACCACTAAGCTCCCTTATGGGCTTTCTGATCTTTTCCTGTTTCTCCTCGGTATGAACCTCACTGACACCCGCTTTCAGCCCATACCTCTCAGCAGATATCTCCTGCCTTTCAGCCAGCACCCTTACAGCGTCCGAACCGTCAAATATGGGTATACAGCCTTTCCTCAGCAGGTCTCTCTGCCCGAAATACCTCTTGCTGTACAAAAGATGCGGCGGCACTACCATCACAGATCTGCCCGTATCCATGGCACGCACAGCATTGTCAAGCCCCTTGCTGTCCTCGGAGGCTTCCGTTATCACCACCGCCGAAGCCAGTGCAACAGCCAGCTTGTTTCGCCTGTGAAAATTCATTCTACCGCCGTATTCAGGGGAATATTCGCTTATCAGCAGACCTTTCTCCGCAAGCTTATCTTTCAGCTCCCCCACATCCTTAGGGTACTCCCTGTCAAGTGAAGTGGGATACACCGCCAGCACCCTGCCCTCTCGCCCGAGAACAGTTTCAGCCGCACAGGTATCAGAACCCTCAGCCAGCCCGCAGGATACCGTGAACCCCCTCAGCGCAAAGTCTGCACAAAGCACGTTTATCAGCGATAGCGTATACTTCGATGGTTCTCTCGTTCCCACGGTATGTATCACCGTGCTGTCATTGGCTATGCTGATATCTCCGCGGTAGAACGCCAGCGCAGGGGCATCTTCAAGCTCGTACCACCTTTTCGGATAGTTCTCGTCACCTATGCACACCACCTGCTGACCAAGTTCATGAGCCCGTTCTATCAGCCTTTCAGCTTCATCAGCACTCACCCGCTCAGCCTTTTCCTTTTCGCTGTCGCTCAGGAAATCAGCCTTGCCCGAAAGTATCCTCTCGCACATCTCAGCTGGGTCATCGGTCTTTTCCATTACCTGCCAGAGCCTCTTACCGCCCGTGCCGAATATCATTCCAAGCAGGAGCCAGTCGCTGTATCTGTCCAACCTCAGCCCTCCAGTCTCGTCATCTCCCACAGGAAGATAGTTGCCGCCGTTGCCGCATTAAGCGAGTCGATATGACCGTGCATGGCGATGGATACCTTGTCACTGCAAAGCGCCACATGGCTCTCCGCCAAACCTCTACCCTCGTTGCCGATGACAACAGCACAGCCCCCCGAGAAGTCGAACTTCAGCACATTTACACCGCCGCTGATAACAGCCGCCGCAGTAGGTATGCCTTTCAGCCTGAAAGCCTCAGTCACACGCTCAAAGTCCTTCTCCACGAAGATATCCACCCTGGGCATACTTCCCACCGCCGAGCGCACTGTCTTGGGATTGTACAGATCTACACAGTTGCCTGCCAGCACTATGCCATCAAGTCCCACCGCATCCGAAGTACGTATCATCGTACCCAGATTGCCGGGGTCCTGCACCTCATCCAGTATCAGATACTTGCCGCCCTTTTTCAGCGCGTCCTCCGAGAACTTCTTATCCAGCATCTTAGCCGCAACGAATATTCCCTGACAGCTGTCGGTATCGCTTATCTTGTCGGCTATCTCGCGGGTTATAACGAAACGCCTGCTCTCGTCCAGCAGTTCAAGCTCACGCTTGTTTTCCGCCATAACGCCCTCAAAAAGCTCTTCAAGATAATATATTCCCTCTATCTCCATGCGCCCGCCGTTGAGGGTACTGTCCACCAGCGCATCAGTACAGCCCCTTATGCCCTCTATTACGAAAAGCCCTGTTTCACGGCGATATTTGCGGTTTGAATACAGCTTCGCCAGCTGTTTTATCTTAGGGTTTTCCTTGGAAGTTATGACCATTGGGACGCACCTCTCCTCGTTATATTAGACAAACTTTCTTCAACATCATTGTAACAGTTTATACAAATATTACAATTTAGTTACAACAGCATTCTGTCCTCATTATAGAACAAAACACGCATAGCCGATAACGACCTGCGTGTTTCCTTACTATCAAAGAGCTGCCTTAGCCTTCTCAACTATTGCAGTGAAGCCTGCGGGGTCGCTGATAGCGATCTCGGAAAGCATCTTTCTGTTCAGGTTGATGCCTGCCTTGTTAACGCCGTTCATGAAGGACGAGTAGTTGATGCCGTTCATCTTGCAAGCAGCAGAGATTCTTGTGATCCAGAGTCTTCTGAAATCTCTCTTCTTCTGCTTTCTGCCGATGTAAGCATACTGACCGGACTTCATCACAGCCTGCTTAGCCATCTTGAAATGCTTGCTCTTAGCGCCGAAATAGCCCTTTGCAAGCTTCAGTGTCTTATTTCTTCTCTTACGAGTCATCATTGCTCCCTTAACACGAGCCATAGTTATTACCTCCTAGAATTATTACTAAAATTTTACTTCCCTACAACTCGTCTTACTTCTTGTAAGGGATAAGAGCCTTTATGTTTGCTATGTTGGTATCGTCAGCATAAGCACCGTTTCTCAGAATTCTCTTTCTCTTGTGATCCTTCTGATTGAGTCTGTGTCTCTTGTTAACGTGCTGGAACTTTACCTTGCCGGTACCTGTTACTTTGAAACGCTTCTTAGCGCCCGAATGTGTCTTGATCTTAGGCATTTGATTTATCCTCCTTAAAACTTATTACTTGCCTGCTTTCGGCGCAACGAACATTACCAGGCTGCGCCCCTCCATCTTGGAAGGCTTATCAACAACTCCCACCTCGGAAACAGCTTCCTTGAACTTCACCAGCAGTTCTTCACCGAACTGAGGGTGTGCAACAGTACGCTTGCGGAATCTTACTGATACCTTCAGCTTATCTCCGCCCTTGAGGAACTTTATCGCCTGATTTACCTTGGTCTCAAAATCGTGGGTATCGATGGTAGAGGACATTCTTATCTCCTTTATCTCGATGACCTTCTGATTCTTTCTCTGCTCCTTCTCACGCTTCTGCTGTTCAAACAGGAACTTACCGTAATCCATTATCTTGCAGACAGGCGGTGTAGCCTGGGGCGCGATCTTAACCAGATCCAGGTCTTTTTCAAATGCGATCTTCAATGCTTCCTCCGCACTGAGTATACCGAGCTGTGCTCCGTCAACGTCGATGACTCTGAGCTCCTTGTCTCTGATCTCTTCGTTGAGCTGATGTTCTTTGCTGCTAATAGTCAAGCACCTCCAAAATAAAAATTAAACGGGCACAGAACTTTCCGTACCCGTAATGATATCAATATCAGGCAGACCCACTGCCAAGTATTTATCACTGCGACCTTTTCGCTGCCCGTTGGCGCTCGAGGTGAGAACGGAAATGTTCTGCTTTGTTTACTGATTAATTATATCACCCTCACCGACATTTGTCAAGGGGCATTTGTAAATTTTTTGTTATGCGCCGAACAGTTGTCCTCTTGCGATTCCATGCGGTCGCTTGCGTTCTCACCCGCTCGCATTCAAACAAATATTCCACGTGGAACATTTACGCTCATCAGCATACGTACTGCTGTGGGCAGGTCGCCCCTCGTTTCTCGGGTCGAGTCATCGGAAACGCTTCGCTGTCCGATGACGGCGCGGCAATAATTTACGCAGATAGAAAGAGCATGGACGGTCGATTGTCCACGCTCTGATTTTTGTAGCGGTGACTGCGTCGACCGCGTGCCGCGCCCCTTTAGGTCGATAGTTCGCCGTTCTATTTACAGCACTATTGCTACGTCGCTTTTGCGCCTTGACCGAGAGGCTCTGCCTCTAACAGTCAGCTTTGCTGACTGTGGCTCCCCGCAAGCCTTTCGCGAAAGGCTTGACCCAAAGCTCTTCTCCTTGGCATTCTATCCTCAGTACAGCAACGTTATCTTCCTGCCAACAATTGTGAATTATGAATTATGAATTATGAATTAAGAAAGCAGTGCTTTCAGTCTCTCGTCAACTGCCTTCAGGAAGTCCTCGGTGTTGACTTTCTTCTTATTCTCCAGCTTGGAGAGCAGATACAGGTCACCTGTCATTATGCCGTCCTCAATGGTCTGGATAGTTGCCTTTTCAAGACAATCAGCAAAGTTAACCAGCTCGGGCAGCTCGTCCAGCTCGCCTCTCTTGCGCAGAGCGCCTGTCCATGCGAACAGTGTTGCAACAGAGTTTGTGGAAGTCTCTTCGCCCTTCAGGTGCTTGTAGTAGTGTCTCTGAACTGTGCCGTGTGCAGCTTCGAACTCGTATACACCGTCAGGCGATACCAGTACGGAAGTCATCATAGCCAGTGAGCCGTAAGCTGTAGCTACCATGTCGGACATAACGTCGCCGTCATAGTTCTTGCAAGCCCAGATGTATCCGCCGTTGGAACGTACTACTCTTGCAACAGCATCATCGATAAGGGTGTAGAAGTACTCAATACCTGCAGCTTCAAACTTAGCCTTGTACTCGTTCTCATATATCTCATTGAAGATATCCTTGAATGTGTGGTCATACTTCTTGGAGATGGTATCCTTTGTAGCGAACCAAACGTCCTGCTTGGTATCCAGCGCAAAGTTGAAAACGCTCTTTGCGAAAGATGCGATAGAAGTAGACTTGTTGTGCATACCCTGTATAACGCCGTCACACTCGAAGTTGTAGATAGTCTCGCGTGTCTCGTTGCCGTCCTTATCGGTGCATACCAGTTCAGCCTTAGCGCCTGCGGGGCACTTCATCTCAACGTTCTTGTAAACATCGCCGTAAGCGTGACGTGCGATGGTTATAGGCTTAGTCCATGTGGGGATATAGGGAGTGATACCCTTAACAAGTATAGGTGTTCTGAACACAGTACCGTCCAGCATAGCACGGATAGTGCCGTTAGGGGATTTCCACATCTCCTTCAGGTCATACTCTGTCATTCTTGCAGCGTTAGGTGTGATGGTAGCACACTTAACTGCAACACCGTACTTCTTGGTAGCGTTTGCAGAATCAACAGTTACCTGATCGTTGGTCTCATTTCTGTGAACCAGTCCCAGATCATAGTAATCCGACTTGAGGTCAACATACGGTGTTATCAGTATGTCCTTGATCTCCTGCCAGATGATCCTTGTCATCTCGTCGCCGTCCATCTCGACCAGCGGTGTTTTCATCTGAATCTTAGCCATAAAAATAGCCCTCCTTACTAATTTGCAAACAGCAGGGTCGCACCCCGCCGAATTTCCCATATCATCATAAATAAAAACCCAGCTGTTAACTCTGCTTTAAGCTGCAGCCGTAGTTTGAAAGCATTACCACAACTATCATAATGCCCCATACAACCCTTACGATCGCATGATAAAATTTCTTATCCCTGTTTGGCATGATCTTTTCGACAGCCACTCTTATAATACCTACTGCCACCAGACAGATCAGCAAAATCACAACTACTCTCATAATGATCTATACTCCTCGCGAAGCCCTGCGCATCTCTGCAAAGACCAAGGTCACAAATATTGTCGCTATCACAAAGAACACAGTTGCGACAGCAAATGGTATCATCTTGTGTAAACATTCCTTGGCAGGACGCGCAAGCGTCTTTCTCAGTTTGATAAATTCAGCTATCAAAGCACCTATGCCGCCCAGCACTATGCCCACAGGCAGCATTGGTGTATCCTTTTCAACAAAAGGCAGAAGGCTAAGCAGCCATGTAACAGCCAGTCCCCCCAGTATACCTACTTCCACCGCGCCCATCACAAGGGATTCGCTTATGGTGTAGTTCTCTTTTCCGTTATAGCGGATTATCGCGCCGATAACGCCGCCTATTCCCCATGGTATCATAAGGTCTGCACCCTTTGCGCCGAAACAATAAAAAGCGCCCAGCATAGCCGCGGATGTCAGCACATACCACACCGCTGTCTTGAACATATTGACAAGCTCATCGCGGTTGCCCGAATAATTACCGTGATTATTAAGGATAGTAGCAAAGAACATAGCTTTGTGTATGTTCTCATCACGGGCTTCATTGATGCTGTCACGGGCTTTCAGACCGCGTATCAGCGCAGTGGTCTCTTCCTGCCATTTGTCATATTGTTCGTATATCGAGCCTGCATAGCTGTCCTTTTCCTCGGGTATCTCACCCACATATGTATCCTTGGTGCCGTAGCCCCTGTCATATTTCAGACCTTCTTCTATCCACTGCTCATACTCGGTAAGCTCTTTTTCCTGAACGGGAGTCTGGTTTTCCTCCATCTCCTTTATCTTTTCATCAAAGTATTCATCGTCCAGCCTGATATCATCAGTGCCGAAGAGCTTGCTCATCTTATCATCGCGGGTCGTTCCGAGGGCTACCCTGCCGTCAGCCAGCGAAGCAATATCCTCTTCAGGCTTTTTCATCCTCGCACGGCTTGCAGTGCCTTTCGCAGGGATATCTCCCATTTCCATTATTTTCTCTTCAAAGTATTCCTCGTCCAGCGGAATATCGTCCGTCCCCATAAGGTCAGCCATATCCACACGACGCCTGTTTATCTTGCTATCGGGCATAATATCCCCCTCTTCTTCATAATTCTAAGTTTCAGTCAGCAGCAGAATAATTCCACCTGCCAGCTCATGTGCCACATAACGCTTCCGCCGAAAAAAAGTATTTTAAGCGCAAGAACTGCCGCCATACCAACGTCCCTTTTCCGTCGGTACTGATTTTTTCATTCCTTAAAAGATCCACGCACCTATAAGTACTGCTGCAAGCAATATTATCCTGGCAAGCGTGAGCCTGAGAAAAGCAGGTATCACATCTTTTTTCACCAGCAAGTCACACAAAAAGTATGCACCGATGCCGAGTACCGAAATTATCACCGTCATCACAAGACTGCCCGCGAACTGCCGTTTCAGCCACGGTATAACGTATGTCATCAGCAAAAGCCCAAGCCCAGTCGCCACGACCACCGCCATTATCCTGACTGTGTCCGCGATCTCTTTTCTGCGTTCTTCTTCGCTTATTACAGATGCGTCTTTCTTTTCTTCGTCCATATTCTTTCACCGCTTTCTCTGACAAGCCATCGCCAATGCGATAGCCCGTCACAGAAAACATAAACATCATATCTGCGGGACATTATGCCCCGCAGACCGATGTATGATTTACTATATTACTTGGAGAGCTGCTCTCTGGTGTAGTCCAGCAGACCGCCTGCAAGTATGATATCCTTGGTTCTGCCTGTCAGTTCGCAGAGTACGGGTATCTCAATATTCTTGGACTTGTTTACAACAGTCAGCTGAGTCTTGCCTGCTTCGATATCAGCGCGAACATTTGCGATCTCGATCTCGTCGCCCTGCTCAATCTTGTCGTAGTCAGCCTCGTTTACGAATGTCAGAGGCAGTATGCCTGCATTGATGAGGTTTGCTCTGTGGATACGTGCAAAGCTCTTAACAAGCACAGCCTTGATGCCCAGATACAGAGGAGCAAGTGCAGCGTGCTCTCTGGATGAACCCTGACCGTAGTTGGAACCGCCAACGATGATGGACTTCTCCATGTTCTTTGCTCTTCTGGGGAAATCCTCGTCACATACTGTGAAGCAGTGCTGTGAGATAGCGGGGATATTCGATCTCAGAGGCAGTATCTTTGCGCCTGCGGGCATGATGTGGTCGGTGGTGATGTTGTCGCCCACCTTCAGGGATACCTGACAACCGATACTCTCAACCAAGGGAGCAGTCTCAGGATAGGGCTTGATGTTGGGTCCGCGCAGAACTTCAACGCTGTCCATATCAGCCTCAGCCACAGGAGGTACTACCATATTGTCGTGTATCTTGAAGTGCTCGGGCACCTTGATCTCAGGCATATCGCCCAGAGTTCTGGGGTCAACCAGTACGCCTGCAACTGCGGAAGCAGCAGCCAGCTCAGGAGATACCAGATAGATCTGACCGTCCTTGGTTCCAGAACGACCCAGGAAGTTTCTGTTGAAGGTTCTCAGGGAGATACCCTTGGAGTTAGGAGCCTGACCCATACCGATGCAGGGACCGCAAGCGGATTCCAGTATTCTTGCACCTGCTGCGATCATATCAGCCAGTGCGCCGTTCTCTGCGATCATGTTCAGCACCTGCTTGGAGCCGGGAGCGATAGCCAGAGAAACGTCAGGGTGAACGGTCTTGCCCTTGAGGATATGAGCCACTTTCATCATATCAACATAAGAGGAGTTTGTACACGAACCGATACATACCTGATCGATCTTCATGCCGCTGAGTTCCTCTGCGGTCTTGATATTGTCAGGGCTGTGAGGACATGCTGCCATAGGTGTCAGCTTGCTGAGGTCGATATCGATAACTTCATCGTATACAGCGTCATCGTCAGCCTTCAGCTCTGTCCAGACCTCAGCTCTCTCCTGTGCTTTCAGGAAAGCCAGTGTGATCTCATCAGAGGGGAATATAGAAGTAGTAGCACCCAGCTCAGCGCCCATGTTTGTGATGGTAGCTCTCTCGGGAACGGACAGGGTCTTAACGCCCTCGCCGCAGTACTCTATTACCTTGCCTACGCCGCCCTTAACGGAAAGTCTTCTGAGAACTTCCAGTATAACGTCCTTAGCGGATACCCATGCAGACAGCTTGCCTGTCAGGTTCACCTTTACGATGTTGGGGTAGGTGATGTAGTAAGCGCCGCCGCCCATAGCAACAGCAACATCAAGTCCGCCCGCACCGATAGCGATCATGCCGATACCGCCGCCTGTGGGAGTATGGCTGTCAGAACCGATAAGGGTCTTGCCGGGGATACCGAATCTTTCAAGATGTACCTGGTGGCAGATACCGTTGCCGGGTCTGGAGAAATAGATGCCGTGCTTTTTGCAGACAGAACCGATGAATCTGTGGTCATCAGCGTTCTCAAAGCCGGACTGGAGAGTGTTGTGGTCGATATAAGCCACGCTCTTCTCGGTCTTTACGCGGGGCACGCCCATAGCCTCATATTCAAGATAAGCCATAGTGCCGGTAGCGTCCTGAGTAAGAGTCTGGTCAATGCGAATACCTATCTCCTGACCCTTGACGAATTCACCGTCAACAAGGTGCGCTTTAAGAATCTTTTCAGTCAGTGTAAGTCCCATAAAAAACTTCCTTCCATGTTTATGATCGGGGGCGTATGCCCTCTATATATAATAATACATTATTTATTATATACCAGAATGGGTTTTATGTCAAGATAAAAACACGTCCCCGAAGTACTCATCCGTATTTTTGGGTATTTCTAACACGGTGGGGGCAGGTGTGTGAATATTTTTTATATTTTTCTTCCGCCGCGTAACAGGTTTGACATATATTACATGGTGTGGTATAATATCTTGTGGAAAAAGCGGGCGGCAGGCGCGGAGACAGTATTGTTTTTAAAGGGCTTCCCGCAGATATTTTTAACTTTTGTGATGTAAACAAGACAGCGGGTGAATTAAATGACAGGAGAAGAATTTGTAAAACTCTGTTATGAAGAAAAAGAATCAACTCTTCGCGAATACTTCGATAAAAGCTCAAAGTCCGAGGTCGCTGAAAAAATAAGAAAACTGATACTATCGGGAGTAAGCGAAAGTGATCTTCATGAGCTGATAGATCTGGTCATGACAGAAAGCTATTACACACTGCTTCTCGGATTAGACGGCGAGACATCTTTAGGCGGCAAACAGATAACATATCAATTATATGATGAAAATAATGAGCTTCTGAATGAGTGCGGAGAGATCGAAGAAAATGCTTTTTCATATTTCATAGAAGAATAATGCAGATCCCTGTTTGCCTTATGAACACTCTTTATATATTGAATTTTTCTCGTTAACGGAGGTATGAGCGTATGCGATTCAGACCATGTATAGATATACACAACGGCTGTGTAAAGCAGATAGTCGGCGGAAGCCTTGCAGATAAAGGCAACCATGCCCAGGATAATTTTGTATCCGAACAGGACGGCAGCTACTACGGCGAACTTTACAAAAGCCGCGGACTGACCGGGGGACATATCATAATCCTGAACCCCGCAGGGAGCGAGTTCTACGAAAAGGACTTGCAGCAGGCGTACTCCGCACTGAGTGCCTTTGAGGGCGGCTTGCAGATAGGCGGAGGTATAAATGACAAAAACGCCGCAGGATTCCTTGACAGGGGTGCCAGCCACGTTATCGTCACAAGCTTCGTTTTCAGGAACGGCGAGATAGATGAACACAATCTCACACTGATGAAAAACGCTGTTGGCAAGAACAGGCTTGTCCTTGACCTTTCATGCAGAAAGCGGGGCGAGGATTACTACATCGTTACCGACAGATGGCAGAAGTTCACCGACACAAAACTCTGCCCCGAAACCATAGAACGTCTTAGGGACAGCTGTGATGAATTTCTTATACACGCGGTAGATGTCGAAGGCAAGGCTAAGGGCATCGAGGACGGCGTAGCGACCCTGCTGGGAGATATCGAAGGTATGCCCGCCACCTATGCGGGAGGGATATCTTCCTTTGATGACCTTGAAAAGCTGAAGACCCTTGGCAAAGGCAGGGTGGATTTCACCATAGGAAGCGCCCTTGATATCTTCGGCGGAAATATGCGTTTTGAAGAAGTATGCGGGTTTGACAAATAACGCAAGTCACCCTGATGTACATATGCGAAAGAAGGAACATAAAAATGAAAGAATACAGACCCTACCGCCGCAAGGCATATTACTATGAAACGGACAGAATGGACATCGTCCATCATTCCAACTACGTCCGCTGGCTGGAGGAAGCAAGGATAGACCTGATGGAACAGGCAGGCTGTCCCTTTGAATTCACCGAGAAGCAGGGCATAGTATCTCCTGTGCTCAGCGTTTCATGCGAGTATAAATATCCTGTAAGGTTTGGGGACGAGTTTGAAGTAAAGTGCAGACTGCTCAGCTTCAACGGATGCAGATTCAAGCTGGAATACGAAGTCAATAATCTGACAACAGGTCAGCTGTCACTTACCGCAGTTACCGAGCACTGTTTCACGGGCACAGACCTGCGTCCAATACGTATGCAAAAGAAGTATCCCGAACTTTACGAGAATCTTTTGGAAGCACTGGAGGATAAGGGCGAATGAAGAAAGCTTTAGCCATAGCAGCAGCGGCACTTATGCTGGCAGGCTGCGGAGCGGATATCGAACCGAAAAAGGACGACACTTCTGCCGTTGTCACAGATAAGCAGACCACAGGTGACGAGGACAAGGCAGACAAGATAGTTGTGGAAGTTCAGGAAAAACCTGCCGAGACCACAGCTCCCGAAAAGGACGAAAGCAAGCCCGAGACAAAAGCTCCCGCCAAGAAAAAAGCAGACCCCGACAAAATAAATGTTGGGTGCATGGATACGGTGGAAGTCTACCAGCGGATAAGGCTGAAAGACTTTGTTTTTGACAGCAACGCAAAACTGAAAAACGGCGACGAGTACCTGAAGACCGACGAAACAGGCGAGCAGGAAGTAACCCTGAGAATGGAGCTTGACGGCGGCGAAGCCGAAAAGAAAGTAAAGTATAACGTGGTTGATACCACCCCGCCCGTTATGCTTCTGGGTGATGATATATCCCTGAGCGTCGGCGACGATTTCAATATCGATGACTATGTGAGTTATGCCGACAACCTTGACCGCGCACCTGTGCTTACCGTTGAGGGCGATGTTGATACATCGGCTGAGGGCAGTTATCCCCTGACGCTGTATATCGATGATGCCAGCGGCAACAGGCTCACAAGGTACATAAACGTGAACGTGGGCGTGCCATCGTCTTCATCAGATGATGAAACCTACGATGACAGCGCCATTGAATTCGGTGACTTTGTAGAGAATTACAGTGCCGACGGCAGAGAGTTCGGCATTGACGTTTCACGCTGGCAGGGAGATATCGACTTTGATGCCGTTGCCGAAGCGGGCTGTAAGTTCGTTATAATCAGAATGGGCTACGGCGAATCAGGCGGCACCGACCTTGACGAATACTATTATAATAACATCGAGGGTGCGACAGAAGCAGGGCTGAAAGTCGGGGTATATTTCTATTCCACCGATACCACCATCGAGGGTGCGCGTGCCACCGCAAAGAAGATAGTCAAAACTCTTGACGGACACAAGCTGGACTTCCCTGTTGCTTTCGACTGGGAAGAATTCCAGAGTTTTCAGCGCTACGGCATGAGTATCCACGATCTTTCCGAGGTATACGAAGCCTTCGCAAGCGAACTTGAAAAGAACGGCTATGCGGCTATGCTTTACAGCAGTAAGAACTTCCTGGAACTTTTCTGGGAAAACAAGAATGACAGACCCATATGGGTAGCCCACTACGTGGAAGAAACTACCTACGAGGGCGACTGGTACATCTGGCAGCGCTGCGGTACGGGTCGCATCGACGGCATAAACGGCGCAGTTGACCTTAACGTACTTCAGGGAGAGTGATGGGCTTGGCTGTAAAAAACGAACTTATAAAACTGTTTGAACAGAACAGGGGCAGATACCTCTCGGGTGAAGAGATAGCTGAAAGTCTCGGCTGTACCCGCGGCGCAGTGTGGAAAGCTGTTAAAAAACTCCAAAGCGAGGGCTATGATATATCCGCTGTGACCAACAGGGGCTACCGTCTTGACAGCGCCGATATGCTGTCTGCGGCGGGAGTAGAGAAATACCTCGGCGACAACAGCGGTATCAGCCTGACGGTCTATAAGGAAACGGATTCCACCAATACCAGACTTCGTGAACTTGCCACAAATGGCGCTCCCGAGGGCACTGCGGTAATCGCCGGTATGCAGACAGGCGGAAAAGGCAGGCTGGGCAGAAAATTCTTTTCACCCTCGAACACAGGGCTGTACCTCAGCATATTGTTAAGGCCCGAAATGACAGCCGCAGATGCTGTACGCATAACTACCGCGGCGGCCGTGGCAGTTGCGGAAGCCGTTGAAAAGATAAGCGGCAAAAGATCCGATATCAAGTGGGTAAACGATGTGTACATGAACGGCAGAAAGATCTGCGGCATACTCACGGAAGCTTCATTCAACCTTGAAAACGGCGGGCTTGACTACGCAGTCTGCGGTATAGGCATAAACGTCTACGAACCCGAGGGCGGTTTCCCCGAGGATATCAAGGATATCGCAGGGGCGGTGCTGGACACTCCCGCCGAGGATATCCGCAACCGCATGGCGGCGATGGTACTGGAAAACTTCATGGGCTATTACCGCCACCTTTCCGAAAACAGCTTTTTGCAGGGATACCAGAGCAGACTTATGTGGCGCGGCGAGGACATCAACCTTATACGCGGCAGTGAGATAACTCCCGCAAAGCTTATCGACGCCGACGAAAAATGCCGACTTATGGTGAGATATGAGGACGGCACCGAGGATACCATATCCAGCGGCGAGATAAGTATCAGAAAAAGGAAATAATCAGCGCATCACCCGAATAGTATAATGATGGGTGATGAAAATGTTCCGTATCAGCGTTGGCGGCGTACAGTTGGGAATAAGCTTCAGCTTTCCCGCGGTGCTTGCACTGGTGCTGCTCACAGGCTGTGATGAAGGCAGTCTGCTGACAGCACTGCTGTGCTGCTGTCTTCACGAATGCGGACATCTTTTTTTCATGCTGATATTCGGTCGCAGACCGGAAGCCATTACCCTTTACGGCGGCGGTATACGCATAACTCCGCCAAAAGGCAGGATCGACAGTTTCGGCAAGGACCTAACCGTACTGCTTGCGGGCTGCGTGGTGAATTTTCTGCTTGCTTGGACAGGGCTTATAACTCGGGGCATGACTTCATTCGTGCAGATAAATCTTTTGCTGGGGGCATTCAATCTTCTGCCTTTCAAGCATTTTGACGGCGGCAGAGCATTGGAACTTCTGACAGAGGGAAAATCGCTTCGGGCGGTGAGGTATACATTTATAATGCTAACGGCGGTGCTGATAGTGGTTATGGCTGTGCGTGGGCAGATGAGTGTGAGTTTGCTGATAACATTTGTGTTCGCAATCGCTGCTGAAGCAGCGGATGATGCATAGAAACACCATGTTGCGGAAGCTGCCAAGGAAACAAAGCGCGCGGTTTATGCGACTGCGTCGGCATATGCCTCGCGCTAGCAGGCTTGCGGGAGCGCGAGGGCAGAGCCCTCGCATCAAGGCGCAAAGCAATAATGCACAGCGAACAATAAGAGAACAGCGACCTCCCGACCCTGTCAAAAAGGCGCGGCAATAACAACAATATGAGCGTGGACAAAACAACCGTCCACGCTCTTTCTATCTGCGTAAATTATTGCCGCGCCCGTCATCGGACAGCGACAGCGTTTCCGATGACTCGACCCGAGGGACGAGGGGCGAAACGTCCACCGCAGTATGTATGTTGATAAGTGTAAATGTTCCACGTGGAACGTTTGTTTGAGTTCAGAGCTGATACAAGCGCAACAAATCCCCGATCTACGATAAGTACAAGCATCAATATTTCATACATCAAAATATCAGCCCACACAAACGCGAAAACAGCAAAGCCATTCCCGCGGCGGGCAAAAAACAGGCTGCCGCATCGGATAGAACGGGCTTTTCACGGGATAAAAATTCCACCCTGCAACGACACGGCAGTGAGCCGTTTTTATATAATATGCTCCCGCACTGCATCGGGACACATTAAAAGAGAGCTGCCGTAAATCGACAGCTCTCATATTGATCCATATTAAGCCATTGGACTTTGATCCTTTCGTTTAATAAAATATATCAGTAAATCTGAAAATCCTTTATCCGCACTGCAAGTAAACTCAAAACAAACGTGCAGACCTTTTATCAAATTTCCATCGGAACTAATTTCCTTTCGGTAAGAATAAATTTTTGTCGGGAAAAAACTTAACTTCTCATCGGATTTACTACCTTTCAATATATTTTATGTATTTCACTCCGCATCAGCGGAAAATTAAAATCAAGCCATTGGTTCAAAACCTTTCGTAGAAATTTAACGCACACGCGTTATAAATTCGGGACGTTCCGCTAAGCTTCGGAACTAAGCTGCATACACCTTCGGAATCACTCCTAACTTTCAGATATTCAGCAGTCTTGTGCGCATTTTCATAATGCACCACTCCCTATTATAAAAGTAAACGTGCTGCGGACCCACTGTCCGCCAAGGTCGGATCATTAACCAACTATGCCATTGGTACCTTTCCTTTCAGAAAAATTTACGCTTATCGCGTCATTGTCGGGATGCTTCCTATAGCTCGGAAGCTAAGCTGCAACACCCTTTGGACTCACTCCCATCTTTCAGATATTCAGCATTCTTGAGCGCATTTTCATAATGCACCACTCCCTATTATAAGATATGCGGCATTTTCAGCCGTACATTAAAATCGAAATCAAAAACCAACTATGCCATTGGTACGGTTTCCTTTCAGTAGATTTGCGCCTACGCGCCAAATTCGGGATGTTCCTCTAGCTCAGGAACGAAGCTGCGTTGTACTTGGGACTCACTCCTCACTCTCAAATTCTCAGCAGTTTGCTCTGCATCTTCAAAATGCATCACTCCCAAACCTAATATTGTATTCGGCATCTCGCCGTAACAGTATCAAATCAACTTTATGCCATTGGAATTACGCCTTTCGGTTAAATTTGCGCTTCACGCGCCATCATCGGAGTGCTTCCTCTCGCTTGGAAGCTAAGCTGAATAGAACTGTGGACTCACTCCCTTCGTTCAGATATTCAGAAATATATCGTGCACTCTGCACCACTCCTGATCAATATTAAAGTTCCCCGTTCACGACGGAGATATTCAATTTTAAGGACTTGAGTATCCGCCTTGTATAAACGAATTAGTAATGCCTTCCGCCGACCCGCTTATCTCTTACTTAATAAAATTTCACTGTCCGGAACTGTCAGCCCCTACGTCTGAGTCTTGTCCCCGGTAATTAAGAGATGCACGAGCCCTGAATACTCACAAGGCTTTCGCTTACATCCATCGGACTCGCTCCTTTCATATGATCTAAGATCTTACGGAGTCTGTACCACTTTGTAAGATGGACCCTCGTCCTGCACGAACTATGGTACCTTTACTTTTACCCATATAGATCTCGATTCAAGGAACTATCAGCTTTATTATCAAGACCCGGCGATAACAACGTGCCCTAAGGCTCATCTCCGCCATCGCCTTATTGATTTTTATCTGCTTTCCTTTTCCTTGAATATACTATACCACATTTCTTGTGAGTTGTCAATAGTTTTTTTCAACATTTTTATAATTTTTATATTTAACATACAAAGAAAAGTGTTACAGAGCCTTCAGAAAATACCGCTTGACTTATTTTGCCATTTGTAGTATAATATAAATGTTGCGGCGGTCAAATTATGCCGCATATGGTCTTAAAGGAGGTCATTAGGTATGGACGAGCAGAAGAATGAATACACCCCCGATCTTTACGAGCTGATGGATGAGGACGGCAACAAGCAGACTTTTGAACTGCTGGACTGCATGGACTTTGAGGGCGAAAGATATTATGCGCTTACTCCTTTTTATGAGGAAGAGGATGCTGACAAGATACTCGACGAGGCTTCGCTGCTGGTGATACTGAAGGCGGAGTACGATAACGAGACCGGTGAAGAGATACTGGCTTCTATCGAGGACGAGGATCTGTTCGATCGTGTAGGCGCAGCTTTTGAAGAGCGTCTGGACGAGATGTTCGATTTCGAGGACGACGAAGAAGAGGGAGAATAAGCCTCCCGCATTTGCCAATAATTTATAATGTACAATTTTTCAGACGGTATTTTGTCTAAATTACCGTTTGAAATTTACGATCGATTATGGTATAATGTAAACAGATCAAAGGAGCGGAAAACTCCTGTGAACAAGGTTTTTAGATTGCTACCTTGTTCGATCAAGCATAGCTTTTTAAATCCAACACTTATTAAAAGGGATTCGCACTCTTTCCGAAGATTGAAGACCTCCCGCCCGAACCGCATTTGCCGTTCGGTCTACGGACGAAGGGATCATGAGGCTGAAAGGTCGTTTTACCCACCCTGCACGTTGATGCGGGTTTACATTCTATGCGACGGCAAGGCGGCAATTTATCTTAAAAACAGAGCTGACAGGTTTCTGATCTGTCAGCTTTTCTTTTGATATAAAGACATTATTTCCAAATTATGCGACCGCATATTTTCGTATCAGCACCTACTGTGTCGTATGCGATGGCAGCGAGCGCATACCTGAAATAAAAGTCGTATAATATGGTATAGGGAGGTAACATCATGCAGATGATAGTTGACAACAGCACAGAAGCGCTTGACACCTATTTCAGAGATACGGGCGCTAAGCGGATACTTCTGGTGGGCGGCAGATCAATGGATGGGCTTGCTGTCGGCAGATATTTTAATGAACTTCACGGGCGCACAGGCATAGAGGTCATCAGATTCTCGGATTTCAAGCCAAACCCCGATTATACGTCTGTTCTGGCAGGCGTGAAACTCTACAAAGAAACTGGCTGTGATATGGTGGCGGCTGTTGGCGGCGGTTCGGCAATGGACACTGCGAAATGCATAAAAATGTACGCCACCATGGATGACAGCACCGATTATATAACGCAGAAGATAATTCCCAACGATATTGAATTTTTCGCCGTGCCCACAACAGCCGGCACAGGCAGTGAAGCCACACGCTACGCCATAATCTACCACAACGGCAACAAAGTATCTGTGACGGACAACAGCTGCATACCAACAGCAGTGATGTTCGATGCTTCGGTTTTACGCACTCTCCCAGACTATCAGAAGAAAGCCACCATGCTGGACGCACTTTGTCACGCAGTTGAAAGCTACTGGTCGGTACATTCAACGCAGGAAAGTCAGGCATATGCGGCAGAAGCCATAAAGCTGATATTCTCGTCCATGGGCGGATATCTCGCCAACACCGATGCAGGCAACTCGGATATGCTGAAAGCTTCAAACATCGCAGGAAAAGCCATAAACATCACTGCCACCACGGCAGGTCACGCCATGTGCTACAAGCTGACCACGAAGTACGGTCTTGCCCACGGACACGCGGCGGCGCTGTGCGTAAAGGCGCTGTTCCCTTTCATGGCCGAAAACACTTCACTTTGCAAAGACGACCGCGGTGAGGAATATTATAAAAATATGCTGAATGAACTGGCGCACATAATGGGCTGTGAATCAGTATCATCAGCCGCAGAAAGTTTCGGTTCTCTGGTGGATAGTCTGGGACTTTCAGCACCGAAAGCGGCAGATGGAGATATAGAACTTCTGGCATCCTCGGTAAACACCGAGCGCCTTAAAAACCACCCCGTCAAACTGGACAGCGACACCATCAAAGCTTTGTACAAAAAGATAGTTTTGTAATATATTTATGGGACTGCTTAGGCAGTCTCTTTTTTGTGTTCAGCTTCTGCAGTATTTGCCCGTAAACGGTAATTTATTACACATATTGCGGATTTTCCCCAGTAAATCCCGCAGTCCGTAGGCTACCCCATCGCTCAAAGCAAAGAATGCAGGCTCGGGAGATGGCGCTGGGATAGCAGGCGGCATTGTTCGGAGATGGAGTCTATCTGTTCGATCAGGTCGGCGGGGTCGGCTGAAGCAAGGGCGGGCAGGCGGCTCATTTCGGCGGAGATGGCTGTGACGCTGTTGAAGTTTTCGAGGAATGAGAGTATCTTGCAGTGTTCCTGCCAGCAGGTGCAGAGTTCTGTGATTGCGGAAGACGGGTCGGTATCGGATATGACTTGTTCCCTTATCTCGGCACAGAGATCCTGTATGCGGGCATTGGTGTTTCGGACATAGGCGGCGGAGAATATACCCGCGGCAAGGATAGTGGTCAGGAGAGTGAGGCATATCAGCAGACGTTTCATTTTCTTGGCTCCTTTTTTATAATAGTATATTTTGTGGGATTTTCGGCGGTCATTATGAATATCTCGGGGATAGATGCGCCATCGGCTTTGACTACTTTGTTCAGCCATTCCATATCAAGCCCGAGAAAATTCAAAGCGGCGGTGGAGACTTCACCGTCGCTTATCAGCATGACGGGCGGGTCGGTGTCAGCAGGGGCAAGACCTAAGTCCTTGGCTGTTGGCGGGGCGGCAGTCTTCTTCGGGCAGACGGAGATGGTGCCTGTTGTTTCGGCTACTGCGAACTGGACATCTGCAAGGTCGAATATCTGCTGGGCGCGGAGTGCCGCCATGAGGTCATCAGTGGTGAAACGGAGTTCCCGCATGGCTTTCTGGTCTATCTTGCCGTTGGATATTATCAGCTTTGATGAACCGCTGACAGTTCGGCGGATACGGCGCGACCTCAGTGAGAGGTATGACACTATCACATCGATGCTGACAAGTGTGAAAACAGGGACGATACCCATTATCATGGGTATGCTGATATCTTCCACCGTGAGGGTGGCGATGTTGGAAAGCAGCATGGTTATCACAAGTTCTGATGGCTGGAGGTCACCTATCTGGCGTTTGCCCATCAGCCGAATGGCGGCGGTTATTACGAAATACAGGATGATCGAGCGGATAAAAACTATAAGCATAGTGTACCTCACTTTTTATAATTATTGGCAATAGCGATTTACAGTACAGAACACAAAACTCCCGCCCCTGTCAATAATTATGAATTATGCATTATGAATTATGAATTAAAAATTTACCCCGTTGCATTTTTCTGCGGAGTGTGATATAATATACTGTGTATGTATAATTGGGCGGTCAGAATGACTGCTGCAACGTTTATCTCGGAAAGAGTGATGTTTCAATGACCGATTTTTCGGATAAATACAGCGTGTTGCGCGATTTCTTCGGGCATACGGATTTCCGCGAGGGACAGCTGCCTCTGATAGATGCGCTTCTCAGCGGACGCGACGCTGTGGGCATAATGCCTACAGGTGCGGGAAAATCCATGTGCTACCAGATACCTGCGCTGATGCTTGACGGCATAACGCTTGTCATATCTCCGCTGATATCACTGATGAAAGATCAGGTCAACAGCCTTATACAATCGGGAGTGAGGGCGGCTTATCTCAATTCTTCCCTCACCACACAGCAGTACAACACCGCTATCGCAAATGCTTCGCGTGGAATGTACAAGCTGATATATGTTGCCCCCGAAAGGCTTTGCACACCATCTTTTATGAGTCTGGCGAGAAATGTGAGGATATCCCTTGTGGCGGTGGACGAAGCCCACTGCGTATCACAGTGGGGACAGGATTTCCGTCCCCATTATCTGAGGATATCGGAATTTCTTGAACAGCTTCCGTACCGACCCACAGTTGGTGCTTTCACGGCAACGGCTACTGACCAGGTAAGGTCGGACATTGTGCGTATGCTTGGACTTCACGACCCTGTCAGCGTGACCACGGGATTCGACCGTGAGAACCTGTATTTCGGGGTAAAGCACGCCAAGGACAAGTACGCCGAGACGAAGAAGATTGTTCTTGAAAACAAGGGCAGCTGCGGTATAATCTACTGTGCCACCAGAAAAGCGGTGGACGAGGTCAGCGAGAAACTGACGGCTGACGGAATCGCCTGCACCAGATATCATGCGGGGCTTTCAGCTGAGGAGCGCAAGAAGAATCAGGACGATTTCATATATGACCGCGTGAACATCATCGCGGCGACCAACGCTTTCGGCATGGGTATAGACAAATCCAACGTCAGCTTTGTTGTCCATTATAATATGCCCAAAAATCTTGAAAATTATTATCAGGAAGCAGGACGTGCGGGACGTGACGGCAGTGAGGCTAAGTGCATACTTCTGTACGGTGCTAAAGATATCGTCACCAACAAGTATCTTATCGAAAATTCACGGGACAATACCGACCTTGATGATGAAGCTCAGGAGCTTATAAAAAAGCGGGATATGCAGAAGCTTCGGCAGATGACGGATTACTGCAACACAGGCAGATGTCTGAGACAGTTCATACTTGATTACTTCGGTGAAAAGCGAGTATGTAACTGCGGCAACTGCTCCAACTGTCTGGGAGAGACGGAGCTTACGGATATAACAGTGGATGCCCAGAAGATACTTTCCTGCGTATACAGGCTCCATCAGAGGAATATGCATTTCGGTGCTGTGGTGGTATCCGCGGTGCTGAAAGGTTCGGCTAATGCGAAGATAAAGCAGTTCGGGCTGGAAACACTTTCCACCTATTCTATAATGAAAGATGTATCCACGGCGCAGATACGGTCGGAGATACAGTACTTGCAGGCAGAAGGCTATCTTACGGAGGGCGAGCACAGCACGCTGGTGCTGACACGCAGATCTGCTGAGGTGCTGATGCAGAACAAAAAGGTAAGTATGCGCTTGCCCAAGCACAGCAAGGAAGAGCCCGAGCGCAGGAAGAAAGACCTCGGCGTTACTGCCTTCGACAGGGAGCTGTTTGAACGTCTGCGGGAGCTTCGTGCAAAGCTTGCGGAGGAGATATCCATGCCTGCCTACATAGTTTTCGGAGATTCGGCTTTGCGTGAGATGTGCGTGCGTATGCCTGTTACACAGAGCGATTTTCTGGAAGTGCCCGGTGTGGGCAAGGTGAAGCAGGAGAGGTACGGAATGTACTTCACGGCGGAGATAAACAAGTATCTCCATGAACACCCCGAAAGGAAAAATGCGCAGTCCGATTCCGCTGACAGCGGAAGTCTGGCTGATATGATAAAGAGCGGTGCAGAGGGTCTTCAGGGCATGGACGAGGAATTGTCACTGCCGCAGATGTGTGACGAGATACTCACTCAGCTGGGACTTAACGCCGATAAAAAGCCTGTCAGCGAGGCTATAAAGAGCTGGCTCATAAGCGAGAACTACCTCACGGAAAAGGTGGAGAACGGTCAGAAACGTCTGGCGGCGACCATACTTTCGGAGGAAGCGGGGATAATCGAGCGAGAGAAGATATCATCTCTCAACAGGGCTTACAAAACGGTACTTTTCCCTCGTGCCGCACAGGAATTTGTGTATGAGAATCTTGGGGAGATACTTTGAGCATACAGACGAAAGAGGTAGATCAAATGTCATATTTAAAAGATAAAAAGAGAGTTGTCGTAAAGGTGGGTACCTCTACGCTGACACACCGCACGGGCAGACTGAACATACGCCGCGTTGAAGGGCTGGTCAAAAATCTGGCTGATTTGCAGAATGCGGGTCACGAGATAATACTTGTTTCCAGCGGTGCCATCGGTCTGGGTATGTCTAAGATAGGTCTTGTTGACCGACCTAAGGACACACCGACCAAGCAGGCGTGTGCGGCTGTGGGTCAGTGCGAGCTGATGTACCTTTATGACAAGCTTTTCGCGGAATACAGCATAAATGTGGCACAGCTTCTGCTGACAAAGTTCGTGCTGATAGAGGACAGAAGACAGAACGTGCAGAACGCTCTGGAGCGAGTTATACAGCTGGGCGCTATACCAATAGTCAACGAGAATGACACCGTTGCCATCGATGAGCTGGAGCTTGAAGTGGGCGAGAACGATTCTCTGGCGGCTACTGTGGCTAAGATAGCGAATGCCGACCTGCTGATAATAATGTCCGATATTGACGGACTTTACGATGCCGACCCTCGTCTTGACCCTGATGCGAAGCTGATACCCGTAGTTGAAGAACTTACCGACGATATCAGGAAGCTGGCAGGCGGTGCAGGCACAAAGATGGGCACAGGCGGCATGATAACCAAGATAAACGCCGCTGAGATCGCTGTAAACAATGGTATCGATATGATAATACTCAACGGCAAGAACCCTGATAATCTGTACTATCTGTTTGAGACAGGAAGTCTGGGAACAAGGTTCAAGGCTAAGGGTTCACCTGCTGAAAAGAAAGATCCTGAGGTGGACGAAAGCAGTGACAGCGATATCGTAGAGGATATATGATATACATACCTTTCATCCCCACAGAGATCGTATTTGCGGTGGCATGGGTACTTATAAGAGCTGTATCTGCTGTTAAGAAAAGGGAGTTCCATATAAAGCGGGAGCTGATGCTTCTGCTTATGTATGTTAATCTGGCTGTACTGCTGAGGATAACATTTTTTCCGATGGAAACGGCCAATGGCAGAGTTCTCCCACTTGAACTGGATACCGCGCATATATTTCCGCTAAGGATAAATATAATACCTTTTATGAATATACTTGATTACATCGACCCCACCGATATTCTGCTGAATATAGCGGGAAATGTGATGATGTTCATACCAAGCGGGATAATACTGCCCATACTTTACAAGCGGCTGAACAGCTTCTGGAAAGTGACCGCGGCAGGGGCTATGATGTCACTTGGCATAGAGATATTACAGCTTCCCTTTGCGGTAAGGGCAAGCGATGTTGATGACCTTATACTGAACACCGCGGGTGCTATGGCAGGTTACGGGATATATGCACTGTTTCGGCATATGAGAGGTCACAAGAATAAAGATAACCGTACAGGAGGGATAGCATGAAGTATTTCGTCCATAACAGCCAGCGCATCAGCACGGTATACTATGAGTTTTTCAAAGGCGAATGGGACTGGGATAAGGGCGACCGCTACCATAATGACGGATCGATATTCCTGCATGACGATATAATGTATACCTGCGGTCTGGAAGAGATACTGAAAAATGTTCTTTCCGAGTACGATGACTGCGGCGTTAATCTCATCTATCCCGAAAAATGGGAAGAAGTATGCCGTCTTGCCGAAAAGCGCGGCGGCGATGTTAAAGCGGTAACCGATGAAGCCGCGTTCTGGGTGGAGGACGCATTTGAGAACTGCGGGTGCTTCACGATACTGGGGCTTTGACGTTCACGGAGGTGCGCTATGACATCAGCTGAACTAAGAGAAATGACATTGCAGACGGCAAATACTAAGGGTCTTGAAAGCTGTATGAGCGTGGAAAAGTGGGATATCCTGCGGCGGGCTATGATGAACGAGATGCCATTTCAGCCGCCTTACACTTTGAAATTTCTTACAGATGAAAGTCCCTGTGCTGAGGACATGAACTGGCACGAAGCTTATGTATACGAGGGATTATTCAACGGCGCTTTCGCGGTGGAATGGGTGAAGATACGACCATGCACCCAAAAGGTGCGCGGTAAACTTATTGCCCCCGAGATCATCGATGCGGGGAAAGAACTTGAAGGGATACTTAAAAAGTATTCCATACCTTACGAAGAAGAAAACGGCGTTTACTGTATATACGGATATCGCTGATAAACAGAATAAATGATGCTTGAAAGGAGCGTTAATTATGGGTTACATAGACACACTTGGTCAGAAAGCGCAGGCAGCTAAGGGCACTATCGCTTTCGCTTCATCTGACATGAAAAACGACGCACTGCTGGAGATCGCGCATATTCTCCGCAGCAGCAAAAAGGAGATCATCGAGGCTAATGCTGTCGATCTCGAAAACGGCAGGATACGCAAGATGAGCGAATCTCTGCTGGACAGACTTGCACTTAACGATGCAAGAATTGAGGGCATGGCAAATGCCTGCGAAGCACTGGCTAAATATCCCGACCCTGTTGGCGAAGTTGTTGACGGAAGCACTCGTCCCAACGGCATGAAGATCGAGAGGGTTCGCGTACCTATGGGCGTTGTTGGCATGATATACGAAGCACGTCCCAATGTTACCGTTGATGCGGCTATACTCAGCCTTAAGAGCGGCAACGCAGTTATTCTCCGCGGCGGCAAGGAAGCTATAAATTCAAACAAATGCCTGGCTGACCTGATGCGTGTTGCAGTAAAGAGGGCTGGTTTCGACCCTGACATAATCCAGCTTGTTGAGGACACCGACAGAGGTATCGCCCACGATATGATGACAGCAAACAAGTACATCGACATACTTGTGCCCCGCGGCGGCGCACAGCTTATCAAGGCTGTTGTACAGACAGCTACCGTACCTGTTATCGAGACAGGCACAGGCAACTGCCATGTATATGTTGACTCTTCGGCTGATCTGAAAATGGCTGTTGATATCGTTGACAACGGCAAGACCCAGAGACCTTCTGTATGCAACGCTGTGGAGACCTGTCTTGTACACCGCGATGTGGCTGAACAGTTCCTGCCCAAGCTGAAAAAGCGTCTTGACGAGCACAATGTTGAGATACGCGGATGCGAGCTGACCAAGCAGATACTTGGCGACTGTGTCGTTCCTGCTGATGAGGACGATTATGCAACAGAGTTCCTGGATTATATCATAGCTATAAAGGTAGTTGATGACCTGGCTGAGGCTATCGAGCATATATCCAAGTACAGCACAGGACACTCCGAGTGCATAGTTACCGAGAGCCTGTTCTCTGCTCAGGAATTCCAGAAGAGGATAGATGCTGCGGCTGTATACGTAAATGTATCCACACGTTTCACCGACGGCGAGATGTTCGGTCTGGGTGCTGAGCTGGGTATATCCACCCAGAAGCTCCACGCAAGAGGACCTATGGGTCTGCGCGAGATGACTACAACAAAGTATCTCGTTACAGGCAACGGTCAGATAAGAAAATAATTCGGGATAAGTCAGCAGACGTTTTCGGTGCTTGACATCTCTTTTGGAAAGTAATATAATTCCCTTTTGACTTTTGTGCCGTTAATACGACATTGGGATTCTTTGGAGGATAATATGAAAAAAACTAGATTGATTTCACAGTATAGCATTGACATAGAAAAAACTTTGACTGATTGGTTTTATTCAAATACAGATTCCAGAGACGGTGTTTTTATAAAAAAGATCATTGAACCAAAACGGAAAGTAATGATCTTTATAGCTGAAGATTATTATCACAGAATAGGCTCTACCCTTACTTTGACAGTAATTGTTGAACAAACTTTAAATCAAACATCTGTTGAAGTTGTTTCAAGTGGCGGAAAAGAGGGATATCGTTATTTCAGTTTTTCATACGGAGCAGAACAGAGTGCGGTCAACCGCATTGTAAATTTTTTAACAGTAAAAGGGTTTACAGAGATAGAATCTGATTGATATTAGGGACACGTTTGTAAAAAGGGAGTATTATAAAAAACGAATTAAAAAGGTAAGGTCGTGTAAATATGAAAGATCTTGTATCGGCGTCTCTGCTGGGCTGTGACCTGGCAGATCTGAAAAACGAGATAAAAAGCATTGAAAGCGCAGGTGCTGACTGGCTGCACTGTGATGTCATGGACGGCGTTTTCGTAAACAATATAAGCTTCGGCACACCTGTGCTGAAATGCGTAAGAAAAGCGGCATCGGTGCCCATGGACACTCATCTTATGATAACCGATCCTATACGCTACATCGATGATTATGCGAATTTAGGTTCGGATAATATCACATTCCACCTTGAAGCGGCAAGCAACCCGCAGGCTGTTATAGACAAGATACATTCCCACGGGATAAGCGCGGGCATATCCATAAAGCCCGGTACACCTGTTTCAGCAGTAAAGCCATATCTTGGCAGTGTGGACATGGTGCTCGTGATGACTGTTGAGCCGGGATTCGGCGGACAGAAATTTGTGGCAGACACTCTGGAAAAGATAAGCGAGATACGCTACATTCTGGACAGCATGGGCCGCACTGAGGTCAACATCGAAGTAGACGGCGGTGTGAATGGTGAGACTGTGAAGCTGTGCCGTGAAGCGGGCGCGAATGTATTTGTTTCGGGCTCCTACATCTTTGGCGCTGAAGACAGAGCTGCAGCGGTGGATTCTCTGAAATGATATAATGTTATATGATTTTGCCCCGGAGCATTTTTTAGTGCTTTGGGGCGATTTTGCGTAGGGGCTGAAAAACTATAGGGACTGATAAAGCTCTATTCCATATTTAGTCTCTCCTCAACAAGCCTCTAAAATCCATGGCATACCGGCTGGCGATATGAGAAGCGAATATTTATCACTATTTTCCAGAAGCGCAAAAGCATCGCCGCCAGGCGGTCGATGTTCATTGCGATAACGCTGAGAACTATCGATGCTCTTGTTGTGTCTTCTCTTTTTGTGAGCAGCAGACCAAGACCGAATTTGCGCTTTGCGAGACTGAACTTACGCTCCACTTCGATCCTGTCGGTATTATCTTTATATGCTGCCTTCTTTTCAGCCTTGCTGTCGGCGTAATTCTTCGGTCTTCCGAGTTTTTTG
>NZ_FOKQ01000002.1 GCF_900112155.1 Hominimerdicola alba | reverse complement strand
CTATCCATAACAGGGCGTCGGCGCAGCTCCATTGCGAGGTCATGCCCCTTGGTAATAATTCCTGCCGACTGCCGGCTCATCCTTTGTTGTTTTCTCCATAAAACACCTTATTTCAGCGGACACCACTCCGCTTTCCCAAAAATTATAGCACATTTGGCTTTCAAATTAAAGAGAGAATTTCAAATCTTAATAATCTTTTCAGTTTTTCACAAAAATTTGTACTGTCAGTAACGGCAAGATATAAATTTTTACCCTAAAACGCCCTATCAAGGGAAGATTCTGTAATATGCGAAAAATTTAATGCTAATAATTTTTAAAAAGTTTTTTAAAAGACTTGAAATGGAGCGCGAAATATGGTATGATTATGATATGTAAATGTGCAAATATGATTTGGACAAATATTTTTAAAGAAAATAATGGAGGTACTTAAATATGGTAACAGCCGGCGATTTCAGAAATGGTATGACTTTTGAAGAGGAAGGCAACGTAATGCAGATCGTTGAATTCCAGCACGTTAAGCCCGGTAAAGGTGCAGCTTTCGTAAGAGCTAAGGTAAAGAACGTAATCACAGGTTCTGTAATTGAAAAGACATACAACCCTACCGCAAAGTTCCCTACTGCTTACGTTGAGAGAAAGGATATGGAGTATTCCTACAGCGACGGCGATCTCTACTACTTCATGGACGCAGAGACATTCGAGCTGATCCCCGTAAACAAGAGCGAGCTTTCTGACAACTTCAAGTTCGTTAAGGAGAACATGGTATGTAAGATCCTTTCTTACAAGGGTCAGGTATTCGGCGTTGAGCCTCCTTTCTTTGTAGACCTCGAGGTTACAGAGACAGAGCCCGGCGAGAAGGGCAACACTGCTACAAACGCTACAAAGCCTGCAACTGTTGAGACAGGCGCTGAGATCAGAGTTCCTCTGTTCATCAACACCGGCGACAGGATCAGGATCGATACACGTACCTGCGAGTACATGGAGCGTGCATAAGTCACACTAAATACGTCATTATCTGTGAAAAGGAGGGCGGCTGTAATGGAGCTCAGCAACAAGGCAGCTTATATCAAGGGTCTTATGGAAGGCATGAAGATCGACGAGACTACCGATCAGGGCAAAGTACTGAAGGCTATGGCAGAACTGATGGAGGAGATGGCAAAGGCTATCGAGGACGTTACTGTTCTGGCTGACGAGACTGTTGATGTAGTAGACAGTTTAAGCGACGATCTTTCCGATCTGGAGGACGATTTCTACGATGAGTTCTACGGTGACGACGACGATGAGGATTATGACTATGATCCCGAGGATGACACACTTTATGAGTGTGTATGTCCTACCTGCGGCGAGACCATTGTAATGGACGACAAGATGGTCGAGAGCGGTTCTATCGAATGTCCGAACTGTGGAGAGAGTCTTGAATTCGACTTTTCCGACGATGAGACCGAGGAATAATATCCGCTTTTCATGAATAGTAATGGGCACTTCTGTCAGATGACGGAAGTGCCTTTTTATTTGTTTATATGTATGCGAAGGAGCGAGGAGTGACAAGGCTCTTCTCCTTGTCACTCCCCGCTCTATCTATTTCCTATTATTAAATCGTCCCCTGTGCGTGTCTTGTTACATGACAGCCCACATTAACCGATACAGGAAGTCCAGCGATATGTGTCGGTGCTTCCTCGATATTTACTGCCAGACAAGTCTGTGTGCCGCCGAAGCCCTGAGGTCCTATGCCCAGCTTGTTGATCTTTTCAAGTATCTCTGCTTCAAGATCAGCATACAGCTTCTTCGGATTTCTCTCGCTTACAGGTCTGCAAAGGGCTTTCTTTGCAAGGTATGCGCACTTTTCAAAATCGCCGCCGATACCAACGCCTATAACTATGGGTGGACATGGGTTAGAACCTGCTTTCGCGCATACTCCCACTACCCAGTCAACTATCTCTTCTCTTGTAACAGAGGGTGTCATCATCTTCAGCTGAGACATATTCTCGCTGCCGAATCCCTTGGGTGCGACCATGATGTTCACCTTGTCACCGTCAACTATTTTAAGGTGTACCACGGGAGGTGTATTGTCGCCTGTATTCACTCTCTCCAGCGGGTCACTTACTATGGAACAGCGCAGTCTGCCGTCGATGTAGCCGCGGGATACGCCCTTGTTTACAGCCTCATTCAGAGAACCGCCCACAAAGTGAACGTCCTGACCTACCTCCATGAATATTACCGCCATACCTGTATCCTGGCATATCGGTATAGTTTCATCGCGGGCTACGTTTATATTGCTGATGATATCATCAAACACATTTTTGCCCACAGGCGAGCTCTCCTTTGCAGCCCCCGCCTTTATGCACTGCTCCATATCCTCGGGCAGATAAAGGTTCGCCTTGATGCAAAGCTCTCTTATAAGCTCTTCTACTTCACTGACATTGATCTCTCGCATAATAGCTCCTCCTGTTTTCATCAATCGTATTCTTCCGCGATGAATCTGTAATCTTCGGTCTTTTCCAGCGCAGGTTCTGCCATGCGCCTTATACCGTTTATGACTGTTTCTATTGCTGTATCCGTAAGCTTCTGCCCCGTACCCGAAGGCGAACACATTATCATTATGCTGAAAGTGTAGGTATCCCAAGGTATGCGCTTGGCATTCGGATAATCGCCGCTGTTGTTTTTTACGTATTCTGCCAGACGTTCCGTCCGTTTTTCTTCGGGGATACTATCCACCGCCGCCTGCATTTCTTCGGTTGTGCCTATCTTCACGGCAAAGTCTGTCCACATATCCCTGTGATACTCTACAAACAGCCTTGCCGCCTTTTCGTGACGAGAAATAAGCTCCGCCGAAAGTATCTCCGCGGTCTGTTCGGCAAAGTCCAGAACTTCTGCTTCTGCTGTTTCCTCATCAGGAAGATTGATATACAGCAGTCTGATTTCTTCACCGTCATGAAGCTCAGCGAACCTGATATCGCCATTTTCGTCATAGGTTACTTTCAGCTGACTCTCAAATGTATCGCAGCTGAGTTCGTAAAGCTCCACCCGACAGCCGCTTGCGGGAACATTGTACATCATCATATCGCAGGGACACACGGTGAATTCGATACATTCACCGCCGCTGTCTTTCAGCTCGCCTAAGCCGTAACAGCCTGTCTTGAAATGTAGTGGTATTCGGTAGTTTTCAGCCATAGGAAAAATCCTCCGTTATTCTGCGGTCAGTCATCGCTGACGCTGTATGTGAACATCTGGGGTCTCTTTTCTTCTCTAAGCAGATATATAGCGAGGATCACGTAAACAACAACGCCTATGTACTTGGTCGGGTCTGACATTGTTGTGTTGATAGATTCAACTATATCCGCATTGTTTTTCATGCTTGTGGGAAGCACAACGCAGATATCCATGAATGCGTGCAGGAAAACTGTTATCCAGATATTTCCCCATCTTGCGTATACGGCAGCGAGGAATACGCCCACACCTGCGGTGGATATCACCTGAGGTATAACAGCATCAATGCTTACTCCTGCAAAAATGTTCAATAAATGATACAGTCCAAAAAGCACGCCCGAGGTGAAAATAGCGGCTATGGTGCCTTTGGTGCTGTCTCTGCCGAAGAGGTCTCTCAGTACGTTGAAGATTATGCCTCTGAAAAGCAGTTCCTCGCATATCCCCGCCGCAAACAGCAGAGCAAGTATACACCAGACCTGCTCAGAACCGAACTTCAGTCCTGTTGGTGTGACGAATTTCATCTTATTGTCAGAAGTATCCAGAAACAGCGCATTTATCACGGAAGTGATACTTGCGTATATCATGAGAAATCCTGTGATCAGTCCGCCGAAAAAGCCGTTGCCTTTTGAATAAAGGACTTTCTTTTTATGCAGCAGAGCGAGTATCACCGTGTAAAATGTCAGAGATATCAGCGCACATATGAACTGCGCCTTGTAGCCCGATATATCAAGAGCGCGGCATATCATGCCGCCAATTCTTGAGGAAAGAAGAAAGCTTCCTAAAGAGCCTATTATCGTCACGATCGAAATAAGTGCCTTCTTGCCCGTCAGCTGTGAACTGCTTTCATGAGTTTTATCTTGTATAATTTCTTTATCCATTTTAATTGCCCTTTCTGTTTTTTGTCTGTCATTCTTCAAAGCTGAATATCTCTTCCACCGATACGCCGAATACTGCAGCTATGTCCATCGCCAGCTTCAAAGAGGGGTTGTACTGCCCTTTTTCAAGCCTGATGATAGTTTCTCTTCTCACGCCCACAAGTTCTGCAAGGTCGCCCTGCTTCATATCCCTTGAAGCCCTGAGTTCTTTTATTCTTGTTTTGAGTTCGGGCATATCATTCCTCCTCAGCTTCGGGAGTTCTGTCGAGCCAGAGATAGAAAGCATTCCTCAGCACATAATAAGCACCTATCATCAGGTAGCCGTACCACATGACCATTTCGCCTGTTATGCACACATTAGCTTTATGGGCGCGGTTGCACGCCATATGAACTATCATGCCAAAGACCATGGTGAAGATTATCAGACCCTCAGCCGAATATGCCGTAGCTTTCAGCATAAGCTCCTTGGCGAGTTCGTCCTCGGGCTCCTTTTTGTATCTGCACGAGATCACCATCAGCACAACATACACTGCTGCCGCCGCAAGAACAGTCGGGGTCTGCTGTTTTATGTTGCCTATCGATCTTGATATCAGCGCAGATACAGCTATCACCGTCATGACCACACCCAGCAGCAGGTTTACAAGTGCCTGCCCCTTGACACTTATGGGCTTTCTCGGGTCGGACTTATAACGCTCGCGAGCTATCTTTTCAAGCATTTCTTGCCTTTCGGCGCGTGTAACATCTCTGCGCTGATATTCCTTGTACAGCTGTCTGATCTTGTCGTTGTCGCGCATACTAATGCCTCCGTTATTGTCTTTTGTTCTGCTGTCTTTTTGTTTTTTTATCAAAGCTTTGATATTCCGCAAGAAGTGATATATTCATCACCTTATGTGAC
The DNA here is from genome assembly GCF_900112155.1 of Hominimerdicola alba. Lineage (GTDB taxonomy): Bacteria > Bacillota > Clostridia > Oscillospirales > Ruminococcaceae > Hominimerdicola > Hominimerdicola alba_D. The sequence continues at coordinate 202,809 of NZ_FOKQ01000002.1, read as the reverse complement.
AATAATATCACATCTAATTATATTTGTCAATGGCTGATGTGATAAATTTATCACCTTTGTAACATCTCACAGCAGAGCAGTGGAGAACGGACAGCCGATAGTGCAAAACGCATAACATCTCAGCACATTTATATACGCAAAAAAGCCCTCAAAAGAGAGCTTTCCGCGTTTAATGGGTATATATGAGAGAGAGTAATGCAAGTTTGATGTGCGCCTTACTTGGTTATATCAACGCTTGCGCACTTGATGCCTGTCAGCTTTTCGCTGAGTGCATCAGGCTGAGATGTACCTGCAAACAGTGTGAACTTATTGCCGAATACCTTTCTCACGCCGTTGTCATCAACTGCGGTAAATGCCTTTTCGGGCACTTCTATCTCGAATACAGCTGTCTCGCCTTCATTCAGCTTAACGCGCTTGAATCCGCACAGGCTGACATTGGGTACTGCGTGCTCGCAGTAATCCTTCATGTAAAGCTGTATAACGTCCTCGGTAGCCTTGCCGCTGTTTTCTGCGGTAACAACTGCCTTGCCGTCCTTGTATTCAACCTTTGTTACCTTTACGCCGCCGTATGTAAGACCGTAGCCGAAAGGATACAGCACGTTATCGGTGGTGTAGCGGTATGTTCTGCCCTTCATGGAATAATCAGTGAATTCGGGAAGCTTGTCTGTATCCTCGTAGAATGTAACAGGCAGCTTGCCCGAGGGTGAAACGTCGCCGAAGAGAACTTCTGCCAGCGCCTTGCCGCCCATTTCACCGGGATAGAATGCGTGTATCAGTGCATCGGGCTTGCTTTCGGGATTTATAGCTGAACCTGCGCATACAACAGTAACAACAGGTTTGCCCAGTGCCATTATCTTCTTCACCAGTTCTCTCTGGGGAGGAGGCAGTGTCAGACCGTTCTTGTCGCCAGAGGAGAACTCGTTGCCTGTATCGCCCTCTTCGCCCTCGATGGTAGCGTCAAGACCCAGACAAAGGATGGTCATATCGGCGAACTTAGCTGCTGCAACAGCCTCGGCATAGCGGTCGCCTGCCTGTGCCAGATTTGAAACTCTGTCCTTGTACAGGTGGCAGCCCTCAGCGAAGATGACTCTTCCGCTGAATCTGTCCTGAATGCCGTTCAGGAATGTGATATATCTGTCGGAGAGACCGTTGTAGTTGCCCTCCAGTGCTGTTCTGCTGTCCGAATTGGGACCGATAACAGCGATAGTCTTGTACTTGCTTTCATCGATAGGAAGTATGCCGTTGTTCTCCAGCATAACAAGGGACTTCTCAGCACACTCCAGCGAGATAGCCTTGTGTTCCTTGCAGGCAACCTTATCATATGGGATATCATCGAACTCGGTCTTCTTATCGAACATACCAAGTCTCATTCTTGTGCGCATCAGATGTACGCAGGCAGTACGGATATCTTCCTTAGTAACAGCACCCTTTTCGAGGGCAACCAGAAGATTCTGATAAGTACAGCCGCAGTTAACGTCGCAGCCTGCTTTCAGTGCCATAGCAGTAGATTCGATGGCATTTGCTGTTACCATGTGGTTCTCGTGGAAATCACGGATAGCCCAGCAGTCAGAAACGAAATAGCCGTCAAAGCCCCATTCCTTCAGCTTTGCCATCAGGTAGTCACTTGCGCAGGCAGGCTCGCCGTTTACACGGTTGTACGCGCCCATAACGCTCTCTACCTTTGCTTCCTTTACCAGTGCTTCAAATGCGGGGAGATAGGTCTCCTCCATATCCTTAGCGTTTGCCTTTGCATCGAATGAATGACGTATAGCCTCAGGACCGCTGTGTACTGCGAAATGCTTTGCGCAGGCAGCTGCCTTCATGACCTTACCGTCACCCTGAAGACCTCTTACAACAGCCTTGCCGTTGCGTGTGGTGAGATAAGGATCCTCACCGAAAGTCTCATGACCTCTGCCCCAGCGGGGATCACGGAATATATTTATATTAGGTGCCCACAGAGTAAGACCCTTATAGATATCGCGGTCTTCCTCCTTAGTGTAGACATTGTATTTTGCTCTTACTTCCTCAGAAGTAACTTCTGCGGTCTTCTGTGTCAGCTCGTCATCGAACATAGCTGCAAGACCTATTGCCTGTGGGAACATTGTAGCAACGCCTGAACGTGCAAAACCGTGTATGCCCTCGTTCCACCAGTTGTATGCGGGTATGCCCAGTCTCGGAACGGCAGGTGCATCATATCTCAGCTGAGATGCCTGTTCCTCCGTAGTCATCTCATCTGTGAGCGCTTCGGCTCTTTCCTCTGCAGAGAGGGTTTCATCAAGGTACTTTTTCATGACCTTCCTCCTAACCTTTCATATCATATCATATCGGATCATCCGATCATTTGCCTACAGCCGCTCTTATCTTATCAAGCTGAGGCTCTATATCTCCCTTGTTATCCAGCAGATGCCATGTCTCAGTGACCTCGGCGGTCTCGCCCGGCTGATACTTTCTCTTTTCACCAAGTATCTCACACTCTAGGAATTTGCTGTTTGTATACATTTCAAAATTACAGGAATAATCGGGGTATTCAACAAACTGATACTCACCGAAGCACTTAACGAATATCTGCTCGTTAACAGCGTAAGCAGCAAAGCCGTCCTCAACATTGAAGCCTGCCTTGAAAGCGCCCTGTATGAACTTGTCCTGTCTGATGCGGACATACTCGTTAGTCAGCTTGAAGCGTGGGTCGTTCACATCGGAATAATCCCAAAGGCTCATAACTCTGTTAGGCAGATAGCCCGATTTTCTTGTACACATAGGTATAACAGCCGTACCGCCTGCGGTAAGACCTGTTATTGACCACAGTGCGAAATCAGCTTCCTTATCGCCGATATTCTTTATGCGCTGTGTAACTGTAACTATCGGCTTGCTCGCATCGAGAGTAATAACAGTTTCAAGCTGCTTGCCGAAAGGCGTAGCGGGTGGTGTGAATGTTACGGTATCGCCGTCTGCTTTGTATGCAACGGGGTCATTATCGGGATTATAGGTCTCGGGGATAAGCTCGGGAGCTACCCACAGCCTGTGACCGCCTCTGTTGCGCCAGGTGCCGTAGCCCTCAACATCAACAGTGAAGCTGCCCTCTTCGTCTTCCAGCATAACATTTTCTTTGCCGTTAAGTGCGAAGTAAATAACTCTCGGACCGAATTCAACAGTCACAGCGAGAGCACAGGAATCATTCTCTATAAACACGCATTTACCGTAGCTTTTATACTCTTTTTCTGATATCTTAACGCTCATAAAAAGCACCTCCGCTTGCATATTGTTCTTTGATTATACACTGAATGCCCGATTTTTGCAACTCAATTCTTGCGTTATCGGTCACAAATATTGCTTATTTTATATAAAAAAATTGTGATAAAATACGGAATTCTCTGTTGAATATATTGAAAAATCAAAAGGTTTGTGTTATAATATGTAACAAGGTAGAGCAATTATTTGTCTGTCAGGTGGAATGCAGACAAGTCATTTTGGAATATCAGTCAGGAATAAAATGGAGTTATTTTTCGCGGCAAGGGTAGTAATGCCGCGTCATAAGACGGGGGTAGAAACGATCATGATAGTACATCTGGACGGGGATTTTGAGACAGTCGATTATATCGAGAACCGAAGTGTGCTTATCTACGACAATGTAGATACAGAAGAATATCCTATGCACTGGCACAATGCGATCGAGATAGTAATGCCGCTGACAAACGGTTATACGATGATATGCGACGGCAAGACTTACGAACTGCACGAGCGGGATATAATGATAGTACCTGCGGGCACACTGCACGCAATGAAAGCGCAGTCGGGACGCAGACTTATCATGCTGTTTGACAACAGGAGCATAAGCTCGAATCCAGCGTTATACGACCTTTACTCGGTGCTGAAATCACCTGTTATGATAGGCGAGGAATCCGATGAGGAACTCAGGATATCTCTGGGCAACCTTATTAAAGAGGTATACACGCTGTACAGCAATTTTGATGTTCTTTCCGAAGTATACATCTACATCAAGCTGCTTACACTGCTTGCGAGGATCAAGGAAAATCAGATAAGTGCCGTGAAGTATGACGATGAGAAATATCTGGAGAAATTCGGAAGCATCATCAAGTACATCGAGCAGAACTATATGTACAACATCACGCTTGATGATCTGGCTAGGATGGCAGGATACAGCAAGTATCATTTTTCGCGAATATTCAAGAAATACAGCCGAACGACCTTCATAAGCTTTTTGAATCACAGAAGGATAAAAGCCGCGGAGATGCTTCTGCTTGACGAGAATATCTCGGTAACAGAAGCTGCAATGCAGGTAGGTTTTTCCAGCCTGACAACCTTTAACAGAGTATTCAGGGAGATAAAGGGCTGTACTCCGACAGAATTCAGAAAGCTGTATAAGCTGACGAATGTTTCGGGGGATTGAGTAAACTGGAAAATGAAAACTGCCAAGTAATTAGCTTTGGCTCAAGCCTTTCGCGAAAAACTTGCGGGATGTTTGCACAATCAGCAAAGATGACTGTTAGCAGAGCCCTAATCACCAAGGTGCAAAAACAAAATGTAGATTGAACTATAAAAGCACAGTGAACTTCCCAAAAACGCCGTTCTCGCTAAGAGAACGGCGTTCTTTAAATTATCCTATAATATCCTTCATTATTACGATGTCACACGCTCACAGTATACCAGATACCTCTGGTTGTTTATTCCGTATGGGTGACAGGTGTACAGCGTCAGAGTGTCCTTTCCGGGCTGTATCAGTATTGAGTCAACCGCATCAGGGTCAACTATCTTAGTGCTTACCACGCGGTATTCCATAGTGTACCAATAATTCTGGAGCTTGATTATATCACCGCTCGCAAGCTTATCTACGTGCCTGAGGAAATCCGAACCGCCAAGTCCGCGGTGAACTGCTATTACACAGTTCGTATTTACATCACCTATTGGGTAGGAGGTGTAGGTCAGATGTCCGCAGCCCGCTGTAAGATTCGCATCATTGGCGCCCAGGAACAGCGGCAGCTTCAGATCCAGCTTTTCTATCTGCAGCAAGCCTATACTCTGTGTTTTAACTCCGTAATCGATAAGATCGAACTCGGGATACTTGTAAGCCGAATCAGAATTCAGCTGAGCCTGTCCAGATTCGTACAGTTCCTTATTACGCCTGCGCATATACTGATACAGTTCGTTGAGGTACGGCTGCTTTTCCTCAGCCTCTTTCTCGTAGCGCACCTTTTCATAGGGTGCAGGATTGCCGTCTTCGTCACGGGGAACATCGTCCCCGAGCTCAAGATCGCCGTTTTCCTCGGCTTCTTCGATTATCCTTGTCAGATCGTCCTTGTATTCCTGTATATTCTCTTCAACCTGTTTGCTTATGATGATCTTGCTGATAAAGGGATAAAGAAATAATCCCAGACCTATAAGGAACACCAGTATTAGCAGAATTATAGCCAGACGTTTATTCTTCTTTTTCTTTTTACTCAACAGCTTGTCCTCCTTACAAAGGCAGTGCCGCCAGCAAAGCAAGCGGCACCTTTTATCAGCTTAAGATCATGTGCGTATATCGGAGGGTCTTAAATATTTTCCGAAATATCGTTCACACATCAGATCAAGCATTTTCCTTGTCTTCTTCGTCCTTGTCTCTCTTCTTGAAGAGGATGAAGATGAAGAACATTGCTCCGCCCATTATGCCGATACCAGCTATTGTGAATACGATAGTTGCAGTTGTACCTGTGAAAGGCAGATCGAAACCTTCAACGGTCTTATCGTTGTAGAATATTACCTTGTTATTTGCAAGAACAGTAGTATGACTAGCTTCTGTACCTTCGTATACTGTACCATCCTTATCGATGTAGATGGTCTTTGTATTCTTAGCTGCATCCTCTTCTACATAATAGCCTGACTTTGTTGCAAGCTGCTTGATGGTGTACTCACCGGGTGCAAGGTTTGCAAGAGTTACGACATCACCTGAATAATCCGAGTCTTTATGCTGGCTGCAGCGTGAAATTTCGTATACACCGCCTGACAACTCAACAGATTTACCGGTTTCATAGTTCGAGATAGTGATGGTTGCAGGTGTGAATTCGTCCTTGGTTTTGGGATCAGGATTTTCAGGATCTACAGGGAAGCTTGTTACGCCGGGATATGAATCATCATCATCAGGATCAATTATGCCGGGGATATCATCAGGTATTTCATCTTCTGTATTAGGATTGTAAGCATACTTATATGCGATCGATGCTTGGTTGGCTACCGATGCGCCTGAACCAGCCTTGTTAGATGTAACGATTATCTCAAGACTTGTACCTGAAAGCTTACCAATACCAGTTTTGGTAAATGCGATAGTAACTGTACCTGCATCGGTATCCTCTGTAATTGTGTAATCTGTACCCTGGGTAAATCCGTCTATTGCAATATCTGTAATATCCAGATCTGTATACTTATCAGTGATAGTATAGCTCAGAAGATTTTCTTTCTTTCCGGGAACATCTGCTGTAATCTTCCACTTGTATTGCAGACCTGTACCGGTACCTTCGGTAATTACTTCCTTTGCAACTTCCAGTTTCTTGTCATTAGAAAAAGTTTTTACCTGCTTGGATATCTCACCTGAACCGTCAAGTTCAAACTTGATAGGTGTCTGATCGAGCAGATAACCCTCGGGCTGTTCCTGCTCAACTGCCCAATATGTTCCGAGAGGCAGACCATCGACCTGAATAACACCGTCACTGTCTGTTGTAAATTCACCTACATCTACCCAGTTATCAAGCGTATCCTGGTAGTAGATCTCAAATTTAGCGCTTAAACCTGTCTTCCATGTGTCACTGTCACTCAGCTGCTTTTTCAGCTTGATAGCGTGCTTGTTAGGAGTGGTAGCAGGATCGGTAGCAGGAACTGTCTCTGTCTCAGGATCGGCGCTGTCATCATTGGTATCATTATTTTCTGTCAGCTTGGGATAAATATCAACATCAAATAACGCTGCACCATTAACTACTGCAGGCAGATGAATATAGAAAGCCTCTGCATCTTTGAATCGGGCGTCTGTATGATCTTCTCTGTTTGGTACTATCTTATAGAAAGCGTTTGGCAAACCAGTAAATACCGTCTTGCCTTCATCATGGTATCCATCCACTTTAACAGAACCATCAGTATTTACTTCAACGATATCGAATGTAATACCCGCAGTTTCTTCACCATAAGCATCTGCCACCCAGTTACCATCAACGTTAGCTTTACCTGTGGGTGTATAGTCTGATGCTTTCGCTGCATTATAATTTTCTTCACTTAATACATATGGATGTATTCTCAGATTGGTTTTACCGTCTGTCTGATCTGCAAATACGTTGAAAGGTACCATCTGACCGATCATGAGTGCTGAAGCAGCTATTGCTGTTGTGCGTTTAAACATTTTTTTCATAGTTAGACCCTCCTATATTTAAGTTTTTCTGATTTTTTCTTCTTCTGTTTTACTGCGCATATGTACGAACAGCAGGAAAACAGCAAGTACCATTGTTGATAATCCGAAAACAGTGTATCCTGTCATCGGTGTACTGCCGGCGTATGGCAGGTCAAACGGTGAAACATCGAGGAATATCTCGATATCGTCTATGACTATGGCACCATCGGATGTTCCGACTGTTACCTCTGCTTCGCCATCTCCGTAACCAGGAGGCGGTGAAGTACACTTTATAGTGTAGGTCATGCCCTGTCTGATATCGAATTCTGTATTATCCCACGATACAATGCCGCTTGTGTTCTGCTTTGTACCGATCAGTGTTCCGTCCTCAGCGTACAGCCCGAATGTACCGCCCTTGAGGAGAGGTGCTCCGTCTGCGGCGTTTCCGCTGTCGCTGTCCTGATAGTATGTGCTGTAAATATTCGCCTTGATAGTAATGCTCGATGAATCATTATCCTTGTAGAAAACTGTTTCCTGCTTGTCTGCCAGAGCAACACCTGTTACACGCAGCGGTTCAGCAGTATAGTTCTGTAAAGTAGGTGAAATGATATCGTAGCTCTTACCGTAGTCGGTCTGATGCACATACTGAGCATTGGCTTCTGTGCCGCGGATCGTGGTATCAATCACGTTCCAGGCATACAGATACTTTACGGTTATCGTTATCTTTGAAGATTCCCATACAGCGTAGAGATCGATAGTTTCTCCTTCTATACTTACTATCATATCGTCCTCGATGATATCGCCTGAATCTGTCTGCCAGCCTGTATGACGATATTCATGTGTGGGATCAACAGCTGTAGGAAGAGGTATGTAGTCGTCCTTGTCGGGATCGTAGCTGTACTCTCTGCCGATGACAGCTGTTCTTGTAGCCACGGTCTCAGCATCTCCGATGTTTTTGTAGAAGTTGATCGTCACTTTTTTGGGGATATCGCGGTAGTATACGTTGTATGTTCCCGCTGCTGTGATAGCAGTGACTTTTGTTTCTGAAGCATCTTCTTCGACCTTTGTGATCTTTACTACCTCACTTGCAGAAGTTATCCAGCTGTCGATAGCAGCCTGGATTCCGCTGTAATCGTAGTTATTATCACCTATTATATGTTTATCCGAAGCTATACCCAGAGGTGCGCCTCTTACATCACATTTCACGAAGTTCACTATAAGTTCAGTGTCATCGGGAACTTTGGTGTAATACACAGCGACTGTCATGGACGGATGTCCGTCAACAGTTTCGTCAAGAGTATCTATGAACGCATCGTCCACCACGCCCGCTATATAGGGAGTATCTGTTACATATCCCTCGAAATCGGGAGAGGCTATGTAGAACTCAGCGCCCTTGGTAAGTGCGATCTTGTATGTACCGTTATCATACAGTGTCCTGTCAAGCGGAGATATGTATGTTCCCCGAAGCTGAGGATTCGGATCATCTTCGCTTTCCTTGGTGTAATAGTTTACTTTTATAGCGTAGGTTATCGGTTTGTAAGTACCAACTATTATCACATCTTCCTGACCCATGATATGATCGCCGTTGTTATCGGCTTCTATGGACCAGTCCCAGAAGTAGCCGTCGTAACCGTCGGGGTATTCGTCGGGACGTGAGGGATAGGTGATACCGGTGATAACCTCGCCGTTAGCGAATGTCTTGCTGTCAACTGCTTCTTCAAGGCTTATCGCCTTGCCCACGGGGTCGTACATCTGATAGTAGTACTTTACGCTGTGCTTAGCGTTCACGCCCGAAGCTTTTACTGTGACTTTGCCTGTTATGCTTTTTCTCGGGATATAGACTGTTATCTTATCGCCTATCTTCTCGACCAATGCATCTGTTATAACAGTGGGTTCAGCATTGGGGTCTGTGGTATCTGTGTTGGTTATCTCCACATTTTCTGCTGCGGGAAGATCATAGCCGTCAGCAGCATAGATATCGAATACCAGTTCGGTATCTTCAACCGTTGTGGGGAACTTATCCGCCGCATCTGATGTAAGATTTTCAAGCTGAAGGTCTATGGGATAGCTTACGTATACGGGAACTTTGAAGTTCCTTTCAGCCGTATCCACTTCATCGATGACCTTCGCCTTGCTTGCTGCGGAATCAGCTTCCAGCGATGCTGTAAGGATGTAATCCGTATCAGCTGTTATCTTAGTTCCCAGTGTGGGTTCGTAAGACAGGGCACCATAATCTGCATGATCGTCCTGCCAGTCCTCGGGATCAAGTGCGTTATAAGCCGCCGCATTTACGCTGAAAATATCAGCTGTTATCGTAGAACCGTAGTCAACGAATATCGGGTCGGAGGTTATGGTAGGCTCCAGAGTTTCACCCGCCAGCTTTACATTTGCAAAGTCGGTGTAGTCAAGTGGGGGGATATCCGTAACATCAGCACTTTCGCCATTCTTACGCGACAGTGTTGCGTCGATAAGCAGAGGTACATCGTTACCGCCTAAGAAACCGTCTTTTGGTTTTAGCTTGAACGTTACCGTTCCGCTGCCGTCAAAGTCGTATTCGTAACTGTATTGGGTCTTAGTGAAATGATTATAATCCGTTAGTTCGGGCATCGGATAGTAGTTTGATTCTGTGCCTATCGCTGTTGCGCTGGCATTTGTAACCGTTGGTGTGATTCCAAAATCCACAGATTTTTCTGTAGAGTCTGTACCATTGCTTATAGGATAATCATCATTCAGTTCTTCATTATTGACTTTGATGCCTACGATATCAAAATACTTTGATATTGTTTCTTTGAGTGTGAAGTTTTCGGGGTTACTCTGTGCAGCACCAGATATAGCATCCGCAGGTGAAGCCTTTAAAGCTGTAATTTCATCAGCTGTCATTTCAAGAACTGTTTCACCGCCTAAGATGTAACCGCCCTTCAAACCAAGTCTGACTACTCTAACTCCACCATTCCCGTAGTCTGTACCAGACCTTAACGGTTTAGTGGTGTTATAAAAAATAAAATATTCTTTCGGATCATATGGTAATTCTGTAAATTCTGAAAGATCTGACTTGAATCCTGAAGAAGAATAATTACCGCCTGCCATGCCAGGTGTTACATCTGTGTTATCGTTTGGATTTATAACAGCAGTTTCACCGTTATAAACCTCGTAATTGTTCGGGTCACCATCAGAACGGATTCCTGTACCAGGATCAACAGGAAGATTTGGGATATCGAACTTGTCATCGGTCGGAACATACCCATATCCTGAATAACCAGGCTTGCCTGCTTGATTAGGATTACCTCCATTTGTAGATGCATATACAGGTGTTCCTCCGCCACCTCCGCCAGCTATCATGATATCATCACCGATTCTAAGCCATGTGCAACCGCCGCCATACGCACCGGTTTTATCCGAAAGATCTCTGTTGTTAAAATATGCACCGTCATATCCTCTTTCTCCTACTACGAGTGAAACATTAGATGTGTCCTCTATGTAAATATAACCACAGTTATATCCTCCTTTGCCGCCGCTACCTCCTTCTGTTCCATTAGTTCCATAATATCCTCCTGAACCGCCGTCACCGCCCCAAACCTGAACAAAATAATAACCAGGACCATATGTTATATTCAAACTCTGATTGCTATAATAAGTAGCACTATTAATCTTTGTTCTTGTATTTCCCTGATGATTTAGAGCAGGTAAATGATTGAAGCCGTCACTATTTGTATCCTGTGTTGCAGCGTGTACTTTATCATGTAAACTAGAATCATAATCAATTATATAGAAATTATTACCGGTAAGTTCAGAAGCTACTGTTGTATCAACAGTCAGATTATAAGTGCCATCTTCTTCATTATAGACCAGTGACTTTTCTGCATTGAGTTCAATACCGCCAACATTGAACATGGTGTCATCAACACATCTCAGTGTTGCTTTCTTTACGATCACGTTGCTTCCTGCATCTCCCACCTTAGCCGGTGTTACGTTTGCAGGTACACCAAGTGTGACCCTGATATCCGGATATAATGTATTGCCAACATCGGATGCTGAGATAGTATATCCAAAACTTCCGCTTGCAGTATAAGCGTTTCCATCACGAGCGATCTCATAGCTTATGCCTGTTATGAAATCCTGCATGGGGTCGTTTGAGTTGTATGCTATCTCATTGTAACCATCGGCATAAAGGTCAGCCTTTGTGATAGCATCATTTTGATGCACCGTGGAGTTCTTGGTCTTTATACTGATGTTGTAAGGTACATTGACATACTTTACATCGTCGCCCAGTGTGATATGGGTGGTCTTTGTTCCGCCGGTGACTGTTAATGTCGAGCCGTCCTCATTGAATATGGGAACTCTGACACCGCCCATGAACTGAGCCTTGGGTCTGATAGTTACGGATACTGTCAGCTTGTCTTTTTCCTGACCCTTTGCAAGACCTGAGCTTACAGGTGCTACCGAGCCGGTTTTAGTAAAGCTGTTTCCGCTGGGTGTGCCGTTGGTGGATACAACATCAAAATACTGTGATATGTCACCGCTGACCTCTATACTGTTAAGGTAGTTGTAATCTGTGCCGTTATTTGACAGATGTCTTATAACTACCGCACCGCCTGTATCGGAATTTGTATTGTCTTCTCTATTAACAAAGTAGTTTGCGTCGCCCTTATCTCTGGGTGTGAAATTTGAGAACTTACCCACATAGGAAGAACCGCCGCCGCCACCGCCGACATTTCGTGCGTCAACGGGCTCATTCTGCATACCGCCGCTGCCGCCTGCAAATCCTGCACCGCCGCCGCCACCGCGGAAGTTACTTGCGCCGCCGACACCGCGGTCAAGTTCGGGGTGATAAGTCTTCTGCCAGTCATTAGGATAGGAAGAAGCTGCCAGATAGCCTATAAAACTGGTCACTATCTCACCGGGGATATCGGTTCCGCCCTTACCCACGTAAGCGCCCTTGGTACCTGATGTGGAACCATTTTCGCCTGCGTAGTATTTACCTACATAAGTATTCGATGATACGAAGTTTTCGATATTGGGAACTTCGCTTATATCGCTGTCAAAAGTACCGCCGTCACCGCCGTTGGCTTTGCCATCGCCGCCAAATAATCCGGGGAGAGTATGCAGCGCTGCACCTGCACCGCCGCCGCCGCCGCCGCCGGCTATCATAAGCACCTTGCTCGGGTCGTTGCGTACAGTATCAGTTAATTCTTCATTTTCATCCATAAGGTACACAGCAGAATAACCTCCGCCTGCGCCTACCGAGAATATAACTATATCGCCCGCACCGCCGCCGATACCGCCGGTACCGCCGCTGTCGTACCGTCTTGTCTCGCTGAGACCGCGGCTGCCTATCTCGTAGTAGAGTTTCTTCTTCTGAGCAGCCAGTTCTTCGCTGACTTCAAGGAGTCCGTATACGAAGCCGCCCTTGCCGCCTGCACCTGCTTTGAAACTCAAAGGGAACATGGAACTGCCGTCGCCGCCATCGCCGCCCCAGAGTTCGATAAGGTATGTGCCTGCTTTATCAAGAGTATAACTTCCGTCCTGGCTCTGCATCCAATTTCTGCTCTCATCGAAGTACGAGTAAGAGGACTTGAGCTCAGTAGTAAAGGTAAATGTACCGTCGCCGTTGTCTATCAGCTGATCGCTGTGAGAAAGTATAGCGGATACGTCATTTGTATTGTGTACCTCAGGGAATTCAACGGAGCCGCTGTCAGAAGCGGATCTTGCCGCCGAAACAACTATCTGAGGAAAATAAGCAAACTGCTCCATAACTACCAGTGCTGCCATTGTAAACGCAGAAATTCGCTTGGTCAGTTTGCTGCTCTTTTTGCTCGTCAACGTTCTCCACTCCTTTCATCCAAATTTTTGCACAATAAAATTGTCAGTACTATACAAATACTGATGGTTAATATCAAAGAATATTGTTCTTAACTTACAAAGATTATAGCACAGTAGTTGGATTCTGTCAATAACAAAAACGGGTTTTGAAGCCCATTAAGGGAATTTTTGTATGAATAAACATATTTGAGAATGATATTTGTTTACTATTAACACATAAATCACGCATTGTTAATTTATTAAAATATTTACAGCCATTAATATACGCATTCCCTATTGGTAATTTTCGCAAATTATCGGAAATAAATGGATTTTAGCACAGCGGCACAGTTCAGATAGCCGACATCAAGCAGCTTTGCTTTATTCATATTTCATGCATTTTTGACATTAAAGCGATAAATTTGTATCTGCGCGGTTTACTGCATCTGTCCTTCGTGCAAAACAAAAAAAGACAGCCATTCAAACGAATGACTGTCTTTATGTTATCGGTTATTACTGCATATCGGTATTTCTGTTTTTCAGAAGCTTCTGTCTCTTGCGCTCGTGCATATCCATGTATACCTTCTCGGCAAAATCTACTATCTTCTTCATTATGGGTCTGAATGTGTAGAAGTACTCACCCGCATAGGTGATTACTTCGCCGTTAAAGCCCTTCTTGAACTTGTAAACACCGTAGTTGGGGTTAGTTTCGTCCTTGTAGAAAGGTATGCCCATGAAGTCGTAGATATCGCAGTTGCCTTCCAATGCCCAGTTTATCATAGTCCACTGCATCAGATAGTTGGGATACAGATTTCTGTGATGGTTAGCAGATGCACCGTATACATAGCAGGTCTTGCCAGCGTACTGTGTAGTAACCGCACCCGAAAGGGGTATCTTCTTGCCGTCTTCATCAACATAGCACATAAACAGGTGGCAGTGTTCCTTGCCCAGACCCTCAATGAACTTTACAAAGTAATCCTTGCCTCTTATAGAGAAACCGTCACGGATACCTGTAGCTTCCATCATAGGATAGAAATCGTCCAGCGCTTCGGTGCCGCATATCTCGCAGTAAACGCCCTTTCTGGGAGCCTTGCGTATACGGTTGCGCCAGTCAGCCTTGAATGACTGCATCATCTCATCGGCTGTTTTGCCCTTTATTCCGCAGAGCATATAGTTATTTCTCGCCTGTATGGTAGTCAGCTCGGGGGCATCATCGATATGTGAGAATCCCATATCGGTTATCAGCTTTGAACGATCCCTCTCCTTTTCCTCAAAGGGCGGATCCCACATGAACTGATATGCGCGGTATTTCTTAGCCAGAGCCTTTACACCCTCAAACAGGTCAGTCATGACTTCCTTATCGCTCCAGTCGCAGACAGGACCGTGGGGCGCATACAGGAATGTTGTGGGGAATATGGGTATATTCTTGATTATAACAAGACAAGTACCCCTTATCTTGCCGTCCTTGCCGCGGGATATTACCGCGTCCCAGCCCCAGTTATCCTTTACCTTAGGCCATCTCAGCGACTGCATGAAGTTGCCGTATTCGCTGTTTTTCGCGAAATCTTCATACTCTTTCAGAAGCTGTTTGTTTTTCTTATCTATAATTTCCATCTTTTACCTCTCCAAAGCAAAAAATCCTATATTGTGACATATCCTAACCTATCTATTATACAATACCGCGCCCCAAAATTCAATAGTATTTATAGACAAAACCGCCTGTCAGGTAAAGTATCATTACTATCTATTATGGGTATTTTCGCCGTATTTATCCGCAGGCGGCACAAGACCGTAGCTCTCGTAAAAAGCATCGATATCCTCTTTGCCGCGTACAAGCTCTTTGTATTTCAGCTCGCCGCTTTTTCTGTCATAAAAGCCTATGGTCTTTTCACCGGTGCAGGTAGAGGTCTGAACCTTTATCTCAAGATCCTCACAGCCGGCAGGTATTTTTTTCGTGACCTTTTTCCTGATTATGCTCATATATCCCCCTGAAAGCAGAGCCCGCACAGCATATCGCGGGTGTCGGCGCACTGCTGTATCTCGTCATAGATGATATCCATGTTGTCACTGTCGTACTCGACTTCCTTTGAAAGCTCCTTCACCAGGAGTATCCGCCTGTCAAGGTCTGGAAGAGCGCCGTTTTCTGCGTACTCCTGCAGGAACAGCCCTCTCGCCGCAAGAGTCATGTAAACTGCCGAGAAAAGTCTTTCCTCAGCGGCGTAGTCCCTGGTGCATTTGATGAAATATCTGTGCAAAAAATATACCAGTATATTTTCAAGCTCATGCTGATAGGGCGCGTAGCTCTTGTTGAAAGCCTTTTCTGCCGCAAGCATCTTATCACGGATATCTTCCGTCAGCGCGAATCTCTCACCCAGATCACCCATGTACTCCATTTGCGAAAACAGCGAGAAAAGCCTGTCCAGCCCCTGTCTGCCAAGAGCCCTGACATCCCCTGAAAGTATATCTTTTTCCGCCTGAATGACTATCTCCATGCGGAAGCCGTCTATCGCCAGCATACCCGATATCTTTTTCAACTGTTCGCAGTCTTCATCCTGCAAAGCTTCGCTGATATCCTCAGCGCAGTAGCACAGCACCGCCAGCCTTTGCAGTATGGTGAATCCCCTGTCCTGTGCGATATCTATTAGCTTTTCACGGATACTCTTCACCGCTGCGAATATCTCACTGTCGAATTCAAGGTCATCGGGTTCTTCGTCCGTCTGCTTTTCCGTGAAAAGCACAGGGCGCTCATGGGTCAGCACCAGCCTGCTGACTTCCTCACAGCAAAGCCCCAGCCCTGCTTCCTTATAGTCACCGAACCATTCATAAAAACGCGGGTGCTCGCGGCATATCTCCGAGATATGCTCCACACCAAGCTCCTGCTGTACCCCGCAGAGCCCGTCGTCGGTAAGGAACGGACATCCGCCCTCCTGCGACATATAATGCGAGCCATCTTCTTCGTATATGTTCCCGCAAAGCCGCTCACAAAGCTCTCCGCCATGCTCGCGGTAGTACGAAAGTGTATTTTCATCTATCTCAATGTCCCAGCCCATCTTGCAGCAGTTGTCCCTGCAATCGGTACAGGTACACCTGAAAGCGAAAAAATAGTCAGGCTGTAAAACTGTCATATAATCACGTCCTCTACGCTGAATGTAAATGTCCCCGCTCCGTCCGCGTATCGCGAAAATATATTTTCACATATGATGTTTTTATGGCAGAAGACAGCGGGATACGGAAGATTATGGTATTATTATAGCATAAAAAACCAAGTATTACAAGACAAAAAAGACCGAGTCATAAGACTCGGTCTTTATTAAAGCTTGTTAAGCTAAAATTATTCGTTGATAGCAGTAACAACGCCGGAACCTACGGTTCTACCACCCTCACGGATAGCGAAACGCAGACCTTCCTCGATAGCGATAGGAGTGATCAGCTCAACATCCATAGTTACGTTATCGCCGGGCATGCACATCTCCTTGTCAGCAGGCAGAGAGATGATACCGGTAACGTCAGTTGTTCTGAAATAGAACTGAGGTCTATAGTTGTTGAAGAAAGGAGTATGACGGCCGCCCTCTTCCTTCTTCAGAACGTAAACCTGACCGCTGAACTTAGTGTGGGGGTGAATGGAGCCGGGCTTACAAAGAACCTGACCTCTTTCAACCTGATCTCTTGTGATACCACGGAGCAGAGCGCCGATGTTATCACCAGCCATAGCGGAATCCAGAGTCTTTCTGAACATCTCGATACCGGTTACAACTGTGGACTGCTTCTCATCAGACAGACCAACGATCTCAACGGTCTCACCAGTGTTCAGAACACCTCTCTCAACTCTACCTGTAACAACGGTACCACGGCCGGAGATGGTCATAGTATCCTCAACAGGCATCAGGAAAGGCTTAGCGTCGTCTCTCTCAGGAGTAGGAATGTACTCGTCAACAGCGTCCATCAGCTTGATGATAGGCTCATAAGCAGGATTGCTCAGGTCATCGGGAGCTTCAAGAGCAGCCAGAGCAGAACCAACGATGATAGGAGTATCATCGCCAGGGAAATCATAAGAACTCAGCAGATCTCTGATATCCATCTCAACGAGTTCGAGCAGCTCAGGATCGTCAACCTGGTCAGCCTTGTTCATGAATACAACGATTGCAGGAACGCCAACCTGACGAGCCAGCAGGATGTGCTCTCTTGTCTGAGCCATAGGGCCATCAGAAGCAGCACAAACCAGGATAGCGCCGTCCATCTGAGCAGCACCTGTGATCATGTTCTTAACGTAGTCAGCGTGGCCGGGGCAGTCAACGTGAGCATAGTGTCTCTTATCAGTCTCATACTCAACGTGAGCGGTATTGATTGTAATACCTCTCTCTCTCTCCTCGGGAGCCTTATCGATCATGTCATAAGCCTCAAACTTAGCCTGACCCTTCATAGCCAGTGTCTTGGTGATAGCAGCTGTCAGGGTAGTCTTACCGTGGTCAACGTGACCGATGGTACCAATGTTAACGTGGGGCTTGGTTCTTTCAAAATGTGCCTTTGCCATAGGAATTTTCCTCCTTAAAATAAAATTTTATACTTCGTTCAGACGCAGCGTTCAGGTATACTGAACGCCTATCTGACATACCGTAGTATTATTATACCAAATAATTAACCATTTTGCAAGGGTTTTGCAAAATATTTTTGCTAAAAATTAGTCTTTAGCTCTGGAAGTCATGATCTTGTCAGCGATGGACTTCGGTACCTGAGTATAGCTGTGGGGTTCCATAGCATACTGACCACGGCCCTGAGTCTTGGATCTCAGGTCGTTGGAGTAACCGAACATCTCAGACAGAGGAACAAGAGCGTCAACCTGAACAGCACCTGTTCTCTGCTCCTGACCGAGGATCTGACCACGTCTGGAGTTCAGGTCGCCGATAACAGTACCCAGATAATCATCGGGAGCTATTACGGATACCTTCATGATAGGCTCCAGGATTATAGGGGAAGCCTTCTTCATAGCCTCCTTGAATGCCATAGAACCTGCGATCTTGAACGCCATTTCAGAGGAGTCAACTTCGTGGTAAGAACCGTCATACAGCTCAACCTTGCAGTCAACAACCTGGAAGCCAGCGAGTACGCCGCTCTCCATAGCGCCCTTGATACCTGCGTCAACAGCAGGGATGTACTCCTTGGGGATAGAACCGCCGACTACCTTGTTTACGAACTCGTAGCCTGCACCGCTCTCGTTGGGGAATACATTGATCTTAACGTGACCGTACTGACCCTTACCACCGGACTGCTTAGCGTACTTGTAGTCAACGTTAGCTTCCTTAGTGATGGTCTCCTTATAGGATACCTGAGGAGCACCTACGTTAGCCTCTACCTTGAACTCTCTCAGCAGTCTGTCAACGATGATCTCCAGGTGGAGCTCACCCATACCTGCGATAATGGTCTGACCTGTCTCTTCAGAAGTATAAGTTCTGAATGTGGGGTCTTCTTCTGCCAGCTTAGCCAGCGCGATACCCATCTTCTCCTGACCTGCCTTAGTCTTAGGCTCAATAGCCAGCTGGATAACAGGCTCAGGGAATTCCATGGATTCCAGAATAACAGGGTTCTTCTCGTCGCAGAGAGTATCACCTGTTGTAGTATTCTTCAGACCGATAGCTGCACCGATATCACCAGCGTAGATGGTATCGATATCCTTTCTGTCGTTGGAGTGCATCTGAACGATACGTCCGATTCTCTCGTCCTTGTCCTTAGTGGAGTTGTAAACGGTAGAACCTGCGCTCAGTACGCCGGAGTATACTCTGAAGTATGCCAGCTTACCAACGAAGGGGTCAGTAGCGATCTTGAATGCGAGAGCAGCGAAAGGCTGATCATCGCCGGAAATTCTTTCGCACTCCTCACCTGTATCAGGGTTAACACCCTTGATGTGAGGAACGTCGATAGGAGAAGGCATATAATCAACGATAGCATCGAGCAGCTTCTGAACGCCCTTGTTCTTGTAGGAAGTACCGCAAGTAACAGGAACCATAGTGTTGTCGATGGTAGAACGTCTGATTACCTTCTTCATCTCATCGATAGTGATCTCCTCATCAGCGAAGAACTTCTCTGCGAGGTCATCATCTACCTCAGCAAGGTGCTCGATCATGTCAGCTCTGTACTGCTCTGCCTTTTCGAGCATATCTGCGGGGATGTCCTCGCATCTGATATCCTTGCCCAGATCATCGTAATAGATATAAGCCTTCATTTCAAGCAGGTCGATGATACCTCTGAAATCTTCCTCAGCGCCGATAGGCAGCTGGATCGGAACGGCGTTGCACTGAAGTCTCTCGTGGAGCATATTCAGTACGTTATAGAAGTCAGCACCCATGATATCCATCTTGTTGACGTATACCATACGAGGTACCTTATAGTTGTCAGCCTGTCTCCAAACAGTCTCAGTCTGGGGCTCAACGCCGCCCTTTGCACAAAGAACGGTAACGGAGCCGTCGAGAACTCTCAGAGATCTTTCAACTTCAACGGTGAAGTCAACGTGGCCGGGAGTATCTATAATGTTGAGTCTGTGACCCTTCCAGTAGCAAGTAGTAGCAGCAGAGGTGATAGTGATACCTCTCTCCTTCTCCTGTGCCATCCAGTCCATTGTAGATGCACCGTCGTGTGTTTCACCGATCTTATAGTTAACACCGGTATAGAACAGGATACGCTCAGTAGTAGTTGTCTTACCGGCGTCGATGTGTGCCATGATACCGATATTGCGGTAATCCTGGAGCTTAGTTTCTCTAGCCATGATATATCCTCCTCTATACTCTTACCATCTGTAATGAGCGAAAGCCTTGTTAGCTTCAGCCATCTTGTGTGTGTCGTCACGCTTCTTGCATGAACCGCCAACACCGTTAAGAGCGTCGAGGATCTCAGCTGCGAGCTTTTCCTTCATGGTATCCTCGTGTCTTTCACGAGAATACTTAGTGATCCATCTCAGACCGAGTGTCTGACGTCTGTCAGGTCTAACCTCCATGGGGACCTGATAGGTAGCACCGCCGACACGGCGAGCCTTTACCTCCAGCTCAGGCATGATATTGTTCATAGCCTCCTCGAAAACTTCGAGAGCAGGACGGCCTGTCTTTTCCTCTACGATCTCGAATGCTCCGTAAACGATCTTCTGGGCAACACCCTTCTTACCGTCGAGCATGATGTTGTTTACCAGACGTGTAACCAGCTTGCTGTTGTATACAGGATCCTGGAGTACGTCTCTCTTGGTAACTCTACCTCTTCTTGGCACTTTAATTCCCTCCTTCACAAATAATGAATTCATAGGTACTCGCTCTGTGACCAGACCTTTCGACCCGTCACAGCCCCGTCAGTTCCATGCAGAGTTACCGATATATATATCAATCACTCCACAAAAACTGTGGTCTCCGCTTTTACGCGGCAATGAGTTGTTCCATAAATTTTGAGCGGGATAATTCCCGTAGTTTCTGCAAGCTTATATTAAGCTTACTTAGCAGCGCCTGCCTTAGGCTTCTTAGCGCCGTACTTGGATCTAGCCTGCATTCTCTTAGCAACGCCCTGTGCATCAAGAGTACCGCGGATGATGTGGTATCTTACACCGGGGAGGTCCTTAACTCTTCCGCCTCTGATAAGAACAACAGAGTGCTCCTGAAGGTTATGACCGATGCCGGGAATGTATGCAGTTACCTCGTAGCCGTTGGTCAGCTTTACTCTGGCTACCTTTCTCATTGCGGAGTTAGGCTTCTTAGGAGTAGCTGTTCTAACAACTGTGCATACGCCTCTCTTCTGAGGACAGCTCTGATCGATTACTCTCTTCTTCTTGGCATTGAAGCCCTTCTGAAGTGCAGGAGCTGTAGACTTGTCTGCAAGTACGTTTCTGCCCTTTCTTACTAACTGGTTAAAGGTTGGCATGGTTTCTCTCCTTTCATCAAATAGTTACACTGACCCTATTGTCAGCGTACTCGACTATTATACATTACTTTTCCCGATATGTCAAGCAGTTTAAAATATTTTTTACACTTCACACAAATCATGCTGTCCTGCACGGTCTGCACTCATATAGAAGTGATAAGCCGCGGTGTTTCTGAAATGCTGTTCTCTCCCGATCCGGAGTTTGTCGGGATAGTCTGATATTTGCTGTGATCGGCAGTTCGTGGTTTTTCGCTCCTCGTTCCTCCGTTTATTTCGGGCTCGGCAATATATTTCAGCAAACAGAAAGAGCGTGGACGTTTGTATTGTCCACGCTCATAACTTTAATATTGCGGCACCCTTTGTCTCCTTGGCAGTTTAAACCTTTTTTCCCCGCTATCATCACTATGGTTCAAAATCATAGTCAACATTTCTTCGCTCGATACTGATAACTTCCGAACCTGTATTTTTTTGTGTCTCCGCTCCGCCGAACTCCGCTTTGCCCGCCCAAACTATATCATCACCGTTCTTTTTGCCAAAGCTGAATGTTATTCCGTCGGGTGGCTCTGAGACTGTTTCATCGAACTCCACTCCATACATAAGCAGAAGCTTTCCGCCGCTGTATTCCTCGTCGCGAGCAATATATAGTTCCTTAACGCGGTCATCCTCACATCTAATGACATACTCATCATTACTGTTTATCACAAATGACGATATCTCATGCTTTTGCGAGTCCTCTTTGATCATGATATTTTTTATCTCATCAAAGTCTGCATTTTTTGATGCTGTAAGTTCAAAGGTATACAGGAACTGCGTTCTTTTATTTCCGTTATCGTCGAACTTTCTAACTACAACATCACCGAAGGGTTCAACGGTAAAGTCATAATCACCGTTTTCAGCAGCTGTCATTTGAATGACCGTGTTTTCAATGACATTGATATCTGATCCCTTTTCCTCGGTCGGCACAACTTCAAATTTGAGGTCGCCCCTGATATTTCCCGTTCTTTCGGTATCGATGACGTTTATCAGCAGATACGCCGTATTTGCTTTGGTGCTGTCCGCCACTGCCCTGACATTCAGTATCTCGATATCGGTATCACACTTTGTTTTGAGGGTGTACTGTCTTCCGCCTATACCGATCGAACATGTCTTTTCTATGCGGTCGAAATATGAGCCTGCCCACAGGTATCCGCCGTCGGTCTTTTCAATTTTCAGCACATAAAGCTGTGATGTTGCGCCGCCGCGGACGTAGGCTTCATCAAACAGTGTCGCCATCATCTCGCCTTTGATCTCTGTATCTCTTTTGTCATATGAGATACTGCACTCGACCTCGGGCTTTACCTGATTGATATTTTTATAGGTGCCCCTCACCAGATACTTAACGGTATCGTCGAATGTATCGTCTGTTACCCTTGCAGCAGCCTGTGCCGTGCGAAGTATATCTCCAAAAAATCCATCTGTCCATCTGCCCAGATCGGCGTATCCCTTGCAGTAAAGTGTTCCCTTAGGCTGTACTCCTAAATATTTCCTGCCGTTTAATTCCATGGTGAAATTCACATCAAGGCATTCCTCGCCCAGAAGTTCATCGAAGCCCAGCACCATTTTATCGCCGAACTTCGGAAGTTCCTTGCTTCCCGAGAGTGCATCGCCATCCGCCATAAGCTGTGTGCAGAACACATGATTTCCGAACTGGTAGGACTCTCGCGCGCACGCAAGAAAGATCGTTCCATCATCTTCAGGCTTCACGCAGTCCAGCACATTCACAGTTTCTGTATAACCGTACATCTCGTTCATCTCAGCCTTGGCATCTTTGATATATTCTGCCCATTTTTCAGGGTTCTCATCATACTCTTCCTCAGGCGGCAATAATGCCCGGCTTTTTGCAGGTGCACTGTCAGATGATGTGTGTTTAATCTGTACATCGCTGTTACTGTAACCGTAGATCATCGGCATTACCGCCATACCGATAACTGCTGCCGCCGTCACCGCAACTATCCCCGCCGACTGCCATTTTTTCAGCTTCGGCTTCATGGCATCAGCCTCTGCCGCTTTAAGAGCCCTGCGCTGCCAGTCCTCGGGTGTCCTGACATTATCCAAAAATCTCATCTGTTTCATAACGTCCGCTCCCTCCCTGTTCAAGCTGACCTTTCAGCTTTTCTCTGCCTCGTTTCAGCTGTGAGCGCACAGTGGAAGGTCTTGTCTTCGTGACCTCTGCTATCTCATCAGCTGTAAGCTCCTCATAATAATAAAGGTATATCACATCGCGGTACTTCGGCGGAAGTTCCATCACCAGCTGCCATATCTCACTGTCGGCAGGCTGAACAGGTATGTCGCTCACATCCTCCAGACTAAGGGTGTTCCTGCGCAGGCGATACCGCCACAAGCTCCTGCACTCATTCACCGTCACCCTCAAAAGCCATGCTTTCGGGTTCGGGATAACACCTTTTTTCAGTTCCTTGTACAGCTTGAAGAATACGTTCTGGTATACGTCCTCCGCATCGGTCATGTCCCCCGTGTGCAAAACACACAGCCTCGTGACCATGTCGCTGTACTCCTTTAACAACTCTTCATAATCGCTAAGGATATCAGCCACGCGCCTCACCTCCCTCTCTGTATAATAAAACGCCGCTGCTCCCCAAAATGTTGCACGGGATAGAAAAAATTTTTTCATTGGATTGACATTAAAAATTGTTTTTGATATACTCTTTATTACCGATAAAAATATTTGACTATAGGAGGTTAAGTATGAACGACAAGGGACTTCGTGAACTAATCGAAAACGGCAGAGGAAACGAAAGCAACATCTGCCAGATATACGCATTTAAAGACGGCGAACCTGCTTTAAGTTTCTGCCGAAGCGGCTTTAAAGAAGACGATGCAATGCACGTTATGTCCGTGACCAAGGGCATTATGGCACTTCTTGAAGGCATCGCCGAAGACAATGGCTTTATCTCGGGAGCTGACTGCAAAGTTCTGGATCTCTTCCCCGATTACACTGTCAAGCGCTGCGAAAAGACCATTTATGATGTTACGCTGAAACATCTGCTGACCATGACTGCGCCTTACAAATACAGGAGCGAACCGTGGACGAAAATCTGCACCTCGGATGACTGGACGAAAGCCGCCCTCGACCTGCTTGGCGGACGTTCGGGCATCACAGGCGAGTTCAAATACGCCACCCTCGGTATACAGATACTTTCGGGGGTCATCGAAAAAGCCTCGGGAATGACCTGCCTTGAATTCGCCAACAAATACCTTTTCAAGCCCCTTGGAATACAGGAGATAAGTTCTCACGGTGACAGTTCAAAGGAAGACCAGTTCGATTATCTGATGAACAAAGCACCCAGAAAACACGAGTGGTACACCGACCCTCAGGGCACTGTAACCGCGGGCTGGGGTCTTACCCTCTCCGCTCGGGATATGGCCGGGATAGGTCAGATGGTGCTAAGCGGCGGTGAATACGAGGGAAAGCGTATTATATCTGAAGCCCGCATAAACGAGATAACTTCCCCAATGCAGAAGCTCCCCAAGACCTTCGGCAATATGTACTATGGATATCTATGGTATACTCCCCGCAAAGGCGACGGTGTCTGCGCCGCTATCGGTGACGGCGGAAACATGATATATGTAAACAGGGATAAGAATATCTCCGTCGGTGTGACGGGAACTTTCAAGCCGCGTATCTTCGACAGACTTGAATTTATCGAGAAAAATATCATCCCCATGACAGACTGATATACAAAAGCAGCTCTTTGAGTTTTCATCAAAGAGCTGCACTTTTTATACAGTTTAGCCGAGTACCTATCAGATGAACGACTCAGGCGCAGTGTGTGCGCTGCTTTCGTTCTTGACGATCTCAACCTTGTTGTAAACGTCCATACCTGTACCTGCGGGTATGAGCTTACCGATGATAACGTTCTCCTTAAGACCCTGGAGCTTATCGGTCTTGCCCCTGATAGCTGCGTCTGTAAGAGCCTTTGTGGTCTCCTGGAAGGACGCTGCGGACAGGAAGCTGTCGGAGTAGCTTGAAGCCTTGGTGATACCCTGGAGAACAGGCAGAGTTGTGATGAGTCTTGCGCTCTCGTCGCCAGCATCGATCTGCTGCTGTATCTCTTCGTTTATCCTGTCAACTTCGTACTTGTCAACCAGCTCGCCGGGGAGTCTGTAGCTTGAACCTGGATCGTCGATCTTGACTTTTCTCATCATCTGGCGAACGATAACTTCGATATGCTTATCGTTGATATCAACACCCTGCAGACGGTAAACCTTCTGAACTTCGGTGATGATGTAGTTCTGTACAGCCTTTTCGCCGTTAACAGCCAGTATATCAGCAGGGTTGATGGAACCCTCGGTGAGAGGCTCACCGGGTATAACGGTCTGACCGTCTCTTACTCTGATCTTATAGCCGTAAGGTATAGGATAAGTCTCGAATGCGGGCTCGATGCGTCCGTTGGGAATGATATCCTCGGTTACGGTGATCTGCTTGGTCTTCTTGATTTCCTCGATGCGAACTACGCCGCCGATCTTGGAGATGATAGCTGCACCCTTGGGCTTTCTGGACTCGAACAGTTCCTCGACACGGGGAAGACCCTGTGTGATATCTTCTGCCGATGCGATACCACCGGTATGGAATGTTCTCATGGTCAGCTGTGTACCGGGCTCACCGATGGACTGTGCGGAGATAACGCCGACAGCTTCACCGACCTGAACAACGCTGCCGTTAGCCAGGTTTGCACCGTAGCACTTAGCGCAGACGCCGTTTCTTGCCTTACACTGCAGTACCGATCTGATCTGGATAGAGGTCTTGCCCTCTTCTTCCAGTGCAGCAACGATCTTGGAAGCGTCATGCTCGCTTATCAGCTTATCCTTGGAGCAGATCAGCTCGCCTGTCTTGGGATCCTTGAGGGATTCAACAAGGTATCTGCCCACAAGTCTCTCGCTGAGAGGCTCGATCATTTCGTTGCCGTTCTTGATATCGAATATCTCGATACCGATAGTAGTACCGCAATCCTTGTGTCTGATGATAACGTCCTGAGAAACGTCAACAAGACGTCTTGTCAGGTAACCCGAGTCAGCGGTACGCAAAGCGGTATCAGCCAGACCCTTACGAGCGCCTCGGGAGGAGATGAAGTATTCCAGTATGTTCAGACCCTCACGATAGTTAGCCCTGATAGGCATCTCGATGGTAGAACCTGATGTATTTGCGATCAGTCCACGCATACCTGCCAGCTGTCTGATCTGGTTTATCGAACCACGGGCACCGGAGTCCGCCATCATATGGATAGGATTGTGCTCGGTGTCGTAGCTTGCTTTCAGTGCGTCTGTTACCTTATCGGTAGCTGCGTTCCAGATTTCGATGAACTTCTTGGACTTCTCTTCTCTGGAGATATAACCTCTCTTGTACTGCTTGTCTACCTTTTCAACCAGAGCGTCAGCTTCTGCGAGGATATCCTTCTTGGAAGCGGGGATATCAGCGTCGCATACCGCAACGGTGATGGCAGACTTGGTGGAGTACTTATAGCCCAGTGCCTTGATGTTATCAAGAACCTCGGAAGTAGTTGTAGTACCGTGTCTCTGTATACATCTGTCGATGATGTCGCCCAGCTGCTTCTTCTTAACCAGGAAGTTAACTTCCAGGTCGAACTGCTTCTCGGAGCTTGTTCTGTCAACATAGCCAAGATTCTGAGGAATGATGGAGTTGAAGATAAGTCTGCCGACGGTGGCATCGATGATCTTGGATACGGTCTTTTCGCCTATCTGACGGGTGATCCTTACCTTGATGGCAGCGTGGAGAGTTACATCGTGGTTATCATAAGCCATGATAGCCTCGTTGACATCTCTGAACACCTTGCCCTCACCGGGCTCGCCTGTCTTCTGGAGAGTCAGGTAGTAGGAACCCAGCAGCATATCCTGAGAAGGAACAGCCACAGGACGTCCGTCGGAAGGTTTCAGCAGGTTGTTGGCAGCCAGCATGAGGAATCTAGCCTCAGCCTGTGCCTCAACGGATATAGGCAGATGCACAGCCATCTGGTCGCCATCGAAGTCGGCGTTGAACGCTGTACATACCAGAGGGTGCAGCTTGATAGCTCTGCCCTCAACGAGTATAGGCTCGAATGCCTGGATACCCAGTCTGTGCAGTGTAGGCGCACGGTTCAGCATTACAGGGTGACCCTGAATTACGTTCTCCAGAGCATCCCAAACCTCGGGGCGTGCTCTCTCGACTGCTTTTCTTGCGCTCTTTATATTTATCTGAGGATTTGTGTCAACCAGTCTCTTCATTACGAAGGGCTTGAACAGTTCCAGTGCCATCTCCTTAGGCAGACCGCACTGATACATCTTCAGCTCAGGGCCTACGACGATAACGGAACGTCCCGAGTAGTCAACACGCTTACCCAGCAGGTTCTGACGGAAACGTCCCTGCTTACCTTTAAGCATATCCGAAAGGGACTTGAATGCCCTGTTGTTCGGACCTGTAACAGGTCTGCCGTGTCTGCCGTTGTCTATCAGCGCGTCAACAGCCTCCTGGAGCATTCTCTTCTCGTTTCTCACGATGATATCGGGAGCTTCGAGTTCCAGCATTCTCTTGAGACGGTTGTTTCTGTTTATAACTCTTCTGTAGAGGTCGTTCAGGTCGGAGGTAGCATATCTGCCGCCGTCCAGCATAACCATAGGTCTGATATCGGGGGGGATAACGGGAACAACGTCCAGTATCATCCACTCAGGTCTGTTGCCTGATACCCTGAATGCCTCAACGATCTCAAGTCTCTTCAGCAGCTTGATCTTCTTCTGACCTGCGGGCAGCTCTTTCAGCTCCTCCTTCAGTTCTTCGGAAAGCTTATCGAGGTCGATCTCCTCCAGCAGCTGCTTGATAGCCTCAGCACCCATGCCTGCCTTGAAATCGCTCTCGTCATACTTTACCAGCAGATCGTTATACTCCTGCTCGGTAAGCAGCTTGCCCTTTTCAAGATCGGTGTTGCCGGGGTCGATAACTACATACTTTGTGAAATAGAGCACTTCTTCAAGTCTCTTCTGAGAGATCTCCAGCATCTGTCCGATACGGGAGGGTGTGCCCTTGAAGTACCAGATATGGGATACAGGTGCAGCCAGCTCGATGTGACCCATTCTCTCACGTCTTACCTTAGCCCTTGTTACCTCAACGCCGCAGCGCTCGCATATCTTGCCTTTGAAGCGTATCTTCTTATACTTACCGCAGTGACACTCCCAGTCCTTGTGTGGTCCGAATATCCTTTCGCAGAAAAGACCGTCCTTTTCGGGTTTCTGTGTACGGTAGTTTATGGTTTCGGGTCTTGTTACCTCACCGTAAGACCATTCTCTGATCTTTTCGGGAGATGCCAGTCCGATCTTTATTGATTCAAATACATTAAAATCCAACAGCGATACCCCTTCCTTTATTTAGAAGTTGAAACCGGACCAAGAGACACCCTGTGCCTCTTGTCCTGTTTACCAATGATTAATTATTGTCGTACATGGACGTTTCCTGTTTTATTCAAACAGATCGTCCTCATCAACGTCACCGGTGTAGCTGTCGTGGAGATAATCGTCGTCTCCCTCGTCGCCGTCGCCGTAGTCGTAATCGTCGCTGCCGCTGCTGCCGTAATCGTCAAGATCACCGCGGTCGAGTTCGGAAGTACCGTCCTCGTCCTCAGCGCCGAAACCGTCGCCGAAGTCTTCGCTCTCTGCGGACATCTTGGTATTGTCATCAGCGTAGTGTGTAGGAATGAGATCGTCATCATCATCGAACTTCTGCTTGAGGTCGATCTCTTCGTTATTGATATTGAGAACCTTGATATCAAGGCACAGGGACTGCAGTTCCTTGATAAGTACCTTGAACGCCTCGGGCACGCCGGGGTTAGGAACGTTCTGACCCTTAACGATAGCCTCGTAGGTCTTGACACGTCCGTTCAGGTCGTCCGACTTAACGGTCAGTATCTCCTGCAGAGTATAAGCTGCGCCGTAAGCTTCCAGAGCCCAAACTTCCATCTCACCGAAACGCTGGCCGCCGAACTGAGCCTTACCGCCGAGAGGCTGCTGTGTTACCAGTGAGTAAGGACCAACGGAACGTGCGTGTATCTTATCGTCAACGAGGTGGTGGAGCTTGAGGTAGTACATATAACCAACAGTAACGCGGTTATCGAACTTCTCACCTGTTCTGCCGTCGTATACGGTGAACTTACCGTCCTCGCTCATGCTCAGTGCGTTGGGGTTGATGACCTCATCCATGGGGTGTATCTCGAAGTCGTCATCCTTGTGCTCGAGATAGTTCTGCTGAGCCATCTTGAAGCACTCACGGATATCAGACTCGTGTGCGCCGTCGAATACAGGGGTCATTATCTTCCAGCCAAGTGCCTTTGCAGCCATACCCAGATGAACTTCAAGAACCTGACCGATATTCATACGTGAAGGCACGCCCAGGGGGTTCAGACAGATATCCAGAGGAGTACCGTCTTCCAGGAAAGGCATATCCTCCTGAGGGAGTATACGTGAAACGACACCCTTGTTACCGTGACGACCCGCCATCTTATCGCCGACAGAGATCTTTCTCTTCTGTGCGATGTAGCATCTTACCAGCATATTTACTCCGGGAGAAAGCTCATCGCAGTTATCCCTTGTAAATACTCTTACTTCTATAATAGTACCTGCTTCGCCGTGAGGTACCTTCAGGGAGTTATCCCTTACTTCTCTTGCCTTTTCACCGAAGATCGCTCTCAGCAGTCTTTCCTCGGCAGTCAGCTCGGTCTCGCCCTTAGGTGTTACCTTACCAACGAGGATATCGCCCGAGCGGACCTCAGCACCTATTCTGATGATACCGTTCTCGTCCAGATCCTTCAGAGCGTCATCGCCAACGTTGGGGATATCTCTTGTGATCTCCTCAGGTCCCAGCTTGGTATCTCTTGCTTCGGTCTCAAGGTCTTCGATGTGGATAGATGTGTACTTATCCTGCTTTACAAGGTTCTCGTTCAGCAGAACGGCGTCCTCGTAGTTGTAACCTTCCCAGGTCATGAAGCCGATGAGTGCGTTCTTACCAAGTGAAAGCTCGCCGTTGGAAGTAGCGGGGCCGTCACCGATTATCTGGTGAGCCTCGATGCGCTCGCCCTTGTCAACGATAGGTCTCTGGTTTGTGCAGGTACCTGCGTTGGATCTCTTGAACTTGGTCAGCTCGTAGGTGTGCATATTGCCGTCGTCCTCGCGGATAACGATCTTGTCAGCGTCAACGCTTTCAACAACACCTGCCTTGGTGGAAACCACTGCAACACCGGAGTCGATACAAGCCTTGTACTCCATACCTGTACCAACGATAGGAGACTCGGTCTTCAGCAGCGGCACAGCCTGCCTCTGCATGTTCGATCCCATCAGCGCACGGTTCGCGTCATCGTTCTCCAGGAAGGGGATACAAGCTGTAGCGACGGAAACGACCATCTTAGGAGATACGTCCATGAAGTCGATCTTGCTGTTCTCGATCTCAAGGATCTGGTCTCTGTATCTGCCGTTTACCTTAGGTCTTGCGAACTTGTGGTCTTCGGTCAGGGGCTCGTTTGCCTGAGCTACCATGAAGTTGTCCTCGACATCGGCAGTCATATATACTACCTCGTCGGTAACAACGCCTGTCTCCTTGTCAACTCTTCTGTAAGGAGCCTCGATGAAGCCGTACTTGTTTATTCTTGCGAATGATGCCAGATAGGAGATCAGACCGATGTTAGGTCCTTCAGGAGTCTCGATAGGGCACATTCTGCCGTAGTGTGTATAGTGAACGTCACGAACCTCGAATCCGGCTCTGTCTCTCGACAGACCTCCGGGACCCAGGGCGGAAAGTCTTCTCTTGTGAGTCAGCTCAGCAAGAGGGTTGTTCTGATCCATGAACTGTGACAGAGGAGAAGAACCGAAGAACTCTCTGATAGCCGCAGTGATGGGTCTTATATTTATCAGTGCAGTAGGAGTGATTACCTCGCTGTCCTGCGACTGGATATTCATTCTCTCACGGATAACTCTTTCCATTCTGGTGAAGCCGATGCGGAACTGGTTCTGCAGCAGCTCGCCTACGGAACGGATACGTCTGTTGCCCAGGTGGTCGATATCATCAACATCGCCAACGCCGTCGCACAGATTGAGGAAGTAGGAGATAGTAGCTACGATATCATCGATAACGATGTGCTTGGGAACCAGGTCATCGCCTCTGTTCCTGATCTCTTCCTTGATCTCCTCGGGATCATCGGTGCTTTCGAGGATTTCTCTCAGCACTGCGAAGCTTACCTTCTCGTTGATGCCGCACTCAGCAGGATCAAAGTCAACATAAGCCTGCATATCAACCATGCCGCTGCCTATGATCTTTACTTCCTTGTCCACCATTCTGGTGATGGTCTCGCCTGTGGGAGCAGTCTCGTACTCCTTTACCTCGACGGTAACATAAGCTTCCTTAACACCCGCAGTCTCGATCTCCATAGCCTTCTCGTAGCTGATGAGGTCGCCCTCTTCTGCCAGAACTTCGCCTGTCATGGGAGCTATAACGGGTCTTGTTATCTTATGGCCAACAAGTCTGGAGCCTACGCCCAGCTTCTTGTTGTACTTGTATCTGCCGAATCTCGACAGGTCATATCTCTTTGCATCGAAGAACAGATTGTTCAGATGTGTCTCAGAGGACTCTACCGTGGGAGGCTCGCCGGGACGGAGCTTCTGGTATACCTGCAGCAGAGCTTCTTCGCGGTTAGCGGTCTGATCCTTCTGCATGATGGTCTGGGTCAGTCTCTCGTCAACACCGAAAGTAGCCTCGATCTCCTCATTTGTACCAAAGCCGAGAGCACGGATAAATGTGGTTATCGGGATCTTTCTGTTCTTATCTATACGGACATAAACGACATCGTTCGAGTCCATTTCATACTCGAGCCATGCACCTCTGTTAGGTATAACGGTGGTCTTGAACAGATCCTTACCGGTCTTGTCCTTATCAAAGGCATAATAAACACCGGGAGAACGTACCAGCTGAGATACGATAACACGCTCTGCACCGTTGATAACGAAGGTACCGCTGTCGGTCATCTTAGGGAACTCGCCCATAAAGACCTCTGACTCCTTGATCTCTCCTGTTTCGAGATTGTTCAGTCTTGCGGTAACTCTCAGGGGAACAGCGTACGTTGCATCTCTTGCCTTGCACTCTGCGATGGTATACTTTGAATTTTCATCAAAGCGGTATCCAACGAAAGTCAGCTCCAGATTACCGTTGTAATCTGTGATCGACGAAACATCTCTGAAAACCTCCTTGAGTCCCTCGTCCAGAAACCACTGATACGAGTTCTTCTGCACCTCGATGAGGTTAGGCATTTCCAGGACTTCGTTGATCTTGGCAAAGCTTTTTCTGGTATTCTTACCAAGTCTTACGTCCTTGACATTAACCATAGGCTCGATCACTCCTTAATTTATTTCGATAACTTTGTGAACGTTTTGTAAAACCGTGTTTTTCACCCTCTTGACACGGGATGAAGAAGCACTTCACAAACTGGAACTTTGCCCTGTTTTAGCACTTTTTCAGGCGTAATGTTCCATTATGATACAGTATAAAATTATATCACAGACTTTTCTCCTTGTCAAGTCTTTTTCATTGACCCCACCCCCTCCCGACCCATTTTCGCCGCTTTTAACAAAAACCTTAACACTACTAGCCTCAAAGTTTTACAATGACAATTCATACAAAATACGGTAAATTTTTTGTTAACATATCCATTTTCTGTAAGTAGATAGCTTTTGATATTATTCTGTTGTCAAGATGCTGTATTAAAGATGTGTCCCCATACAGTACACATGCCGCTTTTTGTACCGTAGTTACAGCAAGCGACCGCCTGCGTCGTGCGCATGGAAGACTTTATATAAACGGTCAGTGACCGATAAAAAAGGTATTCTTACCATCACCCTTTTAGGGCGGAAAAGTTGTACGTTTTTGTACAACTCTTGCAGAAATATGTCCGGGTAAAATATAAAAACATTTGTTTGTACAAGATCTGCGGTGTGGATTTATGGGATATCCACAACAAAAAATGCGTCCGCAGGTTAAGACGGGTACGCATATAGAAGTTTTGCCCCGAAGCACTTCAAAGTGCTTCGGGGCATTGTATTTTATACAACTGCTAAGACAAATCATAATTTAGATTATAATGTCTTTACCATATAGCCGCAAGTAAATGGAAAAAAATCGAATTTCATTGTGCCAATATGAGTAAAGCCTTTATCCTCGTACCATTTTCGTAATATCTTATTCTCTTCAACGATTCCGATATTGATTTTAACGCACCCCATTTTTTTTGCTCGAATTATAGCATCATCTAACAATGCGGTACCGATATTATTATGTCTATAATCGGGAAGGACACTTAGGTTATTCAGCTCACATTGATTATCTTCCTGCAAAAGTAAGGAATAATATCCAACTATTACCTTATTATCCAAATAGTATGCAACCATTATTCTATGTTCATTATCCAATTGGTAGTACAGTCTATCGTTCGATATAGCGAATGCTGTAAATCGGGGTGCATTTTCTGAAGTGAATCCGAACTCATCAGCAACAGTCATAAAGCTGTCTTTAATAACAGAGACACAATTCGGTATATCACTTCGATCAATTTCCTTAATCATGTTTTTCACCTCTAAATTTCGATTTGGTACAGGTTTATGTTAGTTACCATTATAGCACGTCATCTATGCACTGTCGATAGAAACGCCATAGTACTTCTGACTTTGCATCAGAAATACCATGGCTTAATGCTTCTATATCAGCGCCGCCCTTATGCGAACGCACTTATTCTTATCACTCATTCCAGTATTTTCTGTCAAGACTTCTGTACATCACCGTCTGCATGACGTGGGCTTCGGTTATCATTTCGCTGTTATCCATATCAGCCACCGTCCGCGCCACTTTCATCATCTTGTCATAGGCACGTCCCGAAAGACCCAGATTATCAAACACCTTTCCCAGAGTGTTCCGCGCTTCATCGGTCATCTGACAGTACTCATGCAGTCTGTCGGGAGTTATCCGCGCGTTGCAGGTTATGGAAGTCCCCTCAAATCTCGCTGTCTGGATATTTCTGGCTTTCTGCACCCTCTCCCTTATGGCCGCCGAGGATTCTTCTTTCTGGGGCGATGACAGGTC
This sequence comes from Hominimerdicola alba, assembly GCF_900112155.1. Lineage (GTDB taxonomy): Bacteria > Bacillota > Clostridia > Oscillospirales > Ruminococcaceae > Hominimerdicola > Hominimerdicola alba_D. The sequence goes on along the minus strand of NZ_FOKQ01000002.1, from coordinate 168,598 downwards.
GCCGTACTCAACAGGCTCGACTTCGATATGCACATCGAATCTGTCAAGCAGAGGTCCGCTTATCTTGTTGAGATAGTTCACCACCTGCTTGTGTGAGCATATGCATTTTCTGGTAGGGTGCCCGAAATATCCGCAGGGACAGGGATTCATGGCACCTATCAGCATAAATGAGCATGGGTAGGTTATGGTGCCGAAAGCGCGGGATATTGTCACCTGCTGGTCTTCGATGGGCTGGCGCAGTATCTCCAGCGAAGCTCTTGAAAATTCAGCCATTTCATCAAGGAACAGCAGTCCGTTGTGGGCAAGGGATATCTCCCCGGGTTTGGGTATGCTTCCGCCCCCTGCAAGACCAGCTGTTGAAACCGTATGGTGGGGCGCACGGAAAGGTCTCACCGTTATAAGCGGTGCATTTTTGTCGATATGCCCCGCCACGGAATGTATCTTGGTGGTCTCGATGGATTCTTCAAAGGTCATGGCAGGCAGTATCGATGGCATACGCTTTGAAAGCATGGATTTGCCCGAGCCCGGAGAACCCACCATAAGCACGTTGTGACCGCCCGCCGCCGCAACTTCCAGTGCACGCTTTGCAAAGCTCTGTCCGCGGACATCGGCAAAGTCCAGATTGCCGTAACAGCTGACTTTTTCGGGCTTATAGGGCTGTGCGGGAACTATCTCCGCCTTGCCCGCCAGATGATATACCAGTTCACCCAGGGACCCAACGCCCATGCAGTCAATACCCTCAACAACCGATGCTTCACGCAGGTTGTCCAGCGGCACGAATATCCTGTCCATGCCGTTTTCTCTCGCCATTATGGTCATGGGAAGAACACCCTGAACAGCACGTATCTCGCCATTCAGCGCAACTTCGCCTATGAACACCGACTTCTGCATATACTCGTTGTCGGATATCCCCATTATCCTCAGCACAGATACCGCTATGGCAAGGTCGTGCACCGCCCCTGTCTTTTTAACATCGGCGGGAGCGAGGTTCACCAGCACCCTGGCTTCGGGGAAATTTATGCCGCTGCTGCGGAAAGCCGAGCGTATCCTCTCGCGGCTCTCCTTTACCGAGATATCAGCCATTCCCACGATATCAAAGGATTCAAGCCCCTCGGAGCTCTCTATCTCCACCGTCACGGGAAAAGCATTCAGCCCAGCAGACCAAGGCTGTTTATCCGCGCACACATCAGCTTTCGCCCTCTGCTTTTTCGGGCATTATACCGTCATAGAAATCCAGTACGTCCCTGTATACCTCCTCTTTGTTTAGTTCATTGATGAGCTCGTGCCTTGCGCCGTTGTATATCTTCATCTCAGCGTCGCAATCGTAAAGGCGGAGCTTGTTGTATACTTTCAGCACACCCCTGCCGCAGTCGCCCACAGGGTCTTTGCTGCCCGAAATTATATAGGTGGGGAGCTCTTTGGGGTATTCCTCGAACCACTTGTTCCTGTTGACGTAGTAGTTCACACCCACCAGATTTTCAAAGCCGTTCACCGTAAAGCTGAAATTGCAGTAGGGGTCGGCAACATATTTTTTCAGCTCTTCCTCGTCGCGGTTGAGCCAGCCGCCGCCGTCCCTGCCCGACTTTGAATTGTATATGCCGTATTTTCCGAACATGGCTTTATCCGTAAGGGGCGGTCTGAATCTGCTGCCCTTTACTTTTCTGATACCCTGCAAGTAAAGCATCAGCTGAGGTTCAACACCCAGCAGCGCACCTGTGCCGCTGAATATAACACCGTCCAGTTCATCGGGATATGAAGTAACATAAGCCCTGCCCAGCAGACTTCCCATGCTGTGGGCGAACATGAAGTAAGGCAGGTCGGGGTACTGCTTTTTCATTATTCTGGTGAGACGGTGCATATCCGCCAGACAGTGCTGCCAGCCCTTGCGCTCGCTGATGAAGCCCCTCTCCTGATTCTCATTTGGGTCGATGACACCGTCCTTTTCCTCAGCCAGCTTAGCGGCAGTCATGCCGTGTCCCAGATGGTCATTTCCCACCACCAGATAGCCGTTATCGTTCAGCCATCTTGCAAAACCGCGGTAGCGGCGCACGTACTCGCACATACCATGTACAAGCTGTATCACAGCCTTTGGCTGCAAGCCCTTTTTGGTGTATATCTCATAGTATATCTTCTTTCCCGTATCGCTGGACGGGAAATATTTTTTCTCGGTGATGTATTCGCTGTTTGACATAGTTTGTACCTCCTCACAGTTTATTATTTATTTAACAGTCTCCTGAGAGCCTGCTGTGTCCTTTCTTTTTGAAAGAAGTGATCTTCACAGGGGTTGCGCAGAGAATGCTGCAATGCGTCCGCATCTTTGATGATCTCATCAAAGGAATCTCCTGTCACATCCTTGTCACTGTGATTGTATATACCGCCGTATATCAGCCGTTTATCTTCATCGCTGAAACCTCGGATACCCGAAAGTATCTCGTTCATCGCATACTCCGCACATTTGTGGGCATGGTCTGCGGTATCCTCATCTGGATAGATATAGCAGTAAAGATCGTGGAGTATCCCCGCTGTCTCCGCAAGTTCTGCCATTTCACGGGAATAGCCTTGTTTAATAGCGATAGTCGCCGCCATCAGTCCTACACCGTAAAGGTGGATATACGCACAGCGCTTCTGCTCCTCGTCCTTTATCTGTTTTAAAAGCGTATCGACGATCTCACGGACTTCGTCTATCCTAGTGTACTGCCGCACGTACTGTTCCGACATTTTTATTCCTCCCTAAAGGTTTTGATGATCAGGCGAGCGCTGCCATGCTATCTGTTTGCCGTGTCATTCCTCTTCCCGCTTTTTATCAAAATCCTCATAGACATTTTCTTCGATAGTACAGCTGTCTTTTCCGATAGTCACCACATTTCCCGTACTGCCGATCAGCTTTTCGCCGCCTTCGGTGAACACGAACTCACAGCCCTCGTCAAGATCAAGGCTGTATCTCTTTTCCCCTGTCTCCGCGGAGTATACATCAAGGAAAAATGCAGAGCGCTCGCTCCTTTCAGCGAACCTGTAGCCTAAGCAGGCTATGCTGTCATGCTTTTCCACATAGCAGATATCGGTATAATGGGAGCCGGGCTCGTTTTCAGCTGTCCAGAGCTCTTCCCCCACCAGTGAATGGCACCGCAGTCCGCCCTGAAACACCGAGCTGTACACCATTTCGCCGCCAAAGCAGAAACTCATCAGGCTTTTTTGGGATGCGACAACTGCACCCGCCCATGTGAGCCGTCCTTTGTGATCCATCCTTATCTCATGCTCGCTGTGGGGGAATATCTTTTCAACACCCTTTTCGGTGGATATTATACTGCCGTCTTCAAGGGATATGGTATACAGCACCGACGAAGCGGTTATGGCATAAAGCACCTTGTCATCAGCACTGAAATACAAGCGCTGTATCTGCTTGACCTCTTTGGTGTTCCAAAGGGCTTTGCCGCTTTCCACCTCGTAGAGAGTTATGCCGAACCTGCCGTAAGCCGCCGCCGCGAAAAGCTTTCCGCTGTCGGTCATGCACAGCCTGTCACCGCCGAAATCCAGCTTTGTATCGTACTCCCCAAGCTTTTCGCCAGTAGATGCATCGAAAGCCGCAACCTTTTTCTCAAATTCTGCCGCAAGAAAGAATCTACCGCTGTTTGAAGCCTTCATTTGTCTTATAAACATTTCGTTCTCTCCTCGGTCTTGATATCGTAATAAGTTTACTGTAATTATACCACAAAAGTTTCCAATAATCAAGCTGTTTAGCTAAAGATTTTTGTTGAATATCCAAAAATCGTTGGTTTGATTGCTTATGAATGTTAAAAAAAATCTATCCCCCTTGAAAAAATATTTTATTATGGTATAATAGATATGTACGTGCGGAGTGGTATCCGCATAACATAAGGATAAAGATGATCGATTTTCCGTGGTGTGGAAAGAAATAACTGATGAGGTGATAATAATGAGCAAAGAAACTGAACTCTACAAGCTCTGGTGTGAAAAGGCTGTGGAAGATCCCGACCTCGTAGCTGAACTTAAGTCTGTTGAGGGCGATGACGAAGCTATCCTCGACCGTTTTTACAGAGACCTTGAATTCGGTACAGGCGGACTGCGCGGGGTAATAGGCGCAGGCTCCTACAGACTGAATATCTATACTATCAGACGTGCAACACAGGGTCTTGCTGACTATGTCAACCAGACATTCAAGAATGCAAGCGTTGCTATCTCCTACGATTCAAGAATAAAGTCGGACGTATTTGCCAAGGCTACTGCGGCTGTTATGGCGGCAAACGGCATCAAGGCATATATCTACTCCGAGCTCATGCCCACTCCCTGCCTTTCTTGGGCAGTAAGAGAACTGGGCTGTCAGGCTGGTGTTATGGTAACAGCTTCCCATAACCCCGCTAAGTACAACGGCTATAAGGTATACGGCGAGGACGGCTGTCAGCTGACCATCGACGCTGCCAATGTAGTTACCGAAAAGATCGAATCCGTTGATATGTTCGGCGGTGCTAAGTTCATCGACTTTGAAGAGGGTCTGAAGAGCGGCATGATCGAGTACATCGGTCAGGACGTTATCGACAAGTACCTTGATAAGGTAGCTGAGCAGGGCATACATACCGATCTGGTTGCTGACAGCGGTCTGAAGGTAGTATATACACCTCTCAACGGCACAGGCAACAAGCCCGTAAGAGCAATACTCAATAAGATCGGCATCAAGGAAGTTACTGTAGTTCCCGAGCAGGAGAACCCTGACGGCAATTTCCCCACCTGTCCTTTCCCGAACCCTGAGATCAAGGAAGCTCTGGCAAAGGGTCTTGAACTCTGCGAGACTGTAAAGCCCGATCTGCTGCTGGCTACCGATCCTGACTGTGATCGTGTAGGCATTGCAGTTCCCGCTCCCGACGGCAGCTATGTACTGTTCTCGGGTAATGAAGTCGGCGCTATGCTGCTGAAGTACATCTGCCAGGAGAGAACAGCACTCGGCACCATGCCCAAGAACCCTGTTGCAGTAAAGACCATCGTTACCACAGATATCTGCAGAAAGATAGCTGAGGAATACGGTGTTGAGCTGAGAAACGTACTCACAGGCTTCAAGTTCATCGGTGAGCAGATAGGCTTCCTGGAGAAGGACAACGAGGCTGACAGATACATCTTCGGTTATGAGGAGAGCTACGGTTATCTTGCAGGTTCTTATGTACGCGACAAGGACGCAGTTGTAGCTTCCATGCTGATATGCGAGATGGCAGCATTCTACCGCACCAAAGGCATCACACTGCTTCAGGCAAGGGAGAATCTCTACAACGAGTACGGCAACTATCTCCACAGCCAGGAATCCTTCCAGTGCGAGGGCGCAAGCGGCATGGAGAAGATGAAGGAGATCATGGCAGGTCTGAGGACAAACGGTCCCAAGGAGATCGGCGGACTGAAAGTCACCGTTTTTGCAGACTACAAGGTTTCCGAGCAGACAGATATCGCAACAGGCGCAAAGACAGTTCTTACACTGCCCAAGTCCGATGTACTGGTATTCGAGCTTGAGCAGGGAGCAAGCGTTATCATCAGACCTTCGGGCACAGAGCCCAAGATCAAGGCTTACTACACCGCTATCGGTGATACAAGAGCCGCTGCTGAGAAGACCGAAGCTGCTCTGAAGGCAGACTTCAAGAAGATACTCGGCTTCTGATAAATATTATTACCCGCAGAGACAGTGGTCTTTGCGGGTATTTTTATTTACTGTCATCAGATATTTTTGTGTTTTTGGGGCGGGGGTGGTCTTTATCCTATTCCTCGTCCTCTTCCTCGTCTTCATCTTCATACTTATCTTTTTCTTTGTCTATATCTTTATCGGCATTTTTGGCATAGGTTCGTATGCGGTGGTATGCGGTCGCATAATTTCGTATGCGAGTGTATGCGGTCGCATAGGATCGGATGTTTTCGCTAGTATTTGGGCTATGGTCGCAACTATCATCGATATGGATTTGCCGGGATAGTCGGGGATTTGGCTATTGGCGGGAGTTTGCGAGTTGTCGCCCCTCGTTCCTCGGGTCGAGCTGTCAAAGACGCTTCGCTGTTTGACAGCGGGCGCGGCAATATTTTACGCGGATAGTTTGTGTGTATGTCAAAGTTTTGCTCACGCTCTGGATTTGAGATATTGCCGCGCCTATTGGGTCAGGAGATTGCTGTGCTATTTATTGCTTTGTTGCCACGTCGCTTTTGCGCCTTGAGTTGAGGGCTCTGCCCTCAAACTCCCGCAAGCCTGCTAGCGCGAGGCTTGACCGCGCGCTTTGATTCGCGGCATAGTTTGTCTGGTGCGCAGTTTTGTTTCCGCGAAATCCGCCAACGTTGACTGCGTCGAACGTGTCCGCCCAATTTCCGATATTTTATCCATCTATATCTTTACATTTATTAAATAGTATGCTATAATAAATTTATCTGATGCCCTCATGCACCCGCTGACTTGTTTTTTTCCTGCGGCGCATGGGTGTTATCGCGGAAAAGTTTGTTTTTCACCCGAAATTATATGAAAGAGGTAATGACTATGTCAACTAACAGCTATGAATCCCCCTTCTGCACAAGGTATGCCAGCAAGGAGATGCAGTACATCTTCTCTGCTGACAAGAAGTTCACCACCTGGAGAAAGCTCTGGGTCGCACTTGCAAGGGCTGAGATGAAGCTTGGTCTTAACGTTACTCAGGCTCAGGTAGATGAGCTTGCTGCTCACATCAACGATGTTGATTACGACAAGGCTGCTGAGTACGAAAAGAAGTTCCGCCACGATGTTATGGCTCACGTACATACCTACGGTGAGGTTTGCCCCAAAGCTAAGGCTATCATCCACATGGGTGCTACTTCCTGCTATGTAGGCGACAACACTGATGTTATCATCATGCGTGATGCACTGACCATCGTAAAGAGAAAGCTCGTTAAGGTCATCGACCAGCTGGCTAAGTTCGCTGACAAGTACAAGAGCCTGCCTTGTCTGGCTTACACACACCTCCAGCCTGCACAGCTGACCACTGTGGGCAAGAGAGCAACACTCTGGTGCAACGAGCTGGTAATGGATCTTGAAGATCTTGATTTCCAGCTTGGCAGACTGAAACTGCTGGGCTCCAAGGGTACAACAGGTACACAGGCTTCTTTCATGGAGCTTTTCCACGGTGATACTGACAAGGTAAAGGAGCTTGAAAAGCTGATAGCTGAGGAAATGGGCTTTGATGCAGTAGTTCCCGTATCAGGTCAGACATATTCCAGAAAGGTTGACTTTGCAGTATGTCAGGTACTGGCTGCTATCTCTCAGAGTGCTATGAAGTTCGGCAACGATATCAGACTTCTCCAGTCCTTCAAGGAGATCGAAGAGCCTTTCGAGAAGACCCAGATAGGTTCTTCCGCAATGGCTTACAAGCGCAACCCCATGAGAGACGAGCGTATCTGCTCACTGGCAAGATACGTTATGTGCGATGTACTGAACCCCGCTTTCACAGCAGGTACACAGTGGTTCGAGAGAACTCTGGACGATTCTGCAAACAAGCGTATCTCCGTAGCTGAGGCTTTCCTCGGTGTTGACGCTATACTCAACATCATGCTGAACGTTACCGACCCTGAGAACGGTCTGGTTGTATACGACAAGATCATCACCAAGAGAGTTATGGCTGAACTGCCTTTCATGGCTACCGAGAATGTCATTATGGACGCTTGCGAAAAGGGCGGCGACAGACAGGAGCTTCACGAGCATATCAGAAAGCTCTCCATGATCGCAGGTGCACACGTTAAGCAGGACGGTCTTGACAATGACCTGGCTGACCTCATTGCAGCTGACCCCATCTTCAAGGTAACAAGAGAAGAGCTGGCTGAGATAATGAAGCCTGAAAACTACATCGGCAGATGCCCTCAGCAGGTTGATGAGTTCATAGCTAACGTTGTAAAGCCCATCATCGATGCTAACGGCGTTTCCGATGATGTTGCGGAGATCAACGTATAATAATTAAAAGACGCTGAACTGCCAATGGCCCCGCGGTGGAAATTTCATCGCGGGAACATCGGCATAAAACAGAGGATAACAAAATGAGCAGATATGACTGCGGCGGCGAAGCATCAAATACAAACGCCGATACACAAATTAGCTCCGGCTTACTTAGCAAGAGAAAATTACTTGCTGTGGTCATCACTTTAGCGGCGAATATCACCGCCGTATATTATGGGACAAAAATAGACAGCGACGGCGGATTTCTCGGAGATCTGGGAGAATATATATTTTTCCTTTTCTTCGGCGGCTTAAGCGCTGTAACAGACACGTTATGGCTGGTACGCCTGGCGGTACGCAAAAACTTTTCAATAAAGAAGCGGATTCTCTTTACGGTATTGCTCCATCTGATATTCCTTGCGAGCATGATAATTTTCCCTACAGGAGATCTCGGTATTGCTGTAATTGTTTTCGAATCTGCAATGTGCGGAGTGCTTGACCTGGTATGGATGATACACGGGATAAAGAGCCTTTACAAAAAGCACCGCCCCGCAGGAAGTCCTAAAAAGATGTTTGCTTTCATCACCGTGGTGCTGAATATTTCCGCATTGGTCGCATTTCTGCTCACTCTGATCGACTCACGGTATATATCAGCGAATATGTTTGACTGCTTTCTCATATTCACTGCCATAAGTATAGTCATCGACCTGATATGGCTGATACTCGGCAGTGTAAACAGAGCAAAGCGGGGCAGAAAAAGTTGAATAAAGAGAATATAAAACAGGAGAACAAAAATGAGAAACAGATATGATAACAGCGGTTACTACGGCGGAAAGGTCTGCCCGAAATGCGGCTTCCCCAACTGTCAGATAATCAACGAATCCACCACAACAGGCGGAGGTTACAATGTTTGCGGCGGTATCTGCGGCATTATACTAACGCATAATCCGCTGGGACTGCTCTGCGGTCTCTGCGGAATGGATACCAAAACAAAGACCCGCGCATACTGGGTATGCCCCAGCTGCGGAAAGAAATTCAAGATATGACCGAGGATAAAAAGGAACGGCTCTGGCTGAAAACCATGGAATACGGCGCGAGGTGCGGCTGTCACCAGCGGGCGGACAGAAGCTTTTTTCTGGGACGCTGGCAGTTTCCCGTCTGCGCAAGATGCACAGGCGTGTACATCGGACAGACCCTGGCACTTTTGGCGGCAAAGAAGCGTATCTCGCCATGGGCGGCATTGTGCTGCTGTGAAGTAATGCTGGCGGACTGGGTATTACAGGCATTGGGTCTGAAAGAATCAACGAACCCGCGGCGGCTTGTCACAGGTATTGCGGGCGGTTTCGGGACGGCGGTGCTGTACTTTTCAGCCATACGGTCGGTGATATCGAGGGTGCGCAAAAAGATCGGTGCTTTATAACTTGGTGTTGTTGATAAGATAGATCGGGATTAAGGCAGATCAATTTACAGGAGATTATTATGAAAAAAGCAAGAATCATACTTGGAATTATTATTATGATCATCGGATCATGTATGTTTATTATATCGCTAATGAATATTGAAATTCCAAAATATGTTCCTCTTATTGCCGGTATTATTGATTTTATTGCCGCTTTTTTGATGATAATTATTACGTATAAAGAAAAAATAAAATCCTGTTTTATCTTATAGCACCTTTGTAAAAAGGTGAAAATTTCTTACAGAGAGTGATCAAATGGATATAACTAAATATCAGAAAGCGGCAGACGAGATACTCGAACGCCTTATAAATGCCATGCGGGGCGGTCAGGCGGAGATACATCCGCAGTCGCTGATATGCGCAGTGGGTGCGCTGGCAGGTTATTCATGCCAGAAAGATGTGCGCGTGATGTTCATGAAAAAGAACGGTCTTTCCGAGGACAAGGTATTCACGATAATGACCGACAAGCAGGGCAGAAAATTCTATTTCGGCGACCTGATAAACGAACCTCTCGTGAACGAGAAGTACTCGGTATGGTCCATGATAGGCGGTGCTGTCAAACAGAAAGGTGGCAAACTGCCCGATGTAAATGATATATTCCGCTACATATCCTATACCGTGGGCGGCGAGAATTTCGGGAAGCCCCGTGCCTGCGAGGTCGGCGATGATATGGGTGTATACCTGAAACAGCTGTGGCTCCCCCTTAACGGCATAGCAAGCAAGTATGCCGCAGACGGCGAACTGCACATCATATACGGCATCGCCCTGCAAAAGGCGGTATTCGCGGCGGGCAAGACAATGGATATAACCGAAGCGGCGCGTATAGCTATGGAAAGCGCTGTCAGCATGAGCAAGGTGGATTTTAATACTTATTGTAAATAGCTGAAATGCAGATATTGAATGAAAGGGGGACTTTTCAATGAAAAGGAAGATAATTATGTTAGCGGCACTTGCGGTATGCATATCGATGGCTGCTTGCGGAAGTGCTAAGGGCGATGACAGCAAGGCTGCGAAACAGGCATCTTCGGGGACGGCGCAGGATATATCCGATGATGCGGCTGTATCGGATGTTGACAAGGTCAACACAGGGGTCGTCAGCCATGCGGTGTATGACAAGAAGGTAATGAACTTTGATTTCATTGTGGATTCGGCTGAGGAATATGAGATATTCAAAGGCATAGGCGGAGAAGCACCTGAATTCAATGACATAGACTTTGACAAGTTTGCACTGCTCGCAAGAACGGGCGGCGGCAGCAGCGGCGATGAATATTCCGTGACCTGCGTGCTTGTCAGCGGCAAGAGCGTTACGATGAACGTTGAAAAGGTCACCGATGGGACGACGGACGACTATGTACAGCGTTGGTTTTATGCGATAGTATCAAAAGATGATCTGCCTGCGGATACCGAGGGGTGGACAAGACCCTCGGAAGCCGATCTCTCGGAATCGGCAGCCATGACGGTTGCTGTTAACATTGAGCCTGAAAGCTTTGACACTGCGGAATATGTGGGTCTGCTTGAAAAATACGAGGCTTTTGATGCAATGTTCGACTACATGGGCAGCAATAATATGATGCAGATATATTTTGTGACAAAGAACACTGACAGTGAGAGTATCGAACAGGATATCAGGAACTGCTTTACTACAAAGATATCTGAGGAGGGCGTGGAATTCTTATCGGTCGCCGAAGTAAGTGTGCCGAATGTGGCATACGATACTCCGCCCGAGAACTATGACAGCGGAAGCATATCCCTTTCCATACCGCTTACCGAACCATCAAGTCAGAGCGGTGAAGCGGCTGACTATATCGAAAAAGCTTTCGGACAGACGGGGCTGATAGACAAGCCCGAGGCTGACCGAATCGAGGCAAGCTTTGAGCTTGAAGACTTCCCTTCCGAGAAAGTTCAGGACTGCATTGAAACGCTTCAAAGCGCGGACAGCAAATTTGATACACAGCTGAATGGTTTCAGATTGAGATACTATTTTTAAACGAAAGGACAGATAATAATGAAGATCGAAACAAAATGTTTACACGAGGGCTATACGCCCAAGAACGGAGAGCCCAGAGTAGTGCCTATAGTACAGAGCACTACATACGTTTACGACTCCACCGATGCGGTGGCAGCGGTATTTGATGACCCTACCCTGAGCCTTATCTACGGCAGATTCGAGAACCCCACCACTGACGCAGTTGAAAAGAAGATCGCGGCTCTGGAGGGCGGTGTGGCTGCTATGTGTACCTCTTCGGGTCAGGCTGCTACCCTCTGCTCGGTACTGAACATCTGCCAGGCAGGCGACAGCTTCATATCCTCTACTGCTATCTACGGCGGTACTATCAACCTGTTCAGCATCACCATGAAGAAGCTGGGCATCGAGTGCATCTGGGTAGACCCCGACTGCACCGAGGAAGAGCTGATGGCTGCATTCAAGCCCAACACCAAGCTGGTATTCGGTGAGACCATCGCTAACCCCTCGCTGACCGTACTGGATATCGAGAAGTTCGCAAAGGCTGCACACGCTAACGGCGTTCCGCTGATCGTTGATAACACCTTTGCTACTCCTATCCTTTGCAGACCTATCGAGTGGGGCGCTGATATCGTTATGCACTCTACATCCAAGTACATGGACGGCCATGCTGTTCAGGTAGGCGGCGTTATCGTTGACAGCGGCAAGTTCGACTGGGTTGCAAGCGGCAAGTTCCCCTGCATGACCGAGCCTGACGAGAGCTATCACGGCACTGTCTATACCGAGAAGTACCCCTTCGCTCCCTTCATCGTAAAGGCTCGTATGCAGCTGATGAGAGACTTCGGCTGCTACCCCGCAGCTAACTCCTCTTTCCTGCTGAATCTGGGTCTGGAGACTCTCCATGTCCGCATGAAGCAGTATGTTGAGAACGCTAAGATAGTTGCTGAGTATCTCAACAACAACGACAAGGTAGAGAGCGTGTTCTATCCCGGTCTTGAGGGCAACAAGTACTATCCTCTGGTTCAGAAGTACCTGCCTCTGGGCGCATCGGGCGTTATCAGCTTCTCCATCAAGGGCGGCAGACCTGTTGCTGTTAAGTTCATGGACAGCCTGAAGCTGGCTTCCAACGAGGTTCACGTTGCAGATATCCGTACCTGCGTACTGCACCCCGCTTCCGCAACTCACCGTCAGCTGACCGAGGAACAGCTGGTAGCAGCAGGCATCGACGGCGGCATGATCAGATTCTCCGTTGGTCTTGAAAATGTTGAGGATATCCTCGATGACCTCAAGCAGGCATTTGCGGCTATCTGATCGCTGATACTGATTATTCGTGCGCGGAAGACTTTGGTTTTCCGCGCTTTTTGATGAGGAGATAAAATGAGATATTTTATTAAGATGTACAGATCGACAATTCGACGTTCTTTTCCGTTGTCAATGCTGCTATCCATAATACTGATCCTGTGCGTTGTATCGTTTTACTATTTGATCCTAGGCACAAAATGCTCTGTGCTTGCTGTGGTTTTGGCACTGCTCATACCTTTTATTATACACTTCATTATGGTATTGTTTGCAGTTATGATCACCAAGAAAGAGTATGACTTTGCAGTCAGGATAAATGCAGAAACACAAAATGGCGGGATATCTGCCCAAACAGTAAAAGAACTGGAAGAGCATCTGAATAATATGAAGCCTGGCAGTATCAAGATACCTTTTTTGAATAAGTCTGTGATAAGGATTGCCGCTTATTATCAAAATATTGCAGAGTATAACAAGGAAATGGATATCCTTGATAAATTCAGCAAGACCACGCTTGAAAAACCGAACAGCACCGATACGGATATCATGGAATACTATGGATACCGTATAATTGCTTGCAGTTATCTGAACGAAACAGATAAGCTTGAAAGCTACTATAACGATGCTATGAAGTTTTTTGAAGGCAATACCGAGAAAAATGATTCAATGAATATCATCATAAACAGTTCAAAGATTAACCGTGCGATCGCAAACGGTGATATTGATGAAGCAGAAACTCTTATAGCACCGATGTTTGAAAGCGATGATAATTCCCGTGTAGCTTATGCTTACATTTTTATGGCGCGGTGTGCCGCAAAGCGCGGCGATAAGCAGAAAGTCTGCGAGTATTTCGACAAAGCCGCAGAACTCAACGACAAAGGCATGGACGAAGATGCGCTCAAACTGCGCAAAGAGTATATCCTCGACCGAATGAACTGAATGTCATGAAAAAAAGGACTGCCTCACAGCAGTCCTTTTGCTTTATAAGAATACATTACTGGCGCAGATAAACGCCGTTTTCTTCGATGTAGTCTTCCATGTCGTCCTTGTAGCCGAGATGGAGGGGATCGTTATCGAGAGCTTTCAGAGCACGCTGTCCGATATCCTTACGGAAGTGCGCACCCTCGAAGCTGATCTTCTCAACGCCCTCATAAGCCTTTTCAAGAGCTGAATTCAGGGTCAGACCCTTTGCGGTAACGCCGAGAACTCGTCCGCCGCTGGTAAGGAACTTTCCGTCAGCAAGCTTTGTGCCTGCATGGAATACCTGTGCACCTTCAACCTGTCCCTTAGCGTCAAGACCCTTGATCTCGATGCCCTTGGGATAGGAGAGAGGATATCCGCCGCTTGCCATGATAACGCAGGCGCAGCTGCCTTCAGACCACTCAACGTTCAGTTCGCCCAGCTTGTGATCGTAAATAGCTTCCATGATGTCAACCAGATCGGTCTTCAGCATAGGCAGTACTACCTGTGTCTCGGGATCGCCGAAACGGCAGTTGTATTCGATGACCTTGGGTCCCTTGGGAGTGAGCATAAGTCCGAAATAGAGACAGCCCTCAAAGGTTCTGCCCTCGGAATTCATGGCATTGATAGTAGGCAGGAAGATCTTCTCCATGCACTCCTTAGCGATGGCTTCGGTGTAGTAAGGATTGGGCGAAACAGTACCCATTCCGCCTGTGTTCAGACCCTCGTCGTTGTCAAGTGCTCTCTTGTGATCCATGGAGGATATCATGGGAACAACAGTCTTACCATCGGTAAAGCTGAGTACAGATACCTCGGGACCTGTGAGATATTCCTCAACAACAATTGTTGTACTGCTGTCGCCGAACTTCTTGCCGTCGATCATTTCCTTGATAGCTTCAACAGCTTCCTGCTCGTTCTGTGCAAGTATAACGCCCTTGCCCAGTGCAAGACCGTCAGCCTTGATAACAGCAGGATAAGTGTTCTGCTGCTTTACGTAAGCTATGGCAGATTCGCTGTCATTGAATACCTCGTAGCCCGCAGTGGGGATAGAGTACTTCTTCATCAGCTCCTTGGAGAATACCTTTGAACCCTCGATTATAGCAGCTGCCTTATTAGGTCCGAAGGTCCTGAAGCCCTCAGCCTGCAAAGCATCCACCATGCCCAGTACCAGCGGATCATCGGGCGCTACAACTACAAGATCGACAGCCAGCTTTTTAGCCAGCGCAACAACACCGTCGATGTCGGTGGCACCAACGTCAAAACATTCAGCCATAGCCGATATGCCACCGTTGCCGGGGGTGCAGTAGATCTTTTCAGCTTTAGGGGACTGCGCAAGCTTAGCGATTATAGCGTGCTCGCGTCCGCCGCCGCCGACTACAAGTATTTTCATTTAAAACACTCCTTTTGAATTTATCAGGTCTTTGAGAAACGTATGGTCTTCAGAACTTCATTGAAGTTGTCCCGCATTGCTGCGGTACACTGATCGTAAGATATCACCCACACTTCGAGTACACTGGTGTCCTCTGCAAGTATGCTTATATCCAGATCGAAGGATATGCCGTCAACGGAGTATACTCCGCTGACAGTATAAGCTGCGTGTCCCCCGACCTTCGTATCGCCGCGGTCGGTGATCTCGATATCATCTTTAAGACCCTTGGAATCTATCACCGCGTCAGCGACTTCGCTCAGAGTCATTTCCGCCATGGTTTCCACCACGCGGGAATTTATCATTATCGAGCAGTTGTCTTTTGCATCGGCGATATCATCTGCCTTGTATACTATCGACATTGCAGAAGAGGATTCCTGAGTGGTCTCCCACTTTTTGTCGTCCGCCTTTACTGTAAAGACAGGCTTGGTCTCCTTTTTCTTTTCCGCCGCCGAAGATGTTGTATCCGCATTATCGGGGTCTTTGATCTCAATTACCGTTTTATCGTCAGCTCCCGCCTCCGAGCTGTCCGCAGCCACAGTTCCGTCAGCCGCAGGACTGCCCTCGTTCGGGTCAATAACTACTATACCGGGAGTATCCCCCGAAGGGGCTGCGCCCTCCGAGTTACTGTCCTTTTTGCCCGAGCCGTCCTTGCTTTCCTTGCCGCCGCAGGCAGCAAGACTGACAGCCATGACTGCTGCCAGAGCAGCGATAGCGATCTTTTTCATTTCAAACCACACTTCTGTCAAAATTTTATGAGATTATTCAGCCTCAACGACCTCTGCGATCTCGAGAGTCTCCTCTGCGGTCACAGTTTCTTCCTCGGTAGTAGTCTCGTCATCGGTGGTCTCCTCATCGGTAACGATAACGTCGTCAGAAACAACAGCCTGAGCAGCAGGCTTGGAATCGTTAGCCTTCTCCTCTTCCTTCTTACCGCAAGCGGTCAGAGACATAGCAGCAACAGCTGCAGCGATGATCATTACTTTAGCAAATACCTTATTCATTTTAAATTACTCCATTCATGCGCCGATATTTCGGCTAAAATTTTACTTTCCGAATATATGCGCCATGCGCATTATTCAACTTACCCAGCGACCCCTTGCCGCCGTCCAACGAACCGGCATTATGCCGGCATATCCCACTTTCTGTGAGATTATTCAGCGATCACGAGAGTCTCTTCCTCGGTAACTGTTTCTTCCTCGGTAGTAGTCTCGTCATCAGTGGTCTCTTCATCGGTCACAACAACGTCGTCAGAAACAACAGCCTGAGCTGCGGGCTTGGAATCGTTTGCCTTTTCCTCTTCCTTCTTGCCGCAAGCAGACAGTGCCATTGCTGCAACAGCAGCCACGATGATCATTACCTTACTAAACTTCTTCATTTTACATTACTCCATTCATGCCGCCGGACTTTCCGGCTGAAATTTTATTTGTAACGGCATAACGATCTCCCATATCTCCCATCATTACAGTAAATGGCATATCTTCACATATACCCTCAGCAGTATCTGCGTTTGGGACAGGTATGAATATCTATGTCATTTACTATAATGAGAGCGGTATGGAATACTTTATGTCGGTTACTTACTTTCCTTACTATGCGTCATGCGCATAAATTCCTTACTGTGCGGTCTTGCCGCTATTCAAACTGCACCGACCACATAAGGTCGCGCAGGTCATTGTCGATATCCGCAACACTTGTTTCGGTTATCGTAAAGCAGACATTCAGTTCCGTATATCCGTTGAAGCCCGTGTACTGCAATATCCTGGATTCAACGCCGAAAGCAGACGCATCGAGAGTGTACTCTCTGCGCATCCAGTTTCTGCCGTTGATCTCAAGAGTACTCCAGTCGATAAGGGTCTGCCCTGCGGGCGGGTCATCCTTTTCAATATACTGCTGAGCTACCTCGTCGATATCGTACTGTGAAATGTCATTTGATGTCTGGTTTGAAGCCAGCACACAGGTAGAGCTGTTGTCCCCAAGCCAGCCGAAGATATACTCTATACCATCGGTGGAACCGTCAGCTGCATTTATCTGTGCGGTGGAAGATGCGTCCACCCACTTTGCAAGGTCAACATCAAAACTGTAGCCTGTGCCGTTCATGTGGACTATCTGAGGTTCAGCGGGTGCAGGTTCTTCGGCTTTGGAAGAATCAGTATCAGCCGCACTCGATACCTCGGGTGCGCTTTCGGCAGGGGCTTCCGTTTCAGCTGCCGAGCTTTCCTCAGCTTCGCTGCTTTCTGCCTCTGCTTCAATGCTGTCCTCAGCTATACTGCTGCTTTCCTCAGCGGTAACAGCCTTGCTGCTGTCCTTTGCTGCGGCACTTTCTCCCGACTTTTCATCGGTGGCTTTGCCGCAGGCGTTGAGGATCACCGCCGCCGACAGCGCCGCAATAAGTATCTTTTTATCCATTAGTGATGGAACAGTCTGATGCCTGTAAATGCCATAGCCATGCCGTACTTGTTGCAGGTGTCTATAACATTGTCATCACGGATAGATCCGCCGGGCTCAGCGATGTAAGCCACACCAGACTTCTTAGCTCTCTCGATATTGTCGCCGAAGGGGAAGAACGCATCTGAACCGAGACATACGTCAGTATTCTTAGCCAGCCATTCCTTCTTCTCCTCGCGGGTCAGAGGCTCAGGCTTGGTCTTGAATATTCTCTGCCACTCGCCCTCAGCCAGAACGTCCTCGTACTCATCACCGATATAAACATCGATAGCGTTGTCGCGGTCAGGTCTGCGGATATCATCCTTGAAAGGCAGAGCCATTACCTTGGGGTTCTGTCTCAGCCACCAGTTGTCAGCCTTGCTGCCTGCAAGTCTTGTGCAGTGTACTCTTGACTGCTGACCTGCACCGATACCGATAGCCTGTCCGTTCTTTACATAGCATACAGAGTTGGACTGTGTATACTTCAGTGTGATAAGGGAGATCATCAGATCTTCCAGCTTGTCATCGGGGATATCCTTGTTCTCGGTAACAACGTTGGAGAGCAGCTCCTTGTCGATCTTCAGCTCGTTTCTGCCCTGCTCGAAAGTCACACCGAATACCTGCTTGCGCTCGATCTCAGCGGGAACATAGTTCTCGTCGATCTTGATGATATTATATGTACCCTTTCTCTTGGACTTGAGTATCTCCAGAGCTTCATCGGTATAGCCGGGAGCGATAACGCCGTCGGATACCTCTCTCTGTATCATCTTGGCAGTAGGAACATCACATACATCGGACAGTGCGATGAAATCGCCGTAGCTGGACATTCTGTCTGCACCTCTTGCCCTTGCATAAGCGCAAGCCAGGGGAGAAAGCTCGCCCAGATCGTCAACGAAGTATATCTTAGCCTCAGTCTCTGTCAGGGGTCTGCCGATAGCAGCACCTGCGGGAGATACGTGCTTGAAAGAAGTTGCAGCACACATACCCGTAGCAGCTTTCAGCTCCTTTACCAGCTGCCAGCCGTTGAAAGCATCCAGCAGGTTGATGTAGCCGGGCTTGCCGTTGAGAACTTCTATAGGAAGATCCTTACCGTCCTCCATATAAACTCTCGACGGCTTCTGATTGGGGTTGCAGCCGTACTTCAAAAGCATCTCGTTTGCCATTGTTATTACCTCCGATTAAAATATTGATTTATCTTTATCCGCAGGCGGACCTGCGGGGTCATCAGACTCTTTTCCGCCATATTACTTACGGACGATCCTGTCCAGATCTTCTTTGGAAGGCAGTCCCTCTTTATCCCATATGGTGATCTCGGGATGCGTATCCCTTACCTTTTCCAGTAAACAATCACGTTCTTCTCCGATCTCAAAATCCATAAACGAACGAGTCCCGTTGTTCTCATATATCCAAAGCTGATATACCATGGCAAGGTCCCTCTTTGTCAGACAGATAATATCGCTGAAAAGAGATATCCTGCCTGAAGAATAGCTGAATAAGCCAATATCCAGAAGAGCGTACTCCTCGCCGCGGTCAGGGCAGTTTTCAAGGACTGCTTCAAGATTACCGTTATACATCGTGTTTGAACGTTTCATCTGCTTTTTGAATTTTGTGATCACCCAAAAATAGATGAACCAGAAAATCAAACAGAACAGGATTGCGCAGACCGCCAAGCCCACCTCAAAGTCGGTTTCGGGCGCTATGCACAGTATAAGTGTACAAAATGTTATACCTATATCTGCACCCAGTATTTTCCTGCGGTTGCGTGCATATTTATTGTTTTTCATATTCAACTATAAGTTCAGTCACAGTCAGCATAAAGCTGATACTTTCCGCAGTGCAGGCACCTGAAAAGGTATCCCTGCAAACCGCTCTCGTTTTCCATGTTCTCTCTTATCACATCTATATCGAACATAGCCGCGTCCTTGCGGTAGATATCTTCAAGGCTTTCTGCCAGACCCATTTTTTCAAGTTCTTCCATGCCAACGTATCCCACGAAGGCACAGTAGTCATTACAATGAGCCAGCCAGACTTCCTGCTGCCACCCCCGGTATCCGGGAGTGCGGTGTATCAGTTCGTCCAGCTTTGATCCATCATCTATCTCCTCACAGCTGTAGGCGTCCTGGAACTCGCTGTCAAATTTCTTTGCGGCACTGCCGTCGGCTATGCACCATGGACACAGACATTCAACTGTATCTATGCTGTAAAAGGGACTGTGATAATAATACTCAGTCTCTTTGCCACAGCATTCGCATACCCGTGGCTCGTCAGCTTTTTTGAAAGCTTCCGTACCTATGGGGTCTGGGTGATATCTGAACTTCGGGAACTCTCTTTCCATATCATACCTCACTTTCGGACACTATTGCAGCCTATCACAAAATATTAATATGGTCGAGTAAAACTGATATGAAGGCACCTGCCAAAGCAAACAGAAGTGCGGTAATTGCCATTTTGACAGCAACAGGTAATCCTGCTTTGACACTCAGCGTCTTTTCGACTTCTTTTGGAGGAGTCGGTAACTTTTTTGATAAGACCGCCGGTACTGCAATAAAGGATATTAATACCACAAACAATATCATCTCGCCAAATTTATACCCGTCTGAGCTCTCGAAGATGTATGTAACCAGAAAAGCAAATATTGTCAGCAGGAACACCATCCCGTAGTAGAGATAAGTAGTATTTTTCCAGTGCTGGAGACGTTTGCCGTAGTCATACCTGATATGTTCGCTGTTCTTGAATTCATTTTTGGTTTTTTCAAGGGCATCCGCATCAGACTCTGCCTTTATATCAAGCACCGAATCACAGTAGGGGCATCTTGTCAGCTCCTGACCCGGGGTATATTTTATATCGCCCGAACAGTTCGGACATTTTACAGCTGTTATCTGCATGGTATATTACTCATCTTCACTTTCTGTTCCTTCAGCCTTATCGAAAGATACTGTTATCACGGTTTTTTATCCCATTCCTGCACGATATGCTCCCATCTATCCGTAGATGAAAGCAACTATTAAACCACCTGCCAAAGCAAACAGAAATGCGGTAATTGCTATTTTGACAGCAACAAGCAGACCTGATCTTAGCCTCAGCGTCTCTGCGACTTCTTTTGGGGGAGTCGGTACCATTTTTGATAAGATCGGCGGTACTGCAAAAAAGGATATAAATATCATCAGCAAGATCATCTTGCCAAGATTATACCCGTCTGAGTGATTTTTGCAGCGGTCTGCCAACATTAAAGATATGAATGACAGCAGTAACTCCAGCCCATAGTAGATATAAGTGCTGATTTTCCAGCGTCGAACGCGTTTGCCGTAGTCATCCCTGATATGCGCGATATTCTTGAATTCATTTTTGGTTCTTTCAAGAGCGACCGCATCAGGTCCTGGCTTTATGTTCAGCATCGAATCACAGTAGGGACATCTTGTCACCTGCTGACCCGGGGCATAGGTTATATCGCCCGAACAGTTCGGACATTTTATAACTGTTATCTGCATAGTAGATTACTCATCTGCGCTTTCTGTTTCCTCAGCCTGATATACTGCATCCCCTGCGGGTGAGTTTCTTAATTTATTATATCCTCGACGATAACTGCGATAAGAAGTCCGCCCATTGAAGAAAGGATCGACATGATATAGAGTTTCACCGTGTTGCCAACGCCCCTTTTGAGCTTGAAGCCGCTTTCAACTGCAGCGGGTGCATTCGGGACGACGCTGTTAAGCCATATCGGGAAACCTATCATTACAATAAGCAGAATAGCGACGATAGCCGTGCCGACACCGTCCTTTATGAACTTATCCGCAAGATATGCCGCGCACGTTGCCACAGCGATGACACCGTAGTATATCTTTTTCTTGAGATGCCACTTTTTGACATCTTTGAGATACTTCTCTCTTTCAGCCTGCATATCAGCATTATGCATACGTTCCCTGCGAAGCTCTTCCTCAGCTATACGGCCTTCTGTGTCCATATTCAGGGTCGAATCACAGTAAGGACATTTTACCACCCTTTGATGTGGATCATAGTTTATATCGCCCGAACAGTTCGGACATTTCATAACCGTTATTTCCATAGTGTTCTCCTTTGGTGGAAAATCGTTTCTTCTAGCTGTCAGCCTGAGATACCGCCGAACTTGAAGCTGTACCTTCCTCTGGCTTGCTGTCATCTTTTATCAAGCCCGTCACAACACCGCCCAGCAGTACAAGTCCGATGAATATACCGTAAAGCGCACCTTTTTTAAGGGGTCTCTCTTTCTTGGAAAGCTCCCCTTCCAGATCTTTCGGGATATCGGGCGCCGCAAGACGAAGCACAGGCGATGCCGCAAATATAAAGAATATCGCAGGCAGCCCTAAAAAAGCGCTGTCGGATAAACTCAGCAGCACCCCCGATAAAACAGCCAGCGGCAGTGAGATATAAAATATCACCCGCCATATTTTCAGATCCTTGAAGTACTTGTCTCTGTTGTGGGCAAGCCTAGAAGTATCCCTCTCAAACTCCCGCTCCTCGGCGGTCATGCTTATCTGTATCTGCGAATCGCAGTAGGGGCAGACCGCCTTGGCTTTGCCGGGAGTATATTTTATATCGCCCGAACAGTTCGGGCATTTCATTGCTCTGAGTTCCATAGTACGGATCAGTCCAGATCGAAACAGCGCTCGCAGTCATCGGTGACAAGTATGAGTCTCTCGTCCTCAACTCTTCCGCCTGTTATGTGGTTTTCACTGATAAAACGGAAATACTCCATATGCTCTTCAAGAGTTCTGTGCTCGGGTATCATCACAGGCATAGGCTCTGCACGGGAACCCTGAAAAGCTATACGTTGACATTCAGTGTGCACTTCCTGTATCATGTCATGTATCTTGCCTTTATTGGCGGGGTCGGTAAATTTCTCATAACGCTCCCGTCCTATGTCATAAAGCTCGGTCATCTGAGTACCGCCGATATTGCCTGCAAAAACATAACGGCCGTCCTCAGTCATACCAAGTGTGTACTCGCTTCCGGGGGCTATAGAGAAATATCTTATCAGCCGGCGTGCCATTACTTTGAATACTTGTTTACGATCTTTGAAACAGCCTTGCCTGTCTCAATATCGATAAACCTTACAAACAGCGATACCTTGTTGTCCTCGTTCAGCGCGTTCCAGAGACCGTTTGTGAACTCGTCGATATCGTTGGGTATAGTAACCTTCTTGGGCTCACCCTCAAAGCTGGGCAGAGGATTGCCGTCACCCATGTAGGTGTGGATGAAATGACCGAAACCTGCTATGGGAGTTGAGTATGTGAAAGTGAATCTCTCAACGCTGTCGGGGTTGCCGTCAGCGGATTTCAGTATGCTCATAGCATAGTTGTACTGACCGTCGCCAACGTGCATGATACCCGAGATCCTGGGTGTGTAGTTGGGAGCATCGTCCTCATACTCACGGGTGCGCAGGCTCTGCTCGAAAGTCTGCTGCTTGTCCATCAGCTCGTATATAGTATCGGTCTGGTCGCCGTTGGTAACGATGGTCTTGTTGCCCAGTACCCTAACAGGGGAATATATTATCAGATGGGGATCTGAAAGCTTTGAAGGATCAGCAGCCTCGGTCTTGATGCCGTCCTCGGTCTCAGTGAAAACTCTGTTTCTGGAGTTCACGCTTCTGCCCATGATGAAGTAAGCAGTAACAGCGTGCTTGCCGTCAGCGCTCTTACCGATAACTATACCTCTTCCGGGGTAAGCGTTGCCTTTCAGTTCCTCATAAATGTCAAGTGTTTTCATATTTTTTGACCTCCTTGATAAGGTTTATGGTTGACCATTGATCTTTGATTCAATGGTTTTTCTTCATATTCTTTTTTCAGTTTTTCCCAATTTTAATCTAAGGTGATGTGCGCCCACCACCTCAACTATATATTATAGCAGAAATTCCCGACAATTGCAAGTCATAGCAAAGAATTATCACTATTTTTTTCAGATAGTTCACTTAGTCCACGTAAGCCTTGCCGTCGCGGATAGTTATCCTGTCCTCGCAGAACAGCGAAACTGCCTTGGGCAGAAGCTTCCACTCCACGTTTTCCATTATCTTCTTCTGCAAGCTTTCGGGGGTCTCATCGTTGGCGATATCCACAGCACCCTGCAATATGATAGCGCCCGCATCGGCTTCTTCATTTACGAAATGTATTGTCGCACCGCTGACCTTGACACCATATTCCAGAGCCTTTTCATGAACTTTCAGCCCGTAGAATCCCTCACCGCAGAATGAGGGTATCAGCGCAGGGTGAACATTGATTATCCTGTAAGGATATGCCTTTGTGACTACCTCGTCCAGTATTATCATGAATCCTGCCAGCACCACGAGGTCGGCTTTCTGTCTGTTGAGTTCTTCAAGTATAGCCTGGCTGTATGCTTTCTTGTCAGCATACTCTTTCCTGGGCAGCACTACAGAGGGTATACCCGCCTTAGCCGCTCTTTCAAGAGCGTAAGCGCCCTCCTTGGAGGATATTACACAGCTTATCCTGCCGCCCTTTATCTCTCCTCTTTCCTGAGCGTCAATCAGCGCCTGCAAATTTGTCCCGCCGCCCGAGACCAGTACAACTATATTTTTCATAATGATACTTCCTTTCACGATCAGTATTCTGCTTCCTCGTTGATAATGACTTTCTTTATGCCTTTCATGCCGTCCAGCGCTTCGAGTATTTCTTTTATCATTCGATCATCATCAGCGTTGCCAAGATCCAGCATTATCTCGGCTTTTTTGCCATCCGGTTCGAGAAGCGTGATATATCCATAGTAATTATCTTCGGTGTAGTCTTCGGTAAGTTTGCTGATACGGCGGTCAAGCTCGTCTGTGTCAGATTGGGTCACGTCCTTTTTGAAATACACGCTGTATATGAACATCTCGCCGTCAAAGCCCTTGGTATCGACCTTGTAGCTGAGATGCATATCATCTATGCCGAGTATCTCGTTATATGACGGCGCTTTCGGGTGGGTCTCCCTGTAACCGATGACCCCGATAATTATCACAACCGCAAGCACCACCAGACCTATGACCTGATGCCCGTGCCTGTGCCAGAATGTCTTGAACGACTTCCTGTTGTCGAATCCACTCACGATATGCCCTCCGCTTCACATCTCAGCTTGTAGAATACTTTTATATACGGCGGTGCAGACTCCATTTCCTCAACCATGGCAGAAAGCCTGCGCTTGCCTGTACGCCTGTCAAGTATCGCAAATATCCTCACCAGAGGATACTCGCTTTTCAGACTCTCCTCGATAGGCTGTGAAGCGAACATATCAAAGGCGCGGTAAAACACATGATGGTCAAATCCACCAGCCTTTTCGGCTTCGTCAAAAGCTTGCATCCAGCTTTCGTGGAGCCCTTTACCGCTTTCTTCAAGTTCATGGTATTTCTGCGAATGTATCATCATTCGCTCAAAATAATTGCTCTTGAAGACCTCAACACCGTCAACACGTATAGCCGCCCTGCCCTCATGGTCGGGGCATTTGCTGTAAGATGTGGCAAAGTAAGTCACACGCCCCTGCAAAGAGGGCGCAAGGAACTCGCTCTCCAGCCTTTTCTTTATCTTTGTAAACGGCATAATATCCTCCTTATTTTATACTTCCGCCGTGGAACAGACATTCATATATCTGCTCACCATTCAGGGAGATGATCTCCCGTCCGCTAAACCAGTTTGTGTCACCGCTGACCTCACATTCGTATACATATCCGCCGTCTTCATAATGCTCGGGTCCTCTGAATGGGTTATCAGCAGGGACTTTCAACAGTGCTTCTTTCAGAAAATCTCCGCTGAAATTTTCGCCTGTTACCCTGCCGACGTAATTCATCGTCCAGAAAGGCTCACCGTCATGCCACAAAGCTTCCTCGCCTGCGAATCTTTCGCCGCCGAGATAAGTATCTATATAGGTAAGTCCGCCCTCGCTGTACTGCAAGTCATGGGACTTCGGGCGGCTGCTTGTGCTTTCCGCACCCTTGCCAGCATATGTGGCTTTTTTCGCCCTTATCAAAAATTCAGTAACCTGACTGTCAAGATTTTCCACCGTCATTTTCCTCCGCAGATATCCATTATTTTATCGGCATACCTCTCCGCGTATCTCATGGAGAATTCTCCGTGATACAGCCCGTCAAGTATCTTGATAGCACTGTCTTTCACAGAGCTGTGTATCAATTCTGCCGAGCGCTTCACCGAGCCTATCTCCTTGCCGCCCGCGAATACATACACCCGTGCAGAAGTGTCTTTCACCGAACTTTTCAGCTGATACTTCTGATTAGCCACCAGAAAAGCCGTCATGTTTTCAAGGCTTATCTCCTTGGTGTCGCGGAAATAATCTTCAAAAAGCTCATCGGGTATCCTCAGCGAAGCGAACTGTTTACGTGCGAACCACTCTTTCTTGATAAGACCGTAACTCATTTTCAGTGATGAGGGCAAAAGCGCCGCTGTCACCTGCGATGGTATCACAAGCGCACTCTCGATGACTGCATTTTCGCAGATATCGCCCCTCTGTGCCAGCATTTCCAGAGCGACCTGTCCGCCCAGCGAAAGCCCGCCCAGAAGCTTCACTCTGCCACCGAGTTCATTGTCTATGAAACGTATTATCTCAGCCGCATTGTCTTCGATGGACGTAAAATTCCTGTCGCTCCCTGTGTGACCGTCCAGTATGGGCAAAACCACCTGATAACGCTCCGCAAGTATCTCCGCAGCCCGGCGATACCCCCACCATGAGAGTCCGCCGCCGTGGAGAAGCATGCCAGTGTCGCTGTTCTTCTTCCCGAAAATAACCGTTTTCATAGTGTTTTTACTACTAGCCGCAAAGACCGCACACCTCTATGTTGCCCTCGCGATCTATCTGAACATCAAAGGCATGACCTGCAAAAATATCGGGGTCGCAGGTCAGATAAAGCTGTATATTGCCTATCTCTTCGGTATCATCATAGAACTCCAGCGCAGCCTCGTTGATATGCAGCATATCCGTGAAAACTTCCTCGGTTATGGGTGTCCTGACTTTCCGGCCATCTTCCATTATGTAGCAGTTTTCCTCATCGGGGTCTTCTTCCGCCGAAGCCGCCCAGTCATCAGCAAGATCCAGCGCACCGTCATCTATCAGTGCAGCGATTATCTCAGCTTTGTGGCTGTTGACAAATGCGACTGCTTTTTCCACCTCGGGAAGTATCTCCGATGCGGTGTCATCAGTCACCTCGATGTCCTCCATGTTCACTTCTACATGAAGTTTTTCGCCCCAAAGTTCAGAATCAAATACAAAAGGCCAATCCTCGCTGTCCTGTCTTTTCAGTTCTATCATGTCATTACACCTCCGAGTTTCTGTCCTGTTTAAAAAAGCCACCCGGCACAACTGTACCGAGTGGCCGAAAGACTATTATAGTAAAAGTCCGACAAGTAATCTCAATGTCGTTTGCTATATCAGCAGATGATAACGCCCATGTCGCTCTCGACCAGTTCGCCGAGAACATAAGCGTCCTCGCCAGCAGCCTTTATTGCAGCGATAGCCGCATCAGCGTCAGCCTTGTCAACAACAACAGTCATGCCAACGCCCATGTTGAAGGTGTTGAACATATCTCTCTCGGGGATATTGCCTGTCTTTGCGATAAGGTCGAATATAGGCAGCACCTGAACATCGCTTCTCTTTATCTGAGCGGAAATGCCCTTAGGCAGTGCTCTCGGGATATTCTCGTAGAATCCGCCGCCTGTGATGTGAGAGATGCTCTTTACCTTTACAGCGTCCAGCAGGCTCATGATAGCCTTAACATAGATGCGTGTAGGTGTCAGCAGTGCTTCACCCAGAGTAGTACCCAGCTCATCATAGTGCTTAGCCAGATTCTCTTCATTTACATCGAATACCTTTCTGACCAGCGAGAAACCGTTGGAGTGTACACCGCTGGACTTTATAGCGATCATAACATCGCCGGGCTTCTGTGTGGTGGGGTCAAGTATCTTGTCCTTGTCAACAACACCAACAGAGAATCCTGCCAGATCGTACTCTTCCTCAGGCATAAGACCGGGGTGCTCCGCAGTCTCGCCGCCTACCAGTGCGCAGCCTGCCTGAACGCAGCCCTCAGCAACACCGGATACTATGCTTGCTATCTTCTCGGGGATATTTCTTCCGCAGGCGATATAATCCAGAAAAAACTGGGGCTTAGCGCCGCAGCAGATGATGTCGTTAACACACATTGCAACGCAGTCGATGCCCACGGTGTCATGCTTGTCCAGCAGGAAAGCTATCTTGATCTTGGTGCCAACGCCGTCAGTACCCGATACCAGAACAGGCTTCTTAATGCCTGTGATATCCAGCTCGAAAAGTCCGCCGAAACCGCCGATACCATCGAGAACGCCCTTGGTAACTGTTCTGCCAACGTACTGCTTCATAAGTTCTACTGCCTTGTAACCTGCAGTAACGTCAACGCCTGCATCCTTGTAGCTGTTTGAATAACTGTTCTTGTTCATAAATGCTTCCTTTCGGTCATATACGTCTATACTTAACTTGTTTCCAATGTTATTCCTTGCCGTTCCAGCAATATGTGCAAAGACCGCACTCGGGTCTGCCCACAGCCCTTACTGTGCCCTCTACCGACTGGAATTCCAGCGAAGTGAGCTTCAGTCTGCGGCATATCTCATCTCTGAGATACTTGCCTCTCTCGGTATTGGTATCGCTGTATTCGCTGATGTACTTAACACCCTCGATACCCTCGTTCTCGTCGATTATCTGCCTTGCGATGAGCTCCAGTTCAGAGGTGCTTCTTGAGAAGTTCAGGTACTTGCAGCCGTACATTATAGGGGGACAGGCTGATCTCATGTGTACTTCCTTAGCGCCGTTCTCATAAAGGAACTCAACTGTCTCCCTCATCTGTGTGCCTCTTACGATACTGTCATCAACGAACAGCAGCTTCTTGCCCTCGATGAACTCGTGAACAGGTATCAGTTTCATCTTAGCTACCTTGTTTCTCATGGACTGATTTGTAGGCATAAAGCTTCTGGGCCATGTGGGAGTGTACTTGATGAAGGGTCTTGCAAAGGGGATACCGCTCCTGTTGGCATAACCGATAGCGTGGGGAGTACCCGAATCAGGCACGCCGCAAACGTAGTCAACATCAGGCAGTCTGCCGTTCTTGATGTCGTTCTCCGCCATTATCATACCGTTGCGAATCCTCATGCCCTCAACGTTTACGCCCTCGTAGTTGGCATTTGGATAACCGTAGTATGTCCACAGGAAAGTACAGATGCTCATTTCGTCAGTACCCTCGGAGAGTATCTCGTAGCCGTCCTTTGTCAGCTTCAGTATCTCGCCTGCTTTCAGCTCGTGGCAGGTCTTGTAGCCCAGTTTCTGATAAGCGAAATCTTCAAAGGAGAAGCAGTATCCGTCAGACCTCTCACCGATGATGATAGGCAGCTTGCCTGCCTTGTCCCTTGCGCATATTATGGAATCCTCAGTCATGATGACCAGAGACATTGTGCCCTGTATCTTCTCCTGAGCGTAGCGTATACCGTCAACGAAGCTGTCTTTCTGAGCTATCAGAGCACCGATAAGTCCTGCCGAATTGATAGCACCGCTGCTCATGGTCTCGAAGTTTGCACAGCCGTTTATCAGCAGCTCGTTTGAAAGCTCCTCTGCGTTATGTATAACACCTATGGAGCATATTGCATAATGACCCATGGTCGATCTTACCATGATCGGCTGAGGGTCTGTGTCGCTTATGCAGCCTATACATACCTTGCCGCGCATAGCCTCAACGTCTTTCTCGAACTTTGTTCTGAAAGGTGAGTTCTCGATGCTGTGAATGTTTCTCTGAAAACCTATCTCAGGCGCATAAGCGGTCATACCGCCTCTTCTTGTGCCCAGATGTGAATGATAGTCAGTGCCAAAGAAAACGTCCTGTATACAGTCGTTAGCTGACACTGCGCCAAAAAATCCGCCCATAAATCAAATCTCCCGATACCTTAATTTTTATCGGATATCCGCTTTTTTTCCGCAATATCCGTTATTCATCATTTTTGTGAAATTATATGATCGCGGCAGTCCGCAGGTGTGTCCACTATCGTTGGAGCACCGCATTCTTCCGCTTCTTCCCTGCTGCCGTAGCCCCACAGCACATACATACTGTCAAGCCCGCATTCCTTAGCCCCAAGGATATCATGGAGCCTGTCGCCTATCATAAGCACGCTGTCCCTCTCCGTAACACCAAGATTCTCCAGCGTGTACTCGATGACCTCGCGCTTGGTGTCCCTTGCGCCGTCCACCCCCGAACCTCCGATAAATGTGAAATACTTCGCCATATCGAAATGCTCCAGAAGACTCTTCGCAAAAGGCTCGGGCTTGCTGGTAGCAACTCCCAGGACGTATCCTGCGTCCCCAAGGTCTATAAGTATATCCTCAACGCCGTCAAACTTTTCCGAATCGAAAAGCCCGTCCACAGGATACTTCTCGCGGTATATCCTCACCGCTTCCCATGCACGCTCATCGTCCAGCCCGCAGAATTCCTTCATGGACCTAAACAGCGGAGGGCCTAAAAATCTCCTCATATTCGGAGGTTCTTCCAGCCCCATCTTTTCCATGGTGTATCTCACCGAGCTGTATATGCCCGGCGCAGTATCCATCAACGTGCCGTCCAGATCGAACAGCAGGAACTTGTATCTGCTCACAGTGAAGCCAGCTTTTCCTGCAGAGCAGCGTCCTTAGCCTTAACGCCCTCGATCATCTCAGCCTTTGCAGCTTCCAGCTTTGCAGCCAGGCCTTCATCTGAGAGAGCCAGCATCTGTATAGCCAGCAGAGCCGCATTCTTTGCACCGTCGATAGCAACGGTCGCAACAGGTATGCCGCTGGGCATCTGTACCGTAGCCAGCAGAGCATCCAGACCGTCAAGATTGCTGGATTTGCAGGGGATACCGATAACAGGCAGTGTAGTGTGTCCTGCGATAACTCCCGCCAGATGTGCAGCCATTCCCGCAGCACAGATGATAACACCGAATCCGTTACCCTTAGCCTTGTCCGCAAAATCAGCAGCAAGGGCAGGTGTTCTGTGGGCGCTCATCACATGACATTCATAAGGCACACCGTAAGCCTTCAGCTCGGCACAAGCCTTTGATACCACAGGAAAATCGCTGTCCGAACCCATGATAACTGCTACTTTCTTCATATCAGCATCAAACTCCTTCTTCAACAAAAAAAACTGCAGCTATTGCGTTGCAGTTTCAAATTTGGTCATACTTGTTACATTTACAGTGCGCATGGGTGTACTTAGAGTGTGATGATATAAAGCGGCAGCCATCGGTCGCTCCGCCCATGGAATATAAAGCTTTTGAATCTTTACATATCCCCGAATACATCATACGATACTCCTGTCCTGCGCCATGCGGCTTTTAGGGAGGGTCGTCCCCCCGATATCATATAAATATTGTACAATATTCTCGGGATAATTTCAACAGTTTTCCATATAGAATTTGTTAAGGTTATAAAAAGATTTCTTGTGTAAAATAACAAAACACACCTTTAATAAAAGACCTCAGCAGCCCTGTTTGCAAGGCTTCCCGCGGACATTTCCCGCGCCGCATCAGCCCCTGTCCGTCCCTTGCAGAACCTCTGCGCCGCACGTACCCCATCGCCGTCAGCCCCCGAAAATCCGCACTGTCCCGCACTTTCACATATCCTCGCCGATATCTCCTCATCTGCATAAAGTCCGAAATTATACATACCCATCCTCCTTCGGTCGTTTTAATATCCCCTTTAAAACCGACCTAATTCATCTGTTCATAAGTATGCCCCATATTCGATAAATAATGCTAATACCTATTGACTTAATGACGCTTATATGTTAAAATTATATTATCGTTTTATAGCTGAAAATTAACTTAAATAACAAATTACTTTGTTTACTGTCGGATTCTGAAAATAAAACGCAAGAAATACATTATCAGCCGCCGCCGAAAAACGGAAAGCGGACTGTAAGATAAACGGGGAGAAAATAATGGATAATCTATCGAATATAGGCGTTATAAAAGACGTCATGCAGCGCCACGGCTTTACATTTTCAAAAGCCCTCGGACAGAACTTTCTGGTAAACCCCTCGGTGTGCCCCCGCATAGCCGAGATGGGCAATGCCAAGCCTGGCTTCGGGGTGATAGAGATAGGCACAGGCGTAGGCGTGCTTACCAACGAACTTGCAAAGCGTGCCGATAAGGTAGTCGCCATCGAGATAGATGAGCGCCTTATCCCCGTGCTTGAAGAGACCCTTGCGGAACACGACAACGTCAAGGTAATCAATGCAGATGTCATGAAAGTCGATCTGCACAAACTCATCGAAGAAGAATTCGACGGGCTGGAAGTCGCTGTATGTGCGAATCTTCCATACTATATAACCTCACCCATACTCATGATGCTCCTCGAACAGCGTCTGCGTATACGTTCCGTCACCGTAATGGTGCAGAAAGAAGCAGGCACCCGCCTCTGCGCACCTGTGGGCACAAGGGATATGGGAGCAGTAACCGTAGCCATCAACTACTTCTCAAAGCCGAAGATACTCTTCAACGTCTCCCGCGGCAGCTTCATGCCCGCTCCCAACGTTGACAGCTGCGTTGTAAGATTCGATATCAACGATACCACCCCCGAGGGAGTTACCGACGAAGCCTTTTTCTTCAAAATGGTGAGAGCGGCATTCTCCCAGCGCAGAAAGACCTTGGTGAACTCCGTTTCCGCAGGTCTGGGCACAGATAAGCAGACAGTCACCGCCGCCGTGGAAAACAGCGGTCTCGGGGCAAATGTCCGTCCCGAACAGCTATCCATGGAAGAGCTGGTGCGTTTCAACGAGGAACTGAAAAAACTCACGTAAATGCGACATTTTTCCCGCGTAACCGATGATAGAATATTTTCAGATATTCTATTTTTGGGACGTGAGAAATATGCTTATTAATCTAAAAACCACCACCGTTGTTCCTGCTGATAAAAAGCAGTTGTCAAAAAGGACGGCGAAAGCACGCAAATGGACAAGCCGCATAGTTGCCTTTGCGGGCGGTCTGCTGACAGGTCTTTCTGTCACGCTGGGCTTCCCATCCTTCATGTGCGGCGCGGCAGCATCTCTGGCAGGTGATTATTCACCCTCCGTTTTCCTCGGGACGCTGCTGGCTTTCCTGTTGAACCGCGGTATTGAAGCAGGCATAGTGCAGATATGCTCCGTGCTTGTGATAACAGCCATACACTTTATCGACCCCTTTGGAGAAAGGCGGGAAGAACCCGTTTACCGCTCCCTTGTGGTGTCTGGAGTTCTCATGCTGTTCTCCTGCGTAGTTACCGCCGCCATGCCGAGCGATTTCTACCTTGCGTCCATGCGCATGATAAATTCCCTGCTGGCAGGCTGTACCGTATTCATCACAATGTCGGTGCGGGATCACGCTAAACACAGCGGAGTATTCGACCTGACAGGCATGAACGGTATGTTCGCGGGAATGTTCTTCATAATTGTGGTCAGCATATTCGCCTCGGTGAATATATTCACTCTCAACCCAGGCAGAACACTTGGCGCATTCATACTCCTTCAGGCATCAAGAAGATACCGCAGTTTTGGCGGCGCAGTTATAGGCGCACTTACAGCCTGCGGAGTTCTTGTCAGCGACCCTAGTTTAGCACGGAACACTCTGCTTCTGGCGACAGCTGGTCTGATATGCGGAGTTTTTGTCCGCTTCGGCAGGCTTGCAGCCGTCATGAGCTTTCTCGTGACTTCCCTGATAAGCCTTGTGGCAGTAGGGGTCAATGGCGATACATACCATATGTTCGCAGATATCGTAACAGGATCTATCCTGTTCCTTATCATACCCGCAGATAAAATAAAACGTTTCGGCAAACGCATATCGGGCTTCCGGAGCACTCCCGAGCTAATCGGCCATACCACCGCCGCCAGACTTTCAATGGCAGGCAGAACTCTTGGTGAGATAAGGCGCCGCCTTGATATGGTCACAGTGACTATGGACAGAAACACCGCTTCCCGCACCGCCTCGTCAGAGGTCAAGCGCTGCGTGTGTGCCGACTGCCCATCTTACCGACTTTGCTTTGAGAAAAACGAACACACCGAAAGTGCCTTCGATTCTCTGCAAAGTATACTGGACTGCGGAGATACCGTCACCGATGAACAGGTAAGGCAGAAAGTCTGCTGCTGTGACAGACCCAGGCTTCTTGCCGAAGCTTTCAACGACCTTGAAAGACATATCCTGCGGGACAAAGCCGAGAATATCCGCATCCGAGAGCTCCGTACCATGCTTACGGACCAGCTCCTTTCAATGGAGGATATCCTCTCCGACCTGTCCTACCGCTCGTCACGGGTGCAGTCCATAGATACAGGGCTCTCCGAAAGCGTGCGGGAACAGCTGGCAGTCATGGGATATAAGGGCGCAAAGGTGTGCGTCTATATCGACGAAGACCTCTGCCGAAGAGCCGATGCCTTTATCAAAGGCGGTTTTTCGGGAGATGTTGCAAGGCTCACAGCCGCGGTATCATCTATCCTCGACTGCGATATGGCTCTCCCCGATATCACGGGTGAAAACGGCATAACAAGGATATCTTTCTCCGAACTCCCCCTCTTCACAGCAGAAGCCGCAGTTTTCTCGGCATCTGCCAGCGGCGAGTATTCGGGAGATACCTGCGATATATTCGATGTGGGCGGCAGTGAGAAATATATACTCCTGTCCGACGGCATGGGCACAGGCAAACGCGCAAGACTTGATTCTTCATTCACCGTCAGCCTGAGCCGCAAGCTTCTCACATCGGGACTTTCCCTTACCACCGTACACAGGCTCGTATCCTCGATGCTCCGTGTAAAGGGCTGGGAGGAAAGCTTCGCCACCATGGATATCCTGCATCTCGACCTCTGCGGAGGGCGGGCTTCCCTGCTTAAAGCAGGCGCAGTAAACAGCAGGCTCTGTCGTGACGGCGCAGTTGTGCCCCTGGGAGATACTTCATTCCCCGCAGGCATATTGTCTGATTGTCCCCCGGATAAAAGTGAGATAAAACTTTTCGACGGCGATATCATCATAATGAATTCAGACGGCGCGGACGAAGACTCCGCACAGCTGATAGCACAGACAGCCGCAGAAGTAACCGACTGTGATATCACCGAACTTGTCAACCGTCTGGGCAGTATCGTCCTCGGCCGCCGACATGGCACAAAAGCCGATGACCTGACAATAATCGCGGTGAGGATAGGTATTCGTAAAGATTAATTATGTATACATTTGTATCTTTTAGTGTATAAATCCGACATTTTTTATTAACGCGATATGCTATATGCACAAACCATCTACTTAAAATATGTAGGAACTTGAAAAAATCCACAAAACCCCTTGCAAAACTGTTAAATAAGAGTTAAAATAGATATATAAAAAGGCATAGCTATGCCTTGTTAAAAAGGAGGAAAGAGTTTTCATGGATAAAATACCTCAGGAATATGATATACCTCTATACCTTTTCCATAACGGCACCAACTACGAGACCTACCGCTTCCTCGGTTGCCATAAAGGCACAAAAGACGGAAATGACGGTTATTATTTCAGAGTATGGGCTGCAAAGGCACGCTCCGTTTCTCTGGTCGGCGATTTCAATGACTGGAATGACGATGCAACACCCATGAAGCAGCTTGAAAAGTCCGAAGTCTGGGAAGCTTTTGTTCCCGGTCTGAAGACCTTTGATACATATAAATTCTCAATAGTCGGCTGTGACGGCAAACGCCGCTGTAAGGCTGACCCCTACGGCACTCATATGGAGCTTAAGCCCCAGACAGGCTCTAAGATATTCGATATCGACGGCTATAAGTGGAAAGATGAAAAGTGGCAGAAAGAACGTCAGACAAAGGACGTTTACAACTGTCCCATGAATATCTACGAAGTTCACCTGAACTCCTGGAAATCCTGCGATGACGGCGTATACTATTCCTACACCAAATTCGCAAATACCATAATCCCCTACCTCAAGGATATGGGCTATACTCATATCGAATTCATGCCACTGGCTGAATTCCCCTTTGACGGTTCCTGGGGTTATCAGGGCATAGGCTACTACGCTCCCACCTCCCGTTTCGGCACACCCCATGAATTCATGGCGATGATCGACCTCTTCCATCAGGCAGGCATCTCCGTCATCCTCGACTGGGTGCCCGCACATTTCCCAAGGGACGAAGCAGGTCTGTTTGAATTCGACGGCGACGCAAGCTATGAGTATGCCGACCCCAGAAAGCGCGACCATCTCGCATGGGGCACAAGGGTATTCGATTACGGCAGGGGCGAGGTAAAAAGTTTCCTCATCTCCAATGCCCTCTACTGGATAGAACAGTACCATATCGATGGTCTCCGCGTTGACGCAGTAGCTTCCATGCTCTACCTCGATTATGACAGACGTGACGGCGAATGGACACCCAATATCTACGGCGGCCATGAGAATCTCGAAGCTGTGCAGTTCCTCCGCGACCTGAACACAGCCGTATTCTCCAGATGCCCCACAGCACTGATGATAGCTGAGGAATCCACCGCATGGCCAATGGTAACAAAACCCGTCACCGACGGCGGTCTTGGCTTCAACTTCAAGTGGAACATGGGCTGGATGAACGATATGCTCAAATATATGAGCTATGACCCCATAGACAGAGCATTCCATCACGATATGCTGACATTCTCCTTCTTCTATGCTTTCTCGGAGAATTTCGTGCTGCCCATATCCCATGACGAAGTAGTACACGGCAAAGCGTCGCTGGTAAATAAGATGTACGGCGGCGATGTTGATAAAAAGTTCGAGCAGTGCAAGCTGTTCAACGCATATATGATGGCTCACCCCGGCAAGAAGCTGATGTTCATGGGCACAGAGTTCGCCCAGTTCCGTGAGTGGGACTACGAGAACGGTCTTGAATGGTTCTTAGTTGACGAATACGAGAATCACCGCAATTACCATGCATTCTCCAAGCGCCTGAACCGCTTCTACCTTGACCATCCCCAGTTCTGGCAGAAGGACTTCGACTGGTCGGGATTCAGCTGGATAGCCAATGACGATTTCCGCCAGAGCATCATAATCTTCCGCCGCTTCGACGCGGACGCAAACGAAGTCATCGTGCTCTGCAACTTCGTCCCCGTTGAGAGAAAGAGCTACTGCTTCGGCGTGCCTTACAAGGGCAAGTATACCGAGGTATTCAACTCCGCTTCCCCCGACGGCGCACCTATGACCAATGGCACGGTAAAGTCCGAGGACGTTCCCATGCACGGTTTTGAACAGTCGGTATGTATAGATATACCGCCTTTCGCCTGCCTGTACTTTGAAGTAAAGAAAGACGGCGAAAAGAAAAACTCTTCTGCCAAAAAGGCAGAGCACCGCTCCGATAAGAAAAAATCGGACAAAGAAACATAAAAAGAATAAATAAGCATACAGCTGTCCCGCCATCATCACAGCGGGCAGATATCAATAGAAAAAAATATATATGGTGGGTGAAAATTTATGTTCAACAAAAAAGAATGTGTGGCTATGCTTCTGGCAGGCGGCCAGGGCAGCAGACTCTACGCCCTGACCCAGGACGTTGCAAAGCCCGCAGTGCCTTTCGGCGCAAAATACCGTATCATCGACTTTCCTCTGTCTAACTGCATAAATTCAGGTATAGACACAGTTGGTGTCCTCACACAGTACCAGCCTCTGGTACTTAACGAGTACATAGGCAATGGTCAGCCATGGGACCTTGACCGCGTTCACGGCGGCGTACACGTACTGCCTCCTTACCAGAAGGCAACAGGCGCTGACTGGTATTCGGGTACAGCAAACGCTATCTACCAGAATATCGGCTTCATCGACAGATACGACCCCGAGTACGTAGTAGTACTCTCAGGCGACCACATCTATAAGATGGACTATAACAAGATGCTCCAGTTCCACAAGTCCAAGAATGCCGCAGCTACCATAGCTGTGCTTGATGTACCCAAGCATGAGGCTTCAAGATTCGGCATCATGATAACCGATGATGACGATAATATCATCGACTTTGAAGAAAAGCCCAAGGTGCCCAGATCCACACTGGCTTCCATGGGTATATACATCTTCACATGGGAGAAGCTGAGAGCTTACCTCATCGCCAACGAAGAGGACGAAACAGCTTCCAAGGACTTCGGCAAGAATATCATACCCGATATGAGAGAAGCAGGCGAAAAGCTGGTAGCTTACCGCTTCGACGGCTACTGGAAGGACGTCGGAACCATCGAGTCCCTCTGGGAAGCAAATATGGATCTTATCAATCCAAATATCCCCATCGACCTCTATGACCCCAACTGGAAGATCTATTCCAGAAACCCCGTGTTCCCTCCCCAGAGTATCGGCAAGAACGCCCAGATACAGAACTGCATGGTAACAGAGGGCTGTGTTATAGACGGTTCGGTAGAATTCTCCATGATCTCCGACGGCGTTATAGTTGAAGAAGGCGCTGTTATATATGACTCCATACTCATGCCCGGCGCTGTTGTAAAGAAAGGCGCTAAGGTCGAGTATGCCATCGTAGGCGAAAACTCCGTTATCGGTGAAAACTGCCAGATAGGCGCCAGACCCGAGACCATCGAGGATAAGGACAGCTGGGGCGTAGCCGTTGTAGGTCATAACCTGACCATCTCCGACGGAAGCAACGTTGTGCCAAAGGCGATAATCTACGAAAATATGTAAGAAGGGAGACCGAGTAAAATGGAAGTTAATATGGGTAATGTACTGGGTCTTGTATTCGCAAATATGCACGACACGACTCTCGGCGATATGACAAAGAACAGAACTATGGGTTCTGTAATGTTCGGCGGAAGATACCGCCTGATAGATTTCCCACTCTCGAATATGGTAAACAGCGGCATTTGCGAGGTAGGCGTTATCACAAAGAGCAATTATCAGTCTCTTCTGGATCACCTGGGAAGTGCAAGAGAATGGGATCTGGCAAGAAAGAAAGGCGGACTTTATATACTCCCTCCTTTCGGCAATGTTGAAAGCACACTCTACAGAGGCAGGATAGAAGCCATCTACGGCGCGATGAACTTCATCACACATTCTGCCGCTAAGTATGTGGTACTGACCGACTGCGACGTTATCACCAATATCGACTATAAGCCCATAGTGGCAAAGCATATCGAAACAGGCGCTGATATCACCGTAGTATCCCACACAGGTCAGTATACCTCCGAAGACCTGAAGACAGGCACCGTGCTGAACACAAATGAGGAAGGCAGGGTCACCAGCGTGCTGATACAGCCCGAACTCAGCGGCACCTGCACCTGCAGCCTGAATATGTTCGTAATGAACATGGAATTCATAGTTGATATGATAAGAGATTCCATCGCAAGGGGCAAGGTCTCCTTCGAGAAAGATATACTCCAGGAAAGATGCAATGAGCTGAAAATCATGGCTTATGAGTATAAGTACTATTTCAGCAAGCTGAATTCCACCGATACATACTTCAAGGCAAATATGGATATCCTCGATCCCGAGAACGCAAGAAAGCTCTTCGTTCCCAAGAGATCCATCTATACCAAGGTCAGCGATAACGCTCCCGCTAAGTACGACCTCAACTGCATCGTGAAGAATTCTCTCGTTGCCGATGGCTGTATAATCGAGGGCGAAGTTGAAAACTGCGTGCTGTTCAGAGGTGTAAAAGTCGGCAAGGGCGCAAAGATCAAGAACTGCATACTGGGACAGGGCACAGTAGTAGGCGACGGCGCACAGATGAACTACGTCATCACCGATAAGGACGTTACCGTAGCCCCCAAGCACGTTCTCACCAGCTCCGCCGAATACCAGATGTACGTATCCAAGGGCGCAAAAGTATAATTGATATCAGCTGACCAGCTATTTTAAATAGCGCATCAGAAAACAGTAACCATAAAAAAGAAAGTGCCGCACGGCGCCGTCGGTCGGTGCCGTGCGTTTTCGCTAATAAATATAAGTTTGCGGGAGTGCCTGCGTTGTTTCGCGGCATACTATATTTAAAATGTGTGAAGATATGGAACTAAAAAATCATACAAATGCTCAGCTATATGGTATCATCGAAGAAACAGAAGATCTCGATAAAACAGGCGAAGCATTTGAAGAACTTATGAAACGTTCATC
The DNA here is from genome assembly GCF_900112155.1 of Hominimerdicola alba. Classification (GTDB taxonomy): domain Bacteria; phylum Bacillota; class Clostridia; order Oscillospirales; family Ruminococcaceae; genus Hominimerdicola; species Hominimerdicola alba_D. The sequence goes on along the minus strand of NZ_FOKQ01000002.1, from coordinate 129,057 downwards.
CGATGATGAGCTAGTTGAATTCATAGAAGACATGGCATATATTGAAGGCGTGCCTTATGCGCTGGATGAACTTATGAAGCGTTCACCCGCAAAAGCTTTTGATATGGGCATGGATATCCTTATAAATAATAAAGGCGACCATTTTCTTCAGGCGTGTGTATGGTCGGCTTGTTATGACTTCAATGATACCAAAACTGTCACGCTGATGACCCAAAGGAAAACACCAATGGGATACAGCCTGACAGAAGCCATACTTTTAAGTATGGACAGCTATCCGACAAACTCATTTCCCCCTGCTTTCAAAAAGCTTATCGTTGATTCTTATAATGATATGCCGCAGGAAAAGAAAGCCGAGTTTTCAGAAATGTTCGATGCTTTCTCAAATAAGTTTTAAACACATATAGCACAAAACATGATCTCCCCAAGCAGACCCCAAAACTATGACTTACCTATCACTTACACAAAAGGAGGGTGATACTATGAAGATACTCTATACAGCCAGCGAGGGACTTCCCTATTCCGCATCGGGCGGTCTCGCAGATGTAGCAGGTTCCCTGCCCGCAGCCCTAAACGCTCTCGGAAATGACTGCCGCGTGGTGCTGCCCCTTTACGGCAGTATCCGTCAGGAACTCAAAGACAGACTGAACTACGTTACCAACTTTACCGTACCCGTGGCATGGCGCAACCAGTACTGCGGAGTTTTCACAGGTGTTGAAAACGGCGTTACCTATTATCTTCTGGATAATGAGTACTACTTCGCCAGAAACGGTCTCTACGGCTTCTACGACGACGCTGAAAGATATATTTTCTTCTCCCGCGCCGTCCTCGAACTTCTGAAATTCATCGACTTCAAACCCGAAGTCATCAATGCCAATGACTGGCAGACCGCACTTGTACCCGTTTACTACGATGTCTTCTACCGCTACCAGCAGGGCTATGAGGATATCAAGACAGTTTTCACCATACACAATATCCAGTATCAGGGTCAGTACGGTCTTGAACTTATAAACGACCTCATGGGCATACCTCTCTATCATACCGATATGCTCAGCTATGACGGCGACGTGAACTTCATGAAAGCCGCCATCGAAGTCAGCGACCGCGTGACCACAGTTTCCCCCAGCTACGCATGGGAGATACTCGACCCCTGGTATTCCCACTCCCTCGACAGAGAACTTGTACACCATCAGTATAAACTCAGCGGTATCTTAAACGGCATATCCCAGACCATCTATGACCCCGCCACCGATAAGAACCTCGCCCGCAATTACAGCCTTAATGACAGACTGGGCAAACTGGTCTGCAAAAAAGCCCTGTGTGACGAGCTAGGCATAGCATCTGGCAAAGAGCCTATCATCGGCATCGTAACAAGGTTCGTATCCCATAAGGGTCTCGACCTCATAAAATACGTATTTGAGGATATGATACGCCTCGGCTATAAGTTCGCAATACTTGGTTCGGGCGAAAAGATATACGAGGACTTCTTCACCGAGATGCACTACCGCTATCCCGACAGAGTAGGTCTGCGTCTTGGATTTGTACCCGAGCTTTCAAGAAAAGTATATGCAGGCGCGGATATGTTCCTGATGCCCTCCCAGAGCGAGCCCTGCGGACTTGCCCAGATGATAGCCCTCAGATACGGCACAATACCAATAGTACGCGAAACAGGCGGTCTCCGCGATACCATCCGCGATGCAGGCGGCGAAAACGGCAACGGTTTCACCTTCAAGACCTATAACGCTCAGGATATGCTTGATGCAACAGTACGTGCAAGAGCATACTACGACGACAAAATGCGCTGGGAGCGACTGGTATCCACCGCATTCAAGCAGGATTTCAGCTGGGAGCGCTCTGCAAAGGAGTATATACGGCTTTATGAAGAGATAAGCTGACACTGAAAATGCAAACCTGTGATAGACACCGTCAACAAAACTGATCGTTAAGGCAGAACCTTGGCATCAAAGTGAGACACGCGTTCGATGCAGTCACGGCTAACAAAAAAACACGAGCGTGGACATTCAAATGTCCACGCTCTTTCTGCGTCAGTAAAATATAGACGTGCCCGTCATCCTACAAATTTTGGGCTGCTGCGTCAAGTCTCAGTATAATTTCATTTATCCGAAATAATATCCTTTATAACTTCCCCTGCCAGGATAAGCCCTGCCACAGATGGCACAAAAGCTACCGAGCCCGGTACGGAACGTCTGCTTGCCTGTGGTTCTTCTGTTGAAGCGCGGGGAGTTATTGGTTCTTCCTCGGAGTAGACAACTTTCAGGTGTGCCACGTTACGCTTTTTGAGTTCGCGGCGCATCACCCTTGCCAGCGGACAGCCTTTGGTCTTATAGATATCAGTTACACGGAATGCAGTGGGGTCAAGCTTATTGCCTGCGCCCATGGCGGATATCACGGGGACACCAGCGGCTTTGGCTTTCATTATTATCTCGATCTTGCCTGTGACGGTATCTATGGCATCTATGACGTAGGTGTACTGTGTGAAGTCGAAATCATCGGCGGTCTCAGGCATGAAAAAGCAGTTATGGACGTTCACGGTGATATCTGGGTCGATATCGTGTATCCTTTCGGCGGCTATCTCGGTCTTGAATCTGCCAACGGTACTGTGCAGCGCGATTATCTGGCGGTTGAGGTTGGTGGTGTTGACTGTATCGCTGTCGATGAGGTCGATGGTGCCAACACCGCTTCTGGCCAATGCTTCCACAGCGAATCCGCCTACTCCGCCCACTCCGAAAACTGCCACGCGGCTGTTACTGAGTATTTCCATAGCTTCACTGCCAAGAAGCAGTTCGCTTCGTGCATACTGTTCTTTCATATTTTACCTCCAAAAACGGCAGAGCGCATAAGCGTTCCGCCGTTGATAGTTTTATCTTTTGGGCAGCCCGTTCTCCTCTTCGTATTCGACTACCTCTTCTTCGGTCATGCCGAGGTCTTTACTGAAATCGTGCTCGATGAGGTCACGCTTTGTCTCGATAGGCTTATCATCGTCAACGCCCTCGGTAGCATCAGGGACGAAAACTGTTCGCACGGTGCTGAGGATTATCCTCAGGTCTTCCCTGATGGACTGGTGCTCGATATACATGAGGTCGAGCTTCAGCTTATCGTAGGGGGTGGTGTTGTACTTGCCCATTATCTGGGCATATCCTGTGAGACCTGCCTTGACTTTCAGCCTGTATTTGAACTCGGGCATTGTCAGCTCATAGCGCTCTGCAAGCTCGGGTCGCTCAGGGCGGGGACCTACAAAGGACATATCGCCTTTGAGGATATTTATAAGCTGAGGAAGTTCGTCGAAACGTATTTTTCTGATGACCTTGCCCACGGGGGTTATGCGGTCATCGTTTTCGGATGCGAGCTGTGCTCCGCCTTTTTCGGCATTGGTTATCATGCTGCGGAATTTCAGCACTTTGAACTTACGTCCGTTAGTGGTAAGTCTGACCTGTGAATACAGGACGGGGCCGCCGTCGTAGAGTTTTATCACCAGTGCGGTTATCAGCATGAAAGGCAGAAGTATCAGGAACATCACGCCTGCCAGTGAGATATCGAAGAATCTCTTCAGCATACGCTGCTCGAATTTCAGACCGTCGTTGCGGGAGAGGAGCAGCGGGGTATCGAAGAGGTGGAAATCGTCCGCGCCGCGGATAATGATATCCGAAAGTTTTGGGTTGATGTAAGTTCTGATGGAATGTTCAAAGCAGAACTTTACCAGTTTATTTCTCAGGTCGCCGGGGATATCGGTGATGATAGCGCCCTCGTAGCGGAGTATGCGCCGTTCTATCTCATCGAGACTTTCTTCACAGCTTACGGCTGCGCAGATATTATACTTATCCGTTCGCTGTGCCATTTTATTCACAAGATACTTGGCATTCGAGTTGCCGTAGACTATTATCAGCCGCCGCGGGGGGTACATTTTCGTATATATCATGGTGAAGACGTAGCTCCAGGGATATGCGAAAACAAGTTCGACTGCTGCCAGCACGAACATGGTCGAAAGATCCATTCGGTTACGGCCTATGAGGGCTATGAGGACTATCTCCATGGCGTTGGTACTGACTATGCCCAGCACCTGAGAACCGAAAAGTCCCAGAAACTTTGAATAACCCAGCCTGAAGCCGTTGAACAGGCTTGTGAAAGTTGCGTACATCACACAGTAAATGCCTATCATCAGGAAGTTTCCGTAATGCCAGAAGGGGTCGTGCATCTTACTGTTATAATAGTTATACCACACGAATGAGAATCCCATTACGAAGAACAGGATGATCACCAGTGCGGCGATAAAATTCAGAAGCCGCTTATACTGTTCGCGGTTTTTTGTAATATTATCCAATATATGACATCCTTTTTGGTTTTGTTATATTTCCATTGATATATTTATCAAGTTACAAACTATCAGGTTATCATTATAGCACACTTTTTTTGATTATTCAAGTATTCTCGGGCTTTTTTCAGTTATTCGACACATATCTGCAGCGACTGATGTTCAGTTTTTGGGACAGGTGTGTAATTTGGGGATGGTTAGGTAAAATAGTATCAGAACGTTTAATGAGCAAACAAGCGTCAACTATACCTATAGGATCAAAGACTCTCATCTCATATTAATAATGCAAACAGAACAAGGGAATATCACTAAAAATCCCCCCTCAAAAAAATTTCAAAAAGGTCTTGCTTTTTTCTCTGAGATATGATATAATAATTAAGTTGATAAGTCGCTGTAGCTCAGCTGGATAGAGCGGCCGCCTCCTAAGCGGCAGGCCGGAGGTTCGAATCCTCTCAGCGACGTTTTCCCCGAAGTTTTGTGCTTCGGGGATTTTTTTATGCCCCAAGACCAAACCAATAGTTGTCAGTATTCTTCCCCAATAATATCCATTATTATACCGGCTTATAAAGTGGCTGGCTAAAGGGATAATGTAAGACCAAACAAAAAAGACTGCCGCATAAGCAGCAGTCTTTTTCTTTTAAAGCAATTTATTATTTGTAGGGGTTCTCGCCAAAATATCTTGTGCAAGCGGGTCTGTTGTACTCTCTGTCTTCAACACCCAGGAACTTCAGCACATCGAACAGTGCCTTGCCGTGGTGGCCGAATACAACTGCGCCGTGATGAGGATAGCCCTTCTCAAGCAGTACATATCTGTAGAATCTTGCCATCTCCTTGATGCCGAAGATACCGATTGTACCGAAGGAACGAGTAGCTACAGGGAGGATCTCACCCTCAGCTGCATAAGAACGCAGAGTAGCATCAGCAGTAGACTGAAGTCTGAAGAATGTGATCTCGCCGGGCTTGATGTCACCCTCAAGAGTACCTCTGGAGATATCAGGCTCTCCGCCGCCCTCAAGACCGCGGTTCATGATGAGCTGATACTTCATTGTCGGATTTTCAACTATGCAGCAGGAACCGTTGCCGCAGTGGAAGCCCATGAATGTATCTCTCTGAGTATAATCGAACTTGCCTTCGATATCTTCTCTGTAGATGTTTCCGGGAACTGTGTTGTTGATATCGAGCAGAGTAACAACTTCGTCGGAAACGCACTGACCGATGTACTCGGACAGAACACCGTAGATATCAACTTCGCAGGATACAGGGATGCCCCTTGCGCCCAGTCTGCCGTTTACATAGCAGGGAACAAATCTGAACTGTGTTTGGAATGAAGGCCAGCACTTGTTAGCAAATGCAACATACTTTCTGTCGCCCTTGTGAGCCTCAGCCCAGTCAAGGAGAGTCAGCTCGTACTGAGCCAGTCTGGGCAGGATGCCTGCCATCTTGTTGCCTTCGCCCAGTTCCTTCTCCATATCAGCGATAACTTCGGGAATACGGGGATCGTCCTTGTGCTCGTTGTAAGCTGCGAACAGGTCGAGCTCGGAGTTCTCTTCGATCTCAACGCCCAGGTCGTACAGTCTTGCAATAGGTGCATTACAAGCCAGGAAGTCCTGAGGACGAGGACCGAAGGATATGATCTTCAGGTTTCTCAGACCGATGACAGTCTTTGCAATAGGAATGAACTCCTTGATCATATCAGCGACCTCGGGAGCGGTGCCAACGGGATACTCAGGTATGTAAGCCTTAACGCCTCTCAGCTTGAGGTTGTAGCTGGCATTCAGCATACCGCAGTAAGCATCGCCTCTGTTGTTGACAAGAGCGTCGCCGCAGTCGTCCTCGGCAGCTGCAACGAACATTGCAGGGCCGTCGAAATACTTAGCGAGCAGGGTCTCGGGGGTCTCGGGACCGAAGTTGCCGAGATATACAACGATAGCGTTGCAGCCTGCAGCGTTAACTTCGTTGAGAGCCTGTCTCATGTGGCATTCGTTCTCGATGATTGTAGGACATACAAAAAGTCCTTCTGCGCCGTACTTGTCGGTATAAGCCTTAGCTACGGCATCTCTTCTGTTTTCTGACAGGCTCATGGGGAAACAGTCTCTTGAAACTGCTACCAGACCTATCTTTACTTCAGGTGTGTTTGCAAGCTTGTTGCTCATGATAATTACCTCCGTTTTGGTGCGCTGCCGCTGTGTGTGCCCCGACGTTTCCGCCGACAGCCGAGCGCATATAAACTGCGATCTTCATCGTTGCACACATTATAACACAAATACAACTTAGTGTCAATTCAAAAAGTTGGCATTATATCACCATTTATTGCGCAGTTTATGCGCTTTTCTTTAGGAGAATGTTCGTTATTTTATTCATGTGTACTTCTTATCAACAGACAATATACATACAATATCTATGAGATATCGCTGATGATGTACGTACAGCCTGTCTGTTTATTATATATAAGGTATGTACATATCAAAGTTCTCCGCAATTTATGCAGCAAGCTTATCAAACATCAAAAAAACACCCGCTGACACGCCATACTATACGCCCTTTTGACAGGCAATATCTATAGTTGGCGTATGAAGCGGTGAGCTAAAGGGATAGCTGTAAACATCAAAAAAACACCCGAATACATTTGCCAATATACTTTTCCTCGTTATGAGCAGGGATAACAACAGAAAACCTAATACTATCCATAATACACCTCCGGATCACGATCTGTAATACCAACAGCACGAAAGTATAGTAAACGACATAAAAAAATACAGCCCCTCGATATTTCGAGAAGCTGTAGGGTGGGTAGAGAGATTCGAACTCTCGATCTTCAGGACCACAATCTGACGCGTTAACCAACTACGCTATACCCACCATAACACGCCATACTGGATTCGAACCAGTGACCTACCGCTTAGAAGGCGGTTGCTCTATCCAGCTGAGCTAATGACGCATATACTGCATTCAACAGTAAAAGCGGGTGATGGGAATCGAACCCACGTGGCCAGCTTGGAAGGCTGGAGTTCTACCATTGAACTACACCCGCATTTGGGTCATTGACTTGACCAGTCAACGAAAATTATTATACCACGACAATCCTGATTTGTCAAGCACTTTCTCAAACATTCTATCATTTGTTTAAAAATATTTAAAATTCCACTCCGTTTATAGTCTTTCACACCAAATAGACCCAGACTATACCTCTCTATAAAAAGTTAGTTTGGAATATCTTGTAAAAAAAACGTTAAAACTGTTGACAAGCGCGAAATTATGTAGTATAATTATTGACGTTAAATTTAATAGCCTTATCAAGAGTGGTGGAGGAATCAGGTCCTGTGAAGCCCGGCAACCTGTATGCTGTATATTTATGCAGCTCATCAAGGTGCCAAATCCTGCGGTTATTTCCGAAAGATGAGGAATTTTTTATAAAAAAGATCTCTCCTCTCTTTTCTTCGGAATTGAGAGGCTTTTTATTGGCTGTTGATTTAACGGTTAACAACAGTATATGTCGGCATACCGACAAAGTTTCTTTTAAGAAAGGCAGGAACTATAATGTCAAGATTTCTTTTCACTTCCGAATCGGTGACTGAAGGTCACCCCGATAAGATCTGCGACCAGATCTCAGATGCAATACTCGATGCTATGCTGGAACAGGATCCCTATTCCAGAGTTGCCTGCGAGACCGTTACCACCACAGGTATGGTAATGTGCATGGGCGAGATCACCACCAAGGCACAGGTGGATATCCCCCAGATAGTACGCGATACAGTTGTAGGCATCGGCTATGACAGAGCAAAGTACGGCTTCGACGGTCATACCTGCGCAGTTATGACAACTATCGACAAGCAGTCCCCCGATATCGCTATGGGCGTTGACAACGCACTCGAGGGCAGAGAGGAAAATGCATTCGATACAGGTGCAGGCGATCAGGGTATCATGTTCGGCTATGCCTGCGATGAAACTCCCGAACTCATGCCCCTGCCTGTATCACTGGCTCACAAGCTGGCTCTCAGGCTTACAGAAGTCCGCAAGAACGGCGCTCTGCCTTACCTCAGACCCGATGGAAAAACTCAGGTAACTGTTGAGTACGTTGACGGCAAGCCTGCAAGGATAGATGCAGTTGTAGTATCCTCTCAGCACGATGCCAAGGTATCTATGGAGCAGATAAGAGCTGACATCATCGAGAAGGTCATCAAGCACGTTATCCCCGCAGGACTTCTGGACGACAAGACCACATACTTCGTTAACCCCACAGGCAGATTCGTTATCGGCGGACCTCAGGGCGACAGCGGTCTTACAGGCAGAAAGATCATCGTTGATACATACGGCGGATACGCTCGTCACGGCGGCGGATGCTTCTCCGGCAAGGACCCCACGAAGGTTGACCGTTCCGCAGCTTACGCTGCAAGATATGTGGCTAAGAACATCGTAGCTGCAGGTCTCGCAAACAGATGCGAAGTTGAGCTTGCATACGCTATCGGCGTTGCAAATCCCGTTTCAATACTCGTTGATACCTTCGGCACAGGCAAGGTCTCCGATGAAAGACTCAGCGCAGCAGTCAACGATATATTCGATCTCCGCCCTGCAGCTATCATCGATATGCTCGATCTCAGAAAGCCACAGTATAAGCAGCTGGCTGCATACGGCCATATGGGCAGAGAAGACCTAGGCGTAGCTTGGGAGCGTACAGACAAGGTTCAGGCTCTTCAGGAGGCTGTAAAATAAACAATGGCTGAAAAAAAGAAAGTCCGCAATATAATCAGGTCAGTACCTCTTGATTATGTGGACTATGCAAAGGGCTTCGGCATATTACTGGTAATGCTTGGTCACGTAAATCTTGTGGTCCCCAAAAGCAATCACCTGGCGCACTACTTTGTCCAGCTGATCTACTCATTCCATATGCCGCTGTTCTTTGTAATAACCGGTTTTTTGCTGGGCTATAAGGACAGTTTTCTGAAAAAGGATACTGCTCCCGCTTTAAAAGCAGGCAGATTGTTCGTGCGGCTGATGATACCATACTATATATACTCGGTCATATATATTCTGATCGGAAATTATCGTTATGGATATACCGATGAATACCTCAGCGATATGATAACTGCCGTATGGACAACAATGGGAAGCGCACCTCTGTGGTTTCTTTCCACACTTTTCTTCGCAAGGCTTCTGTTCCATTTTCTGAAATACAAGCTGAAACTCGATACGCGGGCGATATTACTGGGAGCGCTTTATGCTTCACTGCTGACAGTCAAGATATTCTCAGATCTCAAAACAGAGGACTTGATGGAAGAAAAAACTGTGAGATTTCTCACGATACCATTTATACGTGTAATTCCTGCTGTATTTTTTATCGCTTTCGGATTCCTGTTTTTCAGATTTATTGACCCCAAAAACAAGAGTCGCAACCTTGTATGTGGTTTGATACTTGGAGTAACACTTATAGCGTGCTGTAATTTGTACACACCTGATGTAAATATGCACACTCTCAAATTTGAAAGTCTGCCGCTTTTCCTGCTGACAGGAGTAACAGGTTCAGCATCACTTATCCTGATATGTTCAGCTTTGCCCCAAGGCATAAGACCTCTCAGGGAACTTGGCAAGGATTCTATGGATATCATGGTGATACACTATGACCCATTTCCGTTTTTCTTCATTGCAAATGACATTGTTTTTGAAATGACAGGGGGCAGAAATTTTATTTTGATATGGCTGGTAACTTGCTTAATGGTCATTCCTATAGCGATCATATGGAACCGCATAAAAAATCTGCCAAAGATAATTATATCAAAGCTGAAAAAACCTGAAGAGAAAAAACAAACAGCATAAAAATCACGCCGCAGCAATTCCGTTCTGAAAACGGAACTGCTGTGGTTTTTTTATTGATGTTTGGTGTAGATCTTGTTTTGTTGGTGTCGGATACATTTGTCGCGCCTTTCCAGAAGTTTGCTATGATCTTATTGTTAGCTGTGCATTTTGGCTTTGTACCTTGATGCGAGGACTCTGCACTCGCGCTATGTTTCCTTAGCAGTTTACTCTGGATTGCTTAAACAAAACACCCCGAAGCGCACCACTATCGCTTCGGGGGAATATTTTTATTTACCGTTTACCACATTCTGTGGTTTGCCGTTTATCCACGCTTTCAGGTTTGCGGATACTACTTCAAGCAGACGTATCCTTGTCTGTTTGGGTGCCCATGCGATATGGGGAGTTATTGTTGCGTTCTTCGCGTTTCTCAAAGGGCAGTCCTCACGCATCGGTTCAAAGGTCAGGGCATCTATTCCTGCACCTGCGATGACTTCGTTGTTCAGCGCATCTGCAAGGTCATACTCGTTGACTACTCCGCCTCTGGCTGTATTCACGAAATACGCGGTGGGCTTCATTTTTTCAAGAGCTTCTTTATTTATCATTTCCTTGGTCTGCTCGTTCAGCGGACAGTGCATAGTAACCACATCGCTTGTCCTCAGCAGCTCATCAAGGCTGACAGCCTTTGCGCCATCGCCCACTTTTTCGGGAGAGCGTGTATAGGTCACCACTTCCATTCCGAAAACTCTTGCTATCTCAGCCACGCGCCTGCCTATGCTGCCGTAGCCGATAATGCCTATCCTCATGCCTTTCAGCTCGTAGGTAGGTATATAGAAGTAGGTGAACAGCTTGTAGTTCACCCAGTCGCCGTTATCCACGGTATCGGCATATGCCCTTATCTTATTGAAGTGGTTGAGTATCAGTGCAAAGGTATGCTGTGCCACCGAGTCGGTAGAATATGCGGGCACGTTGCACACGGAAGCGCCATGCTTATCGGCGGCTTTGAGGTCAACATTATTATAGCCCGTTGCAAAAAGTCCCACATATTTAAGGTTGGGGCATTTGCTGAAGACTTCCTCTGTGATAAGGCACTTATTGCATATCACCGCATCGGCATCGCCTATTTTATCAGCTACTTCATCGTTGGGGGTAAAGCCGTAAACTTCGCTTTCGCCAAGGCTTGTTATGCCTTCAAGGCTAACATCTCCGCCGCGGGAAACTGTTTCGCTGTCAAGGATAACTATTTTCATATATCAGTCCTCAAAAGCGTTATCAACTGCGTCACCGTTCTGCTTGGGAGCTTTTTTCTTCTCCTTTTCGGCAGCTTTCTGATCTCTGCTGTACTTTATTGAGAAAACAGCAGCGCCCAGCAGCAGTACTACTTCTGCAATAAACAGAAAAGTCAGGGCAGGCTTTGAAGTATTTATCTGGGTGATAAAAGTAAGGTCGCAGGCAAGCAGCAGAAGAAAATGCTGTATAGTCTTCTGTTTAACAAAGTATATACCATATACTATGGTAGCTGCGATGCAGAATCCCAGATGCATGGGCAAAGGGAAAGGTGTGAACACGTTCTGTGTTGTGGTTGCGGTCTCCTGTAATGACATTAACATTTCAAACATCTCCGTTTTCAAATTTTTTCTGAGTTTTACTCAGTATCTTTTGTTACTTTTGTTTTTCTTTCAGATCTTAGCAAGTTCTTCGCTGTAGCCTGCTTCGTTCATCTGCTGAACTGTTGCGGCTATATGGGAATCGCTGAGGAAAAGGGGTTTTTCATCGTGTATCTTATCGCGGTAGTCATCGGCCACATACGCTGCGTACTTTGCGATAAGTTCTGCGGAACAGCCTGCTATATCCACAGGTCTGCCCTGCTTAACAAGCTTTGTACACTCAGCATATTCTCCGCTTTTTACCGCGAGGCTGTTGAAGCGGTAAAGTTCCTGCCATTTCTGCTTTGTCATATCGTCATAGCCGTAGCCCAGTGTGCCGAGAAACTCGAATATCTTGGGCTGAACAGCTTCGTCCCAGGCTATATCAGACCAGCAGTGGAAAAGGTATCCTCTGAGGAAGTCCTTATTATCAGCGAACTTTTCGGCATTATCCGCCGCAAAAGCTTTCAGCTTGGCTTTCCATACATCGTAATCCTTGTCGCGGATATGAGCCGTATACCTGACTTCCTCGCTTGCCTGCTCCTGACCGTAGTTCACGCAGTCGGGGGCGATGGCGCCCAGCAGGAACTCTGCCTTGTTTTTTACATTCAGACTGTCTGCCATTCTGTATGCCAGCAGCAGATGCACGGGTGATGACGGCATTTACTTACCCTCCAGTCCTTTAAGAGCCTTGAGCTCGTTCTTATCGATCTTGATATTGCCGTCCTTGAGGACTTCAACATCATCTTTTTTGACGGTGATGACGTTATCGGAACGGTCTATCTTTACTCTCAGCTTGCCTGTCAGCAGATTGACTTCCTGGACTACGCCCTTGCCATCGGTGGTCTTGACTATCGCGCCAACCTTTGGGGTGTGTTTCAGCAGATCTTCGTAGCTGTCCTGCTCGTATTTAAGGCAGCACATAAGTCTGCCGCAGCAGCCGCTGATCTTGGTGGGGTTAAGGCTGAGTCCCTGCTCCTTTGCCATTTTAATGGAAACGGGCTGGAAATCACCTAAGAATCTGGAACAGCAGAATGGCTGTCCGCAGATGCCCAGACCGCCAAGCATTTTAGCTTCGTCACGCACGCCTATCTGTCTGAGCTCTATCCTTGTTCTGAAAACGCTTGCCAGATCTTTTACCAACTCTCTGAAGTCAACTCTGTTTTCAGCGGTAAAATAGAAGAGCATCTTATTGTTGCTGAAAGTACATTCAACATCGATGAGATCCATATTCAGCTTATGGGCTTCGATCTTCTGCTTGCATATCTCAAAGGCTTCCTGCTCTCTCTGCTTATTGCGTTCTATCGTTTTGAGATCGCGTTCGTCAGCCTTTTTGATTATTGGCTTTATTGGGTTCTTGAAGCTTGTTTCATCTATTTCTCTGTCGGTCATAACGACCTCGCCGCATTCAACGCCGCGGGAAGTTTCAACAATGACCTTATCACCGTTTTTAAGTTCGGTATCGCCCGGGTCGAAATAATATATCTTGCCAACGCTTTTGAAGCGCACACCGATTATCTTGAGCATATGTTTTCCTTTCTGTTTCAGCTTTTGATGAGCCAAACATACAAGCTCATCGTACATACTTTATTATTATAGCACATATCTCCCCAAAAGTAAAGAGATAGGGAAAATAAAACGCGAAAATCGATTTTGGTCCGATCCGGGGTTCGGTTTATGATGTCGTATACTATAATATAATACTGCTTACAAGTGTATACGCAAAACCTCAGCAGTGTTTTGTATGGAAAGGTTTGCAGATACCAAAAAGTCTGACAGTTATTCGGTTGTCAAGATGCTGTGCGGTCGGTACAGTATGACACGTGCCCTATGTGCCGTAGTCACAGACGGGCGCAGCCTGCCATCGTGCGCACCGGGTCCTTTATATCAAAGCCCCAATGAGCCATTGCCTTTCTACTAACAGCGAAAATAGCGGAAAAGTTGTACGTTTTTGTACAACTCTTGCAGAAATATGTCTGAGTAAAAATAAAAAACATTTGTTTGCACAAAGTGGGCGGGGTCTTCATGTGCAGGGTGTACAAAAGAGGCGGGGTGGATAATATGGGAGATCATCGGGAAAACGAGAGCAGTCCCGGGGTGTTAATTTAGTGTAATTTTGAGTGAGAGCATATCTATCAGGAGCGGTTTTCCCTCTTTTTACTGTCGGATATGGAAAAATATCCCATATAAAATTGTTTAAAACAAACAAAATTATAGTTTGATAATATTTTAAAATGACAAAAAATGTGTCGCAAATGTAAACAAATCAAATCATCCTTTTTAACCATGAGTGAATGTGTTATAATTAATATGTAGAGTTATGACCTGTTTAACACATTGAACGGAGGTGAACTGCATGGTCACACTGCGAGGTAGGTCTGTATACCGTGGTATCGCGAGAGGCATCATCAGCTTTTATCAGCGTGACCAAGTCAGCGTTACCAAGATCAAGATAAACGATCCCGAAAAAGAATGGGACAGATATATGAACGCCAAGGAGGGCGCTGTCGAAGAACTGCGTATCCTGCGTGCAAAGACAGCCGAGGAGATCGGTGAGACTGATGCGGCGATCTTCTATATACACGAGCTTATACTCAGCGACAGCCAGTACGAGCGCGGTGTGCGCGGTCTGATATTCGATGAGAGGCTGAATGCCGAATATGCAGTGGCAAGGACTTCCCAGACACTGGCTGATCTTATGCGTCAGGGTGATTCAGAGTATATCCGCGAGAGAAGCGCCGATGTTTATGATGCTTCGGAGAGGATAATCAGGCAGCTGCAGAATCTGTCTGCTAAGGAGTTCGTGCTGGATGACATATCCATAATATGTGCGGAAGATCTTCTGCCCAGCGAGACGGCGACTCTTGACAAGACGAAAGTTGCGGCTTTCTGCACCATGGGCGGTTCCATAAATTCACATACTGCCATACTGGCAAGGACTATGAACATACCTGCGCTGATAGGTCTTGGCGATGTGAAGCTGGAAGATTTTGACGGACGTTTCGCGATAGTTGACGGCTATGACGGAGTGATCTACATCGAGCCCGACAACGAGACCCAGATAAAGCTGGCACGGCGCGAGGAAGAGGAAGAGCGCAAGAACGAGCTTCTTCAAAGGCTGAAGGGCAGGAAGAACGTCACCCGTGACGGCAGGGAGATAGAGGTATATGCCAATATCGGTGGTCTGGGAGATCTGGAATCTGCCATTGAGAACGACGCTGGGGGCGTAGGTCTGCTGAGGTCGGAGTTCCTGTATCTGCAGAGAGACAGTTTCCCTGATGAGGAGGAACTGTTCTACAATTACCGCAGAGTTGTAGAGGACATGAAGGGCAAGCGCGTTGTAATACGTACCCTGGATATCGGTGCGGACAAGACTGCTGACTATTTCTGTCTTGACAAGGAAGAGAATCCTGCTCTTGGCATGAGGGCTGTAAGGCTTTGTCTGCGCAGGCAGGACATATTCAAGACACAGCTGAGGGCATTGCTGAGGGCATCGGCTTACGGCAAGCTTTCGATACTCATACCTATGATAATAGATGTGGACGAGGTCTTCCGCGTAAAGGACATCATGCACAAGGTCAAGGACGAGCTTCTGAGCAAGCACATACCTTTCGGCAACGATGTGGAGCTTGGTGTAATGATAGAGACTCCCGCGGCGGTGATGATAAGCGATCTGCTGGCGCGTGAGGTGGACTTTTTCAGCATAGGCACCAACGATCTTGAGCAGTACACTTTGGCGATAGACAGGCAGAATCCCAACTACGAAAATGTTGTTCCGCCGAATCATCTGGCGGTGCTGAGAATGATAAAGCTTGTTGTTGACAACGCTCACAGCAAGGGTATAAAGGTATGTCTTTGCGGCGAGATGGGTGCAGACCTTTCGCTGACAGAGATACTATTAGATATGCAGCTGGATTCACTTTCCGTTGCGCCCCCGCAGATACTTCCCGTAAGGCGAATGATACGCAGTCTGAATCTCAGCGACAGGCGGCAGGTACACAGCAATATTCAAAGGGTACTGCATTACTGATCGCTGCTGCTGACTTATATATAATAAGGAATAAGCCATAGTATTTCCGGCGTGTGGTCGGATTTGCTATGGCTTTTTGGTTGATGTTTGGACTTGTCTTAAATTGGAGTTTGTTGTGGGTGGGAGTATGCGATTTTTCGCCCCTCGTCACACCGGTCAACCGCCTTTTTACACACAAAAAGACACCGACCTCCCGGCTCGGTGTCTTTTCGTAGTAAGGAAAGTAAAATGAATTAAAAACATGAATGTCGTTATTTAATGGCGGCTCACTTGGGTCTATAGTTCTCTTTGATGGTTATATACTCCTTCATGAGCTTTACCGCACCCTGTATACCTGTTTTTGAGGTATTTATGCACAGGTCGAAATTGGGAGCTGCGCCCCATTTCTGGTCGGTATAATAGTTGTAGTAGGATGCACGGCGTTTATCGGTCTTCTTGATGAAGTCCTCCACCTTGTCCTTTTCGATATCGTATCTTCCGAGGATACGCGCTTTTTTATCTGACATATCTCCCGTCAGGAAGAAGTTGATCACATTGGGGTTATCCCTCAGTACATAGTCCGCACATCTGCCGACTATCACACACGGACCTTTATCTCCCAGCTTCCTTATAGTATCGAACTGCGCAAGAAATATCTTGTGGTTCAAAGGAAGATCGGGATTTATCCTGCCGTCTGCGGATACAGGGTAGCTGCCCATAACAAGTGAAAACAGGAAACTGTTGGTATAGCTCTCATCATTCTTTACGAAGAGCTCCTCGCATATCCCGCTGTCCTTGGAAGCCATTTCCAGGAGCTCTTTATCATAGAACGGGATATCAAGATCTTTGGCAAGCAGTTTGCCGATCTCTCTGCCGCCGCTGCCAAATTCACGGCTGATAGTTATGATAGACCTCATGGAACATCGCTCCTTTCCTTTGGGCTGAATTTATTATAGCATACTTTTTGTGTTTTGTATACAAAAATTGCAAAAAATCATTCACAAATTTAGCGAAAATATTTTGTGCATTTTATCAATTGACGATTCTTTATAAACTAATTTAACAGTATGAAAATGAAAGAAATCCTGCAGACATATAAAATCATATATACCTCATAGCCTATGGGAATTGATTTTAAGGTCGGAAATGTCGGGGATTGGCGTAAAATTAGTCTAACCTAACCGAATTATATGCGTCTAACCAATCATTTTGCGTAAAAATGCATAAAAAAATGCAATTAAGTTTGTGTATTAATTTTTCTAAAACGCTTGAAAAGAAAGTCGAAATAATGTATAATAATAATGTTGGCTGCGCCTTGATTTATAGGGCATATACGCACTTATATCCCCTATGTAAAAAGGATAATAGACGGCTTTGTTTTTATGTCCGGAGAAATTTCTGCATTTTGCACATTTCCCTGAGGGCTTGCCGTGCTTTTTACGCGCAGCGCATGATCAGTATATTTTGTTATGCAAAATCAATTAAGGAGGTTATTTTATGACTGAGAAAACCGTTATTCCTTTTCAGGGTACTCCTGAGCAGGAGGCACAGCTTAAGGAAGTCATTGCTAAGCACCATGACCAGCCCGGTGGACTGATGCCTACATTGCAGGAGGCTCAGGGGATCTACGGCTATCTTCCTATCGAGGTCCAGAAGATGATCGCTGACGGACTGGGCGTTTCACTGTCGGAGGTATTCGGCGTTGCAACATTCTACAGCCAGTTCTCTCTTACCCCCAAGGGCAAGCACAGGATCAGCGTCTGTCTCGGTACTGCCTGCTATGTTAAGGGCTCCGATAAGATACTGGAGGCTGTTGAAGCAAAGCTGGGCATCAAGAGCGGTGAGTGTACTGCTGATGGTATGTTCTCCATCGATTCCTGCCGCTGCGTTGGCGCGTGCGGTCTGGCTCCCGTTATGCTGGTAGACGAGGACGTTTACGGCAAGCTGAAACCCGAACAGGTCGCAAAGATCCTGGATAGCTACAAGTAAGGAGGTAAGGCAGTATGACCATCGAAGAACTGAATAAGATCAAAGCCGCTAAGGCGGATATCGTTAAAGTCAGGACAATAATCGCTGAGGAGGGCGAAAAGCTCGCCAAGGAAACAGGCTACCGCAAGCAGGTACTCGTATGCGGCGGTACCGGCTGCCAGTCCTCACATTCTATGGACGTTCTGAAGGCTCTGAAAGATGAGCTGGCTGCAAAGGGCATCGCTGACGAAGTACTCGTTGTAAGAACAGGCTGCTTCGGTCTTTGCTCTCTCGGTCCTATCGTTATTGTATACCCCGAGGGTGCTTTCTATGCACAGGCTACTCCCG
Source organism: Hominimerdicola alba (assembly GCF_900112155.1). Classification (GTDB taxonomy): domain Bacteria; phylum Bacillota; class Clostridia; order Oscillospirales; family Ruminococcaceae; genus Hominimerdicola; species Hominimerdicola alba_D. Next base: position 110,972 of record NZ_FOKQ01000002.1, on the reverse strand, counting down.
AGGGCATCAAGAGAATCGTTGACGAGCACCTCGTAAACGGCGAGATCTGCAAGGATCTGCTGTATCAGGAGACTGTTCACGAGGACGGCTCTATCATATCTCTGTATGAGACTAACTTCTACAGAAAGCAGAAGAGAATCGCTCTGAGAAACTGCGGCGTTATCGACCCCGAGGATATCGAGGAGTATATCGCTACTGACGGTTATCAGGCACTCTACAAGGCACTGACCTCCATGACTCCCGATGAGGTAGTTAAGGAAGTTCTCGATTCCGGTATCAGAGGACGCGGCGGTGCAGGCTTCCCCACCGGCAGAAAGTGGATGTTCACAAAGGACGCTCCCGGCGATATCAAGTACGTTGCTTGTAACGCAGACGAGGGCGACCCCGGCGCATTCATGGACAGATCTATCCTCGAGGGTGACCCCCACGCTGTTATCGAGGCTATGACAATAGCTTCCTACGCTGTTGGCGCTCACCAGGGTTATGTATACGTAAGAGCTGAGTACCCTGTTGCTGTTAACAGACTCCAGATCGCTCTGGATCAGGCAAGAGAGTACGGTCTGCTGGGCGAGAACATTCTCGGCACAGGTCACAGCTTCGACATCGAGATCAGACTCGGTGCTGGTGCATTCGTATGCGGCGAAGAGACCGCTCTGCTGACCTCTATCGAGGGTAACAGAGGTGAGCCTCGTCCAAGACCTCCTTTCCCTGCTGTTAAGGGTCTGTTCGGCAAGCCTACTCTGCTGAACAACGTTGAGACATACGCTAATATCGCACAGATCATCAGAAACGGTGCTGCTTGGTACGCTGCTATGGGTACTGAGAAGTCCAAGGGTACTAAGGTATTCGCTCTGGGCGGCAAGATCACCAATGTTGGTCTGGTTGAGATACCTATGGGTACTACTCTCCGTGAAATCATCGAAGAGATCGGCGGCGGTATCCCCGATGGTAAGGCATTCAAGGCTGCGCAGACAGGTGGTCCTTCGGGCGGCTGTATCCCTGCACAGCACATAGATACTCCTATCGACTACGAGAGCCTCTCTGCTCTGGGCTCCATGATGGGTTCAGGCGGACTTATCGTTATGGACGAGGACAACTGTATGGTCGATGTATCCAAGTTCTACCTCAACTTCACTGTTGATGAGAGCTGCGGTAAGTGTACTCCCTGCCGTGTTGGTACAAGAAAGCTCCTCCAGCTGCTGGAGAAGATCACTGACGGCAAGGGCGAGATGGAAGATCTGGAGAAGATCCAGGATCTGGCTACACACATGAAGTCTTCTTCTCTGTGTGCACTGGGTCAGTCTGCTCCTAACCCTGTTCTGTCTACACTTCAGTATTTCGGCGACGAGTATCTTGCTCACATCAAGGACAAGAAATGTCCTGCAGGCGTCTGCAAGAACCTGCTCCAGTATGAGATCATCGCCGACAAGTGCAAGGGCTGTACGCTCTGCGCTAGAAATTGTCCCGCAAACGCTATTACAGGTACTGTTAAGAATCCTCACGTTATCGATACCACTAAGTGTATCAAGTGCGGTGTCTGCATGAACAACTGTAAGTTCGGCGCTATCATCAAGAAGTAAGCAGAGGAGGGTATAAACTATGGAAATGATTCATCTGAAAATTAACGGCATCCCTGTGGAAGTTCCTGCAGGCTCCACCGTTCTCGAAGCTGCCAAGGCTGCCAATGTGGATATACCCACGCTCTGCTACCTGAAAGACGTTAACTGCATCGGTGCTTGCCGTATCTGTGTAGTTGAGATCACAGGTGCAAGAGGTCTTGTTGCTGCTTGTACTCACCCCGCAGCAGAGGGTATGGAAGTATTCACCAATACTCCCAAGGTAAGAAAGTCCAGAAAGACTACTCTGGAACTGCTGCTTTCCAATCACAAGAAGAAGTGTCTGTCCTGCGTAAGAGCTAACAACTGCGAGCTGCAGAAGCTCAGCGTTGCTTACGGCGCAGATGAAGACAGATTCATGCCTGAGGTAATGGATAAGCCTATCGACGACTCCACTCCTTTCCTGGTAAGAGATAACAACAAGTGCATCCAGTGTATGAGATGCGTTGCTGCTTGTAAGAATGTACAGAGCGTTTCCGTTATCGGCAACATCAGAAGAGGTTTCAACGTTCACGTTGGTTCCGCATTCGATATGCCTCTTGCTTCTACAGCTTGCGTAGGCTGCGGTCAGTGTATCGTATCCTGCCCTGTTGGCGCTCTTACTGAGAAGAGCAGCGAGAAGAAGGTTTGGGACGCTATCGCTGATCCCGAGAAGAAGGTCGTATTCTTCACCGCTCCTTCTATCAGAGCTACTCTGGGCGAAGAGTTCGGCAACCCTGTTGGTACTAACGTTGAGGGCAAGATGGTCGCTGCTATCAGAAGACTGGGCGACGTTAACATCTTCAACATGGACGTTACTGCTGACCTTACAATCATCGAAGAAGCTAACGAGCTCATCGAGAGAATACAGAACAAGGGCACTCTGCCTATGTTCACTTCCTGCTGCCCCGGCTGGGTAAAGTTCTGTGAGCACTACTATCCTGATTTCCTGCCTCATCTGTCGAGCTGCAAGTCTCCTCAGCAGATGTTCGGCGCACTGCTCAAGAGCTACTACTGCCAGAAGAACGGCATCGATCCCAAGAACCTGTTCGTAGTCAGCGTTATCCCTTGTACTGCTAAGAAGTTCGAGGTAACAAGAGAAGAGCAGAGAAACGGCGATTATGATGACGTTGATGTTGCACTCACAACTCGTGAGCTGGGCAGAATGATCAGAGAAGCAGGTATCGACTTCAATGCTCTGCCTGACGAGAAGTTCGACGATCCTTTCGAGATCGCTTCCGGTGCAGGCGCTATCTTCGGCGCAACAGGCGGCGTTATGGAGGCTGCTCTCAGAACCGCAGCTGTTAAGCTGGACGGCAAGTGCGAGCCTCTGGAGTTCCACGATGTAAGAGGTACTAAGGGTCTGAAGGAAGCTACCTACACTGTTGGCGGCGTTACCGTTAAGGTTGCAGTTGCTTCCGGTCTTGCTAACGCAAGAGAGATCATCGACGGCATACTCTCCGGCGAGAGAGATTATCAGTTCGTTGAGATCATGGCTTGTCCCGGCGGCTGTATCAACGGCGGCGGTCAGCCTGTTCAGAGCGACGCTGTCAGAAACTTCGTTGACCTCAAGGCTATCAGAGCTAAGGCTCTGTACGATGCAGACAGCAGCATGAATCTCAGAATGTCTCATGAGAGCCCTGTTTGCGATATGCTGTACAAGGACTTCTTCGAAGCTCCCGGCGCTCACAACGCTCACAAGTATCTGCATACTACCTACGTTAAGAGAGGCAAGTATCAGGACTAATATGCTAATACGTGCAGCCCGCAGAAATTTCTGCGGGCTGTTTTTTGCTCTGTGTTATGGGGTAGCTTAGGGACTGCGGGTTTTATTGAGGATGAAAGGACTCCTCAATAAAACCCGCAGTCCGTGCGATAGATCATTGTTTACAAACAAAAACAACAGGTGTGTCTCCGGTTTTAAGGACACGCCTGTTGTTAAAAGAAAGGATATGTATTATTGTTTAGCCGCTGCCGCGTTAGCTTTCTTGCGACGTGCAATTATGATACTCTGTACCACAAGGAAGATGCAGAGCATACCTGCTACGGTTATGCCTGTCCACCATGCGTCATCAAGTCCTGCAGATGATACTATGTTCTGTATAAGTGCCAGTGAAAGCACGCCGAACACTGTACCGATGATATTGCCGACGCCTCCCGTCAGCATGGTGCCGCCTATTATGGATGATGCTATGGCATTCATCTCGGCACCGCTTGCGTGCTGCGGCGAGCCGGAACCAACGTGCATAAAATACACGAAGCCGCCTATGCCCGCCATCAGTCCGCAAATTAAATGAGAGAAGAATATTGTCCTTTTTACGTTTACGCCCAGCATCAGCGCGCTCTGCCTGTTGCCGCCAACGGCGTAAAAGTTTCTTCCGGGTTTTGCCCATTTCAGCAGTACAAACAGCAGTATCGCCAGAGCTATCGCCACTATAACACCTATCTCGATGTAAGCGGGGATATACTTGCCCCTTTTGTTGTATGTGCCCATATATGGTATAAGTATTCTTGTGGCTTTGAGCTTTACAAAATCTTCATTAGCCACATTGAAAGGCTTATTGTAAACGATGGTCGTCGCACCTCGCGCGAAGAACATTCCCGCCAGCGTGACTATAAACGGCTGTATCTCCAGATATGCCACAAGGTAGCCCTGCACTATACCGAATGCCAGACCTATGCCCACAGCCATCAGTATAGCCATCGGCAGGCTTCCGCCCTTATGGTCCAGATAGACTGCACAGCTCATGGATACCAGAGCCGTCACGCCGCCCACAGAGATATCTATACCGCCCGTTATCATAACAAGGCTCATTCCGCAGGCGAGTATTATCAGTGCCGCGTTAGCGTTGAGTATATTAAAGAATGTCTGCGGTTTCAGAAATCCCTTTTTCAGGAAGAGCACCGCAAATATGTACATCGCCACAAATACGCATATGGTTATCATGGTCAGCAGGTTAGTATCTGTCATTTTTGTGGGAGCTTTGAGTTCGCCGCTCCGTCTTTTTACTATTGACATAAAACTCTACCTCCTGTCCGTCAGGAATTCTGAGCCGCGGGCTTTTCAGAGCGCAGCTTTTTTATAAGCATCGAGAGCTTCTCACGTACAGCGGGAGCGCTCATCACTACAAGGATTATAACTACTACAGCCTTGTATGCAGGAAGTGCATCTGCCTTGACCTGGAATTTATAAAGAGTAGTAGTAAGAAACTGTATAACATATGCGCCGAGAATGGAGCTGCTCATGCTGAACTTACCGCCGCCCAGTGCGTTTCCGCCAAGTGCAACTGCGAGTATAGCGTCCATTTCGATATCCTTAGCGATTACCGAGTAGTTTATCGTCTGAAGACGGCTGACCTTGATAAGCGCCGCGATAGCAACGCAAAGTCCCAGCAGGATATAAGTCAGCAGCTTTATGAGTTCGGGATTAAGACCGTTAAGTCTGGAAGTTTTCTCGTTTATACCCACCGACTGCACGTAAAGTCCCAGTGTGGTGAATCTCAGCAGCAGCCATGTCACCAGGAAGCACGCCAGTGCTATAAAGAAAGGTGTGGGTATCGGTATGCCCGGGATATATGTGCCATAGTAGCTGAATGAAGGCTCATTCACGTTAGGCAGCTGGTTGTTGTTTATCCATGCCGCAATGGAGCGTCCTGCGGTAAACAGTATCAGGGTCGCTATCATTGGCTGTATCTTGAAAAATGCCACAAGCGAACCGTTGAAAGCACCGAATAGCATTGCCACAAGGCAGCTTACCAGAAATGCCACGATAACGGGAGCATGGAGAGTTTCGGGACTGGTCTCAGTTCCGCAGAGTACTCTCAGCAGTACCGAGCCCGCTATGGCGATGCCCGCACCCACGCTGATATCCTGTCCGCCCGATGCCGCCGTTACAAGGGTCATGCCCAGTGCAAGTATGGCAAGCTCGGAGCCGCTGTCGATTATAGTTATAAGGTAGCCGTTCAGCACGGGGTTGCCGTCGCTGTTGTTACCCAGTGTGATCTTGAAAAATGACGGATCTGCGATGAGATTAAACAGCACCAGCAGCATCAGCGCAGCTATGGGTATCATTATCTGATGCCTGAATAGACCTGCAATACCTGCCTTTTTGGGCTGTGCATTATTGTTCGCCATTTGTATCACCTCCCGCAATAGTCGCCATGATGGTATTCTGGTTGAGCTGATCGCCTGTAAGTTCGCCAACGAGCTTCCTGTCTCTCATTACCAGCAGTCTCGAACAGGTACGCAGCATCTCGTCCGTTTCGGAAGATATAAATGTTACGCTCATTCCCTCGGAAGCCAGTTTCAGCATCAGCTTCTGTATATCTACTTTTGTTCCGACATCTATACCTCTTGTAGGTTCATCGAGTATAAGATACTTTGGCTCTGTCAGCAGCCATCTGGCAAGTATGACCTTCTGCTGATTACCGCCTGACAGGGACTTTATCGGTGTATTTACCGAGGCTGTCTTTATATCCAGCAGGTCGATATATTTGTTGGCATACTCCAGTGCCTTTGCCTTGGATATCGGTCTGAAAAAGCCTGTCTTTATCTGCAGGGCGAGTATGATATTATCCTTTACGGAAAGGTCGCCCACGATGCCGTCACGCTTTCTGTCTTCGGGGAGGTATGCTATGCCATATTTCATAGCCTGTCTCGGCTTGGTTATCTTTACAGGTTCGCCGTCGATCTTTACCGAACCGCCTGTTACCTTGTCAGCGCCGAATATAGTACGTACACATTCGCTTCTGCCCGAGCCCAACAGACCTGTGAAGCCGTTGATCTCGCCCTTGTGTATCTTGAAATCGAAGGGGCTTATGCCCTCGGAAGAACACAGACCTTCACCCTCGTATACGGGCTTGTCGTCGGTCTTCTTGAATGTGGGGCTGTCGTTTTTGATATCAGCCATATCGTCAAGCTCTTTGCCAAGCATCTTTGATACCAGCTGAAGTCTCGGCAGTTTTTCGATCTCGTACTCGCCTACCAGCTTGCCGTCACGCAGTACGGTTATCTTGTCACATACTTCATAAACCTGATCCAGGAAGTGTGTAACAAAGATTATGCCTACGCCTCTTTCCTTGAGCTTGCGCATCAGCACAAACAGCTTTGCTACCTCGGATTCGTCCAGCGACGATGTAGGCTCATCGAGTATCAGCACCTGACATTCCATGTCCACCGCCCTGGCGATAGCCACCATCTGCTGAACTGCTATAGAACAGCTGGCAAGCTGCTGGGAACCTCTTACATTTATGCCCAGCTCTTTTAGAAGCTCATCGGCTTTTTTATTCATATTGCGCCAGTTCACACCTATGCCCTTGCCTCTTGCAAGGAAGATGTTCTCGGCAACAGACAGATTAGGACAAAGGGATATCTCCTGATAAACAGTGCTTATACCCAGCGCCTGAGCCTGTTTCGGCGAATTTATATGCACAGCGTTCTCACGTCCCCTGACGAATATCTCTCCGCCGTCTTTTACGTGTACGCCTGTCAGCACTTTTATCAGCGTGGATTTACCCGCGCCGTTCTCACCCATAAGTGCGTGGATCTCGCCCTCTTTAAGAGTAAAGTCAACATTCTGCAGAGCCTTTACTCCGGGGAAAGTCTTGTAGATACCCCGCATTTCAAGCAGTGAATCCTTTTGCATTTGCAGTCCTCCCGCTCGTGATCTCAAAATAAGTGCGGGGACATAATTGACCTCGCCTATGCCGCACCGCACTTACTTCTTTATCTGAAATTTATCATAGCCTTTGATTATAGTCCCGACGTCTGCCGAACATTGCCGGCAGAAACCGGGAAAACAGTGTGACCTGTTATCAGATACCGTAGTTATCTACATCTTCCTGCGTGATGGTAGTTGCATCGAAGCCCTTCTCATCCATGATTATAGTCTTTTCAGAGAGAGTTTCGTCATTTTCAAGTTTGTCGATTATATCCTTTATGTAAGAGGACTGGAAAGGATTGCACTGTCCGTCATAGTTCCAGTTGCCGTCCAGCAGTTCTTTAAGTGCCCACTGGTTGCAGTCGAAGCCCATAACGATAACGTCCTTGCCTACGCCGTGGGATATATTAGCCTTATCCAGTGCTGCAACAGCGCCCTTAGCCATATCATCGTTCTCAGCATAGATTACGTTGAAATCCTTGCCCGAGTCGATAACGGACTGAACTATCTGCTGTGCCTTTTCAGCGTTCCACTCAGCGGTCTGTTCTTCAACTATCTCCCAGCCGTCGGAAGCTGCTGTATCTGTCAGTGCCTGAGATCTGCCTTTCTGTGCAGCAGAACCCATAACGCCCTGAAGGTGTATTATCTTATAATCGGAAAGTCCCTGACCCTTCAGCCAGTCAACTGCGGTCTGACCTTCCTTAGCCATATCGGAAACGATGGAAGCTTCATACAGGCTCTCATCAGCATCGATGGTTCTGTCGAAGAGTATTACTCTTACGCCTGCGTCCTGAGCGTCCTGCAGAACTGTATCCCAGCCTGCGGTATCAGCTGCGGACAGAAGCAGATAGTCAACTTCGTCCTGAATGAATTTCTGAGCGGCTGTTATCTGCTCATCGTTCTTGAGGCTGTAATAGAAATCAGCCTTGAATCCGTTCTCCTCACAGAATGTAGCCTTGAGGTCCTTGTCGTTAGCTGTACGGTAGCCCGACTCATTGGGGTCATTATTGATTATACCAACGTAGATATAATCGCCGTCATCAGCTGTTCCTGTATCTCCGACCTCATCTTCGCCGCCGTCATTATCAGCGCCGCCGTTGTCTTTGGCGCCGGACTTTGCAGACTTTCCGCCGTCATCAGAACCGCTTTCTGTATCTCCGCAGCCTGCGAACATTGCAGCGCACATCACCATACTTATTGCCATTGCCAAAATCTTCTTGACTTTCATTCTGATTTCCTCCTCAGATATTCATATCATTGTGTTATCCTCCAAAGGTGTACTTTCGCCTTACACCTTTCGTGTTCTTAACTTGTACTTACATTATAATCAAATTGTGCATACATTTATACCAAAATATTTACTCAATTTGTTTAAATTTTTACTGCCACGTAAAAAATTCTACATACATATGTTTGCACTATTCTGAAACTGTCTTGGAGTCTGTCCCGTACATTTTTTGAATATCTGGCTGAAATACCTGTAATCCTGAAAACCCACCTCGAATGCTATCTCATATATAAGCTTTGAAGTACAGCAAAGGAGCTCTTTTGAATGCTCTATCCTTATGCCTGTTATGTACTCGGATAGGTTCTTTCCTGTCTCGCGCTTGAACAATGCGCTGAGATAAGCAGGGCTTATACCCACAGCCTCTGCCACCGCAGTCAGTGAAAGTGCACTGCTCATATAGTGCTCATCGATGTATTCGCGGGCGTCTCTAACAACAGAATTGCCGTTTTCATGACATTTTTCAACTCTCCAGCGTATGCACTGCTCCAGCATATCATGCATATTTTCCCGGGCTTTTTCCACCGTGGAAAGTCTTTCTTCTATCTCGTCAACTCCGCCGAAGCACGCCGTAAACTCCTCGTCGGTCACTCCCAGCTGCCGCGTAAAGCTTCTGGCTTCCAGATACATATCGGTACAGACATAAAGTCTCAGCACCAATGAATGCAGACCGTCAAATCCGACCTCATCCAGTACCTCGTCCAGCACCTTTCCGCAGCTTGCGGTACTGCCGCTCCTGAGCAGCTCACCTATCCTTTTGGTATCAAGTTTTCTTACATTGCAACATTCTTCCGAACAGCTTTTCTCTCTCATAAATAGTCACCACCACATTATCTTGTATGTACAACTATGCTCTTCCATTTTCATTTATTAAAAACGCACCCATGACCAAGGTCATAAGGTGCGCTGCTGTGTACATATCACCATCCGCACATAACGTTGCTCGCCGCTATGTGCGCAAACGGATAAACTCTCTCTATTTCACACCCTTTTTCCTCTGAACCGATTGTAATGTATTACCCATTCTAAGGTCTGTCACAGACTCCCTAACCACAAGTTCGGGAGTGAACAGCATATCCTTCGGCGAGTTCTCGCGCCCTTCTATCATATCAAGAAGAAGCTTCGCAGCGGCTTCGCCCAGCTTTTTCTGCGGATGATGCACCGTAGTCAGCGGCACCTCACAGATGGAAGCATACCTGGAATCGTCTATGCCCACCACAGAGATATCCTCGGGCACCCTTATGCCGTTATCTCTGCAAAGTTTAAGCAGCTTCACAGCTATCTTGTCATTGTAGCAGACAACTGCGCTCTTGTCTTTCAGCAGACCCAGCAGCTTATCCTGGGTATAGCTGAATATATCGTTTCTTTCCGACGTTGCGAACCATATTACATTCCTCTCCGATTCGCGAATACCGTGTGCCAGACAGCTCTGCATGAATCCACTGTAACGCTTATGACCCTGCAGGTCGTCCAATGCGAATACTCCCGCTATTTTTGTGTGTCCGCAGTCGAACAGATAGTCAGTGACAGTTCTGCCTGCTGCCTCGTCGTCCATAGCAACACAGGGCTGATCTGCTCAGGGATACTTCGCATTGAAGAATACCAGCGGTATCTTCTCGCGCCTTAGCTTCGCATAAAGGTCCATGTTCGGGTTCGGCAGAGCACTCTTTGAAGGCTCTACTATCAGCCCCTGAACTCCGTTTGCCAGCATACTTTCAAGCGCCTGAGTTTCCTCATACACCTGGTTGTGAGTTATCGCCAACTGCATAGTGCAGCCCGCACTGCCAAGCACGCTCTCAACTCCCGTAACTATGTGCGGGAATATATAATCGCTGAAATAAGTGGATATCACTCCTATGCTGCCCCTTACAGATACAGGCGAGGATACAGATGACCTGTTCCCCACAAATGTACCGCTGCCGCGCACACGGACTATAACATTCTCACTCTCAAGCAGCATCAGCGCCTGTCTGACTGTCTGCCTGCTGACACCGTGGATCTCACACAGCTGTTTTTCGGTAAGAAAACGGTCATTGGGCTTCAGACCCTTTGACGCTATATGCTCCTTTACCCAGTCCACGATCATCAGATATTTATAGTTGTCCATAACTTCCCCCTCGATCTTATTATCGGTTGTATACCATGTATTTTCCAAATTTCAATATATGACTTTACTAATTTGAACAAATTATAGCACATATAAGAACACTTGTAAATACAACTTTAGCGTATTTTTCCCAATTTTGTATAGTTAACAGATTCATTATAAACTAATTTGGCGGTTTTGACCAAACATCTTCGCATCTATCAAAGCGTACAAATTTTTCAATTTCCAGATTTTGTATTTACCTGATAAAAACATATTGCGGCGGAATGCTCATTTTTTTACATTAACTATTGAAATTCCGACACAGTTGTGTTATAATGGAATAAGTATACAGTTGACCATATACTGTTGCATTGATGTAGATCACTGCATAGCAAAGAGGGTAAAATTTTATGAGCAAAAATTATGATGTTATCATCGCAGGCTGCGGCGCCGCAGGTCTGTACGGGGCAGTAAATCTCCCTGCCGATCTGAAAGTTCTCGTGCTGGCAAAGCGCGAGCTCACGCTGTGCAATTCCGCGCTGGCTCAGGGCGGTATCGCAGGCGTTTACAAAAGCCCCGAGGATTCTCCCGAATATCACAAAGAGGATACCTTTATAGCAGGCGGTTTTGAGAACGATCCCGATTCTACCGAGGTGCTTGTTACCGAGGCTGCTCAGGATATCGACAGGATAATACAGCTTGGCGTTGAATTCGATAAAAAGCCTGACGGTGACTATCACCGCACTCTTGAGGGCGGACACGGCAAGCACCGTATCTTCCACCATAAGGACGCTACGGGCTATGAGATAGAAACCAAGCTTCTGGCTTATGTACAGACACTTCCCAATGTTGAGATATGGGAAAACGCTCTGATGTGCGACTGCCACAAAGTCGGCGACGGATTCTCTTTCCTTGTGCTGAAGGACGACGAGTACATCACCTGCAATTCTCACAAGGCGATATTCGCAACAGGCGGCATTGGCAGAGTTTACGAGTTCACCACAAATTCAGCCATAGCTACAGGTGATGGTATCGCCAAGGCTTATGAGATGGGCGCTAAGATACAGCATCTGAGCTATATACAGTTCCATCCCACCGCATTCAACAACCGCAAGACAAGGGAGTGCTTCCTGATATCCGAGGCTGTACGCGGCGAGGGCGCTTATCTGCTGAACTGCAACAAGGAAAGATTCATGCAGAACTACGACCGCAGACTTGAACTTGCTCCCCGTGATGTGGTATCACATTCCATAATATTTGAAGCAAGAAGAACAGGCTCTGACGAATTCTACATCGATATTTCCCACAAGGATCCCGAGTTCGTCAAGAACCGTTTCCCCATGATATACAAGAACCTGCTTGAAGCAGGCTACGATATGACAAAGGAACCTGTACCGATATTCCCCTGCCACCATTACCTTATGGGCGGAATAAATGTTGATACCTATGCAAGGACGAATATCGACGGTTTGTATGCCTGTGGCGAGTGTTCACACACAGGTGTTCACGGCAACAACAGACTGGCAAGCAATTCCCTGCTGGAAGCTCTTGTATTTTCAAGACGTGCGGCACACGATATCGCCGAGAAGATAGACAAAAACAAGGAGCTGGAAAGCTTCGATTACAAGATAGACGAGAACGCGGAGCATATCCCCTCGGGAATCCGCCGCGAGATAAGATCTATCATGCAGAAGGCATATTTTGTACTGCCCGATATCGGCAGTCTTCAGGACAGCCTTACAAGGGTAGCGCATATCCGCGAGATGCTTGTGAAAGGCAATTTCAAGCTCGACCGCGATTATATCGAAGCCAAAAGCCTTGCAACAGTGGCATATATCGTGCTTACCGAGGCTGTTGAGATAGCTTTTGAAAGTGTCCCCCTCGATTACGTTGACTACGAACACGGATTCTGATGATACCACGGAGGTAAATTTATGAGACTTATGCAATTCCAGATAGATGATATCATCAAAACAGCTCTGCTGGAAGATATCAATTATATAGACGTGACCACCGACCTGCTGGTCAGCGATGACGCTGTCAGCACTGCAAAGTACGTTTCAAAGGACGAAGGAGTGCTCTGCGGCATTGAAGTAGCTCTGAGAGTTTTCAAACTGCTGGACGACAGAGTGTCTTTCCGAATTTTTATACATGACGGCGAAGTTGTACAAAAAGGCGACATCATCGCTGAGATAACAGGACCCACAAGGGCTCTCCTCAAAGGCGAGCGCACTGCACTGAATCTGGTGCAGCATATGTCGGGTATAGCTACCGCCACAAACAAGTGCGTTCAGCTTATCGCAGGCACTAAGGCAAGCGTGGCTGATACAAGAAAAACTCTCCCGGGACTCAGGGCTATACAGAAGTATGCAGTTACCGTGGGCGGAGGAAAGAACCACCGCTACAATCTCAGCGACTGCGCTATGCTGAAAGATACTCATCTTGATGCTTACGGCAGCATGACAGGTGCGGTTAACGCTCTGCGTGAAAAAGTCGGTCATACAGTCAAGATAGAAGTTGAAGTAGCCGACATGGAAATGCTGAAAGAAGCTCTCGACCTTGGCGTTGAGATAATCATGCTGGATAATATGTCCAACGAGGAAATGGCAGAAGCTGTTAAGCTGACAAACGGCAGAGCTCTGCTTGAAGCTTCCGGCAATGTTACCGAAAAAACTATCCGCGGTATAGCTGAAACAGGCGTTGATATAATCTCGCTCGGTGCACTGACACATTCTGTCAAGGCATTCGATATCTCCATGAAGATGGTAAAATGATATAGTAAACGACATATTTATTTCTACATTCAGCGCTCGCAGACGCTGTGCTTTTTGTGGCTGTGAGTGCTGAATGTCCTGAAATATATGTCGTTTACTATAACCTTGCAATTGCAACTCATGATTGCGCAAATGCAAAGTTCGGTTGGTAGATTTTTACCTTGAAAAGTGATAGTATTACAATATGATCATTAAAAGCAAACGACATAAATATTTGATTTATGTCGTTTGCTGTATTTCGGGATATATGTCGCCGCAAGGGACTGACCGTAAAAGTAAAATCTACGGCATTATTTGCCCAAAAAGGAAGAGGAGATCATTTATGAAAAGAATAGCAGCATTTGCGATCGCACTGACAGTAGTTTTCGGCGGAACAGCTTATCTGCCCTGCACAGTATCAGACAGCACTATCATAGCTTCGGCTGATACTTCACAGGGCGGCTTCGTGGTAAGCAAAAAAGGCGACGGGACCTGCACCGTAACAGGTTTTGTAGGTAAATCGGAGAACGTTGAGATACCTGCGCAGATTTTCGGCTTGACAGTTACAGAGATCGGCGAAAATGCTTTTCTGTTCAACGAGAATATGAAAACCCTCGTTATCCCCGATACCGTCAAAGTGATACGTAAAGGCGCTTTTAGCAACTGCTATGAGCTCACAACCGTAAAGGTCGGCAAAGGTGTGGAGATCATGGAGGATAAGGCTTTCTTTGACTGCACAAAGCTCGCTTCAATAAATATCCCCGAAAATACCATGTATCTGGGAAGACTCTGCTTTGCTGAATCTTCTCTGAAAAGCGTGACTATGCCGAGAAATGACTGTGTGCTGGGCGATCAGCTGTTCAGCGGCTGTACCAAACTGGAGACACTGATACTTCCCTCAAAGCTTTTCACTATCCCTCAGCTGATGTGCTATAACTGTTCATCACTGAAAAACGTTACTATCCCCGAAAGTGTTTGCTCGATAGCAGACGGCGCATTCCGCGGATGTTCAAGCCTTAAGACCCTTAATATCCCCGCCGCAGTACAGGTCGTAGGCGATTATGCCATAGGTTTTGATCTTAACTCAAATAAAGTCAGCGGATTTACCGCCAAAGTCATTGCAGGAACTGCGGGCGAAACTTACGTCAAGAAGTACGGACTTAATTACACCTACGGCAGCGGCGGAAGTCTCAAAGGTGATGTGAACGGCGACGGTCTGGTGAATATCACAGACGTTTCAAAGTGCGCCGCTCATATAAAAGGCAAAAAGCTGCTGGACAGTGCCGCACAGGCAAGGGCAGACGTAAACGGTGACGGCAAGATAAATATCACCGATGTAACCAAGATAGCCGCCCAGGTCAAAGGCAAAAAGAAGCTTTGATAATGACGGAGGATATACAATGAGAGTAAGTACATCATTTCGTGTAAACGGCACAAACAGGAACGTTTCACCTGCATTTGCGGTATGCCTGGTAATGGCGATATTCATACTGGTGGGCGGAATACTCGGTGCCGTAGGCATTATACTGAGCAAGATCGATGCGAAGAAAAAGGAAGAATGCACCGTACCTGTTGAGGCTTATGTTATCAGCTACAAATATAATGAAGACGGTCTGGCTTCACCGATATACAGCTATGAGTATGAGGGCGCTCCATACGAGTTCTCGGCAAATGCATATTCAAATGATCCTCCCTATGATATAGGCGACAAGGCTGACATCATGATAGACCCTGATTCTCCGCATAAAGCTTATGTTCCTGCTGATAAGACCATATCTTTTATTTCAATTCTGTTCAAGTGCATAGGATTCGGTTTTGTAGGCATCGGTGTGATAGTAGTCCTTGTGGGATTTTTCCTGTCTCACCTGGGCAAAAAGCAGGCGGAAAAGGACGATTTCAGCAGCTACGGACAGTGGCAGTAAAATGCAACTTTTCGTTGCGCAATTGCAAATCTGAGTTGGTAGAAAAATCATTTCAAAAGTGATAATATATGTATAAAGAAAAGCCAAGGGCTTAAATTATATGTAGACTATACGGAGGAGAAAGAATATGGCAAGAAGAAACACACAGGCAAGTCCCGGATTTATGATCTTTATCGGGATAGTAATGGTCGTAATGTCAATGGTCATTTTCACGACCGGCAACAACACCAAAAAGATGCATAAGCGCTGCACACAGTCCACAAACGGCATAGTTCAATCAGTGACCCAGCAGCGCAGAACAAGAAAATCAGGCAAGCACAGAAGAACCACCTACTATGTTTATCTGACAGGCTATGAGTTTGAAGTTAACAGCAAGCCTATCCACGGTTCGTCTACTCTCCAGTCAGGCGAAAGACTCAGCGAAGGCGCAAACCTTACAGTATACTACAATCCTTCCGACCCCGACAACGATCATTACACCAGATATGATGATACAGGCACAGGCGGAATGGTAGCTTCTGTATTCGTTGGTCTGATCGGTGTGATATTATTCGTTTCAGGAATAAAGACCAAAGCATCAAGAAGAAGCATGGGCGGTGTACGCGGAATGGCAGCAGGCGCTGTACTTTCGGGCATGAACGGCAATAACAATTATAACAGCAACTATAATAACTACAATTACAACAGCACCAACAGCTTCAATAACAACTACAATAACGGTTTCAGCGATACAAACAGCTACAACAATTATAACAACGGCTATAACAATAACAACAGCTATAATACCTACGACAGCAACGGCTTCAACAACTACAACAACGGTTATAACAACAATAACAGCTATAATAACGGCTACAGCAATGATTATAACAACAACTACAATAATAACTATAACAACAGCTACAACAATAACAACGTATACAGCGGCAGCAGCAACAATTACAATGACTTCAATCAGCTGAACTGATAATACCGAGTATCCGAATGATCGGCATACAAGACACAGAGGAACGTATATGTCAAGAAGAAGTACAAAGCCAGAGCCCGGCATAATGATATTCATGGGTATAATAATGATAATAATGGCTCTGATATTTTTCGTGACCGGCAGCAACGCCCAAAAGATGCACAAGCGCTGCACACAGTCCACGAACGGCACTGTGCAGACAGTAACAAGGCAGATGAAAACAAGCCAATCGGGCAAGTACAGCAGATCTACATACTATGTTTATCTGACTGCTTACACATTTGATGTAAACGGCAAGGCTTATTCCGGCTCGTCTACCCTGAGTTCGGGTGAGAAAGTCGATATCGGAACAAGTATCAAGGTATACTACAATCCCTCTGCCCCCTCTGACGAACATTATACAACATATGATGATTCCGGCAAAGGCAGCATGATATGTTCGGTATTACTCACTCTGTTCGGCGTGGTATTTATCGTTATAGGCATCAGGAATACAGCATCAAGGAAAGGCATGAAAAGTGTCCCCGAAATGGCTGCATGTGCTGTAATAACGAGCATAAACGGTCAAAAATATAATTACGGTCAGTATGACGATCATAATGACTTTTATCGCTGAACTGATCTATTGACATTTCCAATCCTTCACCATATTATTGTAAAACATTTCGCACGGTACGGAAAAACTGTACCGTGCTGAATGTCGTTATAAACATAAAACAACAGATGTTCAAGGAGGTATCATCATGGCATCTATTCTTGACGGACAGCGGCAGTTCCACATACAGACACTTCCCGAGGAAGTGGGCAGATATGTTATTCTTCCCGGCGATCCCGGGCGTGTGCCGAAAATAGCGGCACTTCTGGATAACGCTGTACAGGTGGCAAACAACCGCGAATTCAATGTGTACACAGGCACACTCGACGGTGAAAAGGTAACGGTATGCTCAACAGGCATAGGCGGACCATCTGCGGCGATAGCGGTGGAAGAGCTTGCAAAATGCGGTGCGGATACCTTTGTACGCATTGGCACCTGCGGCGGCATAGACCTTAAGATATGGGGCGGCGATCTCATTATCGCAAACAGCGCCATACGTGCCGAGGGTACTTCATACGAGTATCTTCCAATAGGTTATCCTGCGGCGGCGGATTATTCCGTACTTAGGGCACTGGCTGACAGCGCCGAGGAGCTTTCCACAGATGAGAACGGAAACCGCTATCATGTGGGCGTGGTACACTCCAAGGACAGCTTTTACGGTCAGGTAGAGCCTGAGCGCTCAGGCGTGGCGGATTATCTTCTGCCAAGATGGAAGAGCTTTGTAAAATGCGGCTGTCTCTCCTCTGAGATGGAGTGCGCTGCGATATACTCGGTGGGCATGGTCCTCGGTGTACGCTGCGGCTGTGTACTTACAGCCCTTTGGAACATGGAACGCTCCAAACAGGGCTTGCCCGATACCCTGACTGACGACAGTTCACGCGGAATAAAATGCGCGGTGGAAGCTATAAGAAAGCTTATTCGCCAGGATAAAGCATAACGATACAGAAGCTTTTACGCCATAGTATTTCCGATGACCATGTCGGACATACTATGGTGTTTTGTTTGATATCTGTATCCCAAAAGGAGGCGCATACCGTGGATAATTGTATTGAAAAGAAAAGCACAGATGATTATGCCGAAGAAGGCAACATACTATTTGATAAAGAAGAATACGATCAGGCTATAAAAATATGGCTGGAGGGGTTGGCTTCATTAAGTAAGCCGATAAACGCACAAAGTGAAGCAGTGTGGTTCCAGACATCTATCGCAGATGCCTTTTTCATGCAGGGGAAATATGAGGATGCATATCCGTATCTTTGGGACGCAAAATCAAATCTTTCAGGCGAGGGTTACACAAACCCCTTTCTTATGCTTCGTCTGGGGCAGTGTTCACAAGAATTGGGAAAAGCAGATGCCAAGAAATATCTTATGCGTGCCTATATGCTTGCAGGAGAAGAGATCTTTGAAAGCGAAGATGAAAAGTATTTTGATCTTATCAGGGATATGATATAAGTCAAGCCCCGAGGTGCAAAACCTCGGGGCTTTGATTCTATTTGCGTTTCAAGATAAGTCTCAACGCCTTTTTATCATTTGCTGTTCGTCTTAGCCTTATCTGATTTTCCTCTAACAGAAATATCCCAGCAAAGACCTGCCGCGATGAACATTATGTAAGTCGCACTGAACCAGGTGGTGTTGAACCAAGCCTGAACCATATACGCCAGTACCGCCGCAAATGCTGCCGCAGATATCCAATCGGACTTGCCCTTGATGAAGCCAGCTGCAAGCTTTATGCCCTTTATCAGCGTAGCTATAAGGAAGACAGCATACAGTATCAGTGTGATAACACCCTTCTGCATAGCGGTATCCATATACTCATTATAACTGCGGTCCATGGTGAGGTTATAATTAGAAAGATAGTAAAGACCGTTATCGGGACCAACGCCCAGCGCAGGTTTATCCGAGATCACATTTACCGCATCACCTAAGAGATAATCGTAGATGCCGCGGGTATCGGACTCTTTGTCTGTTATGCCGTATACGTAGTCATATCTTTCATAGTGTCCTATCGACCTTACAACATAGCTGTCGGTGAAGATGACATTCTCATCATTGAACTTGGCTGTGCCTGTGCCGAAGAGTGCGCCTGCCGCGATACCCGATACAGCCAGAGGAATGAACACCGCAAGTGCGCCCTTGCCGCCCTTTGCCGTCTTGATAACGGCCACTATCAGCACGATAAGCGAAGCTGTGCCTATTCCCAGAACGCCTGCATAAACATCTGTCAAGCAGGCAGCAGCAGCCATTATCGGGGCAGCTATGCAGTAAAGTATCCTGCGCTTTTTGTTATCATCAAAAGCCGCGCCGCCGATAGCCAGCGCAAATGCCACAGACAGAAAAGCTGCCAGCGCATGGGGAGAAGTAAGGAATCCGCTTGCGACCCTGCTCTTTATATACACTCCGAAAGACGTGTAGTTCTCCTCCTGTGATATGTATATCTCGCCCTTTGAAGCATCTGCAACATCGGTGGTGCTGGGATAGAGGAAGAGATTTTCAAAATAATTCTTTGTAACAGACGATGCACCGGGGATAGATTCGATAATACCTACTATCGCCTGAAATGTTCCCATGCCTACGATGAGGTCAGAGAGAGTTTTTTTACGATCGACATCACTGAGTGCTGCCGCCGCGGCAAAAAGTCCCAGCCAGCCAAGAGTCATCAGAAAACCGTCATGTCTGCCGATGTAGCCCAGCAGAGAATCGTGCTTGCTGGATGCCGCCAGTGCCGATACCAAAGTCGATACAAGCAACAGTATGGGCAGTATCAGCGTCTTGTTGTTTTTGATATCCACAAGACCCTTCTGCCTTGCCACATCAAACACCAGATAGCCCAGTCCGCCCATAAGCATGACCATCGATGCCGAATAGAATATAAAATTATCGCCGAGATAGTGAGGTATATTATCCTCAACATACATCTCGATATGCTGAGTGTAATACGCAGGTATAAGCACCAGCGATATTATCAGCACTGCCAGCATACAGAAACGGCTGCACATTTTCTGGGCACCGTTAAAGTCCATATTCAGAATAAAATCTGATTTTTCCGTAGAGCCAAACAGGTGCTTGTGCCCCTTGTTCAGCGTATCTGTTTTTTTATCCTTTGCCATGATGCGCCTCTGTATTTAATTATAAATTTTTTATAAAAAAGGCGGACAGGTCATTGCCTGTCCGCCATTGTCAAGCCTTACTTGGCATACTCCACTACTCTGCTTTCTCTGATAAGGTTCACCTTGATCTGTCCGGGATAGTCCATCTCTGTTTCTATCCTCTTCGCGATCTCTCTTGCCACCAAGACCATCTTTTCGTCGTTGATCTTGTCGGGCTGGATCATGATCCTTACCTCTCTGCCTGCCTGTATTGCGAAAGATTTCTCTACGCCGTCATAGGAAGTACAGATCTCTTCAAGCTTCTGTAATCTCTTGATATAGTTTTCATAGTTCTCGCTTCTCGCGCCGGGTCTTGCCGCGGAGATAGCATCTGCCGCCTGTACCAGTGCCGCAACGACTGTTCTCGTTTCAACGTCGCCGTGGTGTGCTTCAATAGCGTGGATAACATCGGCATTTTCCTTGTACTTCTTACATACATCTACGCCTATCTGAACATGAGAACCTTCGATCTCATAGCTCAGTGCCTTACCTATATCATGGAGCAGTCCTGCTCTTCTTGCGAGATTTGCGTCAACACCCAGTTCAGATGCCATCATACCTGCCAGATGTGCCACCTCTATCGAGTGATTGAGCACGTTCTGACGGTAGCTGGTCCTGAATCTCAGACGACCCAGCAGCTTGATAAGCTCGTGATTAAGACCGTGAACATTGGTCTCCAGCACAGCTCTTTCGCCCTCCTGCTTGATCTTGAGTTCAACTTCTCGCTTGGCTTTCTCTACCATCTCTTCGATGCGGGTGGGGTGGATACGGCCGTCCTGGATAAGCTTTTCAAGCGCTATCCTTGCGACCTCACGCCTTACCTGATCGAAACAGGAAATGGTGATAGCCTCGGGGGTATCGTCGATGATAAGGTCAACACCTGTGAGAGTTTCAATGGTACGGATATTTCTTCCCTCGCGTCCGATTATCCTACCCTTCATCTCATCGTTGGGCAGTGCCACAACAGATACAGCGGTCTCAGAGACCTGATCTGCTGCACATCTCGCAATAGCAAGCGAGATATACTGCCTTGCCTTGGCATCGCACTCGTCCTTGATCTGTGCATCATAGTTAGCTATCTTGACAGCCTTCTCATGTACCAGATCGCCCTCAAGCTGTGCCAGCAGATATTCCTTAGCCTGATCAACTGTCAGACCGGATATCTTCTCCAGCATATCCAGCTGTGAATGTTTGATGCGTTCAGCCTCAGCCACCTTCTCGTCGGCGGACTTCAGCTTTTTCTGAAGCGTTTCTTCCTTCTTTTCCAGATTGTCCAGCTTCTTGTCGATGCTCTCTTCCTTCTGCTGGATACGTCTTTCCTGTCTGGATACCTCACTTCTTCTTTCTTTCAGCTCTTTTTCAGTTTCCTGGCGGGACTTATGTATTTCGTCCTTTGCTTCCACCAATGCTGACTTTTTAAGAGTCTCTGCGTTTTTCTTCGCTTCCTCTACTATCTTTTCTGCTTCCGCTTCGGCAGAGCCTATAGCTGCTTCGGCAGTTTCCTTGCGATAGTCGATTCCCTTCTTAAAACAAATGTAGCCACTGATAGCTGCGCCAAGAACAAGAGCCGCTACACAAAGTCCTATCGCTAAACCGATACCTATCATTGTATAGCATTCCTCCTTCTTGAAAGTACAGAGTCCTTTTCCTCACGGACACCCCTTGTATCCCCGAAAAAAGCCTCTGCCCGATATTAAATTGTAAAGATACATTTAGCATGAATAGTTTTATGGTAAACCGCCTCCGCGGGACCGATAAAAATTTTAATGCATAATATTATTGTATAACAAATCGCCGAAAATGTCAAGGTGTTTTTTAGATATTCTGCTAAAAATTTATTTTTTGGGGATATGCCCTAAAATCCCCCTTGACAAACGCATTAAAGAGTGATATGATAATTTTATAATATTATAAATCGATGACGGGGAAGCCGTTTGGCATATAAAGCGCATCACAGAGAGTCCTGCACAAGCTGAAAGCGGGACATCGCAAAGCTTCACGGATACCGCCCCAGAGTGCGTCCAATACACGCCGCAGTTCTGCGTTAAAGACTAAATGAGGCACACTTCCGCAAAGCGGTGCTGTGCGAACCTGGGTGGAACCACGTTATTTACGTCCCATGGGAGTTTTATGCTCCTGTGGGACTTTTTATTTTCGCATTATTTTTGCACACGTAACAGAACAATGGGAGGAAACGTAAAAATGAAGAACAGAAAAACATTCGCAATGATATGCTATTTTATATGCATCGCTGCCAGTATCGGTGCGGGAGTGGTATCATTCCTGGCATACAGGCATTCGATAACCTACACACTGGGATTTTTGATTTTTGTGCCGATATGGATAGGCGCATACTGGTTCCTGGGATTCTTCAATGCACTGGCAAGGGAGAAAAACGGCAAAAAAACAAGATTCATAGTTAAAAAATCGCTCACCAGAGGATTGAGCGCAGTGGCTAATATCATGAGCGTACTGCTTTTGTGCTTCTGGGTCTACGCTTATATATTCATGGTACTTCCCGCCAACAAGGCTGACGGCAAAGCGAAAGTCAGCGCACAGCAGGTCGTATCATCCGGCGTGGTATGCGATAACATAAACTGACCTGAAACAATATGAACGGAGGGATATCATGAAAGTCGGAAAACCCGAGACCAGCGGCTGGGATGCTATTACCGCAGAATTTGAAAGGATATATCCCGGTCAGACAGCGCCTATACACTATGGTACCGTAGTACCATATGAACTGGGCGGCAACGACCCGCTGAACGGCATAAGCATCTATGACGGCGGTGATTTCTGGCACTTTGTCAGCTACGGTCTTACCGAGCTTTACGAAAAAGAAAGCCAGGACAAGGAATGGAGCGGTTTTGGCTTCGAGCTGACATTCAAACTGAAAAAGAACTGCTATACCCCCGAAAACGAGGCCAACGAACTGAAAAGCGTTGCAGGACTTCTTCAGCAGATAGCAAGGATAACCTGCAAGAACGGTGAGATATTCCAGAACAACGAGTACCTGTACACGGGTCAGACCGCGGGTATAGACTTTGAGCAGAAGTCCCCGCTGACAGGCTTCATCTGCATCAACGACCCGTCGGTAAACACACTTGAAACACCTAACGGCAGAGTGGAATTCATCGAAATGATCGGCATGACCGATGCTGAGCTGAAAACTCTAGGCTCTCATGAGAGCGTGGCTGAGATATACAAGAAGCTCGGCAGCGATGTTACCGACTATTACAGAAAATCAATAGTATAAACAAAGCAAAATATCCTGCGGGCAGGCAATATTCACCCGCAGATGGTAAAAATGAAAGGCGGAATAGTAATGATAAAGCTAACGTTAAAAGACGGCTCCGTAAGGGAGATCGAGCAGGCTGTACCTGCAAGTGAGATAATCAAGGGTATAGGCATGGGTCTGTACAAAGCAGCTTGTGCCGTAAAGATAAACGGTGAGGTCAAGGATCTGAGAACCGTTATCGACAGCGACTGCGATTTTGAGGTGCTGACTTTCGATTCCAAGCAGGGCAAAGAGACTTTCTGGCATACTGCTTCCCATCTGCTGGCTCAGGCAGTAAAGAACCTTTATCCCGATGCTAAGCTGGGCAGAGGTCCTGCTACTGATAACGGCTTCTACTATGACTTTGAAGTTGAAAAGCCTTTCACTCCCGCTGACCTTGAAAAGATACAGGCTGAGATGAAGCGTCTTGCCAAGGAAGGCTATGAGCTTGAAAGATTTGAGCTTTCCCGCGATGAAGCTATAAAGCTGATGGAGGAAAGAAACGAGAAGTACAAGATCGAGCTTATCGACAAGCACGACAGCAAGGGCGAAAAGCTTTCATTCTACAAGCAGGGCGATTTCGTTGACCTCTGCGCAGGTCCTCATATCATGAGCGTTGCTCCCATCAAGGCTGTTAAGCTGACACAGTGTACAGGTGCATACTGGGGCAAGGCTGAGGACGGCATACAGATGTCCCGTATCTACGGTACTGCATACCCCAAGGCTTCTCTGCTGGAAGAGCACCTGAAAGCTATGGAAGAAGCAAAGCTCCGTGACCACAACAAGCTGGGAAGAGAGCTGGAGTACTTCACAACTGTTGACTACATCGGTCAGGGTCTGCCTATCATGCTGCCCAAGGGCGCTAAGGTAATACAGACTCTCCAGAGATGGATAGAGAACGAGGAATACAAGCGCGGCTATCAGCTGACAAAAACTCCTTTCATGGCAAAGCGCGATCTCTATAAGATCTCGGGTCACTGGGATCATTACAGAGACGGTATGTTCGTGCTTGGCGACCCCGATGACGAGACAAAGGAATGTTTCGCTCTGCGTCCCATGACTTGTCCTTTCCAGTATCAGGTATTCCTGAACAGAAAGCGTTCTTACAGAGATCTTCCCATGCGTCTGGGTGAGACTTCCACACTGTTCCGCAATGAGGACAGCGGTGAGATGCACGGTCTTATCAGAGTAAGACAGTTCACTATCTCCGAGGGTCATCTGATACTCCGCCCCGAACAGCTTGAAGAAGAGTTCCGCGGCTGTCTCGACCTTGCAAATTACTGCCTTGAAACGCTGGGGCTTGCAGAGGACGTAAGCTACCGTTTCTCTCAGTGGGATCCCAACAGAACGGACAAGTACGAGGGTACTCCCGAGCAGTGGGACGAAGCTCAGGGCACAATGAAGAAGATACTGGACAATATCGGTCTTGATTACGAGATAGGTATCGACGAGGCTGCATTCTACGGTCCTAAGCTGGATATCCAGATCAAGAACGTATTCGGCAAGGAAGATACCCTTATCACAATACAGATAGATATGCTGCTCTCCAAGAAGTTC
Organism: Hominimerdicola alba; assembly: GCF_900112155.1. Classification (GTDB taxonomy): domain Bacteria; phylum Bacillota; class Clostridia; order Oscillospirales; family Ruminococcaceae; genus Hominimerdicola; species Hominimerdicola alba_D. Next base: position 86,127 of record NZ_FOKQ01000002.1, on the reverse strand, counting down.
GGCATGGAGTATGTTGACAAGGACGGCAAGATGCGCAATCCTTATATCATCCACAGAACTTCCATGGGCTGCTACGAGAGAACTCTTGCTCTGCTGATAGAGAAGTACGCAGGCGTGCTCCCCCTGTGGATGGCACCCGAGCAGGTACGTATACTGCCCATCAAGCCCGAGCACAATGACTATGCTTACGACCTCTGCGATAAGATGCGCGCTCTCGGCATGAGAGTTGAGGTAGACGCTGAGGACGATAACATCGGTCCTAAGATCAAGCAGGCAAGATTCGACAGAGTTCCTTATATGTTCATCGTAGGCGATAACGAAGTTAAGGACGGCACTGTAACAGTACGTTCCAGAAAAGAAGGCGAGCTGCCCGCTATGCCCGCAGACGATGCTATCGCTAAGCTGAAGGAAGAGATCGACACAAAGGCTAAGTAATACAAAGTTTGTATACACAAAAAGCGATGTACCTATTGCAGGTACATCGCTTGTTTTTTTACTGTAACTCTATCTTGTTTCTGCCGTAGTGATCATCTTTGTCAGCGTCACAAGCCGCTTTGGTTTCAACAAATACCTGACGGTAATTCTTGTGCTTTTCGCGGTCGTAGGTAACGAAACCCTTTGCGACCGAGAGAATATTATCACGGACGTGTTCTTCGTTGTACTTTTCAAGTTCTTTCTCAAACTCTGCAAAAAGGTCTTTCATCTGCCAGTTCTGCTTCTGGTCTGTCAGTATAATGAACTCGTCGCCTGTTACATGATAAACATTTTCTTTGCCGAATACGTTTTTCAGCACCTTTGCACATTCAAACAAAAGCTTTTCACCGGCTTCAAAACCGTGGTGAACATATATCTTCTTCAGACCGTTGATATCAAAAAACGCCGCTGAAAAATCAGCTTTGCCCGCAGATATCTGCTCGTCCAGCTCTTTTATCCTGTTTCTGTAACACGCCTTGTTCTTAACGCCCGTAGTGCCGTCTATCTCCGACCTTGCTTCAACATACCTTGCAAAGGAACGCATTTTATCGTATACCTTTTCAATACTTGAAGTTACTGCTTCATATTCGTTGGGGGTATGTTCATCGTATGTTTCACCGCTTGCCAGTGTTTTCAGCACCGTACTGTCAGCATCGGGCAGCATTTCAAGTCTTTTTAGCGAACCAGCCATGATGATCTTGTCGATCTTCTGCGTAACATCGTCGAGGTCGTCAAGCCTGTTAAGCATGGCTGTAAAACGCTTTCTGTTCTGTGACATGATAATGAATGACAGTATGATACCTATCGTCACAGCGATACAGGTAACTATAACAGCTACCGATGTCTGAGAATTAAGGGCTTTTTCGTACCAGTCCGCGCTGAAATCAACGCCTATGATACCTACTACCGAGCCCTCGGTATCGTAAACAGGGCTGTACGCCGAATAGAATCTGCCCCAGTCGTCACTGTGAGGTGATTTATCAACATCTGATCTGCCATTAGCTGCACTTACTATAGCATCGGTAGTTTCGATAGTCTCACCGAAATCCGCAGGGTCTTCCCTGTCAGGGTCGATGGTGAATGTGAAAGTATTATTGGGACCCGGTTTTACACCGTAGATATAGTCAAGCTCGATATTATCCTGAAATGAACGGAGTATATTAAGCGTCCTGTTATATTCCTCGGTGTCCTTATCCTCAGCCGTAATATTTTTCAGCACATCACCGTCGATCTGTGCGGCGGCAGTCTTAGATACATCAAGCATTCTTTCTTCTATCTGGGCGCGAAGAGCGTTTTTTGATACATTTACAAGTATAACACCCATCAGTATATTAGTAGTAAGCAAAAGAGCAAGTGCAATAATAAAATTACGCATACTTGTTTTTACATTGGTTTGTTTTCTATCCATAGTACACCTCTTTTCGCCATTTTAAAATATTGATAAGTAAATATCAACATTATTAAGATTCATAGAAATTTCACATCAAGTTCTTTTGTTTATTATAGCATGATTGTCAATTGCTGTCAAGTAAAATGTCACCTTTTTATTGTATTTGTTTTGCGTTTTTGTTACAACGCACAAAATCACACCGAGCAATATGACTTCCCGATAAAAACACAGTAAACCCATGGAAATCTGCCAAGGAAGAGAGCTTTGGGTCAAGCGTTGCGCGGCAGCAAACCAGCGACCAGAACAAAGCTATGCCGCGAAGGGAGCTTTGGCTCAAGCCTTTCGCGAAAGGCTTGCGGAAGCCACAGTCAGCAAAGCTGACTGTTAGAGGCAGAGCCTCTCGATCAAGGCGCAAAACTAGCGTGACAAGAGTGCTGTAAATAGCACAGCAAACTAACGACCAAATAAGGCGCGGCACGCGGTCGACGCAGTCATCGCTACAAAAAATTACGAGCGTATGCGACCGTATGCATACGCTCAAACTATGTGCGTAAATATATTGCCGCGCCCGTCATCGGACAGCGAAGCCACAGCCGACGCAGTCGCTGTTATCCGATGACTCGACCCGAGGAACGAGGGGCGAACCCTCGCAAACTTCTGATAAAAACAAATATCCGTCTCTCCCACCGACGCATGATTTCTCGTAAAAAATACATTGCCCCGAAGCACACTAAAATGCTCCGGGGCAAAACTATCATCAGGGAGAATATATTCCAATGTCGCCTATCAGCCGTTAACAGTATTCACAGCGCCCATGAAAACAGGTGTACCGCTCTCTGTGTCGATTATCGCATAAACAAAAGGTCTGTTCAGATATACTTCCTTGGGATCCTCTATTTCAATACAAGCCTCATCGACCATTTCAACTACCGTTGCAGCAGCAGCCTTTGTGCCGTTGCGGTCAAGCTCAATATGGGTCTTGTGGATAACTTTGTCTATGTAAAGCGAACCTGTGCCGGTCTCAGCCATTTCAGAGAAATCAGCACCATCACCGAAAGGCATGGTCATACCCATGGCTTTCAGGTCATCGCTGAGTTCCTTGCCGTAATCATAGGTGAATTCGGGTATGCAAGCATTTACTTTTCCGCCGGAAGTCTGCCACAGATTCTTCAGCTTTTCGCCGTCAAGACCTGCCACATAGTCAACCATGTCAGTACCCTCAGCAGGCAGCATAGCCATGAAAGCGTAATCATATCCCTTGTAATACTTCAGGAAGCCCGTTGTGTTCTCATCCTCGAAATAACCGCCTTCCTCGGAGTACAGCATAGTCACCTTTTCTTCCTCGCCATTGCTGTTGGTGAAGGTCTGATCCTCATTCACCTGATGTTCTGCATAAGGCGAAGCCCATTCGCCCTCAAATGCCATCGCATTCACCAGATATGCCACCGCATCATATGGTATCTCGTCGAGAATATTTGGTATCATTCCGTTTGTGTTATTGTTTACCCAGCCGTTTATATCATTGCACGTAGTATCGTCAAAAGGCGCAAGGAAGCTGTCAGCGTTGTATACCGACTTTACCTTGTCGCAGAAAGACTGCTTCATCTTGATACGGTCTGCATCATCACGAACCCATACGGAATTCGCCACATTGAAAGTTATGTCTTCACTGTTCATGAACTTTGTCATGCGGTACTGCATAGCCTTGTTTACGGTATCTATTCCCTGACCGCCAAGAGCTTTTTCCATCTCTGAAAGGGTCTCACCCTTTGCTCCGTTGGCAGTCATTCCAAGAGCCATCATAACGCTCTCAGGTGATATCATAACATTGTTGCCCGCCTTGATATCCTCTGCGCAGGCGGTCTTGAAAAATTCAGCCGCGTAATTGCGGTACGAAGCATTGAAATCGTCGTCGGGCATTTCATCGCTCTTTTCAGGAGTTACCGAAGACAAAGGCTTTACTGTCAGTGATATTTCAGACTCGGCAGGCTTATCGCCGTTATCAGGTTCAGCCGCTGAAAACGATGTATCGGGCTCGCTCTTTTTCGATGCGGGAGATTCTTTCTCCTCTGTAACGTTTCCGCAGGCGGTCATCGCCATCATCAGACCTGCAAGTGCAGTGCATATAGTTCTCTTTAAGTATGTGTTTTTCATTTTTGTTTCCTCCTGTTTTGTTGTCGGTGTTTTGTTATCACCTTTCATTTGTCTTACACTTTATATACGTACAGCCGCCCTGATATTTTTGGTGTGATAGTGCACAAACTTAATATCGCATTTTAGTTCATATAATACAAAAAGCGCGGCGATCGTTCCCGATGCCGCGCGATATATCATTATTCTGCTTTGCAGTACTCAGCTCTGCCGCTGGAGAAGATATCTCCGCCGTAGCAGTCGTCTGCCACGATAAGAGGGAAATCCTCAACATAGAGCTTCTTAACTGATTCACAGCCAAGATCTTCAAAAGCGATAACTTCACAGGACTTTATGCAGTTGCAAGCCAGCGCACCTGCACCGCCTACTGCACACAGGTATACTGCCTTGTTCCTCACAACGGCATCTCTAACCTCCTGCGATCTTTCGCCCTTACCGATCATTCCGCCCAGACCAAGATCAAGGAGTCTCGGTGCGAACCTGTCCATTCTGCCCGAAGTAGTAGGACCGCATGAACCTATGGGTCTGCCCTCGGGTGCGGGTGTAGGACCTGCGTAGTATATCACAGCGCCCTCAAGGGGAATCGGCAGCTCCTTGCCCTCATCGAGCAGTGCTGCGAACCTTTTATGTGCCGCATCTCTGGCTGTATAGACAGTGCCTGTGACCAGTATTTTATCACCGCAGCGGAGCTCTCCGCTTCTTGCTTTAAGCTCCTCGGTGCGAAATTTTCTTAGTTCAGCCATTATTCTTCTTCGTCGGAAACTATATCCAGACCGTCATCGATAAGATCTCTAGCGGTATTAACAGCACCTATGCTGCTGCCGTACAGATCGTTGAGGGAAGTAACCAGCTTCTGAACTGTGTCGCTGAGGTTTGTGAACTGCTCCTTAACAGCTGTTCTGATCTCAACAGTATCGTTCTTGATAGCTGCAGCCTTCTCCTTAGCCTCGGATACAAGTCTTTCAGCCTCAGCCTCTGCTTCCTTCTTAACTCTGGAAGCCTCGGAGTAAGCAGCACCTGTAACCTGATCTGCCTCTTTCTTAGCCTCAGCCTTGGTAGCCTCTGCGCTTGCCTTAGCTGCGCTGAGAGTCTGCTCAGCCTCTGCATTAGCCTTGGTAACAGTAGCCTCAGCCTGTGCGTTAGCGTCATCGATAGCCTGGTTAGCCTGAGCCTCAGCCTCGTCAGTGATCTGCTTAGCGTCTGCTCTTGCCTTCTCGATAGCCATATTAGCAGTCTGCTGAGCCTGAACGAAGATCTGACCCATATCGAATGCCTGCTGAGAACCGCTGTTAGCAGCCTGGCTAGCCTTCTGCTCTGCCTCTGCAACCTTGTCCTTCAGTGTCTCGATCTCGGCGTTCTTCTCCTCGAGCTCTGCGTCCTTATCAGCAATCTGCTGCTCATAGTCGGCAATTCTGACTTTCATGGTATCGGTAGATGCCATCAGCTCAGCTATCTTCTGCTTAGCTTCCTCTACCTTAGCTTCGAGTTCCTTCTTGGCCTCGTCGTCACCCTTAGAGTCGCTGCCGCCCTGAGCGAGCTGGTCTATCTGCTCTTCCTGATCCTTGACCTTAGTCTCCAGCTGATAGATCTTAGAAGTCAGCTCATCAACATACTGCAGAACGTCCTGCTTATCGAAGCCGCCGACTCTTACTGTTCTCAAATAACCATTACTAGCCATTTTAATTCCCTCCTGAATATATATGTTTGCTAAAAGATAATTTTCAATAATCTTAATACCACTTTATTATACTATAAATAAAAGATTATTTCAACCACTTATTTTGACGATTTGAGCATAAACATGAAAATTCAGTAATCTACACAATATTCACAGTCGTTTTTGTGCATATTTCCGTCCGATTTATGCCGATATTTATAGAAATCAAGCAATTTTCACCCGCCGCCGAGCGTATGAAAACCGGTTCAGTTTTTTGTTATTGTAGCTGAACTCAATTCAGAACATCTGAACAAATTCAGTCAAGCAAAGACGAGCCGACTGACTCGTCTTTGAGTATGGATCACTTATTCTTGAAAACGTTGAAGATATCGTCGTAGATATCAGTCTTGTCAGCTGCCTTTACGCCAGCTCTGTACATAGCCTCAGCGTCAGCCTTCTTGTCCTCCTCGGTTCTCTGGAAAGAGAATGTCTGAGCGGTAGGAGCAGGAGATACCTGCTGTACAGCCTGAACTGCCTGTACCTGAGACTGCTGAAGAGCAGCAGCTTCCTGATAGTTAGCAGCAGAAGGGATACCGTCAACAAAGTCAGCAGCGATAACAGTAACGTCCATGCAATCCTTGGTCTCGGGATTTGTACCGTTACCAAAGATGATCTCTGCGCCGTCATCAGCTGCATCTGCGATAGCTGCAGTCAGCTCGTCCATATCGCTGATAAGCAGGTCTTCGGACATATTAACATTAACGATCAGTCTTCTAGCACCTCTGATAGAAGTCTCAAGTATCTTGGAAGCGATAACCTGATCAACGATATCCTGTACCTTATCCTTGCCCTCGCCGTGGCCGATAGCGATGTGAGCTCTGCCCGCACCCTTCAGGATTGTAGTAACATCGGCGAAGTCAACGTTTATCTCATCATGTCTTGTGATTATCTCAGCTATAGCGATAACATCGGTCTTCAGCACTTCATCGGCGATCTGGTAGGACTGCTTCATGGTCAGTCTCATATCGCTGGTGATGAGGTTCTGGTTAGGTATAACGATCAGAGCATCAACGTGCTTTACCAGCTGCTCGATACCGCTTTCAGCTCTCTGCATCTTCTTAACGCCCTCGAACTTGAAAGGCTTGGTAACAACAGCTATTGTCAGCTTTTCAAGGCTCTGAGCTATCTCAGCAACTACGGGAGCTGCACCTGTACCGGTACCGCCGCCCATACCTGCGGTGATAAATACCATATCAGCATCCTTGATAGCCTCAGCTATCTCGTCCTGGCTTTCCTGTGCGGAAGCCTCACCGATCTCGGGCTTTGCACCTGCACCCAGACCGTGAGTCAGCTTAGCGCCGATCTGTATCTGTCTGTCTGCCTGTGATTTTTTAAGTGCCTGTATATCGGTATTAACAGCTATGTACTCAACATTGCCCTGGATACCTGCCGCTGCAATGCCATTAAGTGCGTTTCCGCCGCCGCCGCCGACGCCGATGACTTTAATGCTTGCGCCAACAAGGGGCTCTTCTACAAATTCGTAACTCATAGTAAACATCCTCCCAAAAAATTTTCACATATCCTTACGGGTCATTATTAACCTTATATTTCTTCTGTCTTTATATAATCCGACCCGAAGAACATAATTAGATACATTAATACTATATCACAAATTTCCCGAATTGTAAAGGATTTTGACAATTTAATACCATTATATTAGTTAATTTTTTATTAATTGATTATATTACCAACCATACTCGCCGCCATCGTAGGTATAGTCATAACCTCCGCCGTTATCGTAGTACTGACCGTTATCCCAGTTATTGTCAGCCCAGCCTCCGTTTTCGTTGTACTGACCGTTGTCCCAGGTATTATCCGTCCAGCCGCCATTATCATATCCGCCGTCGTAACCGTTATCAACCTGACCGCCGTTGTCATAGCCGTTGTTTTCAGCCTGGCTGTTGTCATTTCCGTTGTCGGCTGTATTGTCGTCTTCTGGGTTCGTTTCATCAGCAGAACTGCTGTCCGAATCGGTCTTTTCGGGGTCTTTTGCAAATGTGGGCTTGCCAAGGTACTTATCCTTAGGTATAGCCGAAACGCCGTTTTCAGAGCCGTTATAGATGAGGGTGCCCTCGTAGTTATCAGCCAGCTTGCCCATCACAGCCTTGAAATAGCTGAGCTTGTAGCCGATATCTGCGGAGCTTCCCAGCTTGATATCAAGCCTGTTGTCAATATTCAGTATGATATTCGCACGGGAAGTTATATCAATAGTCTTCACGTTTTCATAGCCCTGTTCAGCAAGCTCTGCCATAAGGTCGATGATTATCTTGTCGCTGTAATTATCCTCCGACCTCAGATTTGTACCTGCCGCACGGTAAGCGAATATCTCTTCATCGGTGAGCTCATTGCCCTTGTCGATAAGATCCTGCGCCGTGTAGAACTTGAATCCCGTGATTATGGGGATACCGCCCGTAGGCATGGGATTGTTCGCTTCAAGTATCCTGCCCGATGTGCTCAGCACATAGTATCCGCCCTCAAACTCTATATCCGCCGCTTTTACGGCTTCCTTGCAGTCAATGACCACCGTTGAGGGGTAGGACTTCGACACCTTGACCTCGTCTATGTAAACGAGATTATCCAGCAGGCGCTTTTCAGCCCTTGCGGCATCCGTCCTGACAAGATTCATGTCCTCGTAAATACCGCCTACATTTATTATCTGGTCATCGGTATAAAGGCTCACGCCCCTTACCTCAACACTGCTGACGTTGAAAAATATCGTCATGCAGAGAATAAGTACCACCACTGCTGCTGCGACTGCCGCCAGCGCATAAAGCATACGCAGGTCAAGCTTGCGCCCGACCCTTCTCGGCGTCATCGCAGGCACAGGTTCATTTTCAAAATCAACACTCATTTTATTTCTTTCCTCTGTCTGATAATTACCGGCATATCATGTTTATGCCGTTCCCAAAATTTTACACACTTTTCGTCAGAACTCTCTGTGTATATCAGCGCCCACCGACCCCAGCACATTCTCGATAAATTCGTAGCCCCTGTCGATATAGCACACACCCTCCACCGAGGAAGTCCCCTCGGCGCCCAGTGCGGCAACTGTCAGCGCTGCGCCGCCCCTGAGGTCATGCGCCCTTACATTCGCGCTGCAGAGCTTTTTCACGCCCTGTATCACAGCTGTTCTGCCCGATACTTTTATATCAGCCCCCATGCGCACCAATTCGTCCACATGGCGGAATCTGCTTTCAAATATATTTTCTACTATCATACTGCTGCCACGCGCCGTAGTCAGCGCAGCCATCACCAAAGCCTGTGCATCCGTCGGGAAGCCGGGATAAGGCATCGTCCGTATCATTCGCACTGCTTTCAGCGGTTTTACACAGCTTATGAATATCCTGTCATTTGTGCAGTAGACCGCTGCACCCATCTCTTCAAACACCGCCGTCACCGCCTGAACATCATCACACCTGATGCCCAGCAATCCCAGTTCGCCCCCCGTCGAAGCCGCAGCTGCCATATAGGTCGCCGCCGCTATCCTGTCGGGCATAACATCGTATTCGCAGCCGTGAAGCTTCTTCACGCCGCATATCCTCAGCGTACTGCACCCTGCGCCCCTGATGTCAGCGCCGCAGCGGTTCAGAAAATTCGCAAGATCTGCAATCTCGGGCTCACGCGCCGCATTTCGGATAACAGTGTCACCCTCAGCGCACACCGCCGCCAGCATGATATTCTCGGTAGCCCCCACTGAAGGGAAAGGCAGGTCGATCACCGCGCCCCTTATCCCCTTGGGACAGGTGCAGCTTATCCTGCCATGCTCCTCGCATATCCTGACACCCAGCTGTTTAAGCGCAGCCAGATGCATATCTATCGGTCTGGGACCGAGTTCGCAGCCTCCGGGATAACTCAGTTCACATCTGCCTGTCTTACCCAGTACTGCCCCCAGAAAAACAATGGAACTGCGCATCTCGCGCATAAGCTCCTCTGTTATCCTGTAACCATCAGCACCGACAGGGTCGGTCACTGCAGTATCTTTCCTGAAACTGCATTTGCAGCCCAGTTCGTTAAGTATCCTGCAAGCGGCAAAAACGTCCGTCAGCTCGGGACATCGCCTAAGCACCGTCCTGCCCTCCGCCAGCAGACAACCTGCAAGCAGCGGCAGCGCACTGTTTTTGGCACCCTGTACCCTTATTTCGCCGCACAGCCGTTTTCCGCCATTTATGATAAGTCTCTGCATCAAGCTACGCCCCTTTAATTGAAGTATAGCTTATTTTATGCGCGAAACTTGTTATTTGTTACCTGATATCTACGGGTCAAGCTGTACCGTAACAGCGTTTGATATAAACAGCATAGCAGGCAGGCAAGGCACATACACGTTCCTTGCTATCTTCTTCTTTGTGTTGACTGTGGAAAGCACCATACCCGTAACGCACTCATCCAGCTCTTCTTCTGTCATATCCGCTACGTTTATCATAAGCTCCACAGTAACGTCTTTGCCCTGAAAACCGTCTATAACATCGCCTACGACCTTGCCCTCGCCATCTTTGGTGGCTGCGCGTCTGGCAGAGGTCACATAGCATACCTTGTCTTCATATTTAGTTGGAACATGAAGCGCCTTATACTGCGGTATCACCACCTGAAAAGGAGATGAGTTCTGCACATGAACAGTCATTTCGATAACACGGTAGTTCTCGTTTTTCTCAGAGGAAAATGCATCCTGACTGTAAACCGAATAATTCGACAGCGCATAGGTCTTGAACTCTGTCATGCCCATTTTCTGGAAGATGTTTCTGTCGTAATCCACTGTTGTTTCCTGAGTTGTGCTGTTCATCAGCGGCGGTAGGAAAAGCAGTGCGCAGGCAAGAAGTACCAGCGCCACGGTTATCCAGATTATTACCTTTTTTCTCTCAACATATGCTGAGCCGACCTTTACACCCTGATGAAGCAGGTCGGGAGCTTTTTTATTGGGGTCGGGCTTTGGTATAAAGCTGTCAGGATCATCCGCGGGATTATTGTACCTGTATCTTGCTCTTCGCTCAGATCCTTCATACTTGTTATCGGCAGCGCCAAAACGGGTCTGCTTTGAATACCTGTTGCCCGAGAATATCTCTTCGGCGGCGGCATTCGTTTTTGAACCCCTGTAGGAATTGTGACCGAGCTTTTCATTAATATTATCAGGAACTTTCAAGCTGTCCATCGTTGCACCCGAACCCGAACGCTTTGTTTGTATAGTTCTGTCAATTGCCAAATTATATCATTCCTCACATCATATCCGATTCTATATATCCGGTTCTTTACCTGTCAACCATATCTTTACTTACCAACCATTATTTCTTACCTATGAGAGGTCTGAGGCAGTTCATTATGCGCTCCTTCGTATCCTTGATATGGAGTGCCGCTGCCTTTTCGGAACAATCCTTCAGCTTTTCGGGGTCATCGAGATAATCTCTCACTGCCCCCACGAACTTTTCTTCCGTAAGATCTTTTTCTTCGATAACCAATCCCGCGCCCGCATTCTGCAGTACCATACCATTATGATACTGATGGTTCTCCGCTACCCAGGGTGAGGGTATAAGTATCGAACATCTGCCCATAGCTTCTATCTCAGCCAGTGACGCCGCACCGCATCTGGTGATAATAAGGTCACAGGCAGCCATAGCCTTGGGCATATCTACATAGCTGTCAACTATGCGGTGATCGTTGCCTTTAAGCTTTATGCCCTGTTTTTCGCAGTCAGCTATATAATTCTCATAATCCTTGTAGGTACCGTAGGAGTGTATATGGTATACCTCCCTGCCCTCACGCTGATACCATTTAAAGAGTTTCATTATATTCTCGTTCAGTACTTTTGAACCCAGACTTCCGCCCGCTGACAGTACTACCTGTGCATCCTCCGGGATACCCAGTTTTTTGCGTGCCTCAGCCTTTGTCAGCCTGCCGAAGCCTCCCCTTACGGGCAGACCCGTCACCACGCATTTTTTTGCATCGGGGAAATTCTTCCTTGATTCCTCAACTGTCATCATAACAACATCGACTTTTTTTGAAAGTATCTTATTTGTAACACCTGCGAAAGCGTTCTGTTCATGTATGGCAGTCCTGATGCCCATATTGGCTGCCGCCCTTACCACAGGTCCGCTTACGTAGCCGCCCGTACCTATAACGAGATCGGGTTTGAATCCCTTTATGATCTCTTTGCATCGGCTTCCCGACTTAGCCAGATACACAGCTGCACGGAAATTCCTTTTGATGTTCTCGGCATTTATCTTTCTCTGAAAGCCCTCTATTTTCAGCGGTTCAAATTTGTATCCCGCCTTTGGTACAAGCTTTGCTTCAAGCTTATCGGGGTTTCCTGCGAAGCATATCTCCGCATCGGGATAGTTTTCTTTTATTATCTCGGCAATAGCCAGCGCGGGGTTCACATGACCCGCTGTGCCGCCGCCTGCAAGCAGTACTCTAAGCATACAGCAGATACCTCTTTCTTATTCTGTGCAACCTTTTCACGAAGAGTTTCGCGAACGTTTACATAGTATACTTATTATCATTTCAATTATACTAAAATATTATTAACAAAGCAACATTTTTCAGTTAACACTTAACAAAATACGCAAAACCGCGCCACAGCAAAATGCCGAAGGCGCTGTTTTTTATCATTTTTTGATGTGTCCCTGACGTGATATACTCAGCAGTATTCCCATCTCAGCCAGCTGTATTATCAGCGCTGTACCGCCGTAACTGAAGAACGGCAGTGATATACCCGTGTTCGGGAAGGAGTTTGAAGCAACCATGATATTCAGGAAAGCCTGAAGACCTATCTGTATCGTGATGCCCGCAGCCACCAGCATACCAAATCTGTCCTTGGCATTTGCGGCTATATAGAATCCTCTCAGCACGAAGATAACGAACAGCACCACAACTACCAGTGCACCCACAAATCCCAGTTCCTCGCAGATTATAGCAAATACGAAGTCGTTCTGTGCTTCGGGCAGGTACAGGAATTTCTGTCGCGATTCACCGAACCCCAGTCCGAACCAGCCGCCCGAACCGATAGCTACCAGTGAGTTATAGGTCTGCCATGTATTGTTCTGTATATCTGCCTCAGGGTTGCGCCAGCCGTCTATTCTTTCCTGTAAGTAGGAGAATTTACCCGCCATCAGCACCACTGCCAGACAAAGCACAGCCACCGCCGCCAGAACGCCTATGAATTTCCAGAAAGTCTTGGCGGGCATACCGCTTACAAACATCATGCTGACGCCGATAACGCCTATTATCAGCACCGCAGACAGATGTCTCTGGAGACCCAGCACGATGACCGTTATACCCATTATCACCGTGAAAGGTATAACGCAGTACTTCCAGTTATCAAATTTAGGGAAATTTACCGCCATTATGTAGGCGAATATTATTATAAACGCTACTTTCAGAAGCTCCGAGGGCTGGAACTGCACAAATCCCAGATTTATCCATCGGCTTGCATCCGCAGTTGACGAACCGAAGAACGCCGCGTACAGACACATGGCGTACATCACGCCAAAAAAGATGTAACAAACGACCGTATTCTGGAAGAAATGGTAATCCAGCACGGATACCACCAGCATACCCACAAGGCCTATGCCCGCGAATGTCAGCTGTTTTTTAGCGTAGAAATATCCGTCTCCCATATCGTTTATGCCCCAGGCATAGGAAGCCGAGAACATCATCAGCACGCCGAATCCCAGCAGTACCAGTATCAGCAGCAGGAACGGGATATCCACGCCCTTGTTTATCGATTTGAAATTGAAGTTAAGCTTTTTTCTCGCCTGCGCCACGGGTTGCCGTATCAGGTGATTGTTCAGTGTAAGACCGCCGTCACGGTCGCGGTGTATACCCTTATCAGCCATTAATGCTGTACCTCCGCTCAATTTCTTGATAAGGCTAGTTTATCACCAGCCTCGATTCATATATACTGTAAGCCGCCGCACCCGCGCAGAACAACGCCTGCACTGCCGCATACGCCGCAGTTATGCGGTACTCGCTCCACCCGATATTGCGTAAATGCTCGTGAAGCGTCGCGCCTTTGAACAGCAGCTTTTTATTTCTTTTGAATACCGCCCGCTGCAAAATATGCGCAGCAAGCTCGATGAAAGGCACTGCCATAGCAAGCAGCACCGCTCCGTGCAGCCCCGAGATCATCAGTATGCCGCACATCACGCTCCCAAGGAACAATCCTCCCGACTGCCCAAGGAAAAGTTTCGAGGGCTTAGCCCCCCATATCAGATACCCCGCACAGCTTCCCGCCGCACAAAGGCATATCACTCTGACTACCTCGCGACTGCCGTCTCCGAAAGCCGCAAAAAGTCCCAGAAAGCTCACAAACATCGTCATCGGATAAAGTCCGTCCACGCCTGTTTCGTGTATACCTTTCTGGCAATCACATATCTCCGCCGCCGTGATAATAACTGTCATCAGCAGCGCATTCAGTGGTATGTAAGCCCACCCGAGGTCAACATACCCCCATCTGAAAGGCAGCAGCACAAGCTTGCAGCTGTACCCGAAAAGCCCCATCAGCGCGGTATAGCCGCCGCAAAGCAGCAGCTTTATCGTCACCCTGTATCTGCTTTTCATGCCTATCCCGCCGCGCACATCGCGGTCGTAGTCTTCCATAAGTCCCACAGCGGTCAGCACCGCGGCGAATATCGCCGTGAAAGCCGCTGCCTTTATCTCATTGGCATTGAAACCCTCAGCGGCAGCCGCCGCAAAGCAGGCTGTTACAAAGCAAAACAGCATCAGCGCTCCGCCGCCCCGCGGCTCGGAGCCGTCCTGCTTAAATCGGTCGCCGATATATATTTCCATTTTTCCTGTCTTCATCTTTCTGAACACGGGAATGAAAAGCCGCCCCAGCAGTCCGCCCACGGCAAGCTGCAGAGCAAATATTATAAACGAAAGCTTCACGCCTGTTTTATCGCCTCGTAAACTTCCTCAAGCTTCATGCCGCGGCTGCCCTTGAACAGCACAGCGTCGCCCTCTTTGAGATTTGCTTTCAGATACTCCACAAGCTCCTCGTAAGTCTCAAAATGTGCAGTATTCTCACGGTCGAAGCCCTTGTCGCAAGCGCCCTCTATATAGTACGCCGAATTCTTGCCGAAGCACAGCAGTACATCTGTCTTTGATGCCTTGACATACTCGCCAACAGTACGGTGATATCTCGCCGCGCCCTTTCCGAGTTCAAGCATATCCCCAAGCACAGCGAAACGTCTGCCGCGTACAGATATCTGGCTCAGCACCGAAAGGCTCGCTTTCATGGAATCGGGAGCTGCATTGTAGCAATCCAGCACGTAGGTCATGCCATTCTCACTGATAATATTCTGTCTCATGCCCTCAGGTCTGAAATCAGCAAGTCCTGCAATGATATCCTCATTCTCCATACCTGCCGCCGCACCGGCGCAGAAAGCTGCCAGCGCATTCTTGACATTATGCTCACCCAGACAATTTATCCTAGCGTTGAGCTTTTCTCTGTTATAATGTATAGTGAAGCTTATGCCCTTGCTGTCAGCAGCGATATCTGAAGCATAAACATCGCAGTCCTTTTTGGATACCGAGTAGTACCAAACTTTCCTGCCGCCGTATATCTCAGCCTTTGCGAGAAGTCTGTCATCACGGCAGAGTATCAGCGGAGCATCAGCGGAAGCGCCGTCAAGTATCTCCATCTTAGCCTTGAGTATGCCCTCCTGGGAACCGAGATTCTCAATATGCGAAACACCGATATTGGTAATAACGCAGATAGTCGGCTTGCAGCTTGTGGACATTCTCGAGATCTCGCCCTTGTGGTTCATGCCCATCTCGATAACTGCCGCCTGATGGGAATCATCAAGCTCCAGCAAAGTCTTGGGCATACCTACCTCGTTATTGTGGTTGGCTTCGGTTTTAAGTGTCTTGAAACTGCGGGAAAGCACGCTGTATATCATTTCCTTGGTGGTGGTCTTTCCCACACTGCCTGTTATGCCCACCAGTGGTATATCGAATTTACTGCGGTAATATGATGCCGCATCCAGCAATGCCTGCGCGGTGGAATCCACGATAAGGCATCTTGCGCCGTCAACGGGTCTTTCCGTCACCACAGCTATAGCACCAAGCTCCATAGCCTGTGCGGCAAAATCGTGCCCGTCGAAGTTAGCACCTTTCAGCGCTATGAACAGCGAGCCCTCTGTTATAGTTCTTGTATCGGTAGAGATATCCTTTACCTCAACATCGGCAGGAAAGCCATAGCTTCCTCTTACAGCCTGTATTATCTCTGAAAGCATTAATTTTTCCATTGCTTTACCACCCTTTGCTCGACCCGTACCCTCGGGTCAGGTTAATTATCAAAGTTCCTTCAGCGCCTCAGCGACTACCTCACGCTCGTCGAAGTGTATCTTAACTCCGCCTGCAAGTATCTGGTAATCCTCGTGACCCTTGCCTGCCAGCACGATGATATCGTCCTTTTCGGCATTCTTTATCGCCCAGTGGATAGCCTCGCGCCTGTCGGTCATGCGGACATAGGGAGTATCCTTGCCCTCAAGTCCTTTGAGTACGTCGTTTATGATATCATCGGGGTCTTCATCTCTGGGGTTATCCGATGTAACTATCAGAAAATCAGCGTGTTCAGCCGCAGCTGCTGCCATGGGCGCACGCTTTGTGCGGTCGCGGTTTCCGCCGCAGCCGAATAAGCACTTCACCTTGCCCTTAGCGCTCTCCTTTATAGCCGAAAGCACGTTTATCAGCGCATCGGGAGTGTGAGCGTAATCGCATATAACAGTGAAATCTCTGCCTGTGGGGATTATCTCCGCTCTGCCGCGAACGCCCTGTATCTTCTCAAATCCTGCTATTGTTTTGCAGGGAGTATATCCAAGTTCTTCCATACAAGCTATCACAGCCAGGGAGTTGGATACATTGAAAAGTCCGGGCATATTGAAGCTTACGTTCTTCTTCACCTTGCCGTCGCTGAACACGTACTTCACACCGTCAGTGCCAAGCATGATATCCTCAGCACGGTAATCGGCTTTTCTGCTCACCGAGTAGGTCTTGAAAGGACAAGGGATCTCCTTAGTATACCTTTCGCCGTACTTGTCATCGATATTGATTATCGCTGTATCGCTTATATCGAACAGCATCTTCTTTGCCTGATAATAATTCTCCATTGTACCGTGTACATCAAGGTGATCCTGAGTAAGGTTAGTGAATACACCCACCCTGAAATGACAGCCCTGAACTCTCTTCTGTTCAAGTCCCTGAGATGATACCTCCATAATGGTGTACTTACAGCCTGCGTCTGCCATTTTTCTGAACAGCTCAAACAGGTCGTAAGGCTCGGGAGTTGTCCTTGCAGTGGGAATTATCTCATCGCCTATCTCGTTCTGGCAGGTGCCAATAAGACCCACCTTGCAGCCAAATCCGCTGAGGACTTTCTTTATCACCGTGGTGATGGTAGTCTTTCCGTTAGTGCCTGTAACACCGATGAGTTCAAGCTCTCTCTCGGGGTGGCGGAACCATGCTGCGCACAGTCTTGGGAAAGCTGCCCTTGTGTCCTCAACGATTATCTGCTTTTCAAGACCAAGATCTCTCTCGCAGACAACTGCTGCACAGCCCTTTTCCAGCATCTGCTTTGCTGCATCGTGTCCATCAAAGGTCTTGCCCTTTATGCACACGAAAATGCTGCCCTCGGTGACTTCCCCTCTGGTATCGGAGGTCAGTCCCGTTATTTCCATATCAGGCAGAGAAGTCTCTGCCACTTCTTTTATCAGTTCATATAATCTCATTCATGTTCATCCCTTAAAAGTTTTTTCATTCAGCCTTACTGTGAAGCTACCTCCATAGTCGCGAATGTTACCGTTACGGCTGTACCAAGAGGTACGCTGGTACCCGGTTCGTAAGTCTGGTCACCCAGCGCGTAGCTTACTTCTTCAGCCGCCGCAGAACCCTCTGCTATAAGATTCAGACCGTAAGTTTCCAGAGTTGCCTTTGCCTGACTTCTTGTAAGACCCTGTATACTGGGCACAGTGACCTTCTCGATCTCTGTTCTCTGATCAGTATACAGCACAACAGAACCGCCGTGCTCGATCTTAACGCTTGCGGGCATCTGTCTCAGGACTGTATCGCCCTCGCCCTTTATCTTAACTACAAATCCAAGTTCTTCCAGTGTCTTTGTAGCCTCTTCAACAGTGTAGTACTGAACATTTGGAACATTGATGGATACGCTTTCCAGTTCCTCTTCGGTGTAGTTCGGGAACATACCCATGTAAGGCAGTACCTCGCTGAGCACTTCCTGACAGATAGGCGCAGCCACCATACTTCCGTAGAACTGTTCGCCTGTGGGGTGATCCACAAGTACCAGCATGATTATCTCGGGGTCTTCCGCAGGAGCAAATGCGCAGTAGGAACCAACGTAGGTATCGCCCTTTGCATTTTCGTCCAGCTTCTGCGATGTACCCGACTTACCGCCTATGCTGTAACCGGGTATATAGCAGTTGGAACTCTTGTTTGTCTCAACAACGCCCTTGAGTATCTCTCTCATGGCAGCGGAAGTCTCTTCGGAGATTATCTGTCTCTTGACTTCCCTGTCATTTCTCTTTACAACGTTTCCGTTCTGGTCGGTTATGCTGCTGACTACTCTCGGTGTAACAACATATCCGCCGTTTACTGCCGCTGATACTGCTGTTATCATCTGTATCGGTGTTACCTTGTTGGTCTGACCGAAAGCAGATGTAGCAAGTTCAACGGGGCCCAGCCAGCTGAGCTGATGTATATTGTAGGAATTTACCTCGCCGGGCAGGTCGATGCCCGTAAGCTCATTATAACCGAATCCGTCGAAGTATTTTACAAAGTTATCAGCACCAAGTTTAAGACCTATCTGCACGAAAGCAGGGTTACAGGAGTTCGCCATAGCCGCCGCCAGATTCTGTGCGCCGTGGTCGCCTGTGGTCCAGCAGGAGATATCTCTGTCTTCCACGGTTATATGGTTGTTGCAGTTGAATGTTTCGTCCAGCGATATCGCCTTTTCTTCAATTGCTGATGCTCCTGTGATTATCTTGAATACAGAGCCCGGGAAATACAGTTCCGAAACGCACTTGTCCTTCCACTGCAAACTCCATGCATTCTGTCTTTCAGTCTCATATTCGGGAGAATTTTTCATACCCGCCAGCTTCGCAGCCACCTGCTTATCAGATATCAGCGAAGGCTCGTTGGGGTCGTAGCTGAATGCCGTAGCCTCGGCATATACCTGACCCGTCTTGGGGTTCATGATTATACCGCAGACTCTGTCAGTAGGCTGATTTTCTTCATACGCTTTCTGCAGACCTTTTTCCAGCATATACTGGATATTGATATCAATGTTCAGGTTAAGGTCGTTGCCGTTCTGAACATCATAGCTCTGCTTGTAACGGTAGGGTATATCGTTTCCGTCCTTGTCCTTTGCGGTTACTACTCTGCCGTCAACGCCTTTGAGGTAGTCATCGTAATAAGCTTCAAGACCGTATATACCATTATCCTCGAAATCCGTATAACCCAGCACATGGGCAGCCAGGGATTCCTGAGGATAAACGCGTTTTGTCTGCTCTTCGCCTCTTACGCCGTCTATTTTAAGCTCAGTGAGCTTATCTTCTATCTCATCGCGGAGGGTCTTCTCGATACCCTCGCCAAGTATGATGTACTGGCTTGTGATATCACCAAGCTTGGTCCTTACATCGCCTGTGTCCATCTTCAGCTTCAGCGCCAGGAACTCCACAAGCTCATCGAAAGTCTCGGTGCTTGTCTTTGCGTTATCAAGTTCTTCCTTGTACTTGAGTACCTTCTCTGTACTGTCCTCTTCCTTGATCGCGGCTTTCAGTTCCTCGATACGTTTGTCCCTTGCATCGCACTGCTGTTTCAGCATTATGGGGTCAACATATATCCTGTACACCGTAGCGCTCTGGGCAAGAACATTGCCCTTTGCGTCATACATAGAACCTCTTGAAGCAGGCACCACCGTGGATTTCAGCTGCTGTGAATTAGCCAGCTCTTTCCACTTTGCGCCTTCCTTTATGGATACCTTCCATATGCCCCATATCATGTATATCAGCAATAGCAGAACAGGCAGGCACAGCCATATGGTGAGCCTTGTTTTCATTTTAAGACTTGGTTTATCGGTCATCACTTAACCTCCGTCCCGATAAATGCGTTTTATGCTTCCCCGCGGGAAGACATAACCTATTTGAAAATAGAACAAGAAAGCTAAGTACAATTTATCTGTGCTTAACTTTCTTATATAATATATGATTTAGTGCCTCAGATATTCCGAAGCGTGATCGATCCAGCGTTTAAAGCGAGTGAGAGCATCTTCCTTATCGCCGCCCTTTACCTCAGCCACTGAGGGTGTTTCGATCTCTATATACTCTATCTGAGATTTATCAAGCTTTTGCAGACCCAGTTCGTTCCTTGCATATTCCTCGACCTTGGTCATATTCATTCTCTCTGCTATCTCAGACTGCATACTTACATTTTCGTTCTGCAGCTGATCGAGCTGCTTTTCCAGACCGGCCCTTTCATTGTAAAGTCTGGATATCTCCACCTTGCCGTAGATAAGGCTTCCCATCAGAGAAACAGCTATGATTATCAGTATAGCCCACGCCAGCTTCGCACCGATGCTCATAGCAGGAGCAGCAGGGATAGCATTGGGCTTTTTCTTTTCTTCATGTACAGCCGTTCTGCCATGTTCGGGATTATCCACGTAAGGCAGTTCGAATTCATGAGCCAGATTGCTGTGGTCGTTATATTTTGTCATTTATGATACACCTCTATACGCGCCCCAAAAGCGCACAGAAAATTTTACACAAGCTTCCTTTTTGTCTGTCTCTCTTTGTCTTTTCCCGTCACTGCGGGTCGTTCTTTATCTTCTCTATTATCCTGAGTTTTGCGCTGTGTGCGCGCTTGTTTTCTTCGTTCTCTGTATCTGTTGGTTCGATCGGTTTCTTTGTTATGAGCTTTCCTCTCGGAGTTCTCCCGCAAACGCACACGGGAAAATCAGGCGGGCATATACAGCCCTGACAAAAGCTCTTGAATCTTTGTTTGACCAACCTGTCTTCAAGCGAATGGAAAGTGATTATGCAAAGCCTTCCGCCCACGTTCAGCAGATCGAAAGCCTTGTCCAGCGCGGTGCTCAGATGTTCCAACTCCGCATTTACCTCTATCCTTATCGCCTGAAAGGTCTTCTTGCAGGGATTTTTCTCTCTTCTGACCTTCTGGGGTACAGCCGATTTTATCACCTCGGCAAGCTCCAGCGTGGTCTCTATCGGTTTTTCTTCCCTGACCTGAACTATCTTCTTTGCGATATTCCGCGAGAATTTCTCATCGCCGTACTCAAATATTATCCTCGCCAGTGTCCGTTCATCGTAACCGTTTACAACGTCACGTGCCGAAAGTCCTTCACTGCTCATTCTCATATCCAGCGGAGCGTCCGCGTGATACGAAAATCCTCGTTCCGCGTTATCCAGCTGATAGGAGGATACGCCCAGATCCATCAGTATGCCGTCTGCGCCGTCAAGACCGAGCCTTGCGAATATCTCGTCCAGTTCGGAATAATTTCCGTGAACAACAGTCGCAGGCAGTCCCGACAATCTTTCCGTCGCAACAGCCACCGCCTCGGGATCTCTGTCAACAGCGATGAGCCTTCCCGTGGTCAGCCTTTTGGCTATCTCACGCGAATGTCCCGCGCCGCCCGCAGTACCATCGCAATAGATGCCATCAGGCTTTATATCAAGTCCCTCGATGCACTCGTTCAGCAAAACAGAGACGTGCTTGAATTCCATTTATATCCCAACTCCTTCAAGAGCCGCCAGCAGTGCTTCATCGTCCAGCTTCGCACTGCGTTCCTCCCACCTGCATTTATCCCAGATTTCGCAGCGGTCGGTCAGTCCCATCACGATGACTTCCTTTTCAAGTCCCGCCCAGTCTCTCAGCGGCTGAGGCACCAGTATCCTTCCCTGCTTGTCCGCTTCGGCTTCAATGGCGCTGCCCGTGAAGAACCTTATGATATCCCGTCCCGATGCCAGGGGCATCTCACGGAACTTTTCGTTGAGCCTGTCGAAATCCTCGGGAGAGAATACCAGCAGGCAGTGGTCGATACCTCTCGTAACGATGAAGCGCTCGCCGATGATCTCACGGAACTTTGCAGGGAAGCTCATGCGTCCCTTTACGTCCATGCTCTGATTATAAGTACCCATCAAGGTCTTTAAAGCCAAGCGCTCACCCCCTCACGGACATATCTGCCGCGACTTGGTAAAACTTTGACACCAAATCGCACTTTTTACCACTATGAACATTATACAGCATAATGAAAAAAATTGCAATTGGTATTTTTCCTGAATTCTTGAAGATGCAGGGAAATTTATTGTACTCGGCACGATCTACTTGTAACCTGATGTCGCATTTTGTAACTTTTAGAGAGGGTTTTGTAATTTTTCTGTAACTTGTAAACTTTTTATTAACTCAAACCAACCACTATATCTGGGTGTTTGACCCATTAAATTTTCGGATATTTAGTTAGCGAACACACATATAATTACAAAATTATTACACTGCTCGCCGTGAAAACTGCCGCAAGGGCTGTTCCTATAGTCCTATTGTACCACAATAACTGGTACTCGTCAATAAGTTTTCTTAAAAGTTCACACAAAATACAGAACTTTTGTTACTTTATCGATTTAATGCGTAAATCAACGTACAGTTAAAACTTACATTTTTTGCCAAAAACTAAAAATCGGTTACAGCACATTTTGTTAACGAAGTTAATTATTACAATATCGACCCCACATAAAATTTTCGTAGAAATACACCCCATGAGTGACAAACCGCCCACAAACGATCTCATTTTCCCAATTACCCCCAAGGTTTTCAACATTCTTTTCGTCATTATGCATAAAAGCATCCTATAAACTATTATCCGCAAACGTTTAAGGCGGTGCCCCCGCAGTAAGCACCGTCTTTGATATACCATATAAGATCAACGCCGTACCGGTCACCCCATCATATTGTGCCGACGGCGTATTCTCCGCGGATGCGTCAAGTGCCGATCTCATCTGCAAGTATGACGCACTTTTGTATCCCCAAAAAATCAAGCACGCCCGCAGACTGCGAACGTGCTCAAATATCAGACTATTTACTTTTCGGTATCCGCAATATTATAGCCAACGGCTGAGTTCTTAGAATCAAAGATATACAGATAGTTATCGTACACCGCAAAACCCTCTGTATCCTCAGAGGGATGAGCATAAAATCCCTCCAGCTCAACAGTTTCAGACGGCGTTGTATATACCTGTTTCAGCTCGTCCCCCTGAACTTCTATCAGGATATAACTCAGACTTGAGGTTATGCTGTTGTAATAATAGTATTTTGGCTCATCATTGTCATCATACTTTACTTCGACTTTATCGAACTCACCGGTTTCGTCAACGTTCAACAAGTCTATGTATTCGTCCTCGGATATCTCTTTGGCATCACAGTCGATCATGCTCTCAATTGCCATACACATATATTTTCCTTTTATCTGATAAAACGAAGAATAATCATTATCGAACGGCAGGTCTTTCAGCTGAGATATCACTCCGGGCTTGTGCAAAGGCAACTCCTCTGCATATTTAACATCATCGAAACTCGGGATAACTGCTTCTCCGTTTTGTTTCATATCATATACCCTGCGCCCCGCCTTACCCTCGGCAACATCTTCGGGACGAAGGCTAACAAGCTGTATCGTACAGTTCATGTTATCTTCCGATTCGCCTGATACCAGCATATGTAGCAACCTGCCGTCTTCCACAGCACCGTTATATCCATATCCTGCCCATGCCGCAGGCGCCGAAAGCGTATCCTCTTTGTAACTGATAGCTTTAGGAGAGTTTATATCACTCAGATCCACCGATTCAAGTATCAGCACATCTTCATCGTCACGGTCCAGATCTTCGATGATATCCGCAAAATATACAGTTGAGCCATCAAACGCCGCAGTATGCCAATCCACGCCCCATAACTCAGTGTCATCGGAAAGTTCATCGAGGTATACCGAACGCACGTACTCTCCCAGATAGTTCAGTTCCTCATCAAAACACATTACACCACTGCCGTTGACAATATATAGTATCCCGTTTTCTATTATGAATTCATTCGAACCATTATTGATGTAATATGACGTATAATCCGAAATAACACCGAAAGATACTCCCGTATCGCTCGGGATATTACCAACAGCTTTTAGCTCCAGTCCTGCCGAGGTATCTATGCGCATCAGCTGCACTGAGTCCCCATCGCTATCATCGCATGACGACTTCAGTATCATATCGCCGCCGCTTTCCACCATGCCGAAAAGCTCAGCAGTCAGCACCATCTTGTCAGTACACATCATATCTCCCGAGATATCAATGCTGCTCATTACCGTAAGCTTTGAACTCTCAGCAAAGGAAGAAATATATATATCGTCCTCCGATATCAGCGATGCTTCACCGTTTTCATATATATCAGGAAGAAAAGCAGGTCTGCCCGAATTGTACGCCTCAGCTTCAGCAGCCTTTTTGCCCGTGTTGTACTGACTTATAACCGTTATCCTGCCATTATCGTCAACGCAGAGCTTACCCATTATGCCCGGCTGTTCGTACTCATAAAGAAGCTCTTCGCTGTTCTTGTCAAAAACGCATACCCCGCAGTACTCCTGGCAGATCTTTTTGTCGTCTATTATCTCGGGCATATGAAAATTATACGCCGCTATCAGATAGTTGCCCTGCAGCTTCATACCCACGATGTATGGTCCGTACTTGGTGCCGTTTTCCTTGAATACCTGATTTTCGGCAAGTTCCTGCCTGATATATGTGCTGTCCATCAGATCATTCTCTGAAAATACCGCCTTGCCCTTTTCAAGTTTGCAGGTGTTTATAGTTGTAAATCTTGATCTGAACACCTTGTCATTTTCCTGCAAAAATGTTCTTAGCTTGCTTTTTTCTCTGCTGTCAGCCTCAGCAGGATCGCTGTCTGTAAGCAGTTTTATATCTCCGTAGCTGTAAGAACTTTCGTAAAACCTACTCAAATCGCTAAAGATCTGCTCTTCCGTAAAATTATTGCTGCTTATATATCTCGTATCTGATATATAGTTTGAATATTCCCAGTTTTTGTCGTGGCTTTCAATTAAATATGTATGCAGTGATTTATAAGAACCTCGCCTCAGACCTGAGAAATCTATATCATCTCTTTCCTCTTCTGCTTGAGAGCTGACATTTTCCGTACCCTTTGATTTTTCGGGAGTTTTTCCGCCATGAAGCATAAATCCGATCCCGCCCACAACAGCTATCACAGCGGTAGCCGCAGCTATCTTCGGGAGATCACTGCGCTTTCTGAAAGTTCGCTGTTCCTTGTTTGCAGCATCTATCGCCGCAGATGTTATCGCCACACTGCCGTTATCCAGCATCTCACCGATATTCTCAGGAAGAAGCTTTTCGGGTATCGGGAACATTTCTTCCTGACCCTTTATCAGCACTCCGCGCCTGAAACCTTTCAGACCGCTGTTTTTAAGCCTGTTCCTGCCGTCAGAGAGATTCGATTTCACTTCAAATGGCTTCATATCGGTGATATCCGCGATATCAGCCGCCGAAAACCCTGCTATGCCATTCAGCGCAAGGCAAAGCCTTTCCTTGTGGGATATCTTTTCGATCTCTTTCAATACCTGCGGCACATCTGATTTCCCGACTTCCCCACCTCGTGAAAAGCCCTTATTCCTGCGGTATTTTTCAGCATTCTCCATAAGCACCGAGAATATCCTTACATCGAACTCTCTAGCCGTACATTCACCGTCAAAAACCGCGTACATCGCAAGCACGCCCTCACGAACAGCTTCACCCGCATCGGCTTCACTGCAAAGCACCGCCAGTGCGCTGTAATAAAGCTTTTTATACAGCCTGAGATATTGTTTTTCAAAAAATGATCTTTTATCGTTGGTATCCAAAGTCTTCTCCTTTTGTCCTCAACTCGTTGTTTCTTCTACTAAATTATAAGCCCCGCTATGAAAGCCGCTGCCGAAGCGCCCAGCGCCACCGCTATCAGCGGAAGTTCAAAATAAGCCATCACCAGCGCGACTATCGTTCCCGCCGCGGCAGTGACTGTACTGCCCGTGCTGTAGAATATGGCGGGCATTGTCATGGCACTGAGTACCGCATATGGTATGTAGTGCAGAAAACTCAGCCAGAATCTTGAAGTTATCTTCTTCCTGAAAAATGTAAAGGGAACCATGCGTATCAGGTAGGTAACTCCCGCCATCACCGCTACATAAATCGCTATACTCATTCTTTTCCCTCCTGCTTATCTTTTACAGGGAAAAGCCAGGCTCCTGCCAGCGAAGCCGCCACCGCGCAAATTATCATCGCAAATCCGCCTGACACAGCAGTGAAAACATACTTGAACAGCAGACTTATCACCACTGCTATCAGCGATACCGCCAGCACGCTTTTTTCCTTTTTGCAGGGAGGTATCACTATCGCAATGAACATACCATACAGCACCAGTCCCATAGCGCTTGATACAGCCGCAGGAAGAAGCTGACCTGCCGCCGCACCCATTGCCGTACCGCTTACCCAGCCCAGCACAGCCACGAATATCATACCGTACATATATGCCGGTGTCAGCGGAGTTTCCTGTGCGGCACACACCGCAAATATCTCGTCTGTTATGCCGTAGCTTGCCGCTAACCTGTGGGGTGTTGTGAATTTCTTGTCCAGTTTCTGTGAAAGCGACAGCGCCATCAGCGAATATCTCATATTTATAGTTATCTGCACAAGCACCATCTCCAGCAGAGTTCCCCCTGCCGCAATGATGTCAACGCCTGCCGCCTGTCCCGCGCTTGTAACGTTGGTCAGGGATATCAGCGAAGCACAAAGCGCACTTAGCCCATTGCTGACCGCCATTATGCCGAATCCAAAGGATACCGACAGATACCCCAGCATTATCGGCACCCCATGCGACATACCCCTTACGAAATCTTTTTTCAAATCTATTCTCCTATCTTAACGGGTCTCCCCATATAAACCATGATGATACTGTATTCAGCGCAGGTTTATAGTCTCGATGACTTCCTGCATAAGCTCCGCAGACTTTTGCTGTTTTGCCGCTGTCACCGCGAAATACGGTTTCAGCTCGTCCACGAAGCGCACACGGCTCTTGTATTTTCCTGCCAGCGCCGCTATCTGCCTTGGCTCTAAAGTCGTGATATAGAACTGCATCTTCGGACCCATCTGCTTTATTTCCTTTATGCCAAGCCTTGAAGCTCTGTTTCTCAGCAGTGCTATCTGCACCAGACCAAGCACCGATTTCGGCGGTTCTCCGTAACGGTCAATCAGTTCGTCCAGAACATCGCGTGAATCCTCTTCCGTCGCTAT
Organism: Hominimerdicola alba; assembly: GCF_900112155.1. Taxonomy (GTDB): domain Bacteria; phylum Bacillota; class Clostridia; order Oscillospirales; family Ruminococcaceae; genus Hominimerdicola; species Hominimerdicola alba_D. The sequence goes on along the minus strand of NZ_FOKQ01000002.1, from coordinate 59,054 downwards.
CGAAGCTATCTTGCGGTACGCATCAACTCTCTGCGCCGCATTTTCAATGTAGCCATCGGGGATATAAGCATTTATCGCAATATCCACAAGGCAGTCCTCAGGCGAATGAGGTATCTCCTCGCCCCTCTGCTCAGCTATGGCTTCGTTGAGGAGTCTTAAATACATATCGTATCCCACAGCCTCCATATGACCGTGCTGTTTTGCCGAAAGTATACTTCCCGCGCCTCGTATCTCAAGATCGCGCATAGCTATGTGGAAGCCCGAACCGAACTGAGTGAACTCCCTTATCGCCTGCAATCTCTTGCTTGCGGTCTCGTTCAGCACTTTACCGCGCCTGAATGTGAAGTAAGCAAAAGCACGCCTGTTTGAACGTCCCACGCGACCTCTCAGCTGATGCAGCTGTGAAAGTCCCAGCCTGTCAGCGTCCTCGATTATCAGCGTGTTCACGTTAGGAACATCTATGCCCGTTTCTATCAGCGTAGTGCATACAAGTATATCCACCTCATGCTCAACAACCTGCCGCCATATCTCGGATAGCTCTTTTTCGTCCATCTTTCCGTGGGCATAGGCTATCCTTGCATCGGGCAAGCTCTTTTGCAGACGGTCAACCGTCCTGAGTATGGTATCTATCCTGTTGTGTATATAGTATACCTGTCCGCCGCGCCTTAACTCCTTGCTTATGGCTTGCAGTATAACGCCGTCATTATGCTCGATAACGTAGGTCTGTATCGGATGTCTGTCCATAGGCGGCTCTTCTATAACTGACATATCCCTTATGCCACTGAGAGCCATGTTCAGCGTTCTGGGTATAGGTGTCGCCGAAAGGGTCAGTATATCCACCCCGGGGTGGTTCTCCTTGAACTTCTCCTTGTGTGCCACACCGAAACGCTGTTCCTCGTCTATAATGGCAAGACCCAAGTCCTTGAACTCAACATCCTTTGATACCAGCCTGTGTGTACCTATTATCAGGTCAACAGTACCCCTTTTAAGTTCGCGAACTATAGCCGCCTGTTCCTTGGGCTTGCGGAATCTTGACAGCAGTTCCACTTTCACCGCGAAATGCTCAAAACGCTTAATCGCCGTCTGATAGTGCTGCCATGCAAGTACCGTGGTGGGTGCCAGTATAGCACACTGCTTTCCGTTTACAACGCACTTGAAAGCCGCCCTCAGCGCAACTTCCGTCTTGCCGAAGCCAACATCACCGCAGAGAAGTCTGTCCATCGGGGTGTGCTTTTCCATATCGCCCTTTATCTCGTTTATCGCCCTCAGCTGGTCATCGGTCTCCTGATAATCGAATCTCTCCTCAAAATCCCTCTGCCAGTCATCATCGGGCTCAAAGGAATATCCCTTTGCCATCTGGCGCTGTGCATACAGCTTTGTAAGCTCCTCAGCCATATCCTTGACAGCCGCACGCACCTTGTTCCTGGTGCGGGTCCATTCGGTGGAATTCAGCTTGTTCAGCTTCACACCGCCGTCTTCACCGGGACCCACATACCTGGATACAAGGTCAAGCTGAGTAACAGGCACATAAAGTACATCCGTGCCCGCGTAGCTGATGGTGATGTAATCCTTCTTCACACCGCCTGTTTCGATGTTCTTTATGCCCATGAATTTGCCTATGCCGTACATGGAATGTACCACAAGGTCGCCAGAATGTATATCAGAAAGCGCTTTTATCTCCTCGCCCGCCTTGTGCTTGGGCTTTTTGCGCTTCGAGGACAGGGCTTTCATCTGGGTTATCAGCGCACAGCCGATGGTCGGATAATCATATCCCGCCGAAAGACTGCCTGTGCGCACATATACCACTCCGGGCTTTATCTCGAAATCCTCACCCATCTGCACAGCGTTTATCCCCGAATCTTTCAGGTCTTTTACTATGATAGGCACAGTCTTCTCCGAACCTGCCAGCACCACCGTGCAGTAGCCGTTATCGCAGAGCGTCTGCAATTCTTCCTGCAAAGCCACCATGCTTCCGCCCCATGCAGAAGTCTGACGGCAGTCGGTATTTATCAGCTTTTTGAGCTTCACACTGTTCAGCGAGCGCATGAACGTATCCATAAAGATAGTCTTCATGTTGACTATCCTGCTCTCCGCCTGACCCATCTCAAGGCAGAAACCCTCAAGCCGCTTGAAAAGTATGCCCTCGGTGTAGAGTATCTTCAGGTCTTCCGCCATCTGTGCCAGTGCCGCCCTGCCTTTTTCTATACAGTTGTTGTATTCCGAGACAGCACAAAAGCCCCCGCCGAAGTAGTCGAAGACCGTAGCGGTCTCGCTGTACGCAAGGGTGTAGTATTTATCAAGGTCGGTGAGCATTATGCCGCTCTCGATAAGGTCGATATCCTTTTGGATATGCTCTCTTATCTTGTCGATAAGCTTGCCCCTCGCAGATTTTGCCAGTTCTTCCATACGCCTTACCTGCTCGGTACTATCAGGGAAGATTATCTCCAGCGCAGGTGCGATAGTCACCTTATCAAGCGGATCGGAACGTCTTTGGGATTCAACATCGAAATACGCCATCATATCCACTTCGTCGCCCCAAAGCTCGATACGCACAGGCTGTTTATCCTGAACAGGGAATATATCTATTATTGAACCCCTGACAGAAAACTGCGCCGCACCCTCCACCTGGTCTGTTCTGGTATAGCCCGCCGCCAGCAGTTTCCGCGAAAGCTCTTCCGCATCAAGTTCACTGCCGTTTTCAATAACGAAAGTGTTCTCCCTCAGTGCCGCAGGAGGTATGGTGCCTTGCAGACAGGCTTCCATGCTTGCTGCCATTATCCTGCAATTGCCCGATACTATATCCGAGAGCGCCGCTATACGTCTATGCTCGTATTCACGGGATATCCCCTCCATATAAGCAAAGTTCATATCTTTTGCAGGATAAACGCAGGCTATCTGCTCCCCTGCCATTTCGTTTATATCCGCCGTCATTTTGGTAGCGTCAGCTTCATCAGCGCATATCAGCAGGCACTTGCCCAGCGATGACAGCGCCGCCGTCAGCATAGCCTTGTGTATACCCGAAACGCCCGTCACCGCCGCAGGAGTATAGCCTTTCAGCAGGCAGTTTTTGATATCCTTGTAATGTTCAAGACGGCTTGCTGTTTCAAAAAAAATATTCATCACATCATACCCTAAAAACTACGCATTGAATTTGTTCATAGCTTCATCTGTCTTGCCCTGCACCATAAGCTCCAGCGCAATGCAAGCCTTTTCAGCGGCATCATCCAGATTTTTCCTGTCCTCTTCGCTGAATTTCGAGAGCACCCATTTTGCAAGGTCATATGCGGGATTAGGCTTTTTGCCCACACCCAGCTTTATCCTCGGAAAGTTTTCACCATCGCACTGTGCTATTATGCTCTTGATGCCGTTGTGTCCCCCTGCCGAGCCTTTTCTTCTTATCCTCATCTGACCCACATCAAGGGAGATATCATCGAATATCACGATGACATTTTCAAGTGGTATCTTGTAGAAATCCATAGCCTCCGACACCGCATCACCGCTGAGGTTCATAAAAGTCTCGGGCTTCATAACAAGACAGCTTTTGCCGCCTATAACAGTATTGCCTACCTTAGCCTTGAACTTGTGCCTGTCGCACGAAAATCCCAGCTTTTTCTCCAGTGCCTCAATGGTGATGAAGCCCGCATTGTGTCTTGTGCCCTCATACTGTATCCCGGGGTTTCCCAGCCCCACGATGATATACTCGGGTTTTGTACCTGTTTCCCCGCGCTGTGCGGAGAGCTGTTTCAGCTTTTCAAAAATATCCATATTCTTACTCCTGTTATCTGATATATATTAATGTTCGTTTTTACAGATTTAGACTTGCGCAGGGAATTCCCCGCATTCCTCTTTATACGTGCCAATGCGAACGTATCCGTTCGTACTTTTCACAAACAGATGCAAGCACAAAATCCCCGACTTTCTCGAAGTCGGGGTGTGTACTATTGCTTATTGTATTATATCACATCGCGGTCGGATTTGTCAATAGCCGAATTACCGCCGTTTTACGCTTATTCTATGCTTATAGTCAGTATGCCGAACTTGTCTTCATCCGGGAAATAGCCCGGTTTCTTGTCAACGTTGTTCTTCATTACATCTGTATTCCAGATACTGCCATTTTTCATAAGGTCTTCAACAGCTTCGTCATAGCTGTCCATATTCGCAAACATTATATCCAGACCGCCATCCTCATAGTGTTCGTTCAACAGCGAATTTACCTGATCGAAACTGTAGCTTTCAAGGTACAGCCCGCTCTTTACATAGTAATTTTCATCCATCGAACTGCACACAGGCACAAAAGGTACATCTTCCTCAACTGTCCGGTCTTTCATTAATCGGCTGTCGTCAAGCATGAAATACTTGTGCATGGGAACATAAGCAAATTCACTCTCCGTCGCATTCTCATCCCAGGTCACATCTAACCAGTAGTATTCGCCGTCTATCTTGACATAGTTCCATGCGTGCTTCTCATTTCTGGCCATTCCGCAGACCATACCGCACTCAAAGCCCATCTTCTGCGCCGCCAGAGAAAATGCCTGGGCATAGCCCTCGCATACCGCTTTGTGTTCAACCAGACAGCCATAAGAAGACCCTGCAAATCCGATATTTTCCGAATCCGTGGCTTTCGCCGCATCGTAATCATAATCACATATCTCAATAAGCTTGTCATGAAGCAGTAGCAGCTTGTCGAAATCAGCAGCGCCCTCGCTCGCTTCCTTTACGACCTTATCAAGCGATCTGTCCATATCCGCTTTCATTTCAGCCAGGGTCTTTTCATCAAGATCGTGAATGCTGTCACATTCAAGGGTAGTCGTGGAATAATCCGTGCTTACCGTGAAACCGCCTGTCCAGAAAACATCGGGACGGTCATACCTAGCGCCGTAGACCGCATTCTGAACCATCTCAGTGCTTACTACACCGTCAAATACTATCTTGCGCTTGCACTCAGCCAGTTCTTTATAGATCTTTTCATTGACCTGTTCCTGAGTATACGAGCTTTTTTCTATGGAGTGAGCTTCTATCTTTTCGTCTACTTTCTCGCTGATAGCTTCTTTAATATCGCTAAACCCGCACCCGCTGAGCATAAGTGCCGCCGCAAGCATCGGGAAAAGTGCTTTCTTCATTTTGCTGCCCCCTTAAAGGTATCGTTCTTATATTGTATCATGCAGAAGTAAATTTGTCAACGCTCCGAATAACTACTTTTTGCGATGATCAAAACCGATCTTGCTGATCTGTTTTTCGTCATACACATCTGTTAACAAACAAACCTTTTATTTTTGTACATGGAGCATATCTATAACTATATGGATAATATACACAACGTCGCATGAGCCCTTTTATAGAAACTCGCCATATAAGGCGCTCGCTTATGAATATATGACATTGTAATTATTAACAAATTCTAAATGTTTGTGATAATAACGAAAACCTCTTGAAATTCTAATCAAATCGTAGTATAATATAAACAGTACAAAGACAGCTAATTGTTTAAGTACTCACCGATACCCCGACAGTACGGCGATACTTTTTTGAAAAGGAGAGTTTCTATGGAACTGAAAAATTTCATCGCTCACGGCGACATCTATGACATCTACGAATGTGACGGAAAGTCCATAAATATTTACAATAAGCCTGAATATAAGGAGAAGTGCCTTTATGCTGCACTTACTCACGCAAGATGTGAGACCACAATGGTAAACTCCTTCATCAAGACCCCCATACTCCATGAGGTATCTGTGATAGACGGCAAATGGGCTATTTCCTTTGATTTTATCAAGGGCAAGACCCTCCAGCAGCTTATGGACGAAAATCCCGACAAGATGGACACTTACCTCAGCCAGTTCATCGATATCCAGTGTGAGATACACGCACAGTATATGCCCCTGCTTTCCAAGCTTAAGGACAAGATGGCGCGTCAGATCAAGTCACTGGCAGCTATCGACGAGATAAAGAAGTACGAGCTTCTTACAAGACTGGATTCCATGCCCAAGCACATAAAGCTCTGCCACGGCAATTTTGCCCCCAAGAATGTTATCATCAACGATGAGGGCACCTATGTCATCAACTGGTCGGCAGCAAGACAGGGTAATGCTTCAGCTGACGTAGCAAGAACTTATCTGCTGTTCTGCCTTAACAATCCCGATCTGGCAGATTCATACCTCGACAAATATTGTCTGAAGAGCGGCACATCCAAGCAGTATGTACAGGCATGGCTCCCGATAGTAGCTGCTGCACAGCTTATCAAGGGCAGAGAGGAAGAAAAGGATCTTCTCATGCGCTGGATAGACGTTGTAGATTATTCCTGAGTCCTCGGCTAAACAAATCCAAACTCATCAATAAAAAAATCCGAGCGTGGACAACAAAAGTCCACGCTCTTTCTTTTTGCCCACCAAGATAACCCACTGTCCTTGTAAAGCAAAAGCCCCTCAGTGCCATAAGCACCAAGGGGCTGTAATTATTCAGATCAGGAAGCCTTTTCCTCTTCTTCAGCAGGCTTTTCGTCTGCCTTCTCAGTTTCCTTCTTGTCTTCCTTGTCCTTTTCCTCGTCCTTCTTCTCCTCAGCCTTGGAATCGTCAGCCTTTTCTTCCTTGCTGTCGTCCTTGTCCTTCTCAGGCTTTGCAGTAGTAGTGGTCGTGGTCTCCTCGGGCTTGGAATCATCAGGCTTCTCTACTGCGCCGGAGTCAGCGCCGCTCTTGGTGAGTGTGTAGCCTTCCTTGTCGCCAACCTGCTTGTTGAAGTCTGCCATAGTACCATAGTAGTTATATCCGGTGCTGCTATAGCTTTCATTCTTGTAATACTTGCCGTCAGCGTAGAGAACGTCATTGATATAGATAGCAACAAAGAATGTTGCAGAAGGCTTCTCTTCATCATCTGTTTTAACCTTTACTTCGTATACACCGTATACTCTGTTTACATAGCCGCTGATATTGCTGTAATTGTTCTTGTTGGAGAAAGCAACATAAACGTCTTTCAGTGTCAGGCTGTCAACCTTCTCAACAGTACCCTCGAACTTAACGTTAGTTGCATTGGACAGCCAGGAAGATCTTGCATCCTGAAGATGCTCCCTGACTTCACTTTCCTCGTCAGCGATCAGATCCTTGAGATCAGCACTTGCATAAGCTTCAGAACCATTAGCTGCTGTTACATATGCAGGCATTGTATCGTCAACTGTGAATTCCTTTACATAATAACCGTCAGAATCAACTTCACCCTTGAGCTTGTAGCCATCGTCCTTGAGACTGCTGTAAGCATAAGCCTTGACCTTGAACTTGTCACCGACCTTCAGGTTGGAGCCGTTATCGATATTGAAGTCTACATTGTCTATTATCAGCTCACCCATATCGTCATTATCAACATCGTATATGGTCAGGAAAGGAGCGCCGCCTCTGTACTCGAACTTGATGTTCTCGAACGGATCGATCTCCTTCAGCTCGGTAAGACCTGATACCTCATATTCCTTGGTAAGTGCATCCTGGCTCTTTACAACGTAGTACTTGCCGTTAGCCTCATATACAATAGCATCGCCCGACTTCTCAGATCTGCCGGAATAGATCTCACAGGTTACCTTTACCTTATCGCCGTTCTTCAGACCGTTGGAACGATCAGCGCTATAGTATATAGACATACCTTCGATAGACTCGGAAGTTGTATCGATCTTCACTCTGCCGTCACCGTCGATACCGGAGAACTCAACATTGACATACTTGCTGTCGAAAGGATCAAACTCAACGCCATCTTCAAGATCCTTTACCTCGATCTCAAACTCAGTGTTTGTGAGCTTGATCTTTGCATTCTTCAGCTCCTCAGCATTATAATCGATCGTTACCTTGATCTTGTCGCCGTTCTTCAGATCTTTCTCCTTATCGAACTTGGCTTTGAGAATGTAATTGCCCTTGGAGTTTGTCTTCAGCAGAGCCTTTCTCATTGTAACCAGATCCTGGGGATCCTTTGCCTTGTTCCATGCTTTCTTCAGTTCTTCTGCATTGAGAGAAAAATAAGGGGATACCTTCTCATCGCCTAACAATTCTGTAAGCTCTTCCGCATCTGAACCGGTCACACCGGTGAGATGCTTCATATCCTTGCTCAGCAAAAGTAACTTATCATATTCATCATACACATAATCAGGATATGCATTGAGCTCACCTACTACGGTACCATGCTCGTTCAGACCCTCAAAATCGAACTTGAACAGTTCCTTTGCATCGATTTTCTGATACTTTGTCACACTTGCAATGATGCATATCAGTGCGATAATTGCCGCTATCGCAACTAAAGGGATCACGGCGATCAAGGGGTTCTTTTTCACCTTACCCACGATTTTCTGGATAGTCGGGTTGGGCTGCTTGGGTGCAGCAGCTGCTGCCTGCGGATTGTACTGCTGTGTCTGACCGTACTGCTGGTCAGGTGCAGACTGTGTTGCGGTACCATCGGAAACTACTGCTCCGCAAACGCCGCAGAACTTCATTCCGTCTTCCATCTGTGCACCGCATTTGGCACAAAATTTCATAGCTTTATCCTCCTGCTCTTCATGATATACTTGTTACAAATTAAAAAATTTGAACATAAATGTACATGATAAGTATAAATCATTAATAACCTTTTGTCAAGACCGACTTTGACATTTTTCGACTTATCACAAATACCCACTTAGATTACAAATATCTTTGAGTATTTTACACTATTTGTAAATATATGTCTGCGGGGTCTTTTTGCCTGCGGTATCATACCACTGCATACGGTGGTATGCGGTCGTATGTCTTTGTATACGTTTCTTTATTTTGCACAAATGTGTCGTATGGAACATACTCATGTATACATATTACGGCAGATAGTGTCAGCACTTATGTTGGGATACGATCATATACGGTCGTATTCCATGGTATACGATTTTATGCGGTCGCATACGATCGTATACGCTTTTTGTCTTCAAACAAACGTTCCGTGTGGAACATTTGTGTTTTTATGATCGTACTGCGGAGGACAGGGTCGCCCCTCGTTCCTATGGTTTGTGTGGGGACATCTGTCGCCCCTGACGGGTCGAGAAATCAACTAACAGCGACTGCGTCGGCTGTGGCTATCGCCGTTGATTTCAGGCGCGGCAATATTTTTACGCCGATAGTTTGAGCGCGGACAGTTGTTTTGTCCACGCTCGTATTTGGGTTATTGCCGCGCCTATTGGTCGATAGTATGCTGTTCTCTTATTGTTCGCTGTGCATTTTGGTTTTGCGCCTTGGTGATTGAGGGCTCTGCCAACAATTATGAATTGTGAATTAACCCTGTCCGTAGTATGCGTTCTTTCCGTGCTTGCGCAGATAGTGCTTATCAAGAAGTTCCTGCTGTATCGGAGCTATACCGGGATTCAGCATAACTGTATGGAAATTCATGAAGGCTGCTTCTTCAAGTACAACTGAATTGTGTACCGCATCAAATGCGTCCTTACCCCATGTGAAAGGTCCGTGGCTGTGTACAAGCACTGCGGGTATGCTCATGGGGTCGATACTCTTGAAACGCTCGATGATGACTGTGCCTGTTTCTTTTTCATACTCCCCTGCTATCTCCTCGGGGGTCATCTTTCTTGTGCAGGGTATCTCGCCGTAGAAATAGTCACCCTGTGTGGTGCCGTAAGGGATAACGCCCTTTCCTGCCTGTGCAAAGCTTGCCGCCCACTTCGAGTGGGTATGTACTATTCCGCCTACCTCGGAAAATGCCTTGTAAAGTTCCAGATGTGTGGGTGTATCGCTGGATGGCTTGTAATGACCCTCAACAACATTTCCCTCAAGGTCAACAACAACCATATCTTCCGCTTTCATTCCATCATATTCAACACCCGAGGGCTTTATAACTACGAGTCCGCTGGCACGGTCTATCTCGGAAACGTTGCCCCAGGTGAATTTTACAAGTCCGTACTTGGGCAGAAGCAGATTTGCTTCCAGCACCTTCTGTTTAAGTTCTTCTAACATTATTTTTTCCTCCTGTTATACTATTAAAAATTCTGATTATCCCTTTACCACACCACTTAAAATGTCGTTTACTATAAGTCCGATGTGTCAGCGGGATAACCATATTAAAAATTATAGCACATAAAATTGCCGTTCTTTTTGAATCCGAAATCGGTATACAACAGCACGCCCATATCAGATGCGGTAATGTGAACCGCACCACAGCCTGCTTTTCTTGCTTCTTCCACTACCAGTGACAGCAGTTTTTTCGCTATGCCCTGCCTGCGTTGATCGGGGTCGGTGAACATACTGGAAAGCAGTCCCAGTTTGCCCGAAGGACAGCTGAAATAGGGCGGTTTCTCAACTATAGACATTCCGCTTGTGCCGATTATCTTATCGCCATCCAGCGCCAGCCACGAAACGAAAGTGCCGTCTGCCATATGCCTTTTGTAGTAGTCGGCAAGGTTGGGGCGCAGGTCGATATCCTCAGTTGCACCCTCCTCGCGAAGCTGTATTATGCGCATGGTGATAAATGTGTCAAGGTCTTTTTCTTCAAGTTTTCTGTAGGTTATCTCCATGTCGTTCACCTTTCTTCCGCCCGAAGATACGGGGTTATTTCGCCGAGCATATATCCTGCATACTCTTTTGCTAAAGCGCTGTCATATTCACCTGCTTTGGCAGATGAATATTCTTCAAGGGCTGAACATATCAGCCCGCAATATTTTTTGTGGATATTCTCCATTCCCCATTCTCCGCCCTCTTTTTTAGAGAGTATCAGCCCATCACGGCAATATGCCAACACCCTTGTGAGGTTCAGTACAATATACATGGGGTCATCACATATGTCAGCCTCGGCATTTTCGATATCACACCAGATGCTGTCGAGATAGTGCGCCCTGTCGACCTCGCCAAAAACTTCCTCTATTGGTTTGCCGCAGAGTGTCTTGCCGCGGCGGGTGATTATAGTGAAATGTGCCGCAAGATCTTTATCCTCGCCTTTCATGTTTTGGATATAGCCCTCGGGGTCAGATTTGTACCAGCCCAGAGTACCCAAAGAAAAATGCAGTTCAAAGGGCGTGGGATAGACGAAAGGTCTGCACACACCTGCTTTTACTACGCTCATCTCGATACCCTTGGCAGGGGCTTTTTCATTCAGGGCAACAACCATTTTCATGAATCGCCGTTTTATATCATCGGTTATTGTATCACTGACAACCACTATAAGGTCGATATCGCTTTTTTCGGGATTGAAACACCCCATCACCGCAGAGCCGTGGAGATATATCCCAACAAGGTCATCGCCCAGTATTTCAATGCTTTCCCTGACGAAAACATCCGTCAGGGAACTGTATGTATCTTTACTCATTGCTTTTTCTTTTTCGGCTTTTTATCCGTCAGCTGAAAGCTCTGCTCGATCAGCCCGAATATCTCGCCGTCCTCGATATCGCTGTCGATTAGTATGCTCACCCACAGCCGCTTGTTCATGTGGTACGCCCGAAGAAAGCTCTCCCGCTGTACCAGTATATCCACCAGCAGAGGGTCGCACTTTACGTTCATAACATCGGCTGTGCCATCGCCCTCGATGCCAAGGGTACTGCGCTTGACTTTCATGATTATGCCGAACCACTTTTTGGTATCGTTATGGCGGAAGACAGCAGTGTCGAAATCCCCCTCGAAGAGGTATTCGGGTAACACGCTGTATTCCTTTTTCATGAACGATATGATAGTTTCTCGCCTGCTCATTTCGTCTGAGCCTTTAAATATTTATATCTCGCCGAAAGCCTTAGCGCCTGCCAGACCTGCGGAGTAGTTTTCCATATACTTCTTCCAGCCTGCGTTGCCTGCGGCATCGGGTGAAAGTGTAGACTTCTCCATGCCTGCAAAAGCACGCTTTTCAAGCCAGTCAGCCAGAGTTTCGCCCTGCTTTTCGATACCGAAAGCCGCCAGCAGAGCCATGCCCCATGCGCCGCCCTCGCCTGCGGTGGACATTACGCTTACATCGCTGTTAAGGGCATCTGCAAGCATCTGCTGAGCCACGCCCTTGACCTTGAAAAGTCCGCCGTGACCTGTGATGCTCTTGGGCTGAACACCCTCTTTTTCAAAGAGGATATCGTTGCCTGCTTTCAGCGCCGCCATAGCGCCATAGAGCTCTGCGCGGAAGAAATCAGCCATTGACATAGCACTGTCGGGCTGACGGTAGTATGCGGGCTTGCCATTTGCAAGACCCACAACAGGCTCACCGGAAATAGTATTATATGAAACCACGCCTCCGCAGTCGGGAGCGCCGTTAAGTGCGTTCTTATAGAGCACTTCGTAAGCTGTGGAAACATCAACCGGATTGCCTGCCAGCTTGGAGAATTCTATAAACATATTCACCCACTTATCCAGTTCGCCGCAGCAGTTATTGCAGTGTACCATGGCAACGTCTGCGCCGTCGGGGGTAGTGACAACGTCTATCTGGGGATAGTGACCTTTCATGGGCTTTTCAAGCACTATCATTGAGAATATGGAAGTACCTGCGGAAACGTTTCCTGTGCCCTCGCGGACTGCATTTGTTGCTGCCATGCCTGTGCCTGCATCGCCCTCGGGAGGACAGAAAGGCACGCCTGCTTTCAGGCTGCCTGATGGGTCAAGGAGCTTTGCACCTGCTTCGGTGAGTTTAGCTGTGCTGCCCTCAGCCGCAGAATGTACAGCGGGGAGGATATCAGCGATATCCCAGCCGAAAGCCTTTACCTTGTCAAGGGCGCGGAATTTAGCCAGCATATCCTTGTCATAACCGCCGTCACGCACGGGGAACATACCCGATGCATCGCCTATACCAAGCTCTCTTTCGCCTGTCAGCAGGAAGTGTACAAAGCCTGCCAGTGTATTTATATGGGCGATATCCTTAACGTGAGGCTCGCCGTTCAGTATAGCCTGATAGAGATGTGCAATGCTCCATCTTTCGGGGATATTAAAGCCGAAAAGCTGTGTGAGCTCTGCGGCAGCTTCGCCTGTGATGGTGTTTCTCCATGTTCTGAAAGGCAAAAGAAGCTCGTCATTCTTGTCAAAGGCAAGATATCCGTGCATCATGGCAGAGATACCCATTCCGCTGAAAGTTGTCAGTTCAACGCCGAATTTGTCTGCAACATCTTTTCTGAGGTCTGCATAGCAGTCCTGCAAGCCATTGATGATATCCTCTCTTGAATATGTCCACACGCCGTTTTCAAGCTTATTTTCCCAGCTGTGGGAGCCACCTGCTACGGGCACGAGATTTTCGTCCACCAGGCAGGCTTTTATACGTGTCGAGCCGAATTCAATGCCCAGATATGCCTTGCCCTGCTCAATGATGTCTTTAGTTGTCATGTCTATTCTCCTTTATGATATGATTTTTTACGTTTCAATTAATGTCCTGATTTTTTCGGAAGTTCGGCTTTATCGGTGAATATGCTTTCATATCCCGTAGCTACGGCTTTTCCCGATGCCAGATCAATGTATCTTTCCGCGTCCTTTGAATTCATTATCCGCAGATCACGGTCGGCGCTGTGCTTATCAAAGGGAAACCTGGGCAAACTTCTCAGCAAGTCAAGGTCAGACAGCACAGTACCAAGTCTGAAATACACAAACAGCAGATATGCAAGCATCAGCAATATCTCCGCCGATAATTCATTAAACAGAAAAATCACGAAAGGGACCATCAATGCCGTCGGTAAAAAAATGAGCCAGCGCCGCCTGATGCTCACAGTGCTTATCATCGCGCCGCTGACCGCAAAGCCGATATAGTAAAATGCCCTGCCCACAGTAAAGCTCATGGCGCCCTTGACAAAACCCGAAGCTTCATATACCAGAAAGCTCGTCCAGCCGATAAATCCATATATCACCAGCGCAGGCAGCAGCGGGATAAAGGTCATACGTGCCAATCTCTTTTGTTCCCTCAGCCTTTTGCGGTATATGTCAGACAAGTCCTCATCAGGCATAGTCATCCAGCATTCGTGGAGATCCTCCATATCACGCACCTCCAAATTGTACTTACAACTCATTATACCACATCAAATTGATGATTACAAGTCATATGATTGTTGATTATTTTTCATAAATTGTGGTATTTCTTACGATAGCAAAAACAGCGGACAGCCACACTGTGACCGTCCGCTGTTTATCATTATCATATTGTCATAATCCAAGCCTGTCTATCTTGTCCATAGCAAGCTTGGCTTCTCTTTCAAGATTCGCGTTCTTGTAGTGGATATTGTAAACAGCAGTCATATAAATATCTATCAGATCGGTGTTTTCCATGGTGGGACACATGGGCTGTATCATGGCATCGCTCATCATCTGACGGTTAGCCTCGTACTCAACGCCTTTAAGCAGACCTCTGGCTTCAAGCGCTTCAGCGGCTGCACTGCTTATGGGAGTACCCTTTGTCATTTCAAGGGAGATAGCCATATCCGAGCTGTTTATCAGATAGTTGACAAGCTTTCCTGCTTCTTCGGGATTTGCAGTATCCTGCCTTATGGCATACAGACCTGTGGGCTTTTCATACCAGCCGTAGCTGAGATAACTGTCCGTTGTCAGGAATGGACCTATTGCCAGTTCCATTTTCATATCGTTTATAGCGTCCTCAAAGTATCCGGGATCGGAAGCCCATGATACGGTACCAGCGTTCTTCATCATGGCGAAATCGCGCCTGTCATATTCACTGCCAAGCTTTGAAACCTTTTCGTCAACTATCCTGGTGCTGAATCTCAGCATAACAGCCAGATCTTCCTGTGTGAGTGCGGGTCTTCCATCCTCATCAAAAGGCTTGTGACCAGTAGTCTGCTCCATATACGCGCAGGCTGTCATCCAGTAGAATTTCTCTGTCAGCGATATAGGATAGATATTGTCCCTGCGCATGACCGCAGCAGCCGCGAACAGGTCGTCCCAGTTTTGAGGGATCTCCAGACCGTAGCTTTCAAAAAGGGTCTTATTGTATATGAATGTGACTGCGTTGAAACCATAGGGCACAGCTTCAAGCTTTCCGTTCATCATACCGCAGCTGAGGGAACCCTCGGGGTATGTAGAGAAGTCTATATCCTCAAGATCGGACAGCACATAGAACTCGTTGCCGTCCCTGGTATACTCATACAGCCAGTCATAGTTCAGCTGCATAACGTCAGACTGAGTGCCCGAATACATCTGAACGTCCATCTGGGATTTGAATCCCGAGAATTCCGAATACTTCGGGCGTACATTTATGCCGCTCTGCTCGGTAAAAATATGCAGACCATTCAGCGTTCTTTCGTTCCTGTCGTCGGTACCCCACCAGGAGAAACTTATCTCGACAGGTTCGTCTTCCTCTTTCAGCGTCCTTTCGTGACAGCCGCAAAGCACCAGCATGACAGCCGCAGTCAGTACCGCTGCAGATCTTTTAATAATATGCTCCATCATTTGTGTGTGCTCTTTTCCTTTTTATATATAGCGTAGCTTTTCTCGTCATCGTCTATTGCTTCCTGAAGCGCCTTTTCAGCCATCAGATAAAGCTCATCATAATCCATACTGTTGTGGGATAGATGGATGCGCCCACGCAGATATGGATATCATCCTCATGCGCAAGGTACACTGAATTCAGCGCTTCGCTCATGTCGATAAGCCCCTGTTTGAGAGCATCATTCGCCTTGAAAAGGTCGTACTGCGTATAGTCAGCCATTATCAGGAACTCACCCTCACCTGTACGTCCGAGGATATTCTTGGATTCGGGCGAATCAGTCTTCAAAAACTCTGCAAGACCGCGGTAAGACTTGATTATAGCACCGTTGTATCCCGATGCACCGTAAGCTGCACGGATCTTGTCGAGATTCGTTATCCTTGCTATCGCCAGCATCATCGTTGCCCCCGAAACACAGGTCTCCAGCTTATCCGCTATGATGTTTTCGGCTTCTTCGGCATTTATGATACCCGTCAGCATATCCACCTCCGGTGTCATAGAAGCCACAGAAGCGAAGGCAGGCTCATTCTTGACGTTTATAACAAGCAGAGTCAGCATGAGTATCAGAACCAGCATAAGAGCAATTGCCGTTTCAAGCTCCAGCTTTTTATAAAACTCGTATGCACCCGACATATCTTTCATCAGCACGATGGTCCAGCCGTTTCTCAGCGTTTTTTCAGTCTGTATAGTTGTATCCGAGATAACAACACAGCTGTCGCTGCTGGTCTGGTCTATATCGAATTCCTTTTTGGTATTGCTTATGGTGATGACTTTCTTGTCGCCGTCCATTAGCAGCAGCTGTGAATCCTTTATACGTTCTGCGCTTGTGATAAGGTATCTGAGCTCTTCGGTATAAAAACTTCCCAGGAACAGCACATTGTCATTCGCCTGACTTATGTAGTACACCTTTCCCTGGTCATCGTTCACTCCTGCGACCCAGATCCTGCGGTTTTCGCCCAGCAGCCTTTTCAGGAACGGATATACCTTGTTCTCGTTATCGCACATAAGCTCTCTCGTGCCGTCCGAAAGTATTCCCGCGGCTGCATCGTTGCGGTATATCAGCGCAAAGTCGCAGTAGTTATCGATTATACTGAGAGCGTTCACGTTCTTTTTAAGTTCAGCCAGCCTTTGTGAATTATCATACTCTGTTCCCGTGGAGAAATTGGCCGCATCGAAGCTCATGAGCCCTTCATCGGCAAGCACGATAACACTGGCATCCTCCAGCTTTTTCATATGCATATCCAGCACAGCCGCTGACTGTTCAGCAGAATTCCTGAGCAGCTCGGCTTCGTATTCAAGCTGTTTATCATAATGCGCATAGCTTGCATAACTAAGGCATGCTGCCCCTACTGCCGCCATGACGATAAGCATTATTATCATCATCGTGCGCACAGAGTGCTTCAGCTTTTTCTTACCATCTTTTTCCAAAATCCGTACCTCTATCTTCAATAACGGTCATTATCCCAAAATGCAAAGTTTTCTTAACCATTACATTTTTTATATGGCCTATCAATTTTTTTGTATACAGATACATTATAGCATACCGCCGCAAAAATTCAATTATTAATTTGTAAATTATTGCATAAATACACAGTTTTTTATGAAAATTAGTATATACAGACAAAAAAATGCCCGAACAATTACATTCGGGCATCATAATAAAATACATATTCACAATTTCCGCCGATGTACAGCGAAATATCAAGCTGTTATGTCTGCACAGATATCTTACTTGAAGTATCTGTCGTACAGACCCTTGAAGCCACAGCCGTGTCTAGCTTCGTCCTTAGCCATTTCATGAACTGTGTCGTGGACAGCATCATAGCCAAGCTCCTTAGCCTTCTTAGCCAGCTTCATCTTGCCCTCGCAGGCACCGTTTTCAGCCATATATCTCATTTCAAGGTTCTTCTTGGTGGAAGGTGTTACAACTTCGCCCAGCAGCTCTGCAAACTTAGCAGCGTGCTCAGCCTCTTCCCATGCAGCCTTCTCATAGTAAAGACCAACCTCGGGATAGCCCTCTCTGTAAGCTACTCTTGCCATTGCAAGATACATACCTACCTCAGAACATTCGCCGTTGAAATTCTCTTTAAGACCGGCAACTATCTCGGGGTCAAGACCCTGAGCCACGCCTACTCTGTGCTCATCAGCCCATACCAGCTCAGCAGCTTCCTTCAGCTCATCGAACTTTGAAGCGGGAGCATTACACTGAGGACATTTCTCGGGAGCAGCGTCACCTTCGTAGATATAACCGCAAATAGTGCAAACAAACTTTTTCATTGGGGTATTCCTCCTTTTTATATTCGTTTCAATTGTTAACGTCAGACAATAGTCTTTAATTTATTATTGCATATTAAGTGCATTTTGTCAAGACTAACTCCCATAAAATTACAGAGATTAATTTATACCGATTTTGTATATTTTAACAACATAAAATATCTCCCCCGCGTTGAGGGAGATATTATCATCATGCAGAAATCTGCCGAAAGAAACGCATTACAGCAGTTTTTTGCCCTTGATATGCGCAGCAAGCTTTGTAAGGTCGGTGACATTGACAACACCATCACCGTTGAGATCGCCTTTGACGGTGTCTTTTGCGGGAGGTACTTCGCCCAGCGAGATGAATTCAAAGCCGTTGTCCTTTGCGTACTTTTCGGCTGCTGTGCCTGTATAGCCTGATATAGTAAAGCCGTCGATTTTTTCGCCTTTACCATTGTATCCCAGTGCTGATTCACCGATATATGTCACAGAACTTGGTACCGTTATTTCCTTTGCTGTTATGTACAGGAAAGCACCTTTCCCTATATATTCCAAGCCCTCATGCAATACAAGGCTCTTTGCCCTGTACATGAATCCAACGTCGTATATTTTGATCACATTTTCAGGTATCTCCAGCGTATCATAAACTCTGTGTTCAGTTGATAATGCATCTGAAAAAGCTCCCTTTCCGACATATTTAAGAGAATCGGGCAGGTGTATCTCTCCATGCATCATTGTCATGTCAGCAATGCCTACAACACCGTCAGGTATGGTGAGAGATTCATTTTCTATGTCAAACAACGTAATGATCACCCAGCCGTCAATGATCATATAATCACCGTTATTGTTTTGTTCTGATTCAATTTCCGTATTCACAAACGGATCGATCCCTATACGCTCAAGCGAATCCGGTAACGTTACATCTTTCAGATAAGTACAGTTAGCAAAAGCATAACGCCCGATATTTGTAACACCCTCGGATATCTTTACGCTTTTCAGGTTTGTACACTCCTTAAAGGAAAGCTCGCCTATACTTGTAACAGGAATACCATCTATATTTGCGGGTGTGACCACATTTTCGTCATTTCCGTTATAATTTGTTATCTCAACCGTTCCGTCATCAAGCAGCTTATAAGTATAATCACCAAATGTTTCTTCGGCGCTTGCCGTCAGGACTGTATCAACAATGGTGTTTGCAGGCATTGCCGCGCCGCCAAGCACGAAAGTCAGCGCCATAAGTCCTGCCAATATTTTTTTGCTTTTCATAAATTTACCTCCTTCAAATTCGTATACTACACAAACTAAATATGTTGTATTTGTTTATATATTTTACAATAATGAACAATACGCATTATATTAACTATATTATACATCTAATATCTCCCCCGCGTTGAGGGAGATATCATCTTGCCTAAAGAAACGCATTACAGCAGTTTTTTGCCCTTGATATGCGCGGCAAGCTTTACAAGGTCGTTGATATTGATATTACCATCGCCGTTAAAATCTGCTAATGAGGGATCGGGAAGCATTCTCTTGCCCTTGATATGCGCAGCAAGCTTTGTAAGGTCGGTGACATTGACAACACCATCACCGTTGAGATCGCCTTTGACGGTGTCTTTTGCGGGAGGTACTTCGCCCAGCGAGATGAATTCAAAGCCGTTGTCCTTTGCGTACTTTTCGGCTGCTGTGCCTGTATAGCCTGATATGGTAAAGCCGTCAATTTTTTCGCCGTCTTTATACCCGAATGCCGAGTTCCCGATTTCAGTCACGCTTGCGGGAATTGTTACGCTTGTCAGGCTTGTGCAATTATAAAAAGCGGCAGCACCTATGCTTGAAACATTTTCGGGTATGGTAACTTCTTCAAGTGATTGACAAAAAGCAAATGCACTATATCCAATACTTGTCAAAGTGTCCGGGATATTCACACTTTTGAGTTTGTAATTGCCTGAAAATGTGTAGTCATCTATGGAAGTGAAGCTTCGCGGGATAGTCACGGAGGTGATATATAAACAGTCTTGTAATGCCATTTCATAATTACCTGTTACCCCTTCTGGTATAACAACATCGCCCTCACAGACAACGGCATCAAACACCTTATTATTAATTATGACCAGCGGATCTTCAGCCCGCTTGTCTGCCAGCCATTTTGTGTTTCCAAACGCAAAATAACCAACGTATTGAACACTTTCGGGAATATTGACATCGGTAAGGGCAGTACAATCGTAAAATGCCATAAAACCTATGCTTAACATACCTTCTGCCATACTAACTTTTGCAAGTTCACTGCAATCTTCAAATGCTCGTGATTCGATTTCGGTAACACTCGCGGGTATCGTTACGCTTGTGATGTCCTTATTGCGGTGAAATGCATAATCTTCTATCACTGTAACACCATCGGGTATCACAACATCTCCCTTACAAGTTCCTGCTTGGAGCAGGACATTATTGATAATGACCAAGGGATCTTCAACAGTCTTTTTTTCAAGCCACGGTGTTCCTGAAAATGCACTATGATCAATATCTGTCACACTTTTGGGTATGGTCACATCAGCAAGCTTACTGCACGAATTAAATGCATCAACTTTTATTTTTGTAACACCGTCGGGAATGATGATGCTTGTAAGGCTTTCACATTCTTCAAAAACAGCAGTTTTAAGTTCTGTGATACTATTGGAAAGAGTCACACTTTCAAGCTGAGCACTTCTCTCAAATGCGAATGTACCCATCTCTATGACACTGTCAGGTATCTTAACACTAGTGATACCACTTTCACGGAATGCACATGAACTTATGACCCTGACACCATCGGGTATAACTATATCGCCTTTGCAATGGCAGCCGTCAATTACAATGTTACTATCGATAACAAGCGGATCTTCGGCTAGTTTATCATTTAACCATTTTGTTGCGTAAAATGCATCTTCACCTATGATGGTGATACTTTCTGGCAGGTTTATCTCTTCAAGATTCGTACAGCCCTCGAATACAAATTCTCCTATTTCAATAAGTCCATCAGGCAGAACAACACTTTTGATCTCACTGTGGCACTTAAATGCTTCATCCAGTATCTCAGTAACTGGCTTGCCATCTATCTCGGAGGGTATTACTATATTTGTTTCCGAGTCATCATACCCATCTTTAAATCCGTCTATCATGATAGTGTTTTTTTCATGATCTACTATATAATTAAAGTTCCCGTAGGTTTCATAAAAAGCACTCGCCGTTACAGCGGTATCGAAGGCTGTCGGAAGCTTTGGCAGTGCCGTTCCTCCGAAAACAAACATCAGCGCCATAAGCCCTGCTATTATCTTTTTAATGTTCATAAAATTTCCTCCTTTTTATATTATTAAATTTCAGAAACATTATATTATGTTTTTCAACATTTGTCAATCCCGAAATATCCCCTTTTTCGTGTTCACAGAATATTGACAATCCAATATCTTAGTGATATAATATAGTTTAAAGGTTTTTACCGAAACTTAGTATTATTTGAAAAGAGGTCAATCACCATGCTTACACTCGATAAAGTGTTCGACGCATCAAATGTATTAAAGGAGGTCATCAGACCTACCGCCTGTATCGCTGCTCCTCAGGTAAATCCTGACTGCAACGTTTTCCTGAAAACGGAAAACCTCCAGATAACAGGTTCTTTCAAGGTAAGAGGTGCTTATTACAGGATATCCCAGCTTTCCGATGAAGAGAAATCTCACGGTGTTATTGCTTGTTCTGCGGGCAACCACGCTCAGGGCGTTGCGCTTGCTGCTGCCAAGAACGGTATCCGCTCAATAATCTGCCTGCCTGACGGTGCGCCTATTTCTAAGGTCGAGGCTACAAGAAGATATGGTGCTGAGATATGCCTTGTTCCCGGTGTATACGATGACGCTTATGCCGAGGCTATACGTCAGCGCGACGAATGCGGCTACACTTTCATACACCCATTCGATGATGAAAATGTTATCGCAGGTCAGGGCACTATCGGACTTGAGATACTCAATCAGGTGGCAAATGCCAACGTTATAGTTGTTCCCGTTGGCGGCGGCGGACTTATCTCGGGTGTGGCTTTTGCAGTAAAGCAGCTGAATCCCCGCGTAAAGGTATACGGTGTTCAGGCTGAGGGCGCGCCCTCAATGGTAAAGTCCATCGCTGAGGACAAGATACTCCGCCTTGACAGCGTTCACACCATCGCTGACGGTATTCAGGTAAAAGAGCCCGGTGCTAATACATTTGAATACTGCAAGCAGTACGTTGACGGCATAGTTACCGTTACCGATGACGAGGTAAGCTCGGCTATACTGCACCTTATCGAGAAGCAGAAGCTCATCGCTGAGGGTGCGGGTGCTGTTTCCGTTGCGGCTGTAATGTTCAACAAGATACCTGATATCAAGGGCAAGAACGTTGTATGTCTGGTTTCGGGCGGTAACATCGATGTTACCATACTCTCCCGTGTCATCAAGAGAGGTCTGCTGAAATCGGGTCGTTCCGATACACTTACCATTCAGCTGGAAGACAAGCCCGGTCAGCTGAAAGACGTTTCCGCAACTATTGCCGACCTCGGCGCGAACGTTGTATCTATCCACCACGAGAGAGCCAGCGAGGACAGCGATATCACAGAGTGCCTGCTGAGACTTGTACTCGAAACAAGAGATTACAACCATATCCGCGATATCCGTGCGGCTCTTACTGCAAAGGGCTTCAAGATAGTAAACAAGTAATATGAGCACAGAAAGCGAAAAGGAAAACGACTGGGGCAAATCCGCGGCGGCTGTTGTCATCAGGGACGGCAAAGTTCTGCTGGTAAGGCACACCTACGGCGCAGGCAAAGGTCTGCTGATAATCCCCGGCGGTTATATACGAAAAGGCGAACTTCCCGATGCTGCCTGCGAAAGAGAAGTTCTTGAAGAAACAGGAGTTTCCGTCAAGGCCGAAAAGCTCATAGGCATAAGGTTCAGTGAAAAGGACTGGTACAGCGTTTTCACCGCAAGATATGTAAGCGGCGAAGCTCGTCCTGATAACGAGGAGAACAGTGAGGCTGTATGGATAGATGCTTATGAAGCCACCGAAAGGGACGATGTCCCCGATCTGACCAAGTCTATGATACGGAGCGCTCTGAAAGGAACAGGATTTGTTCAGACAGACTTTGTATCAAGAGAAAATGAGACGGTAAAAAAGCTTTATACTATATAGATATAACACGGCAGCAGCCGTGATCATAAATAACCATTTTAAAGGAGTAATCAATTATGGCAGAGACAGTTTATACCAAAACAGCACCCGATGCGATCGGACCTTATTCTCAGGCAAAGGTAGTAGGCGGACTGGTGTTCACCTCGGGACAGATAGCTATCAACCCTGCAACAGGCAATGTTGAAGCAGCTACCATCGAGGAGCAGACACATCAGGTATGCAAGAACCTCAGCGAGGTACTGAAAGCTGCGGGAACTTCCATAGACAAGGCTGTAAAGACAGTTTGCTTCCTGAAGAACATGAGCGACTTTGCAGCATTCAACGGCGTTTACGGCGAGTATTTCACTTCCAAGCCCGCTCGTTCCTGCGTAGCGGTAAAGGAACTCCCCAAGGACGTTCTCGTTGAGGTAGAGGTAATAGCAGAAGTTTAATGGCTGAGAGGATACCCGATGAAGGTATCCTCTTTCTCAAAATAACAATATAACAGGAAACGGAGGTAGATACTATGAATAAGGTAACAGCATTAGCAGCTGCGGTGGTACTTGCGGCTGGATTCGCATGGGCAGCAGTGCCCGGTGTCGGAGTATCGGCGGATACCAACAGCGATCCTGAACTGCCGATAATCCCCATAAGCGATGATTCGGGAAGTTCATCGGCACCCGATTACGATTCTTCAAGCGCACCCGATAGCAATGTTGACAGTCAGAACTCGCAATGGGACTCCGGCGACAGTTCACAGGCAGAGCCCTATATCTGGAAAGAGACCGAGGATGAAGCGGCAGCAAGGGAGCTCAAAATAAGCTTTCAACCGGTTTTGGTTTTCAAGGATGGCAGCGAGAGCGTGCTTGACAGACCATTCAGCCACGAGACTATGGAGGGCTATACATCTTACGATGATGTATATTATCTAACTCTTTCCCGCAAGAAAGCAGAAGAGCTGCTTTCAGGAACAGGTCATCAGTATGAGGATATCGACCGTGTCGATTACAGAGTGACTGTGGAAAACGATGAAAACACCAATTACAGCGGCGATCATATGCTTGATGTATCTATCCAGGCTTACTGTATAGCTGACAAAGAAGATACCGCAAAGATACCATCAGAGAAGAGAGTTATCCAGGGCATAGGCACTACCGAAACTTACGGCGATACTATCCTTGAAAATGACTATGACAGCATGGACTTCGTTTTCAGGGTATCTTATTCGGGGGCAAATGTCTACCTGCCAACCGAAGCTCACAAAAAGGCTATGATGGTCACTTTCGATCCCAAGATCGTTCTCATTCTTGATGACGGCAGTGAGATACTGACAGATATCCCCCTTGACTTCAAACAGGATAATTATGAGAACTACACTTTCAGTGCGAATGTTCCGCTGAATACCTTAAGCAAGTATCTTAACGATGCGGGCAAAACCATTGATGATCTTAAAGCTTTTGCAGGATATATCGACTCAGCCTATCCCGCAGGACAGGGCATAAATACAAACTCTGTGATAAGGCACGTTACTTATCGCATGAACATGGACATGAACCTGAAACCGGGATATAAATTTTCTATCCGCGGCGGTACACTACACGGCAACTATGATGCTGAGCTTCCCGCAAAGTGCCAAAACGTAAAGATACTGTGCAACGACGATATCGACGGCATGATCGTTGAAGCGGACAAAGATGACCCCGATCGTATAAAACTGTCTGTTGTACGTGATGTTGAAAGCTTTGACATCTCTTTCACCTTTGAAATGCACAAAGCAGAAATGACAGGCTACAGTGATCCGTCGGTCAAACTTAAAGGCGACCTCAACAATGACGGTGTGGTAAATGTTACCGATATTATAAAGCTTGCGGCTCATATCAAGGGCAAAAAGATGCTCCCCGACCCATCAGCCGCAGATTTCAACAATGACAGCAAAATAAACGTCAATGACCTTACCAAACTTGCGGCACACATCAAGGGCAAGAGGCTTTTAAGTTAATTTTGCTTAACAAATTTTCCGATAAATATTGACATATTTCGACGCAAAGTATGCTATAATTTTAATAGTAGGAATCGTTTCTCCCCCGTTTTCGGACGGGGGAGAATATTTGCGCTTTATAGGGGGTAATGATTTGAAAGCATACGAAATTCTTATGGATCTCGCCATAATAATGATGAGTGCGAAATTCATGGGGCTGCTGGCAAGGAAGATCAAGGCGCCTATGGTAGTCGGCGAGATAATCGCAGGTGTGATAATCGGTCCGTGCGTGCTAAACATTCTACAGCCATCGGATAATCTGAGCATTTTCTCAGAGATCGGTGTTATACTGATAATGTTCTCGGCAGGACTGGAAACCAATTTACAGGAGCTGAAAAAATCGGGATTTATCGCCTGTATACTAGCCTGTGTGGGCGTTTTTGTACCGCTGGTGTGCGGTGCGGCACTGTATACTGCTTTCTACGGATTTGACGGCTTCGGCAGTGAGAATTTCTTCAAAGCGCTGTTTATCGGCTGTATAATGACGGCAACATCTGTGGGCATAACGGTGGAAGCCCTTAAAGAGATGGGCGTACTTAAAGGTCGCGTGGGACAGACCATACTTTCCGCCGCCATAATAGATGATATCATCGGCATAGTGGTACTCACTTTCGTACTCAGCCTGAAAGACCCATCAAGCAAGATAAGCGTAGTTTCGCTGAAAGTTGTAGGATTCCTTGCAGCGTCCGTTGTTCTCGGCATACTGATATACAAGGTATTCAAGGTCTGGGACGAAAAATATCCCCATACAAGGCGTATCCCCATAATCGCACTAAGCCTTTGCTTTATACTGGCTTATGTGGCTGAGGAATTCTTCGGCATTGCCGATATCACAGGCGCGTACATCGCAGGCATAATCCTCTGCAACGTCCGTGATGCGGATTATATCGACCGTAAGGTAAGCGTCAACGGATATATGTTCTTCGCCCCGATATTCTTTGTTTGCATCGGTCTTAAAACCAACTTTGACGGCATCAACAGCGAGATAATACTGTTCTCACTGGCATTTGTGGCAGTGGCAATGCTTTCAAAGCTTGTAGGCTGCGGACTTGCCGCAAAGTGCTTCAAGTTCAAGACCATTGACTGCATCAAGATAGGTGCGGGCATGATGACCCGCGGCGAGGTCGCCCTCATCATCACAAACAAAGGTCTCAGCATGGGCGTTATCCCTGCGGATTACTCAACTGCCGTTATACTGCTTATAATCGTAAGCAGTATTGTAACTCCCATATTCCTGAAATACCTTTACGCAAAATCACCTGACAGCACCAAAGACGCACCGGTCACAGCCGATGCGAAGTAAACATCTCCAATATAGAAAGCGCAGTATGTTATCAACAACATACTGCGCTTTTTGTTTATATAGTTAACGACATTAGAAAGTGAACTTTGAGAACGAGTAAAAGTTCGATCTATGCTTTTGCGAAGTTCGCAAAGCAGCAATTTCAATGTCGTTTACTATAATATCAGTTTTCTGCGAAGCTTCCTGTGTAGAGCTGGAAGTACTTGCCTTTCTTTTCAAGCAGTTCATCGTGTGTGCCGCGCTCGATTATCCTGCCCTGTTCAAGAACCATTATACAGTCGGAATTCTTGACTGTTGAAAGTCTGTGGGCAATAACGAAAGTAGTTCTTCCGTGCATGAGAGCGTCCATACCTGTCTGGACCAGCTTTTCTGTGCGGGTATCGATGGAGGAAGTCGCCTCATCGAGGATAAGCACAGGCGGGTCGCCGACTGCGGCTCTTGCTATGGCAAGAAGCTGTCTCTGTCCCTGGCTGAGGTTTCCGCCGTCACCCTTTAATACTGTATCGTAGCCGTGCTCAAGCTTCTCGATAAAGCCCGAAGCATTTGCAAGCCTGGCCGCCGCGATACATTCTTCATCGGTAGCATCGAGATTTCCGTAGCGGATATTATCCATTACAGTACCTGTGAACAGGTGTGTATCCTGCAGAACTATGCCGAGAGTTTTTCTCAGTGCGGGCTTTTTGATCTTGGAGATATTTATGCCGTCATACCTTATCTTACCGTCCTGGATATCGTAGAAACGGTTTATAAGGTTGGTGATGGTGGTCTTGCCTGCACCTGTTGAACCTACAAAGGCTATCTTCTGACCCGGCTTGGCAAACAGTTTTACATCATGGAGAACTATCTTGTCATCGTTGTAGCCGAAATCCACACCATCGAAAACGATCTCACCCTTCATCTGGGTGTAGGTAACAGTGCCGTCTTCCTTGTGAGGGTGCTTCCATGCCCATGTGCCTGTGCGCTCTGCACATTCCTTGAGATCGCCGTTGCTGTCGAATTTTGCATTGACGAACTCAACATAGCCCTCATCTTTCTCAGGTGTCTGGTCAAGCAGATCCATAACTCTGCCTGCGCCTGCGGATGCCATTATTACAAAGGTCATCTGCTGGCTTATCTGGGTGATAGGCATTGTGAAGCTCTTGTTCAGACTAAGGAAAGTTGCGATAGTACCCAGTTCTACTCCGCCCCAGCCTTTTATCAGCATGAACGCACCTACAAGTGCAGAGAGAACATAGCTGAGGTTGCCTATATTTGCATTGATAGGCATGAGGATATTTGCGAACTTGTTTGCGTTGAATGCGCTGTCACGCAGTCTGTCGTTGAGCTTGCCAAAGTCCTCTTTGGCTTTTTCCTCGTGGCAGAATACCTTTACGACCTTCTGACCGTCCAGCATTTCCTCGATGAAACCGTTGACCTCACCAAGGTCTTTCTGCTGTGCGCCGAAGTATTTGCCAGACTTCATGGAGATATTCTTGGTAGTTATCATCATTACGAAAGCCATGAATATGGAGAGAAGCGTCAGCGGGATATTCAGCACTATCATCGCTGTGAGAGTGGATACAAATGATACGGTCGAGTTTATCAGCTGTGGTATGCTCTGTCCGATGAACTGACGGAGAGTATCAACGTCATTTGTATAAACAGACATTATATCGCCGTGGGCGTGAGTATCAAAATACTTGATGGGCAGGCTTTCCATGTTATCGAAAAGCTCATTTCTGAAATTACGCAGAGTGCCCTGACCTACGTTTACCATTATCCTGTTGTACGCATAGGAGCATATGAGTCCCACAACATAGAGAGCTGCAAGCTTGCCAAGGGATGCCGCAAGGCCTGAATAATCAGCGATGTAGGCTTTTCCTGCTTCCTCAGCGGCTGTTTTTGCTTTCAGCATGGGAGAGATGTAATCATCTATCAGAGTTTTCATGTAGGTCATACCGACAAGTGTGGCAATAGCCTGCACGATAATGCACACAACTACGATAAAGAAGTGTATCTTGTAATCCCTGAACATGAACTTGATAACTCTGCCCAGCACCTTGAATGTGTCCTTGCTCATCTGCGGACGTGGTGCGGTCTTATCGAATTTCGGCATTACTCTCCCTCCTTTCCTGTGCTGACTGTTTTGCCCTGAGCGTTCTCGGGTCTGTCGAAGTCTCCTCCGCCGCCCACCTGTGAACTGTAGATATCAGCGTAGGTCTCGCTGGTCTTCAGCAGTTCCTCGTGAGTGCCGATACCTGTTATCCTGCCTTCTTCGATAACAAGTATCCTGTCAGCCTTTTCAACGCTGGATATACGCTGTGCTATAATTATCTTTGTAGTGCCGGGTATTCTCTCGGCGAAAGCCTGTTTTATCTTTGCATCGGTAGCAGTATCAACTGCACTGGTGGAATCATCGAGGATAAGCACCTTGGGGCTCTTCATCAGGGCTCTTGCTATACAGAGCCTCTGCTTCTGTCCGCCTGATACGTTAGCGCCGCCGCGCTCGATATGTGAGTTATACTTATCGGGCATACGCTCGATGAATTCGTCTGCACAAGCCGACTTGCAGGCTTCTATGCACTCCTCTTCGGTAGCATTCTCATTGCCCCAGCGGAGGTTTTCGATGATAGTGCCCGAGAACAGCACGTTCTTCTGGAGTACCACGGAAACATTATCTCTCAGGAATTCCATATCGTAATCCCTTACATCAACACCGCCCACTTTTACAGCACCCGAAGTAACATCGTAAAGTCTGCTGATAAGGTTAACAAGAGAGGTCTTGCCCGAACCTGTAGGTCCGATGATGCCTATGGTCTCGCCTGACTTGATATGCAGGTCGATATCGTGAAGGACTTCCTTGTTCTCACCCTTGAAGTATGCGAAATCAACGTGCTCGAAATCGATGGAACCGTCCTTCATCTCCTTGATGGTGTCAGCCTTGTCGGAAAGATCGGGCTCTTCGTCCAGAACTTCGCTGATACGCTTTATGCTGGCAGTTGACATGGAGATCATAACGAATATGAATGAGAGTATCATCAGCGAGATAAATGCGCTGAATATATACGAGAACAGGCTGGTGAGTTCACCTGTGGTAAGGCTTCCGCCAACTACCATATGTGCGCCGAACCAGCTTATAGCGATGATCGCGGAGTAGCTTACCAGCATCATGAATGGGTTGTTGAGGGCTACGATGCTCTCAGCCTTGACGAACATATTATAAAGGTTACCCGATGCCTTGCGGAACTTATCCTTTTCGTAATCCTCACGTACATAAGCCTTTACAACTCTTATAGCGGAAACATTTTCCTGTACCTTTGCGTTGAGTTCATCGTACTTCTGGAAAGCCGCGCTGAATGTCTTCATGGCAAAAGCCACAACAGAGCCGAGAGCAATTGCCAGGAACAGCAGTACTATCAGGAACAGACTGCTCATCTTCGGGCTTACGATAAAGCTCATCACAAGACTGCTTATCAGCATGAAAGGCGCTCTTACCGCGATGCGTATGCACATCTGGAAAGCGTTCTGTATATTGGTGACATCTGTGGTCATTCTGGTAACAAGACCCGCAGTGGAGAACTTGTCGATATTTGCAAAGGAGAAGGTCTGTATCTTGCGGTAGATCTCCTCCCTGAGATTACAGGCGAATCCCGTAGATGCCCTTGCACCGTGTACACCCGACATCATGCCTGCCAACAGGCTGACAATAGCCGCAGCCAGCATCGCGCCGCCGAATAATGCGACAGCCTTCATGTCGCTCTTTTCTATACCCTCATCTATTATCTTCGCCGTTATGTAGGGTAGAAGCACTTCCATAACGACTTCAAGCATGGCATAAAAAGGTGTGAGGATAGTATCCTTTTTATACTGCTTTATCTGAGCTAGGATCTTCTTCATTTATCCTGCCCCTCCTTTTCAGCGTCTTTTAGATTATCTGCCATCCGCGACAGCAGACGGTTAAGAGTTTCAAGCTCTTCTTCCTCAAAACCCTTGAAAGCTCTGCCTTCGATACTGACCATGCAGTTTTCTATCTCGGCTTTGTGCATGGCAGCCTTTTCGGTAGCTATCAGACCTCGCCTGCGTTCATCGGTGTCGCAGCCTTCCATTGTCAGATAGCCTTTAGCCCTCAGCTTTTTGACCAGCCCCGATACCGTCGCACCCGCTATATTCATCTCCCGCTGTATATCCGAGGGATAAACAGGCGGCTCATGACACATTATAAACATCAGCACATAGCTCTGGGCTGCGGTTATATCGTTATGGGCGAGCTCTGAATTGATTATGTTACCTATCTTCTGGTGAACATACTTGGAAGTTTTGAGGACTTCTTTCTGAATTTCTTCTTTCACTAATTATTCGCCCCCTTATGATTAGCTTGCTAACTATCAGCCTGCTATTTAATTATACTGCTATTTTGTCATGATTTATACAGCTATTTTATGAACAAATTATTTTCATACAAAACGCGCATAACTAAAGTAATAACTCCGTGCATATTCAGCAAAACGCGCATGGCACAAAAAGACCCGACACATACGTGTCGGGTCATATCCGTTATTAAAAACGATCTTAGCCGAGCTTCTTAGCAAGCTGAGACTTCTTTCTTGCAGCGTTATTCTTGTGCAGAATACCCTTTGTGCAAGCCATATCGACCTTCTTGATAGCGGTTCTAACTACCTGCTCCTTATCAGCAGCATTGTTAGCAACAGCAGCATCAGCCTTCTTCAGAGCAGTCTTAAGATCGGACTTGATAGCCTTGTTTCTCATGGTCTTCTTCTCGATGACCTTAACTCTCTTCTTTGCAGACTTAATGTTAGGCATTATGGACACCTCCCTCAATGTATAAAATCTCGCTTATCAGGATAAGCTATCCGCAGACTGAGAGGAAATGCGGATAACAGATTTGGCAAGCTTACTAAAATAGTTTAACACATTTTTCTCCCAATTGCAAGGGGTTTTCAAAAAAAATTCCGCAAATTTTCGGAACTTTATTTGTACATATTGTTTAAATCCACCCCTGTGTGATGCTACATACGATAATTTTATCATACATACTGTGGGTTTTACTGGGGAAAACCTTTCTTCAGAAAGGTTTTCCCCAGTAAAACCCGCAGTACGTATGATAAATTATTATTTACAGCATCAGAAAGAAGGTATTGAAATGAAAGATCCACGCACTGATCTGGCGGTTGAGGCTGCACGCAGGCTGTCGCTCAGCCGCGATATTGAGGGCGTAAGCCGCAAGATAGATATCCTGTCGGGATCTCAGCTTGAGATCGCAGACATCACGATAGAGACCTCTGCTGCCGCCAGAGAGCTTTGCCGTCCGAAAGGGCGGTATATCACGCTAAAAGCGATGGACAGCACCTTTGAAAACTACTGTACCTGCCGCGACGACCGTATACAGACCATAGCCGAAACTCTGCGAAGCCTTGCGGTCGGATGCGAGCGCATACTTGTGACAGGTCTTGGCAACCGACATCTTACCGCTGATGCGCTGGGACCTCTTACGGTGGACAGGATATTCGCCACCCGACACATAAAGCGTCTTGCCCACGAGCTGGACACCGACGAACTCACCGAGGTATCGGCTATCGAAACAGGAGTTCTGGGGCAGACGGGGATAGAATCTACCGAGCAGATCAAAGCTTTGTGCGAAGCTGTCCGCCCTGACCTTGTGATAGCTGTTGATGCTCTTGCCTGCTGGGAGCTTGACCATCTCGGGCGGACGATACAGCTTTGCGACACGGGCATATCCCCCGGCAGTGGAGTTGAAAACTCCCGCAAAGAGCTTTCACGCGCCACCCTTGGTGTGACCTGCATAGCCATCGGCGTGCCAATGGTGGTAGACCTTGCATCTGCCGCCGAGATGATATTCGGCAGACCCGCCCCTGAGGGCAGCGAGCGAATGACCGTCACCCCGGGAAGCATTGACAAGCTGGTGGAATCGGCGGCGGGATATATCGCTGAGGGGATAAATCTGGCTTTTCAGAAGAATATGACGCTGGAGGAGTTGAGGAGCTTATAGTCGGTTTTTATTGGGATACTCATTGTATGCTAAGTTAAATCTGGGGTGGGGTAGTCGGATATTTGCTGTGTACGCTGGTTTGCTTGTTTTCGCCCCTCGTTCCTCGGGTCGAGTCATCGGATTCGCTGTCGCTGTCCGATGACGGGCGCGGCAATAATTTACGCACATAGTATGTGCGGTGGCATACGATCGCATACGCTCGGAATATTTGGTATTGCCGCGCCTTTTTGATAGGGCGGGTAGTTTGCTGCTCTTTTATTGTTTGCTATGTATTTTAGTTTTGTGCCTTGGTGATTGAGGGCTCTGCCCTCAAACTCCCGCAAGCCTGCTAGCGCGAGGCTTGACCGCGCGCTTTGTCTCTTTGGCAGTTTACGCAGGATCGCTTAGTTTCACTTTTTTGTTCATTCTGAAAACCGCAATAATCGGTAAGCTTTTGAGAGCGTCTGTATCCTCGTAAAATTCCGCAAAAGCAGGTACTTAAACGTTGTCGGAACGGCTGTCGGGATAGCTAATCTTTACTTGTATTCACATGGGCGGAGTAGTATAATATAGTTGAATTATTTAATGACAGGAGGCAAGCACATGAAAATGTCATTCCGCTGGTACGGCACGGGAAATGACAGTATCACGCTCTCGCAGATACGTCAGATACCGGGTGTCAGTGAGATAGTCTGGGCGCTGCACGAAAAGCAGCCGGGTGAAGTCTGGGAAAAGTCCGAGATACAGGCTGTCAAAGACGAGCTGGACAAGTACGGCTTCGGCATGAGCGTTGTGGAATCGGTAAACGTACACGATGATATAAAGACTGCGGGTGCGAACCGCGAGCTCTACATAGAAAACTACAAGCAGACGCTCCGCAATCTCAGCGAGTTCGGTGTAAAGGTTGTCTGCTACAACTTTATGCCTGTTTTTGACTGGACGAGGACAGATCTTTTTCACCCTCTGCCTGATGGTTCAACTGCGCTTTATTATGAAAAAAGTAAGATAAAGCAGGATCCCGAGGAGATGGCGGCATATATCCTCAAAGAGACAAAGGGCTACACCATGCCCGGCTGGGAGCCTGAAAGGCTGGCAAATCTGAAAGAGCTTTTTGCCCTTTACAAGGACGTTGACAAGGAAAAGCTCTGGGAGAACCTGAAATACTTCCTTGAAGAGCTGATGCCTGTTTGCCACGAGTGCGATATCAAAATGGCTATACACCCCGATGACCCGCCCTGGGATATCTTCGGGCTGCCACGCCTGCTGACAGATGAAGCAGCGGTGGAGCGTTTTCTGACCATGGTAGATGACCCATATAACTGCCTGACGCTTTGCTCGGGTTCTCTTGGTTCTAATCCCGAGAACAATGTGGCTGATATAGTGAGAAAGCACTGTGACAGGATAGCCTTTGCCCACATACGCAACGTCAAGCACTTTGATAACGGCGATTTCAGCGAGACTTCCCACCGCGACTGTGACGGTGATGTTGGCATACTGGATATCATCAAAGCCTACCATGACGGCGGTTTTGACGGCTATATCCGCCCAGACCACGGCAGACACATTTGGAACGAAAAATGCCGACCTGGCTACGGTTTGTATGACAGGGCTCTGGGCATCATGTACATACTGGGTGTATGGGATATGCTGGACAAGCTGAAAGGTCAGCAGAGCTGATAAAAAGACTAACGGGTGTTCCGCAGAAATGGGGGACACCCTTGACATAGTGAATGTCACTGTTTTTACAGTTACAGAAAGGTAAAATATGGATAACACAAGACGACCCTTTATGGACAAGGATTTTCTGCTAGACACGGAAGAAGCGCAGATACTTTTCCATAAATATGCAGAGGATATGCCTATAATCGACTACCACTGCCATATCGACCCGAAGGATATCGCCGAGGACAGGAATTACGACAGTATCACCGAACTCTGGCTGGGGGGCGACCATTACAAGTGGCGGCTGATGCGTCAGTGCGGTATAGCTGAGAAGTACATAACAGGCAAAGAGGACAGCCGTGAGCGTTTCAGGCTGTGGTGCAGGACGCTCTCACAGGCGGTAGGAAGCCCGCTGTATCACTGGAGCCATCTGGAATTGCAGAGGTATTTCGGCTGTGATCTTCCCATATGCGAGAAGAATGCGGACGAGATATATGATATCTGCAACGCTAAGCTGAAAAGCGGTGAGCTTTCAGCCAAGAAGATAATAGGTATGTCGAAAGTAAAAGTAATAGGCACCACCGATGACCCATGCGACGACCTGCACTGGCATAAGGTCATAGCTGAGGACAAGGGACTCGGGTGCAGGGTGATACCCACATTCCGACCTGACAAGATACTGCTTATAGAGGACAAGGGCTTTGCTGACTATGTACGTAATCTGGGTGAAGCTTCGGGTGTTGGGATAGACAGCTTTGAAAGCCTTAAAAAGGCGCTTTCACAGCGTATAGACTACTTCGCTGAGATGGGCTGCCGAAGCAGTGACCAGAGTACGGTGATGTTCCCCTGCATACCAACAATTGCGAAGGAATGCGAGCGCATCTTTAATAAAGGTATGGGCGGTGAAGCTGTCAGTGAGGAAGAAAGGCTGGGATTTATTACCGAAGTCATGCTGTTTCTGGGCAGAGAGTACCGCCGTCACGGCTGGGTGATGCAGCTGCATTTCGGGGTTGCGAGAAATACCAACAGCCGTATGTTTGAAGCCATCGGCAGAGATACGGGATTCGACCGCATACACAGCGATGCCCCCATAGAGAGCCTTGCGGCTTTCCTCAACGAGCTTGACAAGACTGACAGTCTGCCAAAGACAGTGCTTTACAGCCTTGACCCCTCCATGAACACAGCCCTTGATGTGCTGGCTAAGTGCTTCAACGATGAGGGCGTGTGCGGCAAGGTACAGCACGGTGCGGCATGGTGGTTCAATGACAATATGGGCGGCATGAAAGAGCATCTGCGGAGCTTGTGCGAACAGGGCGTGCTGGGCAATTTCATCGGTATGCTGACGGATTCCCGCTGTATGCTCTCCTACACAAGGCACGAATATTTCAGGCGGATACTCTGCGCATTTATAGGCAGGCTGTGTGCTGACGGCGAGCTTTACTTCGATGAAGATATCCTTGGGGACATAGTCAGAAAAGTCAGCTACGAAAATGCGGTGAAGTTTTTTGGCGTTGAATGAGGTGGCTGTATGCTGAATGGATTCAAGGAATGGGCAAAGAAGAACGGCTGGAACATATTCCCTGCAAAGGACAGCAATGACTTTCCCGACTTCATAACGGAAAGATACGCTATCCCCGAAAACTGGTTGCAGTTCATCAGACCTCTGGAGGTCTGTGAGAATAATGATGCAACGGTGTGGTTCGTGACCCCGTGGGACTTTCGCAAACAAGAGAACGGCTTTCGGTGGAACGAATTTGAGCTTATGAGCCTTGAATGGTGTGACGGCGACAGTGCAGTTACCGAATTCTGGGACAGGCATATACCTGTTGTGCAGTCGGTGAAGGACGGATATTCATACTACGCCATAAACACGGAGAGCGGCAAAGTAGTGTACGGCTGCGAGCCTGAGTTCGAGGAAGCGGAAACTGTGGCAGACAGCTTTGAGGACTTCATAGCAAAGATAATAGCAGGAGAAATAAAACTCTGATGATATAGAGGTAACAGACAATGGATAAGATAGTTGAAGAACTGAGTAAGATAGGCATAATCCCTGTGGTGGTGATAGAGGATGCCGGCAAAGCCGTGACGCTGGCAAAGGCACTGTGCGAGGGCGGTCTTCCTGCGGCTGAGGTGACTTTCAGGACGGCGGCGGCAAAGGATGCTATTGCGGCGATGTGCAAAGCTTGTCCCGAAATGATAGTAGGTGCAGGCACTGTGCTGACGGTACAGCAGGCTGAGGATGCACTGGCGGCAGGTGCGAAGTTCATCGTTTCACCGAATTTTGATGAAGCTGTGGTAAAGTTCTGCCTTGAAAGAAAAGTACCTGTTCTTCCCGGGTGCGCTACACCCACCGAAGTTGGAAAGGCTGTGGCTATGGGGCTTACAGAGGTCAAGTTCTTCCCTGCTGAACAGGCGGGGGGGCTTGCCATGATAAAGGCTATGGCGGCACCTTTCCGCGGAGTAAAGTTCATGCCCACAGGTGGACTGAATACGAAGAATATCGGTGCATATCTGGATTCGCCTGAGATAATCGCCTGCGGCGGAAGCTTCATGGTGAACGGCGCAAAGATAGCGGCAGGTGACTTTGAATGGGTCAGGAAAGAGACCGAAGCGGCTGTTGAGAAAATGCTCTCACTCAGCTTTATAAAGGCAGATAACGGTGTGAACGTTCTTGCTTCAAAGCGCCCCGAAAGAGCGGTGTATCATATGTCACACCGCGGAGTTAGCTTTGATGAAAGCACAGCCGTTTATGATGAAAAGGGTCTTGTTAGCATCGAGGGCGCGGGTATGCGCATAGTGCGGGGGTGATGTCATGAAGTTTGTGACTTTCGGCGAGATACTGCTGAGACTTTCTCCCCCGGGACACGCAAGATTTTTGCAGGCAGACAGCTTTGATGCCGTATACGGCGGCGGTGAAGCAAACACTGCCATATCCCTTGCACAGTTCGGGTATGATGCCAAATTCGTGACTAAACTGCCCGACCACGAGATAGGTCAGGCGGCGATAAACACCCTGCGTCAGTACGGCGTGGATACCTCTGACGTGCTTAGGGGCGGTGACAGGATAGGTATGTACTATCTTGAAAAAGGCGCGGCACAGCGTCCCTCAAAGGTCATATACGACAGGGCAGGTTCATCGTTGGCGGCGGCATCGGCTTCGGAATACGACTGGGAAAGACTGCTTGCTGGTGCGGACTGGTTCCACATAACGGGAATAACTCCCGCCCTTTCACAAGAATGTGCAAAGGCATCACTTGAAGCTGTAAAGATTGCGAAAAAGCTGGGTATAACTGTCAGCTGTGATATAAACTTCCGCCGTAAGCTGTGGGATAAAGACACCGCTGGAAAGGTCATGGCGGAGATACTTGGATACACCGATATCTATATCGGCGGCAGAGATCAGGCTGAGGAACTTTTCGGCATACCCACCAACGCCCGCGATGACAGCGACTACGATGCCTACAAGGCGGTGGCTGAAAAGCTGAAAGAGCGCTTCGGCTTCAAGAAAGTAGCCATAACCCTGAGAACTACTCTTTCATCGGATGAAAACAAGTGGGCGGCACTGTTGTACGACGGCGAGAAGCACTGTTTCAGCCGTGAATACCGTTCGCTGATAGTTGACCGCGTTGGCGGCGGTGACAGCTTCTCTGCGGGGCTGATATACGCTCTGGGCAAGGGCATGGATACACAGTCCGCAGTTGACTTTGCGGCGGCTGCAAGCTGTCTTAAACTCTCGGTGGAGGGCGACTGCAATATCATGAGTGTGGAGGAAGTAAAGTCGCTGGCATTCGGCGGCGGTTCGGCACAGGTACAGAGATGAGGAGATAATCATGAAGCTATCAACGGAAAGCATAGTTAATAACAAACAGGCATGGGCTGAAAAAGGCTTTAAAATGCCCGCATACGATACTGAAGCTGTAAAGCGGAAGACCATGGATTCTCCGAGGTGGATACACTTCGGCGCAGGAAACATCTTCCGCGGATACATAGCCTGCTTGCAGGACGAACTTCTTGATTCGGGTGATGCTGACAGCGGTATCATCGCTGTGGACAGCTTTGATGCCGAGACTATCGAGAAGATATACGACCCCTTTGATGACCTTGTACTGCTGGTGGGTCTGAGGGCGCAGGGTGACAGATATCTGAGGGTGATTGGCAGTATAGGCGGTGCGCTGTGTGCTAAGGGCGATGGTTTTGCACAGCTGAAAAAGTACGCTGAGAACGACTCTTTGCAGATGATATCTTTCACCATAACCGAAAAGGGCTATGCCGTAAAGGATATGAAGGGCGAGGTATTCCCCTTTGTGAAAGATGATATCAAAGCGGGTCCCGAGGGTCAGCTGAATTCTGCCATGTCAATGATCGCGGCTATGCTGTATGCAAGGTTCAGGGCGGGTGCTAAGCCCATAGCACTGGTCAGCATGGATAATTGCAGCCGCAACGGTGACAAGCTTCGTGAGGGCGTTATGTTCACAGCAAAGGCATGGGCTGAGAATGGTCTGGCAGGTGAGGACTTCATCGCTTATCTCGAAAGCGGCAAGGTAAGCTTCCCATGGTCGATGATAGACAAGATAACTCCCCGTCCTGACAGCGGTGTATGTGATGAACTCACCGCTATGGGCATCGAAGATATGCAGCCTGTACAGACTGACCGAGGCACTTTCATAGCGCCTTTCGTGAACGCCGAGATGCCTCAGTATCTGGTGATAGAGGACGATTTTCCCAACGGCAGACCGCCCCTTGAAAAGGCTGGTGTATACCTCACCGACCGCGAGACCGTTGACCGTGCCGAGAAGATGAAGGTCATGACCTGCCTGAACCCTCTGCACACTGCGCTGGCAGTATTCGGCTGTCTGCTGGGACATAAGAAGATAGCCGAGGAGATGGAAGATGCTGACCTGAGAGAACTGGTGTACCGTCTGGGCTACGGCGAAGGCTTGCCTGTTGTGGTAGACCCGGGCATCATCCGCCCCGAGGATTTTCTCAAGGAAGTTCTTGAAGAGAGACTGCCCAACGGAAATCTGCCCGATACTCCCCAGAGGATAGCCACCGATACCAGCCAGAAGCTTGCCATACGCTTCGGCGAGACTATCAAAGCCTATGCCGAAAAGGGAACTTCGGGTGAACTGACGCTGATACCCCTTGTGATAGCCGCATGGCTGAGATACCTCACAGGCATTGACGACAAGGGCGAAGCTATGCCCCTCAGTGCCGACCCCATGCTTGAAGAGATGCAGAAGACCGTCCGCCCCGAATGGTACGGAAGCACCTGCGATGCGGATAAAGTCCGCAGTATCCTGACGAACAGCACTCTCTTCGGCACCGACCTTGTGAAAGCGGGTCTTGCTGACAAGATAACAGCCTATCTCGACAGTATGCTGGCAGGCAAGGGTGCAGTAAGGGCGACCCTGAAATCAGCGTTTTAGTGTGCTAAACATTTTACTGAATATCCTGCATTTTACTGACACAGTTTTTCAGTAAATTAAATGCCCGAAAAAGCTATGTTTCAGCCCTGTTTTTTATTATTCTGCATATAATGCACGGATAGAGAAGTAATCGTAAAAAACACAGTATATTTCCAATATATAGAAAAAATAATTTATTAAAGTGTTCGTACTACCTGTGCAGTAAATGCAGTAAAACGATTTTCAGCCAAAAAAGCCCGAAATTACGCGGTTTATTTTGCTGCAAATGGGTTGCAGTAAAATACAGTAAAATGCAGTAAAATACTTTCAGGCAGGAAGATCGGCTTTCAAGGGCGTTATGATAATAAAAATAAGGTGTGTCCGCGGGGGCACACCTTTTATTCTGTCATCATATAGTCGAAATGTCTGCGGTATCTCTTGGGGATATTGATACCCACCATGAAACCAAGCTGTGACAGGGCATCGGATATCACAGCGAAACCGTCCTTGTAAAATGCGGTGATGCGCCTTTGCTTGTCGGATATGCCTTTGTAATCAGGCGGGCATACAAAAGTCCAGTCTGCGCCCTCATCATCAAGCACTATGCGGAAATACTTGTCAATATCAGTGCTTTCATGACCTGCCTTGGCAAGAAGTATATGATGTTCCATCGCTTCATCTATATGACTTACTATAATAGTGCCACCGTCAAAAGAGATCAAAACGAGTAAGGGCTCTTTTTCGGCAATAGCTTCGTTTACATCGGCTTCGCTCGGATATTTAATTATGTTCATACGATCACTCCTTCAAAGATGAAATATAGCAAGAAAGCGCCTATCTGCGGCATACCGCATTTAAGCGCTTTTGATTTTTAGTGCGCCCGACAGGAGTCGAACCTGCGGCCTTCAGAGTCGGAGTCTGACGCTCTATCCAGCTGAGCTACGGACGCATATTCAGGGGCGTTATCGCCCCCGATATTATTTTAGTTTTGCAGTAACGAATATTATTATCCCAATTGCAAATATGGGTATCAGCAGAAAATAGCTGACTATCCTGAGTGCAGTGCCCAGTTTCCTGGTCTTTTCGGATCTCCCGATAAAATGACCGGCTGCAAATGTGCCAAGACCGAACAGTATGATACCAAACACAGCTGCGCCCAAAACAAAGAGCACCAATATCAGCGAAAATCCGCCCATTTATCTCAGCTTAGCACCGTTAGGCAGTGTCTGGTCGGGGAAAATAACCCTTGCAGAACCATCGGGAGCGTCTGCCGCGCAGATCATGCCGTTGGATTCAACACCGCAAAGTGTAACAGGCTTCAGGTTAGCCACGATGATGACTTTCTTGCCGATGAGGTCTTCGGGCTTATACCATGCAGCTATACCGCTGACTACCTGTCTGCCGCCGAAGCCGTCATCAAGCTGCAAGCAAAGAAGCTTCTTGGACTTCTTGACCTTTTCACATTCCTTGACCTCTGCAACTCTCAGCTCGACCTTTGCGAAATCCTCAATGGTTATCTGCTCGGAGAGAGGAACAGGCTCAAATGCATCAGCAGCTTCTTCAGCCGCAGCAGCTGCTGCCTGTGCAGCCATCTTAGCCTCAGCTTCTTCCATGAACTTTGCAGCATCTATTCTTGCGAACAGCGGAACAGGCTCGCCTACGTTTCCGCCAGCTTTCAGTCCGCCGAACTTTGTCAGGCTGTCAAGGCCCTTGACATCTGTGCCAACCTCAGCCAGTATCTTCTCGCTGGTCTCGGGCATGAATGCTTCAAGGATAACGCCTAGGAATCTGATAGTTTCAAGCAGGTTGTAGAGAACTGTGGAAAGTCTGCCGAACTTGGCTTCGTCCTTGCCCAGTACCCACGGCTCAGTCTCATCGATGTACTTGTTTGCACGTCTTGCCAGTGTCATGATAGCTTCCATAGCGTCAGCCATACGGTACTGGTCGATAAGTTCAGCCACCTTTTTGGGAGTTTCTTCTGCCAGTGCGATAAGCTCGTCATCAACAGGCTCTTTGACCTCTGGCTGACGTATCTCACCGCCGAAATACTTCTTGGTCATGGCAACAGTTCTGTTTACCAGGTTGCCCAGAGTATTAGCCAGGTCGGAATTGTATCTCTCTATCAGAGATTCGTAAGTTATGGAACCGTCACCGTTAAGACCCATCTCGCTCAGCAGATAGTATCTTGCGCCGTCAACACCGAAGGTATCAACAACTTCATCGGCATAGATAACATTGCCCTTGGATTTGCTCATCTTGTCCTCACCGAAGAGTATCCAGTTGTGACCGAAGAGCTTCTTGGGTATCTCAACACCCAGCGCATGGAGCATGATAGGCCAGTAGATAGAATGGAATCTCATTATATCCTTGCCGATAACGTGGCAGTCGCAGGGCCAGTACTTCTTGAACTGCTCGCTGCTTCCGTCAGGGTCATAGCCCAGTGCTGTGATGTAGTTTGAAAGCGCATCTATCCATACATAGATAACGTGCTTGGGGTCAAATGTAACAGGTATCGACCATGTAAAAGTAGTTCTCGAAACACAGAGATCCTGAAGACCGGGCTTGATAAAGTTGTTGAGCATCTCCTTCTTACGGCTCTCGGGAACGATGAAATCGGGGTGTGTCTCGATATAGTCTTCCAGCCACTGCTGATACTTGGAAAGCTTCAGGAAGTATGCTTCCTCATGTGCGGGCTTTACTTCACGTCCGCAGTCGGGACATTTGCCGTCAACCAGCTGTGACTGTGTCCAGAAGCTCTCGCAGGGAACGCAGTACATACCCTCGTAAGAACCCTTGTAGATATCGCCCTGCTCATAAAGCTTGTTGAATATCTTCTGAACTACCTTTTCGTGCTGTTCGTCGGTAGTCCTGATAAAGCCGTCATAAGAGATATTCATGCACTTGCAGATATCCTTTATCTCGCCTGCTACCTTGTCAACGTGCTCCTTGGGAGAGATACCCTCTTCCTTAGCAAGACCCTCTATCTTCATACCATGCTCATCCGTACCTGTAAGGAAGAACACATCATAGCCCTGCATCCTCTTGAAACGAGCGATAGCATCAGTGAAAACTACCTCGTAAGTGTTGCCGATATGCGGCTTCTTGGACGCATACGCAATAGCTGTTGTTATATAAAACTTCTCTTTCTCCATAAAAAAGACCTCCTGTCAAGAATGTCACTATACTATTATAGCACATTATAAAATCAATTGCAAGCCTTTTTTGCCGAATCCTCTGTTTGTTTTGCCCCACCGCGGACGATGTTTTGTCAAATGTACTGCGTGGTTCACTGAGGGAAACCTTTCTGAAGAAAGGTTGTCCCTCAGACTCCTTTCCAAAGACTTTTAGAAGTTTTAGGAAAGGGGGTTTTCCCCCAATAAGTCACACGGTACTTCTGACAGAATATCGTCCGCGGTGGGGCAAACAAAAAAGAGCGGTACGTGACCGCTCTTTTGATTAAGCTAAGTATATCAGCCCATTACTACTTCAACTTCGTGAGTAGTATCAGCCTCGAATACAGGCATTACGTTGCCGTTGATCTTAGTACCGTCAACAGTTACCGACTTGATACCCTTGCATACGTGATCGGGGTTCTTAACGGTGATGTTGTAGGTGTTGCCGCGGAACTTTCTGGTGATGTTGAAGCCGTCCCAAGCCGAAGGGATGGAAGGATCGATCTTCAGACCATCGAAGTCAGGCTGTACACCGAGGATGTACTGAGATATAGCTACCATATTCCAAGCAGCTGTACCTGTCAGCCAGGAGTTCTTGCCCTGACCGAAGTTCTTGCCGGGTCTGCCGATATCGGAACCTGCGTCCTTACCGCCGATCATCTGACCGTATACGTAAGGCTCGGTCTTGTGGATATCAGAAGTCTCCTCAGTGAAAGCAGGAGCGATCTCGGAATAGTACTTGAATGCCTGATCACCCTCACCTGCGTAAGCAGCAGCGCAGATTATCCATGCGTTGTTGTGGGTGAAGATACCTGCGTTCTCCTTGTATCCGCCGGGATATGTGGAGATCTCACCGTACTGGATATAGTACTTGGAGAATGCGGGGTTGTTGAGTACCAGACCGAACTTGGTGTTGAGTCTTTCATCGATAGCTGCAAGAGTCTTCTTGTCAGCGCCCTGCTCCTTACCGATCTCGGACATGATAGCGAAGCCCTGAGGCTCGATGAATATCTGACCCTCTTCGCACTCCTTGGAGCCCATCTTCTCGCCGTTAGCGTCATAAGCTCTGAGGAACCAGTTGCCGTCCCATGCAGATTCCATAATGCACTTCTTCATCTTGTCGATCTCAGCCTGAGCTGCGGCAGCTTCGTCGTCCTTGCCCAGATGCTTGAGGATAGATACGTAGTTAGGACCTGCGTATGTGAACAGAGTTGCAACCATTACAGACTCAGCTACCTTGGAGTAGCCGCCCTCAGCTGCGAACTTGGGATTGGTGTAAGTCTGGAAGCTCTCACCGGGAGTATCGGAGTAGCAGGACAGGTTGATGCAGTCGTTCCAGTCAGCACGCATTGCGAGAGGCAGACCGTGAGGACCAAGGTTGTTTACAATGTGATAGAAGGAAACCTTCAGGTGATCCAGCATAGGCTGTGCCTTGGATTCATCGTTATCGTAAGGAACCATCTCATCCAGGATGCCCCAGTCGCCTGTCTCCTTGATGTATGCGGAAACAGAGAGGATCATCCACAGCGGGTCATCGGAGAAGTCGCCGCCGATATCGGAGTTGCCCTTCTTGGTGAGGGGCTGATACTGGTGATAGCAGCCGCCGTCAGGAAGCTGAGTAGAAGCGATATCGATGATACGCTCTCTTGCTCTGTCGGGTATCTGGTGAACGAAGCCCAGAACGTCCTGGTTGGAATCACGGAAGCCCATGCCTCTGCCGATACCTGACTCAAAGTAGGAAGCAGAACGTGAAAGGTTGAATGTAACCATGCACTGATACTGGTTCCAGATATTTACCATACGGTCAACCTTGTCATCGGGAGTATTAACGTTGAGTATGCCGAGAAGAGCATCCCATGAAGCCTTCAGCTCTGCCAGACCAGCGTCAACCTTTTCAGGAGTGTTGAACTGCTCGATCATAGCCTTAGCCTTTACCTTGTTGATGGTCTTGCCGTCAGCCTCGAACTTCTGATCTGCGGGCATCTCAACATAACCCAGAACGAATATCAGGGTCTTGCTCTCGCCTGCTGCAAGGGTGATCTCCTTGTAGTGAGAAGCGATAGGCGACCAGCCGTCAGCGAAGGAATCTGTTGCCTTGCCAGCCATTACAGCCTGAGGATCATTGAAGCCGTTGTACAGACCGATGAAAGAATCACGGTCGGTATCATAGCCGTCGATGCTGTCGTTTACAGAGTAGAAAGCGTAGTGATCGCGTCTGTCTCTGTACTCGGTCTTATGATAGATAACAGAGCCGTCTACCTCTACACGGCCTGTTGAGAAGTTTCTCTGGAAGTTTGTGCAGTCATCCTGAGCGTCCCACAGACACCACTCTGCAAAAGAGAACAGCTTGAAAGACTTTTCAGCGCCGCTCTTGTTGGTCAGAACGACCTTCTGTACCTCACCGTTGTAGTTGTTAGGTACGAAGAATGTAACCTCAGCCTCCAGACCGTTCTTTTCACCCTTGATGATAGTGTAGCCCATACCGTGACGGCAGGTGTAAGCATCAAGTTCAGTCTTTACAGGTGACCAGCCGGGGTTCCATACAGT
Source organism: Hominimerdicola alba (assembly GCF_900112155.1). GTDB lineage: Bacteria > Bacillota > Clostridia > Oscillospirales > Ruminococcaceae > Hominimerdicola > Hominimerdicola alba_D. Next base: position 14,140 of record NZ_FOKQ01000002.1, on the reverse strand, counting down.
ACCGTTATCGTTGATATAGAAATATCTGCCGCCCATATCGATCGGCACGTTGTTGTAACGGTAACGTGTGATCCTTCTCAGTCTTGCGTCCTTGTAGAAGCTGTATCCGCCTGCTGTGTTGGATATGAGGGAGAAGAACGCCTGAGAGCCCAGATAGTTTATCCAAGGGTAAGGAGTTCTTGGTTCGGTGATGACGTATTCCTTGTTCACGTCGTCGAATTTTCCGAATTTCATTGGTTTTTCCACCTTTCCATTATTTTTATACTAAGTCACCGCCCCATGGGGACAGATCCTATGATATCATTCCTGCTTCGGCTTCGGGTATCTCTGCGAATAAGCCCCGCAGCCCCAGCATACATACATTAATTTATTGTCCCGAACTGCTATGCTGAAACTTTCAGCACCCTCAGGACGCATTTCTTTCCAGACAGCTGCCGTCAGGTCAGAGCCTTCACCCATATGGTGCATACCTGCGGCGGTTACAGGGTCGATCTCATCAAAGACCTCTGCAGCCGCATTGTAAGCGATATAGGCATTGCGGTAAAGCGTTTTTTCGTCAGAGGCATCTGTGCCTATCTCACGAACTTCGTCTATCTTACCGCTGTCATCTGCCGTTATCAGTACCGATACCTCCGCACTTACCTTGCCGAATGGCAGGTCTTCGGGGTATACCGTTACCCTGAGTGTTACTGTTGTCACGCCGTCGTCCTCGGATACTCCCGCAGGCGCAAAGTATTCTGTACGCGCTTTGCCCGGAAAGTATTCATTGAACAGCCTTGACCTCGGAGCGACCCCTTTAAGGTCTTCGGTCATCATCTCATCGGCGGTATCGTTGTCACCCTCCGCAAGGACTTCCAGCCATTTTTCAAAAACAGCTTTCGCGATAGTTATTGCGCCGTCCTTTTCGGTGGTCTGCGATCCCACTTCCGTGAGACTTTCCTCCTCCGTGACTATCTCATCATCCGTGGTCAGTTTATCTGCCGCGGATCCCGTTTCGGGTATCTCCGCATCGTCCCACTCACATCCTGATGCCGACAGTGCAAAAACTGCCGCAGCTGCTGCCGTAAAAAGTTTTTTTACTCGGTATAGAACCTCTGCCAGCATTTAAAGGTCTCGCCCTTTTTCAGCTCACAGTAACCTGTGATGTCATCGCTGAGGGAAAGGTTAGCGGAGTTTATCATGGCAGTCATGGGCTCGGGGCAGAAATAACCCTTGTCGCCGTTGTCGTTCCACATATTCCAGAACCTGAATTCCTTGGATACTTCGTTTAGCAGAGTATGACCGCTCTTGGTATCCTTTACGATGACGCCGTTGAAAGGCTTGTTTTTGTAGCTGTTCATCACAGCTGTGTACATATCGTTGTCCAGGGGCTGACCTACGGGCACTTTCTCGCCGTTCTTGTACTCCTTGTCCCAGTCTGCCAGAGACAGCAGCTTCTCGGTAGGCAGACATCTCCTGTTCAGCTCGCATTTTTCGCCCACAGGAACACAGAGTCTCAGATCAGCCTCATCTCCGCCGTCTTTCAGCGGAGCATTTATACAGGTGTGAGTGCATATCGAAACAGGCAGAGCCTTATCAGCATTTGAAGTCAGATATATATCCTGTCTCAGCCCTTCGGGAGAGAGGGTGAATGTGTAGGATATCTTGAAATCCAGCGGGAAGTACTGATACATCTCGTCATTCTTATCGAAAACGTAGGAGGTTATCAGAACGCATTTGCCGTTTTCTTCGGTATAGCATTCTATCTCATGTTCGCGCTTATGTACCCAGCCGTGGATGAAATTATCAAACAGTGGTTCATTTATCGGCAGTTCGTAAACTGCATCGGAAGTCTTGAGAACGCCTTTATCGAAGCGGTTAGGCAGATAAAGCGTGGGCAGACCCCATATCTCGCGCTGTTCCTCAATCGTTTTCATTGGTATGAATTTACGGAATTTAAATATTTCCAAATCGTTTTCGTCATCTCTGAATCTCAACACCGAAGAACCCACTGAAGGGGCGATAACAGCGGTGTATTTCCCCGACTGCATCTTTACGCAGTCTTTGCCCTTGAACGTATAATTCAAGTCGATCTTATTCACTTCTTACTCTCCTCACTTTGCGTAAGAGGGCGCATTTACCCTCTTGTAACCTCATATAGCAATCATTATATCACACTTGGTATGATTATTCAAGTGCTTTTAATTATTTTTGCACATTTTAATAATTTCACCCCCCCTGTTTTGAACAACTTTACAACGAAACTTAAACGTTTACGAAAACATTAGTTCGTTAAGCAGAAATAATTTAATTTTATACCATATTCACTAATAATTTTGCCATATATTTCCAATTGAAATATTTTTGAAACCATTTTCTCTGCCAGCTTTTTGCAGACAAAAACAAAACGCACAAATATTATTGACATTTATTCAAAAATATGTTAAAATATTTGCAAACAAATTTTTTCGCAGAACAGACATTGAAAAAATCAAAGTAAACGATATAGTAAATTTTTGAACGATCCAGAAAGGAGTGTCTGATATGAGTATTTTAAAGAAGCGGATAGTATCTTTTTCAACAGCTGTAATGCTGTCATCCACCGCATTTTCGGGACTTCCCGCATGGGTACTGAAAGCTGGTGCCGTAGGATTCTATGATCTTAAAATAGATAATGTTCAGGTCAATTCGGCAAACTGTAAAGACATACTCGAAAACGGCGTATTCAGGTATGAACCAAGCACGCAAACACTGACCATAAATGGTGATTACGGCGAAAAGAACACACAGATAATAGAAAGCGAGATAGACGGACTTACCGTAAACGTTATCGGAGATTCAAATTTAAAAGGAACATTCAACTTTAATGCCGATACAACGATAACCGGAGCAGGCAAACTATCCCTTGAAAACTACGATTCGCCGTATACCATAGCTGTACATAACGAAACATCCCTGACCATCGAAAATGCCAATGTGGACGTCAGTGGCATTTACCCCATAATCGGCTATGGAACTGATACAAAAGATATTTACGTGAACAATTCTTTCCTCACTGTCCACGGCACAGAATCAGGAGTGCAGGGCTTCGATTTCGTATCACTATTCAAATGCGTCATAACAAAACCTGACGATGTAGTATACGGCGGAGGCGGAATATTCAACAAAGATATGTCCTACGCCAAGGACATCAGGATAATCCCCTCCTACGATCTGTGGATAGACAGCACACTGGTAACAGCCGATAACTGTGATGATATCCTGGGAAACGGAAAATTTTACTACGACCCGGATCACAGGGTTCTCGGCATATCAGGAAACATTGAACACGAACCCGACGAGGAACTGATATACAGTATGGTACCCGATCTCACCATAGATCTCGTCAACGATATCGAGTTACAGGGATACGTCGTCCTTTACGGTGACACCGTCATAACAGGTGATGGCTCACTGACCATAGGCTCAAACATTGAGATCTGCATATGCAACGAAAACTGCAAACTCACATTTGACAACGCTAAGGTCTCCGCTGCCGGCAATGTGGCGATAGGCTCACTCACAGGCACGATAGAATTTATCAACTCGGACATAACAGCGACAGGCAATAAAATTGCGCTCCTCTTCAGAGAAGGCGGATTCAACCTTACTGACAGCATGGTCACCGAGCCTACTCCTTCACTTTTGGGAACTTATACGATCTATGACAGCGCCTCTGAACCGGCAGCTTTCGTCAAGATAGGAAAGGCAAAAAAATCCGCTTACAAGCTAGGCGATGTCAACGGCGACGGCTTTATAAATATCACTGATATCACACTGACAGCCGCACACGTAAAGGGCAAAAAGTTGCTCACTTCCGAAAAGTTAGAAAGAGCGGATGTCAACAGGAGCGGTTCTGTAAATATTTCCGATATCACGCTGATAGCCGCACACGTAAAAGGGAAAAAGTTACTCGTATAATCATGTGAACAAAACCACAGGAACGGGGTGATGATAATGAGCAGCAGCGATAAGAATGACCTTATGAAACAGGCAGAAGAACACGCAGCAACTCAGCTTGAAAAGATAAAACAGGATAGGGCAGAACGCACAAAGCGTCTGCAAAGGACAGGCATCATACTCATTATCGCCGCAGTACTGCTGATATTCACAGCGGTCACGGTACTCCACCTGTGAACCGCAAAGGCAAAAGTTCAAAAAGCATAAACATCGGCACGCGGAGATACTCTCTGTGTGCCTTTTTTCTGCGGTACGTTGACACAGCCGCGCCGCTGTGATAAGATAATAGATATAAAGGAGGTCGGTACACATGAACAAGAAGCTCCGAAAACTGCTGATAATCATAGCCGCCACAGTACCTCTGCTGACATTCGCACTGATGCTCTGGCTGGCATCATTCGTTATGACAGGCAAAAGACAGACACTCGACGAGGCTATGCAGTGGCAGTCCGAACATTATGACACCTCATTCTACGAAAACCTTGAAAAAACGAATTATACCGTTGAAAGCTTTGACGGCTACGAACTTCACGTACAGTTCCTGAAAAATCCCACCCCGACGGACAAGTATATTCTGCTGTCCCACGGCTACACCGACAACCGCATGGGGTCGCTCAAATACGTACCCATGTACCTTGAGCTGGGATACAACTGCATCATCTACGACCTGCGAGGACACGGCGAGAACGAACCCACATTCACCACCTACGGCATACGCGAGGGCGAGGATATTTACGAACTTGTAAAGGATACCCGCTCGCGGTACAGCGATATATCTCAGCTGGGTCTCCACGGCGAATCTCTGGGCGCGGCTTCCACAGTCACTTCCATGAAATATCACCCCGAGGTTGATTTTGCCGTTGCCGACTGCGGTTTTTCAGATATCGACAACGTACTGCGCGGGGCGTATAAGAAATATCATGTGCCTGTTTTCCTCGTTGACCTTGCCGATATCGGAGCGCGTATAAGGTACGGCTATGCGCTGAAAAGTATGCGCCCCATAGACTCTCTCGATGATAATGAAGTTCCCATACTCTTTATTCACGGCGCTGAAGACAGCTTTATACTGCCGAAAAACTCCGAGGATATGGCGGCACGCACCAAGGGCAGAAGCGAGGTACACTTCATAACAGGGGCAGGACACGCGATATCTATTCTCACAGATGCCGAAAGCTACAAGACGTATGTTAAGGATTTCCTTGGCAGTTTGTAAGACGCCGTTTTTTTCAACAAATGATCCTGTCTTATGTTGAAAACTTCGGCGGAATCCGACACGACCTGAGTGTATAAAAATACCGACCCGCTTCATGCAGGTCGGTAAAATTTTTATTTATTGTTTATCGGGTCTGGTCTCTGTCACCCTGTCGATGACTATCGTCAGCACATTGCAGATAAGTATAGCTATCAGCATACCCTCCTGCGGCATATGAGCAAAGAACCTGAACACACAGGTCAGACCGCCCGCAAGTATACCGAATATTATCTTGCCAAGTGTAGTGGTCGGAGTAGTCACGCTGTCACTGCAAAGGAAGAACGCCGCAAGCACCGTTCCGCCCGCAAGTATCTGATATACACCGTCCTTGCCTGCAGCCGCCGAGAAACAGAATACTGTTCCCAGAAAAGCGATAGGTTCATAAAGAGATATTACTCTTGTTGAAAGCAGGTAGAAAGCGCCTGTCAGCAGTGCTATTACAGATACCTCACCAAGTCCTCCGCAAACTCTGCCGAGGAACATATCACCGTAAGCATCTACACCCGACAGCAGAGATACCTCGCCGAAAGTTTCGACATCTGCAGAAATTACATCTGGTTCAAGATATTTACTGAAGTCTGAACGGAACAGGAACCAGCATACAAGTCTCGACGCCACAGCCGGATTGAAAATATTCCTGCCTAGTCCGCCGAAAAGCTGTTTGAACACAACTATCGCCATAAGCGTACCGACAACTGCACACCAGAACGGGAAGTTCGACGGAAGCATGAAAGCGAATATCATGCCCGTCACCGCCGCAGAAAGATCGTCAGTAGAGCTCTTCTTTTTCGTCACAAAGCAGAACAGCCATTCCCACAGCAACGATGTAAGTATACAGAAACCCGTCAGCATCAGCGCCCTTCCGCCGAAGAGTATCCCAGAAAGCACCAGCGAAGGCATAAGCCCTACCAGCATATGTGTCATTATCTTAGATACCGAAGCATCATCTTTGATATAAGGCGCAGAAAAATGTTTGAACTCCGCCACCTCAGGTCTGAAATCCGTCATGACTGTTCACCTCCCTTGCTGCCGAATCCCTCCGCAGCCTGTCGCACAACTTCGCTCAGCTCGCGCTTTGCAGGACATACGTAGGTACACGAGCCGCAGCCAACGCACAGATCGGGGCGCAGTCTTTCAAGTGCCGCCTTGCTCTTCTTTTTAAGAGCTTTTTCTATTCTCATGGGCATCAGCTTAACAGGACAAGCCTGTGCACATCTGCCACATTTTATGCAGTTTGTGGCTTTATCGGAGACCTTCAGCGAACCCTTGCCCGCCTCGATGGGCTTCATGAATATCAGCACTGCGCTGTCTTCAGCACCAAGGGGCAGTTCAAGATCAGTCACCGATCTTCCTGTCATCATACCGCCGATTATCAGCTTTTCTGCAGGCTTGGTATTAGCGTCAGCATAAGCAAGCAGAGCCGAAAGCGGAGTGCCGATAGGTGCTTTCATTATGCAGGGAGTCTTTACCAGGTCACCGTCGACCGTCACCCTTCTCTCCACAAAGGGCATACCCGTTTCAAAGTACGAAGCTATGAATGCCACCTCAGACGGCAGCAGCACCAGAACATTTTTATCCGCCGCTGTTTCCGTTGGCTTGATAGTGCGTCCCGCAACATTGTTTACAAGCATCAGATCCGATCCGCCGGGATGATCGCCCCTGAGTTTGACTGTTGTGGTATTCGGCGCCTTTGCCGCCACCTTTTCCATTGCCGCGAAAGCTTCTGTGCAGTCTGAAGCAACTGCGATATATACTTTTTCGATGCCGTTAAGCTTTTCCGTGACAGCTACGCTCGTACTGATGCTCATAAACCTTTCGATAAGCGCTATGCCCGCAGTTATCAGTTCGCCGTCATCAAGCATACACCTGTTTTCAGCCGTAAGATACTGCTCGCTCTCGATGCCGTTGATTATCAGCACATCAGCGTCCTTTGCCTTTTCGAGCTTGTCGCCCGCAGGGCTGCCCGAAGCCTTTACAGCCGCTATGAAGCTCTCTCTGTCCTCTGCACGCGGCATCCTTATCGCCGCGTCTTTCTGTGTTTCGTCCGCCTTGATGACCACAGCCTCATAGCTGCCGTCAGGGCTTCCGATCGTTCTGATCTCCTCGACTTTACCCGAAACAGACGCATGAACAGGCGTTTCGCCGTCACATATGCTGTTTCCGCGGAGCACCCACTGCCCCGCCTTTACCGATGCCTTACAGCCAATCGGAAGCGGCACCATTACCCTTTCGGGAGTCGGCAGCGCTATCGTAAGGCTTCTGTCGGTGTTCTTTTCCCTGTCGAGAAAAATACCTCTGATTTTCAAATTATCACTCCTTAACCCGTGGAAGAAATTTGTCCGAACTGTCTCACTTTGTCTTTACTTTTGCCAAATAATATGATATAATGTCTGTGTATCTAGTCCGGTGCTTTTATCGGACTTGAATCCTTTGCATTCCTGAGCATGAATTCGCATTCTGCGATGAATGCCCTTAGCTCTGGATTCTTTTCGGTCGGTATCTCGAAACCGTTGACCTTGACATCGCGGCTCTTCTGTATAAAGGACGAGATGTTGTCGGGCGCGGCTGAAAGCACGCGATTAGCCCGCTGAAGTGCATCATCAAAGTCCATAGAGAACAGCTTGTCACTGTTTTTAGGGTTTTCGCGGTATATCGTCCTGAAGATCATATATATCACAAGTTTCAGACAATTGTTGGTCCCCGTCAGCAGCCTGTCGCTGTTTCCGTTTCCGACCAGCATACTCAGCAGCTCAAATGAGATATCAGCGCTGCAGCCCTTTGGAAAATCACTTAGATTATAGTCATTCTCCTCGCTGCCGAATATCATCTCGTATGGCACCTTGTAGTACCTTATAAGTGATATTATCTGCGCCGTGCAGACGCTTTTCCGTCCGCGTTCGACCAAGGACAAAAACGACTGCGACATACCCGTTGCTTCCGCAGCCTGCTTTTGCGTTATACCCATCAGCAGACGTGCTCCTCTGAGCCTTTCACCGACCTGCTGAAGATACTGCTGAGTTTTGTCTGCTTTCATACCAAAACCTACTCCCGAGAATTTAATACCCAGCGCTATCGGGAAAACAGACAGTATCTGTCTGCCGCAGCGTTTGGTATATCAAGACAAATAGTGTGACAACGGTCAGTATAGTAAAATACACGAACCGACCGCAATTCCATTATACAACAATTTTCACTATTTGTAAAGTGAAATTAAAGATTTATTTAAGGAGAATTTCCATGAAGGGTTACAGGATAGCATTTATACGTCATGGCATCACCGAAGCCAACGAGGACGGCAGATATATCGGCACCACCGACCTGCCGCTGAGCAGTGCGGGTGCGCAGGAACTTTTTGACAAGCTTGAAAAGCTGGATTATCCCAATCCGCAGAAAGTATATATATCACCCTTAAAGCGCTGCAAGCAGACCGCGGGTATAATTTATCCCAACTGCTATACCGTTGAACTTCCCGAACTTCGCGAGATGGATTTCGGCAAGTTTGAAAACAAAAAAGCCGAGGAGCTTATGGATACTCCAGAATATAAACAGTATATCAAGGGCGGACTTGACAATCCTCCTCCGGGTGGAGAATCCGCAAGAGAGATGGTGAACCGCTGCTATGAAGCTATAAAGATCATCATTTCCGATATGATGTACGAGGGTCTGACCTCCGCGGCAGTAGTCACCCACGGCGGCATAATAATGAATATGCTCAGCTGTTTCGGAGTGCCCAAGCGTCGTCCCATGGATTATGCCTGTGATTTCGGCGAGGGCTTTGAAGTGCTTGTTACCGCTTCCATGTGGCAGAGGTCGGAGGCATTTGAGGTACTGGGAAGATATCCCGACCGCGACCCCGACGAAAACTACGGAAGTTTCTACGATGAAGAGGAAGGCGAATAATTTGGATACTGCAAATGTAATGGATATCGAAAACGATATCGCAGATGTTCCCGTTTTACCCGCCGATGAGGGCGCTCCCCTGTCGAACGCCGAGATAAGGCACTGTGCCGCCCGCAGGATAGCAAAGCGCAGCGGCGACAGCATATCGCTGATGATATACCAGTTCTCCATAGTCGCACTGGTGGTCCTCTGCGAAGCTACGCTTTATCTTCTGCTGCGCAGCGTGGGATATACCTGGCTTTACAGCATCAGAGAGCTTCTTGAATTCAGAGGTACCACCTGGCTGTTCTGGATAAGCAAGACCATGTTTGAATTCACGCTGGTATCGCCATTTTTCTGCCTGGTAAGAAGGCTGTACCTTGATATAGCCATGGACAGCGATATCACCGAAACAAGGAAATATGTCGCGGCACATTCCGTTAAGTATTACAGCAACTCTTTCTATGCATCTTTCATACAGCTGATGTTAAAGATCATCGCCATAACACCCGCGTTCATCACGGCATACAGCGCCCACTACTGGGTGCAGGTCATAAGGCTCAGCGAACTGACCTCAGGTGCACTGCTTTCGCTGATGGCATCCCTAAGCATGACGGCGGTGTGGCTGTTCCTGGCGGTACGTTATTATATATCCCTGGCGCTTACGCCATTTATCATGGCACTGAACCCCCGTTCAAACGTCTACGATGCCTGTGACCTTTCTGTAAGACTGATGGACGGCAAACACGGACGTTATATTTCCTTCATAGCGCATTTCGTAAAGTTCGTGCCCGCCATGCTGCTGGTGTATCCGTATCTTGCGATATATCCCTATTTTAAAGTCAGCTATTCCATGTTCATCCGTGAGCTTCTCGGGGAAAGGAATCAGGATAAGCTGCCGGGTATGATAAAAAGATGGAAGAAATATATGTAAGAACACTTACCGTCACGCAGGAGGAAAACGGCGCGACGGTAAAGGATATCCTGCGTGGCAGGGGTTTTTCCCGCCGACTGCTTACAAGGCTGAAAAACTCACAGGGCATATGTCTTGACGGCGAAAAGGTGAGAGTGACAGTCAGCGCAGCCGCAGGGCAGAAGATAACAGTCACCGAACCTGCCCAGACTGTCCCCGACCCTAATCCCCAGCTTGAAGTCCCCGTGCTTTATGAAGACGGGGACGTTATAGTTTTTGACAAACCTGCGAATATGCCCGTACACGAATCCATAAATCACCGCGGCGATACACTGGCAAATTTTTTCGCCCACCGCTGCAAAGGGCTGACATTCCGCACCGTTAACCGTCTTGATCGCGATACTGCAGGCTGTGTCTGCGTGGCTAAGACACGCTATGCCGCCAATGCACTGGCAGGAAGTATAAGCAAGGTCTACTGCGGGTTGATACCGCCTACGAAACTCAGCGGCGGAAGGGTATGCGCACCTATCGCAAGAGAGCGCGAATCCGTGATACTGCGCTGCGTCAGGGAGGACGGCAAATATTCCGCCACCTGCTGGCAGGTCATCGAAAGGCGTGAAAACTCCATGCTGTGCAAATTCCTGCTTGAAACAGGACGCACCCACCAGATACGGGTGCATATGGCGCATATAGGTCTGCCGCTGATAGGCGATGAGATGTACGGCGGCGATTGTTCGGAAAGAAAAGGACAGGCACTTATGTGCAGTGAGATAAGCTTCGTTTCGCCCGAAAGCGGCGAAAAAGTCACCGTAAGATCAGGCAGAAGGCTCTGATATCGGCGGCACCCATTGATCAAATATATTCCTCGGGAGGTCATATAATGAAACCTATATTTTTGTGCGGCTTTATGGGCTGCGGTAAAAGCACTGTCGGAAAGATACTTGCAAAACGGCTGAAATGCCAGTGTATCGATCTTGACGACTATATCGAAGAGCAGGAGGGCATGACTATCCCAGAGATATTCGAGCAGAAAGGCGAACCATATTTCAGAGAAAAAGAAACTGAAGCATTGGCGGCTTTCGGCGATATCGGCGGAGTTGTGGCAACAGGCGGCGGCGCGCTTTTGTCTGAAAAAAACGGCGAGACTGCTAAAAACTCGGGAATGGCTGTATTTATCGACACAGATTTTGATGTCTGCTACGACCGCATCAAGGACGACCCTCACCGCCCCATTGCCGCAAGTTCCACCCGCGAACAGCTGAAAGCGCGTTTCGACGACAGAAAGCCGAAATATCAGGCTCATTCCCACTTCACCGTATCAGGCGGATATCCCCCGCTCGTCATCGCAGTGAAGATAGAGCGTATGTACAATAAATTCATAAACGGCAAAGCGCTGACTCAGGAGGAAGATGATGGATAAACGTCTGCTGACCTGTGTTTCGCTGTGCAAAGGGCGTGTTATCGCCGATATCGGCACCGACCACGGATATCTCCCCTGCTATATGGCGGCTGAGGGTCTCTGCGATAAAGCCTATGCCTGTGACGTGGCTGAGAAGCCCCTTGAAAGCGCCGCGGCACATATCGCCGAAAACGGTCTTGAAAGCAAAGTCACACCCATACTTTCCTGCGGGCTTGAAAAAGTCCCGAATGATGGGCTTACAGATATAGTCATCGCGGGCATGGGGGGCGAGCTTATCGTCCGCATACTGGAAGACTGCCGGTGGCTGACATCTGCCGAACCCGCCATAAATTTAGTTCTCCAGCCCATGACAAAGTGGGATACTCTCCGCCAATGGCTTTATTCAAACGGATTTGAGGTAACAGCCGAAAACCCCTGTATAAGCGGACGTTTCGTATACTCCGTCATGCAGGCGGTGTACACAGGCAAAACGCCCGACTATCCCTGCGACCTGAGATATCTTTTCTGTGGAAGAGTAAAAGCTGACGATGATGACGGCAGAGAATATCTTCAAAGACAGGCCGTGCGCCTTGAAGCCTGCGCCAAAGGCAAACAGGCTTCGGGAGACGACGATACTGCCGGCGAGATGCAAGCGCTTTCCAAAACAATACGAGAGGAATGCGAATAAATACCAAAAGGAGCGGTCGCATGAAAAACGGAATTATCCCCGACCCCAACGTACTGCACCCGATAAAAGGGTATGATAAAGAGATCTACATAAAGCCCGCGGTCACTTCAAAAAATATCATCGTCGGAGATTTTTCCTACATCGCCGACAGCGATTTTGAAAGCCATGTCACCCACCATTACGAATGGCTTGGAGACAAACTTATCATAGGTAAATTCTGCCAGATAGCCTCAGGTGTGGAATTCGTCATGAACGGTGCGAATCATCAGATGAATTCGGTATCCACGTTTCCCTTCTATACCCTCGCAGGCTGGGATATGGCACCTCCCGCCACCGAAGACCTGCCCCTGAAAGGCGATACCGTCATAGGCAACGATGTATGGATAGGTCAGAACGCTGTGATTCTCCCCGGGGTACACATAGGCGACGGAGCTATCATCGGCGCCAACAGTGTCGTAGGCAGTGATGTTGACCCCTATACCATCGTAGCAGGCGACCCCGCAAAGGTTCTCCGCAAGCGTTTCGATGATGAGCTTATCAGCTTGCTGCTGGCTTTCAGGTGGTGGGATAAAAGCATCGAGGAGATCAACAGTCTTATCCCCCTGCTGACCTCAGGCGATATTGAAAAAGTCAGGAAAACACTCAAAGAAATACTATAATCATTACCGAATTTTAAAAAGGCTGAAAATTTTCGATTTCCCTCTTGACAATCGCACCACAGAGTGATATAATATTAAAGCTGCACGAAATACAGCGCAGGACGAGACGTAACTCAGTTTGGTAGAGTGCTTGCTTTGGGAGCAAGATGCCGCAGGTTCGAATCCTGTCGTCTCGATTTTCACAACTTAAAGTCAATTGTGAATAATTTGAAAACATTAAAAAACCCTATTGACATCGAGCGGAAGTTGTGATATAATAATTAAGTCGTCAGGAGAGAGACGACGCCACGGAATACCGCTAATGATGATTAGCTGGTGTAGCTCAGTTGGTAGAGCAGCTGATTTGTAATCAGCAGGTCGGGGGTTCAAGTCCGTCCACCAGCTCCAGTTATATTCATTCGGGAAATATTCCGGGTGAATAAATGGGAGAATTCCCGAGCGGCCAAAGGGGGCAGACTGTAAATCTGTTGCTTCTAGCTTCGATGGTTCGAATCCATCTTCTCCCACCAGAAACGTCTTACAGGAAACTGTAAGACGTTTTTCTTTTGCATTCAAAGACCTGTCAGTTTTCTGACAGGTCTTTATTTTTTTCGGACGAAAAATATAAAATTTATCACGCCAAAAATTCCCTGTAATATCACGGCTGTATCGGTGTACAATATTATCGCAAGCCCGAATAAAACAAAAGGAGAAACAAAATGAAAGGTGTAACAACTCAGCAGGGTAGAGAAACTCTCAACAAGTTCAAGATGGAGGCAGCTAACGAGGTAGGTGTAAACCTCAAGCAGGGCTACAACGGCGATCTGACTTCCAGAGAAGCAGGTTCCGTTGGTGGTCAGATGGTCAAGAAGATGATCGATGCCTACAAGACAGGCAGCAGGAACTGATCTACCCCGCCCCAAGCGGGCGGATACATAAAGCCGCGCAAGTCATCACGACCTGCACGGCTGATTTTTTTATCTTTCTTCAGAAACGCCAGCAAAAAAAATCGGGCAGACAGTAGCTTGATCTGAAGCAGAATCCGGCTAAATTTGATCGCCTTATTGAAAATGCGTAACCGTCAAATATCCCGCACCCAATAAAATATCCGACCCTGCAAGGAATCAACATCCCTGCAGGGTCAAATTTAATCATCACCATTGAATTTGAGATTTTTATCTACATACCTGATCATGTCTTTGTACTCGATCTCAGCTTTCTTCAGCTTGATCGACATCAGAAAATGCAGGAATGCATTAGTCTTTTCAGACTGATACGGCTCAGCCTGAAACATGTTATTGCATTTTGTGCAGGCAAGACTGGGTTCATGCTTTATCGTGAATTCATTCCTGTGACCTTGAAATGTATGAATCGAGGTCTCACTTATCTCGAG
>NZ_FOKQ01000018.1 GCF_900112155.1 Hominimerdicola alba | reverse complement strand
AGCGTTCGCTCTGACGTTTTTTCGGGGTTCATTATGTAGAGCAGCCTAGCGCGGAGTGAATTGTGGATAGGTAGGCTCTTGATGTATGGCGTAGTCCGTCCCTCCATTTCATAAGGCTCTGTAAATCTTCCCTAGTAATGTACTCAGTGATGTTGGCACGGTGAGCGATCTGGTTCACATTATTCCCGACACGCCCGAGAGCAGCCAGCAGGTCACTGGACATCTTTGCATCGACATTCACGATCTTACCATGCAATGCCATATACTTTATGTAAGTAGGGGTCTTCATGTTGCACTCAGCCGCTTTTCGCTCGACTTCTTTCCACTCATCCATTGTGAACGATAACTGTTTGTACTTCCTGTTTTCTAACTTTATAATATCTACCTCCTCGATGATGTTGTAAAGATTGTGGGTTCTAAAAGGGTCAGGGTTCCCTTTTAGCCAATTCTGCCACGCAGTAGAATTGGAAATTTTTAGGCAACAAAGCATAAGCAGCTTGCCGCTAAGTCGTTAAACACAATAAACAACCTCACTGCAGTAGTGCAGCGAGGTGTGGAGAATTATGCATTGGGCGCAGATATGCCCGCGGGATATGGTGAGACGATGAACTACATCAACGAGACGAAGGTGGACGATTACGAGTTCCTGCGTTTTCGTATCACTGAAAGATTCAATCAGGTGCTTAGGGACGTGTATTCGGCTAATGTGGACAGAGCCGAGAAAAACATACCCTCTGCAATTTCTGACAGCAATAAGATTACTGGATTCATGCTGGAACTTCTTGATCAGGTCAAGGCGGGTAATGTAGAGATTGAAACACCTATGGACACTGTTGCTCTGATGATGGTAAAGATGGGAGTCTCTGAACAGAAGATGGTGGATGTTTTGGGTGAACTGTCGGATGATGGGGATAGCATTTCTGAGGTCTGTGCTTCAAGTGATTTGAAGTGGTCTAAAGCAGTCTTTGGCAGAAACGAAGTCCAAATAAGGTCCAGTAAGGAGACCACGATCCTTATCCGATAGAAAAGACAAAAGCCCAGCGACAAATATATCGCTGAGCTTTCGTTGTTGTGTTGATGGTTCATTTGGCATTGATCAGATTATTCTACGTATTCTATGCTGACCCCTTTTTCCTCAAGTGCTTCTGTTATTTCATCATTGAGCTGATCATTTGATACAATCACTTTTTTCAAACTTTTGAGGTTTAGCAACGATTCAAAGTTTGTAAAATCAGTATGTGCAATATTTATCTTCTGTAAATTATCAAGACCATCAACTGAAAGCGTACTTAAATTTTTCACTCCATGCAAACTTAGTTCAATAAGATCAGTACAGCAGGATATACACTGTAAATCAATATTTTCATTTGTGGTTATTATGATCTTTTTGATTTGTTTTGCTTCTTTTAGTGCAGATATATCGTTCAGATGTGGTGCAAAAGAAGTCAGGTCTTCGAGCTCATAGAGTTCTTCCAGTCCATTAAGTGATACTAAGTCATCGCTTATTATTTTAAGTTTTTTTAGTTTGTGATTATTATATAGAAAACTCAAATCGGAAAAACTTGTTCGAAAAGTATATAAAATGCTAAGTTTTTCGCAGCTTGAAATCGGCTTAAAATCGGTGACATTAGGGGTTTCTAGATACAAATAATCCAAGTCATTTAATTCTGTAAGGAAATCAATATTCGTCACATCATCTCTGGAAAAACTTAACTCTTTTAATTTTGAAAGTCGTTTGAGCTTATCAAAATCATCGTAAAGCGTTAATTTATCGATAGTTAACCGTGTTGATCTGTTGTCATAAACTTTTTTACCTATAATTGTGTGGGTGTTAAAAAATATACAACTAACAATTGTTGCAGTAATAGCTATTATCATTATCATGACTAGGATTATTTTTTTCATAATGTATCACCATCAAAATTATGATTTTGGAATAATATCAAAATCTCCACCATTATCTATTATATCGTATACTTTGAAAGGAATTACATCTCCTCTATCAGTAAACAGATACTTATTGATATAATAAGGACTTTCCCATATCTCAGCGCTTTCATAATTATCAAACGGGCCTTCTTCATAAATCAAATCTAAATTTGGATCTTGGTAAGTATGATGTTCAGTAAGTGAAATATTGTAATTACCTTTATACATAGCTTTAGCTATTTCTTCTTCATATTTTCCCATCAAATATTCAGCATACTGATTTAATACCGAATATTCTATTCCCGCAGCACTAAGTATAAGTCCTATGACAGTTGCTTTTGTAGCGTCTTTAACAACAAGTGAAACAATCATGCCAGCACCGGTTATTATATCTCCGGTTTTATCATAATGTTCCTTAATAAAATCAATAAATGATTTGTCCTTGCCTATATCAGCCATAAATTCTTCGTAGCCATGTAATACCCACTTAGTACTTGCCAAAACTGTTCCACATGCACCAATATCGTTACCTAGCAATTCTTCTTTTGTTGCATTTCTCACACTTTCCAGGGCAGAATTGTCCGTATCATTATCCGTATCATTATCCAAGCTCTGCATCTCAGCATATTGTTTCACAAAAAGACAAAATGTTTCATCGCTTAAATAAAGTGTCTGATCCGTCTTAAAATAAACTAAATCTCTTACATTGATTTTTCTGACTCCACCGTATTTCGCATAAACCCAGTTATCCTCCGAAACATGGATAGTATACTCGCCCTCATGGTTGTTAGTCGGGTTATTAACATATATAGTATATTCTACATCTTTTTCAAGTGCAAAAACATATGTTATCTCTGTACCCTCGTTTTTAGGCTTTATTTCTACAGGTGTAACTTGTTTTTCTTTCTTCTTAAAAGTTCCCTCTTTATAGAATATTTTTACGGTTGATTCATAATCGTCAGTTGAATATTCTCCTTCGGGCGTTGTTTCATTAGTGCCTGTTATTGTAAAAGCAAAGTCGCTGTTTCTTGAAGGCGTTAAACTGAATTTGCCATCTGTCCTGTCTTTCTTTCTGGTTCTGGTAAAGACAAGCTCATTTTTCTGACAACTACCGCTATCAATGTTAGTCTGTCCGGGTTCTACATGATCTATCATTTTATCAAGATCATCTTGTGTAATTGTTGGATTCTTACCGTTTACGCTTTCGCTGTCATCAAGCAGGCTATCATCAATGGTGATAGTGTTATAATTCATTGGCTCCGGATCTTCTTTATCCGTAAAATCATCAAAGTCACTGTCTTTTTCAGTCGGATCGGTTTTTATAGGCAGGATCTGGATATTTCTGATTCCTTCGAGCTCATCATTTGTAACAATTTTATCCCACAGTTTCTCCCACCAACTATACTGAGAAAAAGCTTTTTCGACATAATCTTTTCCGGATTTTAATTTCTGGCAGTCTCCAATAGTTGGTAAAATCGCCTCGTGATTAGAATCCCATTTTATTATATCTTCGCCATTAAAAGAGTATCTGATTTCCCTAAGATCAATAAGTCCATCTCCGTCGGTATCAGCATAATCTTTTTCATTAAACTCACTGATAGGAGTGATTCCATCGATCATATTTTTATAAGCGTCAGTAATAGGTTCGTTTAAAACAACTTCTTTCCAGCCATTCGGAAGAAGAATTTTACTTCTTTTTTTACCGGCATCACCATGTTTACCTTTGATGAAATTAAAAGTTTCCTCTCCAAAATCACCATAATTAGTTCTTTTCTGATTTTGTGTTCCACCTGTACCTATTATCAAATCATCAAACTCAAAAGTATTGGCAATTATTATTGCGGTCATTTTATGAGATATAAGATTCTCAGTTACATATTGCAAATCTTTTTTAGAATAATCCGGTATGCTATACTCTACGTATACATAATACCTATCAGAATTTTCTCTCAAAAGACTATTGCAGTTTTTCATAAGAGTTTGATAATTCGATTTATAATTAAACTCATAATTACTTTTAGCTGTTCCTTGTACTTTATTAAGTAAAGCATTCAGCTCATCTTCGTTTGTAGCATACTTATTTCCAGTATCTAACGCAGGAATTGTTCCGTCATAGTCAGCAGCATAAATACGCACATTTCCATTTCTGCCATACTCATCAAAAAGCCTTGTCGCTGTATCTTTGATAGCAGTTTCAACTTTATTTTGATTCGTTCCTTTCTTTGCATAAGCATGGAATACCACATCGATAGGAACACTTGCAGCATTCTTGGTGCTGGTCAATGAAGCAACACTTAATGGCACGCCCACCATACCAACAGGACTTACCGAAGTATTTACAGTAGCAAATTCCTCGGGCTCGATACCTAGGGTTTCAAACCATTTTTCCATATCAACAATGCAGTATGTACCAAGTTCGTCAACGGTAGTGGTAATGCTGTTATTTTCGGTATCGTATTTTGTTTCGATAGGCAGGAGCATACCAATATCATCAAAATACTTGAAAACATTGAATCTCTTTACGCCCTTAAAATCATCTGAAACCTCAGCATACGCGCTGTCGTTGTTTCCAATTACGTTGGGATCGATATCGAAATTCAGCGTCACATCGCCGAGTTCAATGCCTTCTTCACACTCAAACTCGGGAACAACACCAACTACCATATCACTTTCAATAACAGTTGAATACTCGCTTTCATCGGCATTGAATGAAGCCAACACATCATCTGAAGCTGTTATATCAAGGGAAACCTTGAAAGCGTTGTCATCTGTGTTGATATTTGAAAGAACTTCCGAACCCGCCTCGATTCTATACTCTTTCTTTTCTTCACTAGAAGATCCAGTCTCAGGATTCTGCATACAAAGTCTGCTCAGCTCGACAAGATCCATAATATCGATCTTACCGTCATAGTTGACATCAGCGTTTTCCAGATTCAGCGCATTGTCACCAACCGAACGAACAAGCCAACGCTGCAGAAGATCTTTATCCTTAGTGTTTACTACACCGTCGTTGTTGACATCGCCTTTTATTTTTTTGCCGGCGTTTCCTTTTAAATTATACATACCCTGCGAACTTTCTTCCTCAGCATTTGCAGGTAAAACTGCTGACATACTTGTTATCATTGCCAATGATAACAGCCCCGAAACAAAACGTTTCAGTTTTTGTGTTCGTTTGTGATTCATTTTAACCCTCCTATATAAAAATATACATGCCGATATGGCAAGGCGAATTACTCACAATAATAATTCGCAAAAGTAAGTATATCACGTTCATTTTAGAATGTCAATGAATTAACACTCGATTTAGAAGTATATACTTAATCTTATGTAATTAGCCAATTACTACAATATAAATTACACAAAAAACTTCAAGTACAAAAATATTCGCACTTCATCTTTAGTTAAAATTAATCGATTTCGTTGTTTAGTCTAAAAAATAGCCACACCCGAAGATGTGGCTATCGACCCGCTGTTAATCGTCTGTATCAATTGTTTTGGTATGGATAGATTACTTCTTTAACGCTATCCAGATAAAGCTCTCCTCCTTGGCAGTATCCCACAAGATTGCTATTATCGCCCCAGCCTTTTTCTGACAGCTTCCGTTATCCTCGCCAGTTCAGCCAATGTCCCCTCAATATCGGGGACTTCCTCAGACCGCCCGCGGTAATACATCTCACCGACAAATGCCATCTCGCCCAGATCCTCTGCGCCTATCGTCCTGGCAGCACCTTTCAGGGAATGCAGCTTTATCATGGCATTCTCCCTGTCGTCATCCGCCGTGAACTTGCGTATACTCTCGTCATACTCCTCCGCCGAATCCGCAAAAGCTTCCAGTGTCAGCTTATAATTGTCCTCGCCGCCGCAGTGCTTTATGCCTGTCTCCGCATCAAGACCATCAATGCCGCTGAATCCTTTTTCTGCCAGAGCATTCTCTCCTGCGGCAAGTTCTTCTATCTTCGCACTTCCCTGCCATATCTCGTTGGTGAAGCCCTGCTCGTTCATGATGTAGTCGGGGTCATCGTCGATCATCTGTATCATCGCCGCCGCAACATCGGGGTCGAACTGGGTTCCGCTGCATCTGATGAACTCGTTCCTGACCTTCTGCTGCTCCATAGGCTTAGAGTACGTCCTCGTTGAAGTCATGGCGTCATAGCAGTCCGCCGCGCAGATTATCCGCGCAGCCTCGGGGATATCCTTGCCTTTCAGCCCGTCGGGATATCCGCTGCCGTCATATTTCTCGTGGTGCGATCTCGCACCCGTAGCCAATCCCGGCATCTCGGTTATGGAAGAAAGTATCTCACTGCCGATGACAGTATGCCGCTTTATCTGCATGAATTCTTCGTCCGTCAGCCGCGAGGTCTTGTTAAGTATATCCTCGCTTACGCCTATCTTTCCGATATCGTGCATAAGTCCCATGCGGAATATCTGCTGCTGATCCGCTTCGCTCTTTCCAAGTCTTCTTGCTATCTCAGCCGAATATATAGCCACACGGTTTGAATGACCGTTGGTATAATGGTCTTTCGCATCGACGGTCTTTGCCAGAGCCATCATCATCTCCAGCGACAGCCTTTCGCTTCTTATCTGCTGTCTGTCGACCTCGCTCTTCAGTCCAGATTGCAGCTGATAGAGTTCTACTGCACGCTTCGTCCTCTGTATCAGCACCTCGGGGGAGAAGGGCTTCTTCACATAATCCGCCGCACCGTTCTTGAATCCTGTGCTCTCCGCTTCGGCGCTGTCTTCGCCTGTAACGAAAATAACCGGTATATCCCGAACCTCCGGGTCTTCTTTCAGCCTGCTGAGAACTTCAAAACCGTTCATTCCCGCAAGGCTGATATCCAGCAGAACAGCGTCTGGCAGCTTGCTCTTTGTAAGAGATATCGCCTCTTCACCCGTACCGCAGGTGATGACATCAAAGGATTTATCCAGAATATTCTTCGCCGTCGTCCTGATGACCTGATCGTCGTCCACCACCAGTACCTGGGGTGCAGTGCTTACCCTGCGCCCCTCGGGAACAGTCTGATTTTCCAGCTTTTCATCAGGCAGCATACCTGCCATCATCTTCTCCAGACGTTCACCGTCGATGGGTTTTGAAAGATAATCGTTGAATCCCGCTTCAATGTAAGTCTCACGTGCCCCGGATACCGCATTCGCAGTCAGAGCCACGCAAACAGCGTTCTCTCTGCCCTCCATCGCCCTGAGTCTTTTCAAAGTCTCGATACCGTCCATATCGGGCATCATGTGGTCGATAAAGTAGATATCATAGGTATTAAGCGCCGCAAGTCTCAGCGCTTCCGCACCCGATGAAGCAGTATCTATGCCAACCATGGTCTTTTTAAGCAGCCCCTTGAACACCGTCAGGTTCATGGCATTATCGTCCACAACGAGAACTCTCGCCGTTGGAGCATGGAAAAGTTCTCTGTAAATATGTACGCCCTTGCCAACAGTCGAGAACCTCTTTGAGAAATCCCCGATAGGCTGCCATTTCGTGACTTTCTGCTCCACCTCAAATGAGAACACCGAGCCCTTGCCGTAAACACTGCTGACTTCCAGCCTGCTGTCCATCAGGTCAAGGAGCTGTCTTGTGATGCTCATGCCAAGCCCTGTTCCCTCAATAGAACGGTTCCTGCCCTCCTCGATTCGGGAGAACGGCGAAAACAGTCTGTCCATGTCCTCCTGCTTTATGCCCATACCCGTATCGCTAATAGTGAATTTAAGCTTAATACTGTCCCTGCTGACTTTCTCGTAGCCAACCTCGAAATGCACACTTCCCTTTTCGGTGTACTTCACAGCATTTGTCAGCAGATTCAGCGCACACTGCTTGACCCTTATCTCATCGCCTACAAGCAGATGAGGTATCCCGCTGTCAACATTAACATCGAATCTCAGACCCTTTTTGTCAGCCCTGGGGCGTACCATATTCACAAGGTCGTTTATTGCCGAACCCAGCTCGTACTGTGTCAGTATCAGCTCCATCTTGCCCTGCTCGACCTTTGAGAAATCCAGTATGTCATTTATCAGCGAAAGCAGTGTCCTACCCGCATTCCTGATATCCTCAGCATACCCGATTATCTGACGTTCCTTGCTCTCGCGCAGTATCATCTCGTCCATACCGAGGACCGCATTGATAGGTGTCCTTATCTCGTGGGACATATTTGCCAGAAATGCCGATTTTGCGCGATTAGCCTTGTCAGCTATCTGTCTCTGCTCCCGCAGATGCTCCATGTAGTTGTAGTGCTCGGTATCATCGATCAGCCTGTACAGGCTTCCGAAGTTCTCACCCTCATAGTCCAGAGATTCGATGCATGGAGTGTATATGCGCTCATCGATGGTTATAACATCTTCGTCCTCTATAGCCTGTTCGATTATATCCAGCGTTTCATCGGGCTTCTCCACCAGCTGAGGGTAGAGAGTCTTTGCGGGTTCGTTGAAATACCTTACCCTGCCCTCTGTATCCACGGCGATAAGTCCCTCTGAAAGCTTATCGACTACGTATTCCCTTGTCAGTTCAAGGGTATCCAGCAGGTCATACTTGAATATCGCTATATACATTATCACGGTGCTGACAGAATATCCCAGCACGGTTATATTGTATCCGTGGGTGATACCCGAAAGATATATGATATAGCAGATGACCTCCACCACTATTGAAGCCGCTATATACCACAGCCTTTTCAGATTCTTCTTGTTCTTCTCCTTATATATCGTCTTAAAAAGTATCATCAGACCGTAAAAAATATAGCTTATCAGGAACAGAGTGTACACATGATGCCAAGGTCCCGCGTCATAGGTCAGGTGCGGATGAACTCCGTTCTTTGTAAATCCAAGATTGCGATAATACAGATGATGCCAGTCATTTGTCATCACCGCCACATAAGTCAGCGCGTGAAAAGCCCCGAGAAACAGCATTGTGTTCTTTTTCGTCCTCACTCCGCATAATTCCACCAGAAATATCAGCAGTGAAAAAGGTATCCATACCGTACCCACATACGATAGCTTCTGCGCGGTCATCGCCTCATCATAGTTGTCAGAAAGCATTACCTGCAGCATTCCTGCATTGTTTACCATGGTAGCCGCACAGTTCAGCAGCAGATATCCGTGTATCCTGCTTTTCCAGTTTCTGAATATATAAGCGCTTTCAAACAGCAGACCAAATATACTGATATACTGTATAGCAAGCACAAGAGCATACATCCGACGTCACCCCTTTTAGCAATATTTTGCCGTCCCCGCTCCCCCGCGAACAAGGACATTATCCCAACTTAATTATACAACACACTTACCTTAATGTCAACGACCGAAAACAGGCACTTCCGTGCTCCGAAAGTGCCATTTTCCACGCATCTGCGCCACGACAGCCCACTGTTCATGACCATAGACTGTCCTTGCTTAATGCAAAAAATATTTCGTGAATGACCCCCGCATCCTCTGCGGCAGATCATAATTTACAGCAATTACCAACTATACATCATGCCCATGGGTTTGTTGACTCGGGCGGACGTATCCCCGCCAGCAAAAACTGCTCCCAAAGGTACCACTTGCCATCCTTAGCCATTCTCAGCTGTATTGGACGGGGGCTGTCTGCACCCCCTGACTGCAAGTACAGCTTAGCATAGCCGCTGTCCTGATAGGAATAGAGATTCTCGCTGACCTTTACGGTATAAGGCTGTGCAGGTTTGTAATCATTACCGGGCACTGCACCGCTGAAATAGCTCCTCGGAACATAATCCGCATCCCTGAATCTGTCTGCAAGGAACTGCTGTTCATAGGTAGAAAGCGGCTGAGGTCCTTTGAGGAAATTCAGCATCTGTATGCAGGCGTCTTTATCCTGTGAATAGAAACACAAGGCAAGTACCGTCAGTGCCGCGGTTTTGAAAGGGTCGTCCATCGCCGCCTGAGGAAGCGCTGTAAACTCCGCAAAATTATCGGGGAGTTTAGCGAATACCACATCTACCGTTTTGTTGCCCGAACTCTGCTGTGTATTCTGCGCAGGGGGCGCACCTATGTTGTCAAAAAGACCCATTTTTCAAACCTCCTTATTATCAGCCCTGAGCCATCACATGATATCTTATGGATATCGGCGCGTTCAGCTTGAACCATGTGTTCTTGTCGAACCTGTCCATATGGTCGATGGAGATATGCGCTATGCTGTATTCCTTGATAAGGAATTTCACCTTGATATCGGGCTGTTCGCTTACTGAAATATTTGTAAATCCGAGAGCTCTCAGTTCATCGATGACTGCGCGGTAATCTCTGCCGCTGTAACCCACGCTGGAATAAGGAACACAAGCCTCACCGGGGTGGGCGGCTTTTTCTTCATCGGCTGAAAGCGGCATATAAGCCGTTATCAGCCATGGAGTATCAGCAGGGAGCCATTCGCCCTTTTTGATATCCGTCTTGCCGTTGGCGGTTATGGAGATTATGCCGTTAACAGGCATACCCGCTTTTTGCTCGGTGGAGCGTACTATGGTAACATTTGTGAAACCCGAGGCTTTAAGGGCATTGGCGGTCTCAACAGCGTCTTTCTTTATGTAAGTGTTTATATTTTCGTTTATGGGCACACTGCCGTGGGCAGAACTGCCCTTCTCCTCCTCATCGAGGTACTGCACGATACTTTGGAATTCCTTAGTCTTGCACCACTCATTGCACTCGTAGGCACGCACAGCGTTCAGTGGGTGGCTTCTGGTGGAGAACATCATGAATTCCAGGGTCTTATTGAATGCCGAGCCGCTCACAAGGTCGCGGTACTCCTTAGCCTGTTCCAGGAAAGCTTCGGGGTTTGCCTGTACGGGAGAATCCTTTTCACAGCCAGCCAACCTCATGCATACTTCAACAACGCTCTTGCTTGAACCTCCGCAGACCGCAGCTGCTCTGTCAGCCGAGAATTCACTGCATCTCATCCAGTAGTAGAAAGCCATCTGCAAAGGCGCGGTTATCACAGGTGATAGTCCCAGGATACCTGCCGAGCCGCCGAGTATCAACCTGCCCATAGTGGAATACAGCACATGATGGCAGGCGATATGTCCGCACTCATGCGCCAGCACCGAGGGTATAAGCTCATGGGGCAGAGAAGCCACCAGACCTGTGGTCATTACGATGAAAGGATCGTTTTCACCCGAAGTATAGGCATTGGGGTACGGGTCGGTGGTCATGAAAAGCTCAGGCACTTTTATGCCCAGACGTTTGCATATGGGTTTGAGCATCTCGTAGTACTCAGGCATCTGGTTCTCGCTTATCCTCACCAGTGTTGACATATTCATCAGTTTGAACTGCTTTTCGTTCCATATCTTCATGAATCCTTTCAGCAGCGGAGTAAAGCCCGGTATGGCTTTAAGAGCATTCAGCGCCGTGCGGTCGGATTCGTGGATAAAAAGGTCGGGATTAACAGACATTTTTGTCACCTCATATTTCTTTAGTCTTTTATTTTTTTACACAGTGTACAACAGACAGCTTAATTTTCATTGTGCGCCGTTAACACCTTGAACTCATTATAGCACATCACAACAAAATATGCAATACTGATTAATAATTTTCGTTTATTTTGTTTCAAAATTTCATCTTGCAGACACAATCCGCTTACAGCGTTCATTTGGATAGAAAGATATTTGCTGTATACGCAGATTTCCCGCCGCAACGGCTGACAAAAAGCTCTCTTCATTGCATTAATAACAATACAAAAAGACTGTTGCCTCACGCAGCAGTCTTTTTGCTTTGGATAAAAATATATGGTTGGTGCTTTAAATAAGCTTTGTACGCATATAGGTCAGCAGTTTTTTCTCCCGACGGGAGACCTGCACCTGGGTCATGCCGAGTATCCCTGCGGCTTTGGTCTGGGTCAAGCCTTTGAAATAGCGCAGTTGTATAAGGTGCCTGTCCTCGGCTGAGAGTTCGGCAAGTACTTGCCTTAGTGCCAGTTTATCGGTTATCTCCTCATCGGGCGGGTCAACGGGCAGATCTGTCTGGGAATCGCCGTCCTCATCGCCCATGGTAAGGCTCAGGGCGGGCTGAGAGGAATTCAGGGCGGCGATGATATCCTCGGGGTCGGCAGCGAGAAGTTCCGATAGTTCGGATATGGTGGGTTCTCTGCCCTTTTGGTGGGTGAAATCCTGGGTGGTGCGGGTTATTTTCAGTGAGAGTTCTTTCAGGCTTCGGGAGACTTTTACCGTGCCGCCGTCGCGGAAAAGCCGCTTTATCTCCCCGAGGATAACAGGCACGGCATAGGTGGAGAACTTCACTCCGCGGCTCTCATCGAAGGCTTTCGATGCTTTTACAAGCCCCATACAGCCTGCGCTGTAAAGGTCATCGTACTCGATACCCCGCCCGCGGAAGCGGTTGGCGCAGAGGTGTACAAGCCCGAGGTTGTCCTCGGGAAGATGGCTTTCCTCGCGGCTCATAGGCGTTTTTTGCCCTGCACGGTGCGCTCGAGGATGACCGTCGTGCCTTTGCCGGGCTTGCTTTTTACTTTGATCTTTTCCATGAAAGTTTCCATGATGGTAAAGCCGAGACCCGCGCGGTCTTCCTCGGGTGAAGTGGTGTACAGCGGGGTCATGGCCTGTTCAACATCGGGTATCCCACAGCCTTTGTCCTGTATCTTTATGCTGATGCGGGAATCCTTGAAGATGCGCACCTGCATCATAACTTCGCCTGCTGTATCACGGTATCCGTGAACTATTGCGTTTGTGACAGCTTCCGAGACTGCCGTTTTGATATCCGAAAGTTCGGAGATATTGGGGTCAAGGACGGAGAGAAATCCGCTGACGGCAAGGCGGGCAAAGCGCTCGTTTTCCGATAGGGCGGGGAATGTCAGTGTCATTTCGTTAAGTGGTCTGAGGGGCGGTCTGCTCAATTTTCTCAGCCTCCTTTTCTTTGAAAATATCTTTGGGTATAAGACCGCGGAGGTCATCGGTGATGGGAGCGAGCCTGTCCACCCCTGCAAGACGAAGCACTTTTTTTATGTAGGCAGGGGGTCTTGCAACGATGACTTCGCCGTCCTGCTCATTCATTATCCTGTATCTGCCCATTATTAGCCCTATGCCTGAGCTGTCCATGAATGTGACGGACGAAAAGTCGATGACAAGTCGGCGGGGGTGTTTTTCGGCTAATTCACGGTCTATATCGGTGCGCATGAGCCTTGCGGTATGGTGGTCGAGGTCGCCCGAAAGCTCCGCAAGGGTCACGCCGCCTGTGGTCAAAATTTTTATCAATTTAACTGTCCTCCTTTATTTTTTCAGCCGCGGTGGGGGCTGTCGGTATCATCATGATAGCATGGCAGGTGCGGGAAATTTGTCAAAAGCGGGTAGTGTCACGGATAAGACATTCGGCATAATATGACAACGGAGTGGCTGAGAAGTCCCCCTGAAATAAAAGGAGGAGATGTAAATGGATAATACCGAGATGGATATCCTGGAGAGGATATTTGACAATGACGGTGTTCCCGATGCGGCAAGCTGCGCTGTCGCAGGCGGGACACTTCCGAAAAACCTTGCATTTGCCATGGCATATGTGCCCTTTCAGCCCTGGGAGAAGCCTTATGAAGATGACACTGCACTTTCCCGCGGGACGGCTTTTCCCTGTCTTGATAAACCTTTCATAGGAGAGGAGGCTGTGAAGAATGCCCGTACTGAATGACAAGCAGAAGCTGATGCGCCGCATTCAGCAGTGCTGTTTCGCTTTGGCAGAAGCGAATCTCTACCTTGACAGCCATCCCACCTGCAAGATGGGTCTGGAATATTTCAGAAAGCACAAGGCTGAAAAAGAGAAGCTGGAAAAAGAATACAACGAGAAATACGGTCCCCTGACAGCTGTGCAGTCCGAGGGTACCAAGAAATGGGAATGGGTAGCAAAGCCTTTTCCCTGGGAGAGAGGTGAGAACTGATGTGGATGTATGAAAAGAAATTACAGTACCCCGTAAATATCAAAGATCCGAACCCCGCACTGGCTAAGGTGATAATTAGCCAGCTGGGCGGTCCAGATGGAGAATTGGGAGCATCCCTGAGGTATCTGAACCAGAGATACTCCGCCCCCTGCAGAGAGGTTCAGGCTATGCTGACGGATATCGGCACAGAAGAACTCGCCCACATGGAGATGATAAGCGCCATACTCTACCAGCTGACCCGCGGTCTTTCCATGAAAGAGATAAAGGAAAGCGGTTTTGACACCTATTTTGTCGATCATACCACAGGCATCTATCCCGTGGCGGCTTCGGGTGTGCCTTTCACGGCAGATTATTTCCAGAGCAAGGGCGACCCCATAACCGACCTGAATGAGGATATGGCGGCGGAACAGAAAGCCCGCACCACCTATGACAATATCCTGCGCCTTGCAGATGACCCCGATGTGCGTGACCCCATAAAGTTCCTGCGTGAAAGGGAGATAGTCCACTATCAGCGTTTCGGTGAGTGCCTGCGCTTAGTTACGGATAAGCTGGACAGCAAGAATTTCTATGCTTTCAATCCGTCGTTTGATAAGCCATGATCTGCCTGTAGCAGGCATTTTGTACTCTTTCAAAAGTCTTTCAAAATAAATATGCGGGGGATAGCCGTACTCTTAAAGCACGGTTATCCCCCGCATCAATTCTTATATTTTATATTGCTATTCGGGACATCTCCTAAACAGTTCACTCATCCCTCTTAGAATACTCTTTCACTGATACCCTGAAAGCCACAACGTACAATACCGCCAAAACTACTATTATGACCGCACATACAGGCACAGGCATCGATAAATGCACAGCCTTGTCTACTGTTGAACTGTGTCCGCTTTCGTCCGACATACTTGTAATGCTAGTCAATGAAAGTACTACCGAACTTGACATTAATATCGTTGCGAAAATACTGTAAAATAACTGTACTTTCTGATAACCTAACTTGAAGCACAGCGGATAGTATATCAGCACAGGCACCGATACGTAGAATAGATTCACAACTGTAACAAATGCCGCCTGACCTGCAAATCCCTCGCTGAACGAACCGTGTATCAGCCCGCCGATAAGCATTCCCAGCGGCAGAAACACTACTTCAAAAACTGCTATAATAACAGGCGGAAGATACCTTACCAGTACAATGTCGCTATCCGAATATGGCATCGACTTTTTGAATGTGCCTATGCACTTCATGCCGTCATAGGCAAATGACGATGCCAGAAGCATCACACCGCATCCTCCGAATATCGATAAAAAACCGATACTTGTCGCTCCTGTTGCCGCTACCATAAAAACATTACTCAGCAGACCGAATATCACCATTACAATAACACAGATGAACAGTCCTCTCATCGTGTACCATTCGCTGAGAAAAAGTCCTTTTATCTTATTACTTGCCATATCATGCATCCTTCTTCCTGAACAGGAGTATGGATACTCCCCAAGATATCAAGAACAACACCAGCGACAGGCACATGAAAACAAATCCGCCGCCAAATATCCTGCCGTCCTGTACACTGTCCATTATCATCATGTTCGATCCACCCATGAATCCGCCCAGCAGCGCACCTATCAATACCCTTAAACCGCCTACGGTATTATAGAACTTGAAGTTTACAGGCATGAATATTATCGAAGGCATGAGCCCCATGCCAATACCGCCGAAAAGCATTTTAACTGCGTTCAGCACATTTTCACTGTCCATTTGTCCGCTAATCAGCAGACATGATATCATCACATCACCCGTCACGATCAGTGTGATAAAAGTAATTATCAGCGCCATTATGTACTTCGAGCTGACTATCTGATTGCGGGTGTAGGGCATGGTCAGTACACCGATGTGCCATTTGCTCTGCATCTCCTGATTGATGATAGATGCAGGCATCAGCCCCATCATCATGAATATCATGCCCACGGGAAAACCTGCCAGCTTCTGCCCTTTCAGCACTGTTCCGATTATCATCACCGCATAAAAAGCCAAAGGCACTATAAAAAATAACTTGCAGGTGTTGCATATGCTGTATTTTTCCTTTACCAAAAGACCTTTCATCGTCTTCACCCTCTTTTGTTTTCTAACATATTTCTGTTTTCCTGAATATCCTTACCGATATCATATAGGAAACCGCCATCATCACCAGCGTTGCCGCAAACATCACAGCCGCCGTGTCCACGGAAAAATCGATCTTGTCTCTGAAAATAAATGCCAGAGCTGTGATCGCACATAAGATCATCATCGAAAACCCCATTACGGTGTTCGCCCTTTTGAAGAAGTATATCAGCGGCAGGCTTACCGATGGCATGACCAGTGCAGTCACCATGAACATTATTGCGGTGGTCAATAATCCACTCATCGGTGTCGAACCTATCAGAGCGCCTATACCAAGTATCAGCGATACCATCAGGCATCCTGCCAGACTCACGATCAAGTTCAGCAGATATCTTGCGCCGATCATTTTTTCCTTTGATATGGGTGTAAATGCCAGCGTCTTTTCGTAGCCCGTGCGGTGATCGTCAGCTATGACCATCAGCGGCAGTAAACAAAAGGTCGCTGCAATGGCAGGACCTACCGCAGGGTAAAATTTTCCTGAAGCCCCCGTCATGATCGCACACATTAACGTTAAATATAAAGGATATGCAAACACCGGCCAGCTTTGGCGGATAAACAACATATCCTTTACCAAAAGACCTCTCATCAGGCTATCTCCTTTATCATAAATACAAACAGTTCCTCAATAGTCACAGGGCTGAGATTCATGCCCGCAGGAACACCGTCACGCTTAACTAAAGCCTGTACACCGTACTTGCCCGACTTTTTGCCCCTTATGGCATCGGGGTCAAGCTCACTAAGATCATCCTCGGTACAGCTGAGTATCGCATACTCTTCCAGAAGAACGTCCTTTTCCTCGTTCAGCAGTACCCTGCCCTTGTGTATGAATGATATGTAATCGCAGAGCTTCTCCAGATCGCTTACGATGTGTGAGGATATCAGTATGGAATGTTCCTCATCTCTCGTGAACTCGTAGAATATATCCGTTACCTCGTCCCTGATAACAGGGTCAAGACCGTTGGTAGCTTCGTCCAGTACCAGCAGTTTTGCGTTGTGGGAAAGTGCTATGGCTATGCCCATTTTCATCTTCATGCCGCGGGAAAAATCCTTGAACTTCTTGTTCTTCGGCAGTCCGAACTTGTCCATATAGCCCTCAAATACCGCCTCGTCCCAGTTTCTGAAAGTACACTTCATCACCGAGTTTATCTGCTTGTACTTGAAAGTATCGGGTATACCCACATCGTCAAGAACTACGCCCACATCTTCCTTGATGTCAGCAAGCTCCTTGTCGGCATCTCTGCCGAGGATGGTTATACTGCCCTGGTTCTTGTGTATTATACCCAGCAGGCACTTTATCATGGTGGATTTGCCTGCGCCGTTCTCACCTATGAGACCCAGTATACATCCTCCGGGGAGAGTAAGGTCCACACTATCCAGCTTAAAATCCTTGTACTCCTTTACAAGACCCCTGATCTCTATCGCATTCTCCATTTGTTACTCCTCCTCCGAGATGTACTCGAACATCTCAATTATCTCTTTCTTTGAAAGCCCGCAGCTTGCCGCCAGCTTTCCTATCTCAGCCATCAGCTCTTCTATTTTTCTAAGATTGGCTTCTCTTATAAGCTCCACGTTTTTGGGCGCAACGAAACAGCCCTTAGCGGCTATGGTGTATATAAAACCCTCCCGCTCCAGCTCATCATAAGCGCGTTTTGTGGTGACCACGCTTATCTTCAAGTCCTTCGCGAGATTTCGTATCGAGGGCAAAGCCTCGTCCTCTTTAAGCGCTCCGCTGATTATCTGACTTTTTATCTGATTGAATATCTGGTCATATATCGGCGCACCGCTCTTGTTATCAATAAATATGTTCATCAGTCCACCCCTGTCATACGCGGGTATATCCGCATCATTTTTTTACCCTGACTATAAATCGTCCGTCTCTCTGCTCTGCAATACCTTTCCCGCAAAGCAGAGCATAAGCTTTTGCAGTTGTCATACGGCTTATCTGTAATCTGTCCGCCATATCCTTTACTGCGGGCAGCTCATCACCCGCTTTAATTTTCCCCTCAGCAATTAGCCTTTCTATCTGACTTATTATCTGCTCTGTTATGGTCAGATGGCTCTGCGCATCTATCTCTATATTCATTTTTTGCCTCTTTCCGTTTTGCTATGTCCTATCTTTCGTTCCGCCCGCCGAAGATCTGTTTTTTATCTCTGTTATCCCCGCCGAACTTCAAACTGTCACCGCTGACCGTCACTCACGCCCCATAAAAAGACCGTTCACACGAACTATCTCTCTGCCAAGCGACCTGCCTGCCAGCCATATCCGACAACTCTCAGACTGTCACCACTGCCCGTGATCTTTCTTAACACGGATAACTCTGTTAGCGATGCCTGCCAGCACACATATCATAATCGTGCCCACCGTGAATATCACCCCTGCTGCCGCCATTCCGCGGGAGAAAAATACCGCCGCCATCAGCGTATCAAAAAGTATAACGCTCCATATGGAATCCAGTATCTTTTCTGTGCTTTTCATTTTTGCTGCCTCCTTAGTTTTGTTCCCTTGTCTTTTTCTTTCCGCAGGAATTATCTGTTCTTCTCTTTCCTGCCCCTTGCGATATCACCCAAGCCTATCGCCATAAAGGTTATAGCCAAAGGCATCATGCCGTCCAGCATCAGCCACATCATGCCCAGCATAACAAGTGCCGCACCGTCAGCCTCTCTGTTTTTCCGATCGTTCTCGAACATCTTTCTCAGCTTTTTCATAACTGACGCTCCTTTCGGTTCTCTCTTTTCTGTCTGTGTTTTTCTGTCTTTTCCGTTTTGCTGTGTCCTGTCTTTCGTTCAGGTCTCCGATATCTCCCGCAGGCTTTTTTCTTTTTTATACCACCGTAAAGATACCAAAAACTGTACTCACTGTTCATTAAGTTTGAACTGTATGTATACAGTATACACAGTTTGCACAGATTTGTCAACACATCGGCGTTTTCTTTGTAAGTTTGCACAGTTGTATCCTTAGCGCAGACGTTGCGTTTGATTAATTTACACAAACCAACAATCCAAATCGCCACCGGACTGTGTATATACCCACCCCAAACTGTGTATACACACCCCACTACTGTATATACACAGTAAAAATTTTCCCCACAAACAAAACAGCCCACGAAAATACTCGTGGACTATCCTGCGGTAAAACTATTTATTGGAGAGGGTAAAGAAGAAACCGTCATTATCTTTTGAATAAGCTCTGTACTCTATCTCTGAGCTTGTATATATGATAACATACACGGCTAAATTTTACTTTAAACATTTTCCGTTTCCCGAAATTTTTTCGCGTACATCCCAACACATCTTATCCAACACAAACAAAACAGCCCACGAAACATAATTCGTGGGCCATTCTGCGGTAAAACTATTTATAGGAGATAGCGAAAACATATCAACTCTTGTATTCTTTCTTTATCTTGTGTATATAATAACACCCCCGGCTAAATTTTACCTTAAACAATTCTTATTTTCAGAATTTTTTCACCGATCACAATGAGTTACACCAAACAAAACGACCCGTGAAACATCAATTCACGGGCTATTCTGTAGGGAAACTATTTTTTGAAGAGAGGAAATTTGAAAATCTTTCTTTAAGCTTGTATACATAATAACACCCACAGCTAAAATATACCTTAAAGATTTTCTCTTTCTCGAAATTTTTTCGTGCCGATCTCACCACAGCTTATCCACCATATCCCATAAAACAAAACGACCCGTGAATCATTTTCACGGGTTATTCTGTAGGGAAACTATTTTTTGAAGAGGGTTAATTAGAAAATCTTTCTTTAAGCTTGTGTATATAATAACACCCACAGCTAAAATATACCTTAATCTTTTTCTGATATCCGAAATTTTTCGCAGCAGTTTTACACCAACTTATCGCCCACAAACAAAACAGCCCGCGAACATCATTCGCGGGTCATTCTGCGGTAAAACTTTTATAGGAGAGGGTGAAAATATCATTAGCTCTTGTACTCTTTCTTTATCTTGTCTATATGATAACATCCCCGGCTAAATTTTACCTTAAACAGTTTTTATTTTTCATAAAAATTTTCATCTCGCCCCCAAATACACTTATTGGTTCGTTTCGACGGCATAAAGACACCCCGCAGAAGATATCTCCCGCGGAGCGATCTAAATTATAGTTTAATCTTCAGATTTAGCTAGCTTTACACTGCTGTCCTTGTCGGTAGTAACGGTAAGCTTGTCGCCGTCTGCACCGACTTTCACAAGTCCGATACAGCCCTCGCCGTTCTCCACGATAACTTCTGCTATCTTGTCCTCGACCTCTGCCCTTATCACGCGGCGGATATCTCTTGCACCCAGCTTTTTGCCATGGCTCTTCTCCGCGATAAGCTTCAGAGCATCCTCGGTGTATTCCAGCTTGATAGCCTTCTCCGAAAGCGGAACTCTCATCTCGTTCAGCATAAGCGCGGCGATCTTCTCGTAGTGCTCCTTGCTCAGCGCATTGAACATAACTATCTCGTCCACACGTCCCAGGAACTCGGGCTTCAGGAACTCTCTCAGAGCCTTCATAGCCTTGTTCTCGGCTATCTCGGTGTCGGTCTTGTTGAAGCCCACACCTGTATCCTTGTCAGCCGCACCTGCGTTGGAGGTCATAACAATGACAGTGTTCTCAAAGGAAACGCTCCTGCCCTGAGAATCGTTTATCTTGCCCTCGTCCAGTATCTGGAGCAGTATATTCATAACATCGGGGTGAGCTTTTTCTATCTCGTCGAAAAGTACCACGCTGTAAGGTCTGCGCCTTACCTTTTCCGTCAGCTGACCTGCCTCGTCATAACCCACATATCCGGGAGGCGAGCCGATAAGCTTGGATACACTGTACTTCTCCATATACTCCGACATATCTATCCTGATAAGGGGCTCAGTAGCATCAAACATGGATTCGCCCAGCACCTTTACAAGCTCGGTCTTGCCCACGCCTGTAGGTCCTACGAATATGAACGATGCAGGTCTGCGTCTCTTATCCAGCTGAACTCTTGTCCTCTTGATAGCCTTAGCCACCTTGTCAACAGCCTCGTCCTGACCGATGATGCGCTTGGACATCTCATCTCTCAGGTTGCGTATCTTCTCGAATTCGCTCTCAGCTATCTTGTTTGCAGGTATGCCAGTCCACAGCTCGATGACCTTGGATATATCCTCGTCAGTAACGTATACCTCAGCCAGCTTATTCTCCAGGTCTTCTATCTGCTTGGTCAGACGGCTTATCTCGCTCTTCTCCCTGGCGATACTCTCAAAATCGGGCTCGTCTTTCTGCTCGTAGGTATCGATAAGAGCCTTGTGCTCTTCGAGCTCGCCCTTAGCCTTGTCGTACTCAGCTATCTCGGGAGTGCGTATGCTGGTGCAGGCGCAGGCTTCATCAAGCAGGTCGATAGCCTTGTCGGGCAGGAATCTGTCGTTGATATATCTTTCGGAAAGTATGGCGCACTTTCTCAGGCTCTCCTTTGAAACGTGAACTCTGTGATACTCCTCATAGTACTTGCTAATGCCCTCCAGAACACTTACAGTGTCCTCAACGTTAGGCTCACCTACCGTTACAGGCTGAAAACGTCTTTCAAGTGCGGAATCCTTTTCGATGTACTTGCGGTACTCCGAAAAAGTAGTGGCACCGATGACCTGTATCTCACCTCTTGAAAGGCTGGGTTTCAGTATATTAGCCGCATTCATGCTGCCCTCGGAATCGCCTGTGCCTACCAGAGTATGCACTTCATCGATGAACAGTATGATGTTGCCCTCAGCTTTAACTTCCTCAACAAGACCCTTGCATCTGCTCTCGAACTGTCCGCGGAACTGTGTGCCTGCTACCAGAGAAGTTAGGTCGAGGAGGTATATCTCCTTGCCCAGCAGATGGAAAGGCACATCACCTGCAACGATCTTCTGGGCGATACCCTCAGCGATGGCAGTTTTACCAACACCGGGCTCACCTATCAGGCAGGGGTTGTTCTTCTGTCTTCTGGAAAGTATATGCTCAACTCTCGAAATCTCCCTGTCTCTGCCGATGATGTTGTCAAGCTCACCGTCACGGGCTTTCTTGGTCAGGTTTGTGCAGTAGTTATTGAGGAATTTCAGCTTCTTGCCGTTCTTTCCTCTGGGCTCTTTCTCAGCCTGCTCGGAAGACTTTCTCTTTGGGGCTGCATCGGGCATTATGCTGCCGAAGCCCTCACCGCCTGTAAGATTTTTCTCCAGACTGTCAGCCATGTTCTTTATACCGCCGAAAAGGTTCGACAGTATATCGGGCATGGTGCCGCTTCCGCCGGGCTCGAAGTCCGAGCCGTCGTCCAGTTCATCAAATGTATTGTTCATTGCCTCAATTTCCTCATCGGATATACCCATCTTCTTGATGTAGTCCTCCACCTGAGGTATCTTCAGTTCTCTCGCACAGCTAAGGCACAGACCCTCGTTCTTCATAGCCTTGGTAGGGTCATTGGGGTTTGCCGATGATACGAATACCACCGCAGGCCTTTTGCCGCACCTTGAACACTTTATCATATTTATCTCCTTTCCGCCCTGCCTGAAGCAAGGCTGTAAATATCCTATTCATAATATGGGCTTCGTACCGTATCGCATATAAAGCTCGGTACATATCAGCCGTGGAAAAAGTCAAAGAAATATCTGAACAGATAAGTCTCCTCAGCTATCCCCGCATTGAATACAGTCAGGCTGTCCTTTGTAGCCCGACAGAAAACGGTCAGCGCCCAGGCGATGACTGCACAGTAAAGCAGTCCCTGTATGGTACCCAGCGCCAGCCCCGCAAAACGGTCAGCCGCCTTGACGTCTTTCATCTTGTCCAGTATGCCCGATACCGCCACTATCAGTTTCAGCAGAAGTATCATCACCAGATAGCTTATGACAAATAACAGACAACGTATCACACCTGTCATTATGGGGCTCACAGCCTTTTCAACGATGTAATCCGCCGCGTCCGCCTTGCTCTGGGTTGCTACCCTGGTAACACATTCGCGCATATCCTCAGTGGAGATATGTATGCTATCGACAAACCTCGAAAGACCTGCTTTCTCCAGCTGCCTGTCGATACTCACTGGCAGTTCGTTATCCAGATAACTGTCTATCTCCTGATTAAATCCGTCGATATCATCATTGCCGAATCCTTTGCTTTTCATAAGCTCGCTGATATTCTCATCGAGGTCGCCGCCCTTTTCAACGGTCTCCCCTATCTCAGCCTCAGTGAAATGATCACCGTAGCCACGCTCTTTCAGCTTATCCATGACTATCTCTTTCGGGTCGGCATCTTCAATCGCCTTCATCACATGAGCCTTTACCTTGTCCCGCATATACCTGTTATAAACAGGTTCAGCCAGCGCATCGGAAAAAGCCGCAGCCGATACCGTGGCGATAACGGCAGCTATCATGCCTATGATACTCCTGCGAAAACCCCTGGTATAACCCACAATGCAGGTCACCACAAGTATCAGGAACACAGATGCATCAAGTATAAAAGCCATGATACTCCTCCTATGTGGCAAAGGATATCTTGTTCACCTCACGGTAATCACAGAAGTATACGCTGTCATCGAAGTAAACAAAATCACTGTAATCCGAGCTGCATTCCGCTGTCGCATCAAGATTTCCGAACCTGTCATAACAGTCTATGCTGTTCTCTTTCAGCAGAACTATCTTGCTGCCGCTTATTTTCAGCCTTTCGGGCATTCCGTCGGATTCCTTCACCCTCTTGTCGGGCTGGTCGTTCTCAGTGCTGCTGTCAAATATCAGCAGTTCCGAAGACCTGCGTTTGATACCGTCAAGCACCACCGCAGCACAACTGCTGCTCAGGGCAAAGTCCGATATCGTGCCCTCGTATTTGTATGTGGTAAGTATCTTTCCCCTGCTGTCAAGCCTGTAGAATGCTGTGTCACCTGCTACCCAGATGTCACCGCTCTCGTTTTTCATAGCCTGCAAAGCCAGCACGGGCAGAGGTTCGCTCACCATCTCAGGGTCTTCAGAGTCAAATGTCAGATACCTGACCACCGAACTCAGCATACCGCCCTTGCTTGAATACGTTGTAACAAAACAGCCGCTGCCGCTTTCGTCAAATGTAACGCTCAGCACCGCCGCGCTGCTCGACCATTTGTATATCTCACGGCCGTTGCCGTCATATACCGTCAGTATGCCTGCGTACTTCTCGTCCGAAGTTACCACAGCCACATTGTCGTTTGAAGCCAGTTCAGCCATTATCAGCCTGTTCTTCACCGACTTCGTGAACATCTCGCTCTTCTTTCCGACTACCATCAGGGAACTTCCGCCCTTGTCGTAAAGCAGCACCCTCTTGTCAGATGTCCTCATTACAGGGTCTGCGTAGTTGTGGCTGAACGAGTTGCTCTCCTCACCGTCAGAATCATAGAACTTCAGCTGGTTCTTATCCAGACAAAGCAGGTAGCTTCCCGTATTGCTTATACTGCTCACCGCGCCGTCGTCAAAGCTCAGGGGGAAATTTCCCTTCTTTACTTCGCCATCGTTGACTATGGTCTCCTTAGGACGGTACAGCACGCTTTCCAGCTTGGGAACCCACTTTCCTCTCATAAGGTATGCCCCGCCTGCGAACATTGCAACTATCAGCACAGCCGCAACTGTCCTTACACGACGCTTTTTCTTCTCGCGGTGTCTTGCATCGCGTATCTCCTCAGGGGTAGGCGCTACGTGTTCGGGCTTTCTCCTGCGTCTGCGGGGTTCCTCATCGGGTATGCCCCCTGTGCGGGTGTGCTTTATGCTCTTTCTGGCAAGCTCCGCTTCA
Organism: Hominimerdicola alba; assembly: GCF_900112155.1. Classification (GTDB taxonomy): domain Bacteria; phylum Bacillota; class Clostridia; order Oscillospirales; family Ruminococcaceae; genus Hominimerdicola; species Hominimerdicola alba_D. Next base: position 56,000 of record NZ_FOKQ01000018.1, on the reverse strand, counting down.
TCTCTGGGGGGAGCGGACCTTTTCCTCTGGGAGGACTGCTTATGCTTTTTCTTGTGCGGCTTTTCTCTCACCGGTTCACTCTCGGGGACCGGCTCTCTCTCGGGGATCTCTTCTTCCTCGGGTTCTTCTGATGCTTCCTCTAAAAATTCCTGCACAGGTGCAGCAAAAGATCCTTGTTCGGTTTCTTCTGAATCTTCCTCCACAGATCCTTCGGCAGTTTCTTCCGTATCCCCGGATGATCCTCCTATGGCTTCCTCTGTAGTTTCTTCCACAGCTTCTTCCGCTGTTTCTACAGCTTCATCAGCATTTTCCACGATATCTTCGGCAGTGTCAGATACTATCTCCTCAGCCGTTTCTATGGCTTCTTCGCTTTCCTCAGGCTTTACCGTGAAGTCAGCAAGCTCAGCCATCTCATCTATTTCCCTGATGATGTCCTCGGGGCGGCGAGTTCTTCTTCTGCCTCTTCTGTTTTTACTCTTATTGCTCAATCTACCGATACCTCATCATAATAAACTTTGTTCAGGTACAATCCCTGAGGCGGTACTGTCTTGCCTGCTTTCTTCCTGTCCTTTGAATCCAGTATGCGGGGGATAGCGTCAGCGGCTATCTTACCCTCGTTTATGAAAAGCAGCGTTCCCACCATTATCCTGACCATATTGTATAAAAACCCGTTTCCCGCCACGGTGAAGATGACCTTGTCACCCTCACGCCTGACATCGAAACGATATATCTTCCTTACAGTTATCTCTTTGTCGCAGGCTGTGGAGCAGAATGCCTTGAAATCATGCTCGCCGACAAAATCCTTTGCCGCCCTGTCCAGTAGTTCCTCATCTATGGGATAAGTGTTCCTGAAAGCAGTATTGCGCATGAATGGGTCTTTTATCCTGCTGTTGTGTACGATATACTCGTACTCCTTGCCTTTGCACATATATCTCGCGTGAAAGCCCTCATCAGCTTCCTCGCAGCCTATGACACTGATATCATCGGGCAGCCATGAATTCAGCCCCAGCTGTATGCCCCGACAGTTTATGGGCAGTTCCAGCCCGAAAGAAAGCACATATTCTCTCGCATGGACTCCCGCGTCAGTACGGGAACAGCCCTGCACGACCACCTTTTCTCCCGTCAGCTTCAGGATAGCGTCTTCCACTACCTCCTGCACTGCCAGCGCATTTGATTGTCTCTGCCAGCCGTGATAATTGCTGCCGTCATAAGCCAGCGTCATTTTGAAGTATCTCATATTATAAACTTATATCCCGTCTTTGTCAAGTGTTACTTTTGTTATCTCGTATACAGGGCGTATTATCGTCATATCCTTCTTTTTGCCGTATACCAGCAGCTTTATCCAGTCCTCATCGCAGTCAAGTACCCTGCATTTAAGTTCTTCATATGCAAAATTCAAAGTTACATCCTGTCCTATCAGTGTTTCCAGTATCTTAGACATACCGCTGCCTCCATTCAGTTTGTTTTCAAGTCTGCTTATCTTTTTCTCCAGTATCATTATCTTGTGATCCTGATCCATATCGGTCAGAAAACCGCCCATTACAGACATCTCCTTTCATATGTATACCGTTCTCCGCCGCAAAATGCGCATACTCGCCCCACGGTAACTCTCATGAAGCATACCGCACCGCAGAAAACAGCAATTATCAGTCAAAAGGCGTTCTTATACCGGCGCCGTGACCAAGCCTTTCCACCATGTCCTCGTAGCAGTCTTCACACATGGTGTATATCCAGCCATCGCCGCGCTGAACACAGGGCTTGCCGCACTCAAGACACCTTTTGTGGCTGAGTGAAGTGTACTTCTCCAGAATGTCATCCATTTTGGGAGTAGTCATGCCCGTGTAGATACGAAGCTCGCCGTACTTTTCCATAACTCCGGTGACACGCCATTCTTTTCTGTCGTGTCTCGTGAAGTTCTTGTATTCTGCCGCCATCTCTGTCAGCATCTCTTTACCGAAAGCTATCCTCCAGCCCTTCGGTATCTTGCCGTACCACGAGAAATCCAGAGTCTTTCCGGTAGCACCGTTTGTAGCTTTCGTGAACGGAAGTTTCTTCATAAGTTCCTTCTCGCTCATTCCCAGTTCGGGGAAATAAATATCTTCCATCATTAATTCTCCTCAAACATACTATTGTCTTCCAGAATTTTTGCACATTTTTCTGTAAACCATATCCACAGCATATGTTGATATGCTGAAAACTTCTATTTAGTGATGATATTCACCGCGATGACCCCTGCTAAGAATACCATGCAGTACAAACTGCCCCAGAGGTCGATCAGGCTGAGTTTCAGCTGTTTCATGCGCGTCCTGCCCTCACCGCCGTGATAGCACCTGCATTCCATAGCCAGCGCAAGTTCCTCGGCGTGCCTGAAACTTGCCACGAACAGCGGTATCAGTATGGGTATCAGTGCCTTGGTCTTCTGTATCAGTCCGCCTGTTTCCATATCAGCACCGCGTGCTTTCTGGGCATTGATTATCTTGTCGGTCTCCTCGATGAGCGTGGGTATGAACCTCAGGGCTATCGTCATCATCATAGCCAGTTCATGCACAGGTACCTTTATCTTCTTCAAAGGTCCCAGCAGCTTCTCGATAGCATCCGTAAGTTCTATGGGTGAAGTCGTATAGGTAAGCAGTGAACTTCCGCATATCAGACATATTATCCTTATAACCATGAACACCGAAGTATCAACGCCATCGCTTGTCAGCTTTATTATCTTCCATTTCCACAGCACATCGCCTGTGCGTATGAAAAATAAGTTCAGCACCGCCGTGAATATGACGATGGGTACTATGGGCTTCAGGCTCTTGCCCATCATTTTTAGCGGTATCCGCGATATTATAAATGTCACCACCGTGAACACTATCCCCACCGAGAGCGCCTGTATGCTCTTAGCCATGAACAGCATAACGATGAATACCGCCGTCAGCAGTATCTTCACCCTGGCGTCCATGCGGTGCAGCACCGAATTCCCCGGGAAATACTGTCCTATCGTAATATCCTTTATCAATCCTAAACCCTCTTCCCAAGCCTGTTCAGCAAAAGGTCTCTGCCGAAACCGACCGTATATACATCTTCTCCAAGGTCTATCCCCATAGCTTTCAGCCTGTTGAACACCCTTGTCACCTGAGGAACTGCAAGCCCCATAGCTTCCAGTTCCTCAGCACGGTGAAATACCTTCACCGTCTCATCATAGCAGAAAAGCTTCGCATCGTTCATGACAAGTATCTTGTTAACATTCTTGGCGATATCCTCCATTGAATGTGATACCAGCAGTACCGTGTTGCCTTTCTGCCTGTGGTAATCCTTTATCATGCCCAGTATCTGCTCCCTGCCCTTGGGGTCAAGTCCCGATGCAGGCTCGTCCAGTATCAGCACCTCGGGTTCCATCGCCATAACTCCCGCGATAGCCGCACGCCTGCGCTGTCCGCCCGAAAGCTCAAAGGGAGATTTCTCCAGAGCTTTAGAAGAAAGCCCGACCATCTCTGCACTTTCTTTTACACGGCGGTCAATCTCGTCCTTGTTAAGCCCCATGTTCTTGGGTCCGAAAGCTATATCCTTAGCTACCGTCTCCTCAAACAGCTGGTATTCGGGGTACTGGAAGACCAGCCCCACCTTGAACCTCACAGGACGAAGCTTAGACTTATCGTCCCAGAGTTTTTCGCCGTCTATGTATACCGCACCGCTGGTGGGTTTCAAAAGCCCGTTGAAATGCTGTATCAGCGTGGACTTTCCCGAACCCGTGTGCCCGATTATCCCTGCAAAGTCACCCTTTTCTATCTCAAGGTCAACGTTATCAACTGCCACCTTGCGAAAGGGCGTACCCTCACCGTATACATAGGTGAGTTTCTCGGTTTTTATCACTGCCATTTTACTTTCTCCAAACTATAACGCATTATCCTGCGTTCTTCGATATCTCTTTTTTCAGGCTGCAAAATACTACGATGTTCCAGCCCGCCAGTAAACTCAGCAGACCGTATATCGTCCCGCGACCCTTGCTTATCGCACCGCTCTTTACAGCACTTGCCGCTGCGGATATGCCGAATAACACCGAAAGGATATACAGCACCAGCGCCGCCGCGCCAAGCCCGCTGACTACCATGAACAATACTCCGTTGACCACAAGAAAATATCCTGTCAGCGGTATCAGTGCGATTCCGAAAGTCAGAAGGCAGAATATCAGCAAGATAAACGGATTCAAGACTATCATCATCGTCTGCATAAGTTCGTCCAGATGGGGCAGTGCAAGTATCACCATCAGCACAAAAGCACCTATCATACATACTGCCGCCGCTATACCACGCGCTGCCGAATCCTTAGCCCGCCGCGCCGAGTACACATTGTCAGCTTCATAGCCTTCACGCACAGCCGACTTCCTTACCAGCGCCTGAGCCGTATATATCAGCCCCGCCGCCGACGGAACTGCACATACTGCCATAAGTATTGTCTTTGCAACTATCGCCGCCTTGGATGTGCTTCCGAATATCTTTACGTACTCGTACTCCTTGCCTTTCAGCCCCGTGACTTTAACGCCCATAGCCGCAAGCAGTCTTGCACCTTCGGCAAAATACATACCCGCAACTGCCGCTGTCATCAGCATAGCCACAACAGCCGCCGATGTCTTATGCAGTTTGAGTTTTCCTGTCTTTCCAAGCACTATCAGCAATACTGCTATTAGTGCAGAACCTGTTACAAGCATTTTTTCGTCCTCGCTAGATCGCTTTTTATTATTTCCTCTTGACTATATCCTTGTATTCAACAAAAGTCCTGTCATATTCTATCCCGAAATGTTCCATCACAGCCTTGGTGTAGTCCTGTGCCGCAAGAAAAACGTTTATCAGCCTTTCATCGCTGTCACCAGTCTGCCATTCTTTCAGCCCCATATAATAGAACATCTTGTCGTCATCACTTATAAAGAAGGGTATTATATCGTTTTCCAGACATTGCTTGAACATCAGCAGCCTGCCTGTACGACCGTTTCCATCATAGAACGGGTGTATCTTCTCATACATCATGTGGAAACGCGCAACATCATATAAAGTCATCTCAGTGCCGTTCTCCGCAAGAAGTTCCCGCATCTTCATACCAACTTCATCAGGTGAAGCCGTCAGCATACCACCGACCTCGTTTGCTTCCTGCTTGTACTCTCCTATCACGGCATATCTGTCCATAACCCCGCTTTTCAGCATGCGGTGCAGGTCTTTGATGTACACTTCCGTCAGCGGTTCACCAAGGGTATCAAGTATATGGTCAAAGCACCTGAAATGATTCACTGTCTCGATGATATCATTCACCCTGACTGCGTCATTAGCTCCGTCCACACCTACAGTTTTGGTTTCGTATATATACCGCGTCTGGTCGTGGGTAAGCCTGCTGCCCTCGATGTGGTTGGAATTGTAAGCAAAATCCACCTGCATCTTGTTGTAAATACCACCCTTGTGACCCACACGCTTTTCTTCAAGAAGTTTTTCTCTTAATGTCATACCGTCCGTCACTTTCCAAACAGCTCCGCCAGCTTCTCCACACACTCATCTTCATCGATTATTTCTGTGGAGATATCAAATCCCGCTTTCTGTAACTCCCATGCAAGTTCAGTTACCTGCGGAACATCCAGACCAAGTTCTTTCATCTTCTCAACCTGTGAGAATATCTTCCGCGGCACATCGTCCATGACTACCTCGCCGCCGTCGATAACTACCACACGGTCAGCCTGAGCCGCTTCTTCCATATAGTGAGTTATAAGCACTATCGTCACGCCCTGAGAATTCAAAAGCTTTATAGTCTTCATGACTTCCTCACGACCCTTGGGGTCAAGCATAGCCGTAGGCTCGTCAAGCAGTATGCAGTCGGGACGCATAGCGATTATACCCGCAATAGCCACCCTCTGTTTCTGTCCGCCGGAAAGCTTGTGGGGGGCGTGCAAACGGTATTCGTACATTCCCACCGTCTTCAGGGCTTCGTCAACTCTCCGCCTTATCTCCGCGGGTTCAACGCCCATGTTCTCCAAAGCGAAAGCTACGTCCTCCTCAACGATAGTCGCAACTATCTGGTTGTCGGGGTTCTGGAATACCATTCCCACCCTCTGCCTTATGGGCAGGAGATTGTCTTCGTCCAGCGTGTCCATGCCGTCAACGAACACGCCCCCCGCCTCGGGAAGATTGATAGCATTTATACACTTTGCAAGTGTGCTTTTTCCCGAACCGTTGTGACCAAGTACCGCCAGGAACTCACCCTTTTTTATATTCAGCGTGACTCCTTTCAGCACCTCTGTCTTAACGGGAGGTTCTTCCAGATCATTTATATATGAAAACCGAAGATCTTTTATCTCGATGAAATTTTCGCTCATAAATATTTTCCTTACTCTTCGTTGTTTACTGTTTATGATGTTCACTGCTTATAAGACTTATTCCATCTTATAAGCACTGAACACCTGTACGTTGGGCTTTTCTGCGGAACGCATCTGCGCCCCGCAAGCCCGCGGACGTTCGCCTTACTTGTCACCCTTTACCTTGTCGATGACCTTGCCTGCAACGTCCTTTACCTTTTCGATGTTCTCTTTGGTTGCTACCTTCTCAATGTTCTCCTTTGTAGCCACCTTCTTTACCTCTTTCTTAACGTCGTCCTTAACCGACTTGGAAACAGGTATCTTGTCAGCTACCGCATCAACAGCCTTGTCAACTGCCTTAGCGATACCGTCTCCACCAACTGCCTTTGTTATGTCCTTTACGTCCATTTTTGTGACCTCCTGTTTTTTGATTTATTATGAAAAAGCTCTCGCTTTATCATTATCTTTTATGTTTTACGACCTTAATTTTCCACCTGTGCTTCCATGTCCATGACGTACTCTGTCCATTCCTCGGTCTGCTTGTACGAAACGAGCAGATTGTTCAGATATTCCTTGTTCGTAACCTCGTCATGCACATACATCAGGCAGTTTATGCCCGCATTTGTCAGCTCATCATTTAGGTTAAGAACTTTCTTTATCTCCGCCGCTTTGTAAAGGTCGCCCGAATAAAGATAATCACCGTCAGCAATGCGACGCTTTATCTCGGACATCGAAACGTCCTCATAACCCCGCACTACCTTAGCCACCAAAGCCGTGAACCTGTCAGCCTTTATACCGACCTTATCGCTCATAATATATCACCGTCCCGTATAAACCCGCAATATGTAATTTTTCAGATCAGACATAGGATCGCTAAAATAGTACATACAGTAGTTGCGATAAAAAACCTGATCCCTTTCTTCTTGTTTTCTTTTTGCGATCTTAATATAATAATATCGCATATAAAAGCAAAAACCAAACACACAATAGCTAAGTATTTCATGCCGCCACCTCACTTCGCCAACAACTCACAACCGACATCACGGCAACCCTGCCGCCCTGCCAATAATTATGAATTATGAATTGTGAATTATGAATTCCAAATTGCTGTTGAGCCGCATGGCAGTACGCCTTTTGTCGCTTCAACGGGAAGTCCTATCTCGTCCGCGGTCACACTTCCGCCCCGCTGGGTAGTCAGCACATCGTTAAGTATGTACGCCATTACCGAGGGTGAAAGTCCCGTGGTATAGCTGTTCAGCAGGAAGAACAGCGGCTTGTCGCTCAGTACTCCCGCACAGGTCTTTACAAGGTCGTATATGCAGTCTTCAAGCTTCCATACCTCACCCCCGGGACCTCTGCCGTAGCTGGGCGGGTCCATAACGATACCGTCATAGAAGTTCCCACGCCTTATCTCACGCTTTACGAACTTCTCGCAATCGTCCACAAGCCAGCGTATCGGCTTGTCCGAAAGTCCTGATGCCGCCGCATTATCTCTTGCCCACTGCACCATGCCCTTTGAAGCATCAACGTGGGATACACTTGCTCCCGCCGCCGCACAGGCAAGGGTCGCACCTCCTGTGTATGCAAACAGGTTCAGCACCTTTACTGGACGTCCTGCGTTCTTTATCTTATCTGCCATAAAATCCCAGTTAACAGCCTGCTCGGGGAAAAGTCCCGTGTGCTTAAAGCCTGTGGGTCTTATGACAAAGGTCAGGTCTCTGTACTTTATGTTCCAGCTTTCGGGTAGCTTTCTGCGGTACTCCCACTCGCCGCCGCCCTTTGAAGAACGGTGATATACTGCGTCTGCCTTATCCCACATATCAGTGCGCTTCGGGCTTTTCCAGATTATCTGTGGATCGGGTCTGACAAGTACCTTGCCGCCCCAGCTTTCCAGCTTGTCACCGTCTGTTGTATCCAGTATCCTGTAATCTTTCCAGTTTTCTGCAATCCTCATTTGAATTCTTCCTTTATATTATCGCCGTTTTCGGCAGAGTTCACGGTATCGCCGCAAGCGATACTATTATTTGTAAAGCGTATTCATAGTTATAACCGAGTTTTTGAAATTCTCCTCGGCGTACTTTTTCATCTCTCTCATACCGACGATATGGTTGCTGTGGATATTGATATGCTTAGGTTCTTTACCGTTTTCCTTCATCCATTTCAATATATCCAGCCCCGTGTGTTCCTCACCGAGATGATAGTCAAGGCTCACATGGTCAAAATCCCCGAACAGCCTGAAATACATTATGCAGTCATCATAACTTCGCACACACTCATAGCCTTTCGGAAAATCTCTTGTGTCGTCCACGAACAATTTAAGTCCCATAAACACCTCCGTGACCGAAGTCTGTCATTCGTCAGTTATCGTCTTATCATTCTTCGCTGCCATATTTAAGCCCTTGATGCTCTGAATAATACTTTGCATTTTTATAATATTCCGTAATTATCTCACGACAGCGCTTGGTATCAGATACTTTTCTGACAATAAACTCTTTATTGGTCCTCCTGTATATAAGTACAGGTTTTTCCATATCATCCTCCATGATATATTTTATTTCATCGGGTCTGTAACTGCGTACACCGTGAAAAATACCCTTTTCGGTGATATAGGAGCTGTTTGTACTGAGGTTGTACAGAATATATAGCAACAGCATCAAAGCGAAAAATACCATACTGAGCCTGAGATCTTTTACTGCGTCATCAAAAGGGGTCGATGTTACAGTTTCCTTTATCTCACTGCCCCATGCAGTTTTTCTCGTATAAGTATGATCTGCAATATAATTATCCTGCTGAGCGATAGCGTTAAAAAGCATTACTGTATTCTCGATAATGCTGAATAATGTTATCGCCAGCCAGATGGTAGACATTATAAGCGACTTCTTAGAGAAGATCCTCAGCCTTGCCTTGTTTTCCGCCGAGCGGACAGTTTTAATATTCTTTGACCATGCTCTTATCATGGCTATTATCATAAAGATGACCAGAGCTATAAAAATGTACATATACATATGTTATCTTCCTTTCTCTGTTTTTTCTAATTATTTAATATAGATACAGCCTTTTTATACTTTTCAAGCCTTGCCCTGTCCTTGTCGGTCATGGGTCTGTCAAATCTTGTGATATCACTGTTGTGCGCAAGGTCGGCAAGCTTTACTGCCCGCGCTATGGGGTTTTCCTTGATACGTGCCACATATTCAAGATAGGGTTCGCTGTCGTCATGGGTCAGCATCTTCACCGCACTGACTACTTCCTCACTTATCCCCGCTTTCAGCAGGTCGTCGGCAGTAACATCGGTATCCTCTATAACATCGTGAAGAAGTGCCGCGGCACAGCTTTCCTCCGTCACCATCTGTTCGGCAACGTGCCAGGGGTGAAACACATAAGGTACACCGCTTTTGTCCATCTGATCTTTGTGAGCCGCATACATTATGCCTATGGCTTTTCTGGTCATATCGGTGTAGATCATAGGCTTTCCTCCTGTATTTTGAAATACGCCTTGTTCTCGAATATGAACGTTTCTATCCACTCACGCACATCAGCAACAGTCGGTTCATTCTCATCAGGCTGCGGATTTTCGGGAGTGTTCTTTATAAGCGTATACCTTTGTAAATAATCATATGGAGGCGTTACCTCTATGCTGTATAAAAAGTCCATGTAGACGGGGAAATCACACTTCTCCATACTCATAAGCATATCCTTGCCGTCAGACCTGCGCTTTACTCCAACATAAAAGTGGGTCTCCATCTCTTCCACATCTATATCGAAGTATCTGCTTACATCTTCAGGATTTTCAAGCTCTTTGTAATTCTCATTTTCAAACTCTGTTTCGTTCTCAGGAATAATATTATCATTACTCCCTTTCGACCTGACAAACATATATATCTTCGCAGCGATGCACGCGATCGTAATATAAACCATCCATTTGACCATTCTGTTTCATCTCCCTTTGCAGTTGCCCCCGCGCTTACATTCGGAAACATCTGTCCCCGCCGTTAGACCTATCCCGTCACCTTACCGTAAGCTCAAAACTTGCCGAGTTTTTTTCATCATTCAGCCATTTTATAATACTTTCCCAGAATACCCAGCACTTCTTTTTTCTTCTTTTCGGGAATATCGATCTCTATATTTTTTGCGCCCTTTGCACTGAATATCACCGTATCGCCCTCAAGGGTGTAGCTGTACTTCTTCTTGTCGTATTTAGCTCCGCCAAGATAGAAACAGTCATCACACAGCCTGAATTCGTTATACTTAAAATAAACTATCAGCCATTGTATCAAATTAGTAACATACAGTCCCAACATTGCACAGTAACATGATATCGCTCCTATATTTTTAAATGTCAAGTTAGCAACATCACGTCCGGACAATTCCAACAAAACAACAGTTCCTGACAGCAGTATTCCGAAAATTGATAAAATCAGTGCTTTTACAAATTCGGGATACTTATACCTGAACAACACACCGCCCGCATTCTCAGCCTCCATCATTCCTTTGCTTCTCTTCGATATCTCTATTATAGTAAAGATGATATAAACGATCAAAATTATGATAGAAACGATCCCTAGCACCGGGTTCAAATATTCCTTTATCATGCTATCTATCCATTCTCACTTTTGGTGTAATACTTTCCCAGGATACCCAGCACTTCTTTTCTCTTCTTTTCGGGAATATCGATCTCTATATTTTTTGCGCCCTTTGCACTGAATATCACCGTATCGCCCTCAAGGGTGTAGCAGTACTTCTTCCTGTCGTATTTCACTCCGCCAAGATAGAAACAGCTTGCACACAGCCTGAATTCGCTGTACTTCAGATACTGCTGTATGGAGAATATAAATATCATTACATAGATCACCAGCGCTATCAGGTAAAAGATGAACTGCTTTCGCGGATCAATACTCCCGTACCCGCTGCCGTATCCGAGCCTTTTCATGTTCAACAGCAGATTCGCACCCGTGATCAGTATCCATACCAGACTATACCAGACTTTACTCAAAAGCCCGGGATCCCTGTGCTTAAAAACCACACCGCCTGCCATCTTAGCACTTTCAGTTACCGAGTACCGCTTAGATGAGGATACTATCATATAGATGATACACAAAGGTGCCAAAGCCAGCATCAGATATACCATTATCATACTATCCCATCTCCTTTTCAGCAGCGATTATGAACCTCTGTATTATGCTCCCCTCACGGACGGTCTTCACCGCATCGTCAAAGGTGAACCACTTAGCTTCAAGCAGTTCTCCCGAGATATCGCAGTCTGCCTTTTTTACCCTCGCCAGAAGTCCCAGCATGAGCTGATCTCTGCCATCGTAAAAAGCACTGTCGATGTACCTGATACTCTCCGCCGTGAGCCCTGTTTCTTCCAGAACTTCCCTTGCGCCCGCTTCTTCGGGAGTCTCCCCGATCTTCATAAAGCCCGCTACCCCCACATACCTGGATGTGTCGCCGTAGCTCTGCCTTATCAGCAGTACTTCGTTATCCTCGTTCACCACCACGTTCAGCACGCAGGTGGAAAACATATCAAACAGAGGTCTGGCGCAGTCCTCACAGTAGGGTATCTGACCCTCGTCGCCTATCTCTTTAAGAATGGTCTTCTTCCCGCAAAAGGGACAGTATTCAAATCTCATGAAATCACCTCACGACCTGTCTTCTTCGTAATAACTCAGCCATGTCTCGGCATCTATCCCTCCGATATTGCAGATATCAGCCTGTTCCCAGCGTTCTTTCAGCGATCTGCCGTCAAATATCTTCGCCGTGAACATTTCCTCCGCCGAAGAATACTCGCAACCGTCGGGGATATCACAGTACCCCACCCAGTAGGGCTTCTCCTGCCCGCCTATCCAGCCAAGATAACGCTCCTGCTCGTCGGGGTCATCAAAAATAAAATGTAGTCTCGTCCACATTGTGCCTGTCAGCATTTTTGAATATGCCGAGGAACTTTTCATAGTCAAGCTTCATATATCCACCTCATGAACGGTACTCACATTATGTACCCCAGGTTTATCCTGACTTCGCGCCTGTTTATATCATCATTGGTATAACAGCAGGTGTCAAAGCCCACCAGCTCAAATCCCTGATGCAGATAAAAGCCTATCGCATTGGTATTGCAGGACTGCGTTTCAAGTATTATGGCTCTCCTACCCTGTTCCTTTGCCCTTTTCTTAGCTGTATCCATGAGCCGCTTTCCTAACCCCTGCCCGCGGAGCTCCGCAGTTATCCACAGCTCCGAAACTATCAGCCTGTTTGACCATTCCTCGGTGCATATCTCTATGCACGCCAGTAAACTATTGCCGTCCTCGGATAAAACTCCGTATGCTTCGGCGTTTTCCCTGTATTCCTGATAAAGCTTATCGGGATAACCCCATTCATCGGGAGTATGTACTATCCTCGGCACAGCAGGCTTTTTCACCAGCTTTACCGTACAGCCCTCGCTGTCCAGAGGTACTATCTCCATATCATAATAGGTATCACTTACTGTACCTATGGGAAGTACGTAGTCCTTCCATTTCTCTTTCGGGAGCAGTACTATCTCTCTTTCCATTACGTGTCCCTTTCTTTTGTCCCTGTATTACATCTTTTCTACAAGCTTTGCTATGCTGTTGGCATATTCGGTTATAACAGCCTCGTCCTTGCCCTCTATCATAACTCTTACAAGGGGCTCTGTGCCTGATTCTCTTACAAGTATCCTGCCGTCGCCGCCAAGTTTTTCCTCATACATCTTTATAGCATCGGTTATCTCGGGAACAGTTTCCCACATACCCTTTTTATCGGCAGTTATCTTTACATTCACCAGCACCTGAGGATAGCACTCCATAACAGAAGCTAGCTCACTTGCCTTTTTGCCTGTCTTAGCCATTATCTGTAAGAACATAGCACCTGTCATCTCGCCGTCGCCTGTGTTTGCATGGTCGAGGAGTATGATGTGTCCCGACTGCTCACCACCGATGTTGTAGCCGTTCTTCTGCATCTCTTCAAGCACGTATCTGTCACCCACCTTGGTAGTCGCAGTAACAACGCCCTCTTTTTCAGCAAATTTGAAGAATCCCAGATTCGACATTACAGTAACAACACAGCAGTCATGCTTCAGTGTGCCCTCAGCCTTCATGAACTTCGAGAATATAGCCAGCAGCTTGTCACCATCGATAAGCTCGCCGTTTTCGTCAACTGCAAGACATCTGTCAGCATCGCCGTCAAATGCCAGACCAACATCGCACTTATTCTCCACAACAGCCTTTTTCAGACCTTCCATATGTGTAGAACCGCACTTTTCGTTGATGTTAGTGCCGTCGGGCTTGTCGTTGGTCATAACTACTTCCGCACCAAGTTCCTCGAATATCTTCTGTGCGCAAACGCTTGAAGAACCGTTGGCACAGTCAAGACATACCTTTATGCCCTTGAAGTCAACGTCAACAGTGCTCTTTACGTGGGCGATATAATCGTTTACAGCATCGTCGCAGACTTTCATTCTGCCCACATTTACGCCCTCGCTGAGATTCTTGTCCATCTCATCGGGAGTATCAAGTATAAGTGCTTCTATCTCGTTCTCAACATCGTCGGGAAGCTTGAAGCCCTCACCCGAGAACAGCTTTATGCCGTTGAATTCCACAGAGTTGTGTGAAGCGGATATCATCACGCCCGCATCAGCATTGTATTTTTTTACCAGCATAGCCACCGCAGGTGTCGGAACGACTCCCAGCAGAACAGCATCCGCACCCACCGAGCATATGCCCGCGCAGAGAGCCGCCTCCAGTACATCGCCCGATATACGGGTGTCCTTGCCTATTATTATCTTAGGTCTGTGACCGCAGTCCTTTGCCAGCACCAGAGCCGCCGCTTTACCTATCTGTGTAGCCCTCTCAACTGTAAGCTCTGTAATAGCTACACCTCTGGCTCCGTCTGTACCAAATAATCTGCCCATTTTTCACTTTTCTCCTTATAAATAATTTATTCTTCCAAATATATCATCGGGAATTTATCCCGCTATTTGCCATTTTTATTATACCGTTTTACCATCCGCCAAGGTATCTGAAAAACTGTACATACCATATAACCACGCCGATTACCGTACCTGTTATCACAGCAAGTACGATATCAGCCGCCAAAAGCTTTCCCGCGCCGATGTCTTTCCTTTTCAGCGAAATTCCCGAAAGCACTCCGCCGATGACCGCCAGTATGAAGCTTACTCCCGCCGCGATCAGCGCCACAGCTTTGCCGATCAGAAGTATCCGACCGTAGTTTTCAACAGCAACGCCGTTGACACTGTTAGCTACCATGAACTTCGATATTATACGCCACAACAGCGGAAAAAGCAACACAGCCCATGCCGCCCCCGTGACTTTCTTTGCTGCATAGTACAGCTTACCTCTCATATATTACCTCTTTAAACTCCCTGTCCGCCTATTAACATAAGCACTGCCAGTACCGCGAGACCTACGGCAACAAGTAACTCCATAACGCCGAGTATCACAGTTCCGTTTGCACCCTGCTCTCCGCTTTTCTTAGCATTCGCCGCCATGACCGTACCCACCAGGGACATCACAAAGCACGGTATAGGTGCCAGAAACAATCCAAACAGCCATACAGCAGATACCACCGAGTAGACAGTGCCTCTGTCCGTGGGCTTTTCAAGCACCATGGAAAGTGCGAAGCAGGCTATCCCGATAACCAGCACCACGATGGGTATGCCCACAAGTGCTCTGGCTTTTTTAAGTTTTGAAGAAGTCATATGCTTCACCTTTCAGAATTATCTCTTAAAGAAATCACCATTTGCTGCCATGAAGAACAGCTGCCGGCTGAACATACGCTATTCCGCATAATCTCTTCACTCCAAAAATTATTTGTAAAAGCAGCAAACTCGTGCCCGCACCAATAATTATGAATTCTGAATTTATGAACGCAATAACGCTGCGCTTTTATTGCTATGAATTACAAATGCGTCTGCCCGTTTTTCAGTATCCCCAGATGGTCATAAGCCAGCTGAGTCGCACAGCGTCCGCGGGGTGTCTTTGCTAAAAATCCCAGCTGCATCAGATACGGCTCGCAGACATCTTCAAGAGTGACCGCTTCCTCACCTATCGCCGCCGCAAGAGTTGAAAGTCCCACAGGGCCTCCGTTGTAGCCCTTGATTATCATTTCAAGCAAACGACGGTCAAGGCTGTCAAGCCCCAGCTTATCAACTTCCATGCGGTTGAGGGCTATCTTCGCGATATCCTGAGTTATGCGCCCGTTGCCGATGACTTCGGCAAAATCGCGGACACGTTTCAGATAGCGGTTGGCTATTCGGGGAGTACACCTTGCGCGGGCGGCTATCTCGGTGGCGCCGTCATCATCGCAGGCTACACCAAGTATGGTCGCCGACCTTTTTACAATGTCCGCAAGCTCTTCCACCGAGTACATCTCCATGTGCATCAGCATACCGAAACGGTCTCTCAGCGGCGCCGAAAGCTGTCCCGAACGGGTGGTGGCGCCTATCAGCGTGAACTTGTTCAGCTCGATCCTGATAGACCTTGCCGCAGGTCCCTTGCCCATGATTATATCAAGGGCGTAGTCCTCCATGGCGGGGTAGAGTATCTCTTCCACCTGCCTGGAAAGACGGTGTATCTCATCGATGAACAGCACATCACCTTTTTCAAGGTTTGTCAGCAGTGCCGCAAGGTCGCCGGGCTTTTCAATGGCAGGACCCGATGTCGTGCGAATATTCACACCCATCTCATGGGCTATGATATTCGCAAGGGTGGTCTTGCCAAGACCGGGAGGGCCGTATAAAAGCACATGGTCGAGGCTGTCACCGCGGCGCTTTGCCGCATCGATATATATTTTCATGTTCTCCTTGACCTTCTCCTGACCGATATACTCGGCAAGTGTGAGAGGTCGAAGGCTTATCTCAAAATCGTCCGTAGTTTCCTGCTCGGTCTCCTTAGGGGAAACAAAGCGCTCATAATCGAACTCGGATTCTTCTATCATCAGTTCACTTCCCTTTTAAACTTTAGGCTGCTTGATATACTTATCTGTCAGAACGCCGATATTGTAGTAAATCGAGCTCAGGAACGCCGGCGCAGCCTTT
This sequence comes from Hominimerdicola alba, assembly GCF_900112155.1. Taxonomy (GTDB): domain Bacteria; phylum Bacillota; class Clostridia; order Oscillospirales; family Ruminococcaceae; genus Hominimerdicola; species Hominimerdicola alba_D. The sequence goes on along the minus strand of NZ_FOKQ01000018.1, from coordinate 39,615 downwards.
CCGTTGACTGACTTTTCTTTGCCCGAAGCATCGGTCAGCGTGATCTTATAATATGTCGTAACGGCTCCATCGACAGTCATGTCGCGATCCGAATATTTACGGTATCCTGCACTGATCATGGAATCATACTCTTCCCGTTCGATCGGGATAGTTCTGTAAGTGTTCCCGTCTTTGACAAGCCCCATCATGGGCTGTTCGTCTTCAAGATAGAACGAATACCCGTGATATTCGCCGTCTTCTTTTCCGCTTAATTCAATTGTCACCGCAACAGGGATATCTTTGGGCTTCATCATCGTTTCCAGTTTCGGGGAAAATTTAAAGAACAATAACAGCACCAGCATAATTATACGTATAAGCGTCCAATGTCTTCTGAGAAAGTCCTTTATGACTTCCTTTTGATATTTCTCAAAATTTTCGTCCATGCTATCACTCTCCAAAAGCCTGTTCTTTATGAATTGATCAGAACCTCGCCAGTCTTACAAGTGCGGTCTTTATCAGATCTTCAACCGAGGCAGTAGGTTCAGCCCCCGAAAGTGCCTGCACCGCTTCACCCTCGGAGTAACCCAGAACCACCAGCGCGGTAACAGCTTCGTCAATAGCGCCGCCCTGAGGTATCGCCGATGCGATGGTCTCGCCGCCGCGGACGGATATGGTGTTCTCCTTGGCTATCTTGTCTTTCAGTTCAAGAACTATCCTCTGGGCAGTTTTAGCGCCAATGCCCTTGCTTTTTGTAAGGGACTTGAAGTCCCCCGTGGCAACTGTCAGCGCAAACTGCGAAGGTGTATTCGATGAAAGTATGGAAAGCGCCGCCTTGGGTCCTACTCCCGAAACGGTTATCAGCATTTTGAAACAGCGCAGTTCCTCCTGTGTCGAAAAGCCGAACAGGTCAACGTCATTTTCCCTGACCGCAAGATAGGTGTACAGCGTAACTTCGCTCTCACCCGCGATCTTTTGCAGTGTATAGAACGTAGTCTTGCAGGCATAGCCCACTCCGCCGCATTCCACCACAGCAAGTTCGCTTTCGGTATGTATAAGTTTTCCTCTTACGGAATATATCATTTTTCTTCTCCTTGGATATTTCTGGTAAATTGTGATCTGCTGCCGTCTCACAGGCATTTTTCGCATCTGCCGTTTTTGAAAACGTGTGCGAAGTTCTCATAGCCGTACAGGATATGTGAACACTCAGGGCAGAGTGCTTTCATCTTCGATGCCGAGATCAGGAATTCGCTTCCGCACTCATCGCATATGCCGCGTTGGTCTTTCATGACAGCACCTCACTTTGCCGCTTTATCGTATTTTTCCATGATCTTTCTGGTATTCAGCGAAAGACCGTGGGTTATGGCTATCGCCATAGCATCAGCGGCATCGTCGGGCTTGATTATCTGCGCAAGATGGAGCATTGAGCGAACCATCTCCTGCACCTGTTTTTTCTCGGCATAGCCGTACCCGACTATGGAGCTTTTCACCTGAAGAGGTGTATACTCGTACACGGGAAGATTCTGCATAACAGCAGGCAGCAGGGTCACTCCCCTTGCCTGTGCAACATCGATACCCGTGGTTATGTTAGTGTTGAAGAACAGCTTTTCCACCGCGACTTCATCGGGGCGGTAATGCTCGATAAGCCCCTGCATATCAAGGTAGATGACTCTCAGGCGTTTGAGGAACTCCATATCTAAGGGGGTCTTGATGGTTCCTGCCTTTATGGGGGTGAAGTGCCCGTGGCTGAATTCAACCACGCCATAGCCGACTATACCATAGCCGGGGTCGATGCCCATTATCCTCAAAATGCTTCCTCCTCGCCGTAAAAGGGTACAATTCTTCATATTAACAATTAATTATAGCATACTTTTATAATAATTGCAAGTGCGAGGGCGCTTAATAATGGGCGAAAAGGGCTTGATTTATTGGTTATTCTGATGTTTTGGGTGCATACCTCCGCGAGGATCATCAGGTTTCTGCCGTTATACAGTATAACACGTCGCTTCATATACCGTGGTCATAGTCAGCGGCTGCCTGCCATCGTGCGTATAAAGGCAAATCTTTTGATACTCATTTTTGGTGAGCGCATCTCGTGGGTCCTTTTTTGGAAATGGCTTTTCACTATCAGTGTTTTTGGTGCAAAAGTTGTACGTTTTTGTACAACTCTTGCAGAAATATGTCCGGGTTAAATTTAAAAACAGTTGTTTGCACATGATATGGTATGAGACATTGTACAAAAGATACAATTTATCGGCACATCGGGAACATCATGTAAACATTTGTTTGAAACCGGTCACATATCAAAAATTGTTATTTGGATGTTTACCCGAAAAAACTTTATCTTGTTAATATTCGGGATTTTCATTTTGTAATTATTTTTACAAATTATAATTTTATTTTATGAGTGGAAAACGTGTAAAATCATGCCTATATCGCAGGCAGCGAGATCGTAAAATATACCGTTGTCAATTTGCTGTACAGTTTTATGTACTGCTATTTAGGGAATTAATTTGTACTGAAAATCACATAAAAAGCGGTTATTTTGATATAAAGTCCAATGTATCGTACTCGTTTTCAGCCAAAATAATTGTTTTTATATATTGATAGATAGCTGAAAAATTCATATTTATAGGGATATTTTGTGTAATTTACAAAAATTTTCTCGAATTTTCAAAAAAAGGGTTCACCACCTATTGATTTTTTGAGAATAGTGTGGTACAATAATAGGGTCTAAAAAGCTTAAGATAATTTTAAGCTTTGTCTGAACGGCATCACCTCTCAAAGTAGAGCACGGGCGTTTACCCCTATATGAACGCACGCCGCTCCGTATTGTGCTGTCGGGAAAGACCTGGTATTGATTTTTTTAGTCGGCAATATGTCGGCATTCGCGTTATTGCGCTATTAAAAAAATTGCAGGAGTCGGCGGGCGGCAAGAGATATACAATCTACCGGCTCTCAAGGAGTGTATTGTTTTGGAGAAGTTCTTTATCAGGGGAGGCAATCCCCTTAAAGGCACAGTTAACATCAGCGGTGCTAAAAATGCCGCAGTTGCGCTGGTTGCCGCTACTATTTTATGCGATGAACCCTGTACGCTTGAAAACGTTCCCGCTATAAGCGATATCACTAAATGTCTTGATATCCTCAAAAGCATGGGCGCTGTTGTAAGGATGGAAAGAGAGGGTGTCATTTATATCGACACCAGCACCATCACCACAACTAAAGTCCCCTACAAGCTGGCGGAGACGATGAGAGCGTCCAGTTATTTTCTGGGAACTTTGCTGGGAAGATTCCATGAGGCTTTCGTTCCCATGCCCGGCGGATGCTACCTGGGTGACAGACCCATCGATCAGCATCTGAAGGCTTTCAAGGCTCTCGGCGCTACCGATGAGGTGGTCAGAGGTGCTAACTACGTGAAGGCTGACAAGCTTGTGGGCAACCAGATCTACTTTGATTTTGTTACCGTTGGCGCTACGATGAACGCTATCTTTGCGGCTGTCAAGGCTAAGGGTCAGACTATCATCGAGAATGCAGCTAAGGAGCCTCACATCGTTGATGTTGCTAATTTCCTTAATTCTATGGGCGCTGATATCAGAGGTGCAGGCACCGATGTCATCAAGATCAGAGGCGTTGAATATCTTCACGGCACAACTTACGCTACTATCCCCGATCAGATCGAAGCAGGCACTTACATGGTGGCTGCCGCTGCAACAAAGGGCGATGTGGTTATTGCAAATGTTATACCCAAGCATCTTGAATCCATCACCGCGAAGCTGCGTAAGTGCGGCGTAAACGTCGAGGAGAACGACGAGAGCGTTCATGTCTGGGTAGACTCTCCTCTTATGAATACAACTGTTAAAACTCAGCCTCACCCCGGCTTCCCTACCGATATGCAGCCTCAGTTCTCAACTCTGCTGACTATGGCACAGGGTACCAGCAAGGTGACTGAGGAGATCTTCAATAACAGATTCAGGTATGTTGCCGAACTGCGCAAAATGGGTGCAGATGTATCCGTTGAGGGCGGAAAAGTGGCGATAATACAGGGTGTTCCCACATTGAAGGGTGCTCCTGTACAGGCTACCGACCTAAGAGCCGGTGCCGCACTGGTCATCGCTGGTCTTGCGGCTGACGGTCTGACAGAGATCGACAATATACATTACATCGAGCGCGGTTACGAGCACATCGATGAAAAGCTTCGCGAACTTGGTGCTGATATCACCCGCGTTATCGTGCCTGACAATGAGCATGTTGAAATGAGCAGCTGATAAAAACAAGTCCCTCCGCCTTGCGGCAGAGGGGCTTTATTGATGTTATCGGTTTGTGACAAATATCCCCGTAAAATTATCCCTCGGGGCTGAAATTGTCCTTGCCTACGCCGCACAGAGGACATACGAAATCATCGGGAACATTCTCCCACTCGGTGCCTGCGGGTACTCCGTTATCGGGTGCGCCCTCAGCAGGGTCATAGATATAGCCACAAATGTTACATACGTATTTCATAGAAATACCTCCTTAATAAAATTTTTATAAGTATAACATAAATTATCAGAAATTGCAAGAGGTTTTTGGAGATTTTTTGTTTTTCAGGAAAAATTTGGGTGGTGAGTGTGTAACGGGTAGCCTATTTGATTTATAGAGTGAAAGACCAAATATATCCAACAACAGAAAGGAGAAAACCATGCATCTGTTCATTTCCGACCTCGACGGTACTCTGCTCGATAAAAATGCCGAGCTGCCTGCCGAGACAGCAGCCGACCTCAACGAACTTATCTCCCGGGGTATGTCGTTTACTGTAGCAACAGCCCGCAGTCCCGCTTCTGTGGGCATAATACTCAAAGACCTGGACCTCAGGATACCGCTGATACTTATGAATGGCGTACTGATATCCGACCCTGTAAAAAAAGCGTTCGATGTAGTAAACAAGCTTAGCGATGCCGCTGTGGCAAAGGTGCTGAAACTCCGCCTTGAACTGAATCTGGCGCCCTTCATGTACCGTATGCAGGATAATGTCATGACCACTGCTTATGACAATCTTATCAACAATACCATGCATGAGTTTTATGAGGAAAGAGTACAAAGATACGGCAAGAATTTCTGCAATACGGACAGGCTCGAAAATCTTGCAGATGATGTGATTTACTTCTGCTTCATCGACTGCCGCGAAAAGCTTCAGCCGATGTATGATGCGCTGAAAGACGAAAGCGATATAAAGCTTGCATACTACCCCGATATCTACGGCGAAGAGTGGTATCTGGAAGTTTTCAGCGCAAACGCTTCAAAGGAAGCCGGCGTGCGGTATCTCCGCGAAAAGCTGGGATGTACAAAGATAACGGCTTTCGGTGACAACCTTAATGACCTGCCCATGTTCGATGCGGCAGACGAAAAAATAGCTGTCGGCAACGCGACACCTCAGCTGAAAACAGCGGCTGACAAGATAATAGGCGCTAACACCGAGAACGGTGTGGCAAAGTATCTCAAGGAGGTTTTCAATGGCTAGGATGTACCCCCTCTTCTCATCCAGCAGCGGAAACTGCACTTACATAGGGGACGAAAAGGCAGGCATACTCGTGGATGCTGGAGTGAGCTGCAAGAAGATATGCACGGCTCTGGGTAATGCGGGTATAGATACCTCTGCTGTTCGGGCGGTGCTTGTCACACACACTCACACCGACCATATCGCAGGGCTGAAAGTTCTGACGAAGAAGCTGAAAGTGCCTGTTTACTCCCTTTCGGGCAATCTTGAAATTCTGGCATCGAATGACAAGGTCTGTGAGGGCTGCAGGCTGGAAGAGCTTGATGAAAACACCGTAGATATAAGCGGTTTCGGGGTCACGGCTTTCAGGACACCCCATGACACTCCCGTAAGCTGCGGTTACAGGATAACTGTTCCCGGCGGGACTGACTGTGCTGTCTGCACCGATCTTGGTACGGTGACGGATGATATTCATGAACAGCTTGCAAAGTGCAGGCTGGTACTTCTGGAATCGAATTACGACCCGAAGATGCTGAGGTACGGACCATATCCCCCTGACTTACAGGCTAGGATAGTTTCCGAGCGGGGACATCTTTCAAATGGCGACTGCGGTCGTGAGTTGGTTCGTCTTGTCAAGGCGGGAGTTTACAGCTTTGTGCTGGGGCACATAAGTCAGCACAACAACACGCCAACGCTGGCGGAAAACAGTGCTGTCAAGGCGCTTTGCGGCTATGTGCGGGGAGAGGATTATCTTCTGGCGGCGGCAAAGCCCGAGGGCACGGGAAGGGCGGTGGTCTTTTAATGCTGAGAGTGAATCTTATAACTGTGGGCAAGCTGAAAGAAAAGTACTGGCGTGACGCGGCGGCTGAGTACGTGAAACGTCTTGGGGCTTTCTGCAAGATCGAGATAGTGGAGCTGAACGAGTATCGGCTTTCAGATGACCCCTCTGCCAAGGAGATAGAGGCGGCGCTGGAAAGCGAAGCGGCTTCCATGGAAAAGTACCTGAATGCCAACGGCGCGTATAACATCGCCATGTGCATCGAGGGCAAACAGCTGACCAGCGAAGAACTTTCATCGGCTATGTCAGACTGCGGCACCCGCGGTTATTCCACGCTGAATTTCATCATCGGGTCCTCATTTGGCATCGCGCCATCGGTAAAACAGCGGGCAGACATGAAGCTTTCAATGTCGAAGATGACATTCCCCCATCAGCTTGCCAGGATACTTCTGCTGGAACAGGTATACAGGGGTTTTCAGATAGCCAAGGGCTCGAAATACCACAAATGAATTCATAATTCATAGCAATAAAAGCGCAGCGTTATTGCGTTCATTAATTCATAATTATTGTCAGGGTCGAGAGAACGGCTTCTGCTTCTACAAAACAGCCCTTAATATTTAGACTAAAAGAAAAGACACTTTCGTTTGGTGCGAAAGTGTCTTTTGTCTATTTAAGAGAGGATAATGCCTTTTTTCAGGAGTTCCTTGCCCAGTTTTTTCTTGCGGCGGGCGAGGATATTTTCAACTTTTTTGGGCTTTAAGTTACGCATATCGGCGATATCCTTTACGGCGAGACGGAAGTAGTATCTGTCTATAAATATTTCGCGGTCGGGAGAGGGCATCTCGCGGATAGTTTCGGCGATGATGCGCATATTCTCCTTTTTTGCGGCTTCGTCCTCGTAGTCGATATCGATTCCGAGGTCGTTTTCTTTTTCGGAGATATCGTCGGTAGCGGCATGGCGGGCGGTGCTTCGGCGCTTGTCCTCGGCACAGCATTTCGCCAGCATACTTATGTAGCCTTTAAGGCTTCGTTTTTCGGTATCTATGGAAGACCTGTTGCGCCACACCTTGAAGAAGGTATCCTGCACAGCTTCCTCAACATCGGCGCTGCCCCTGACCGACTGGGAGATTATGAAGCTCACGAGGGTCTTGTATTTTGCCATCAGCGCATCAAGTGCTGAGGAATCATTTTGCTGCATGAGCGTTAGTATCTCTTCATCGGTCATGGTGTCACCGCCTTTCTTTTTTGTTTTTTATGATATTATTTTACAGGTATAACGGCTGAACCAAGATGGATAGCTGTAACACTGTCGGCATCAAAGGGATAGTCAAGGCTATTGAATGTGATGGTCAAAGTGCCGTCATCGAGCTCTCGTGTGGCAACAGCGTTGAAATCAAGATTTTTAATAGTGCCGTCTGCATATTCAAGCTTAACAAAGTGGTAGTCACGGTCAGGGTCGTATTCACAGCCCAGTTCTGTTCCATATTCCAGTTTGCCTGCAGCCTCTAATTCAGCCACATATTCATCACTGTGGAATACTGTAGCTATCTCTTCGCCAAAGAAGAACGAATCAAAATTGTTCAGCTCCGTATTGAGAGTAAAATTGAATGCCAGATTATAATTCGAGTAATCAACGGAATTTATCGTATAATCGATATCAACGTTACCCTGTTCGGGATATAGAGCGCGCTGTATATTCCACTTTCCGTCTGCATTCGCGGAGATATGGTGGTCATATACATATTCAGGATCGAACTCGATATCCTCGCCCAGTGTGAATTCGGCTAAATATTTATCAGCAACAGTCACGCCGAGTTTTTCGCCAAGTTTTGCATGATCATAGGCATCTCCCTTAGACAGATCGATATGAGCAGTGTATATTGCGACATCTTCTCCACGCCAAGACAGTTTAGTATCATTGGTATAATAGCTATATTCGCCGACAAAGAATCCAGAGCTCAGAACAACGTCATCAAGTAAGTCTGCGTCATCTGACTTTATTAAATAATCTATCTCATAGAACGGATAGGATACCCTTACATCAGCAACCCTGATATCAACATCGGGGATTCCAACGAACTTCGATTCACCGGTTACATATAAACCCTGTATATAACCGCCGCCGCTTAACTCCTCGCATTCCTCGGAATCCATAATGGTTATACGATCCTTTACAAGGTCATAGTCCCTTCCGTGATCTTCATACCAGAGACGGATATATTTTTCGTTATTCGCTTTTGTGTAATCTTCGTCATCTGTCGATATTGCATCGGTAACTTCGGTGCAATCCTCTGCATCCGTAGTGACGGTGCTGTCATTGGACACACCGGGTTCGGGGATATCGTTGCCCCTGTAATGCATCGCACCAGCCACGGCTACAGCCGCACAGGCTGCTATGGCTACGGCTGCCGGGGCTTTGTTCTTTATTTTAGCTTTGTTGTTCTGCACATTGGTTTTTATTCTATTTTCTTCGCTGATATTCATATCAAGACCTCCCGTCATCTCATCAAGGGGGATGTCCTTTAGAAGCTCTGTTAAATTTTTCATTAGGTATCCTCCTTTTCTTAGTTCTGAAAGATCTTTCATATACATATACGTGAGAAAAAATAAAACCACTCACTTTTTCTAAAAAAATTTTTTGACTATCCCTTTCCCACACCACGCCATAGTGATATATAACAAGAAAACATTGTGTCGATGATATCCTCACCCCCCGCCTACGGCGGGGGGTAAGGATATCCGCCAAGTATTTCAAGTTCCGAAATAACACAAATAAATTTGATATGTTAGCGGGATAACCATAAAATATTTTTTCAAGAAAAAAGCGTGTACCCGCATAAACGGATACACGCATAACGAACAAAATTAGTTGCCGTACTTAGCGGTATTTACTCTGATACCAACGCCCATAGTAGAAGCAACAGTGATGCTCTTCAGATACTGACCCTTTGCAGCTGCAGGCTTAGCCTTAACTACTGCATCAACGAGAGTATTGAAGTTCTGCTCCAGCTTCTCTACGCCGAAGGAAGCCTTACCGATGGGGCAGTGAATGATGTTGGTCTTGTCGAGTCTGTACTCGATCTTACCAGCCTTAGCATCAGTTACAGCCTTTGCAACATCGGGAGTAACAGTACCAGCCTTGGGGTTAGGCATCAGACCACGGGGACCGAGGACCTTACCGAGTCTACCAACAACGCCCATCATATCGGGAGAAGCGATAACTACGTCGAAATCCATCCAGTTTTCCTTAGTGATCTTATCAACGAACTCCATGCCGCCTGCATACTCAGCGCCAGCTGCCTTTGCAGCCTCGATCTTGTCTTCCTTGCAGAATACCAGAACTCTTACCTTCTTACCGGTACCGTTAGGGAGAACAACAGCGCCTCTAACCTGCTGGTCAGCGTGTCTGGAGTCAACGCCCAGACGGATGTGGAGCTCGATGGTCTCATCGAACTTAGCCTTTGCATTGTTAGCAGCCAGCTCAAGAGCCTCAACTGCATCGTACTGCTTAGCCTTGTCAACTACCTTAGCAGCGTCAACATACTTCTTTCCGTGCTTCATTCTTTATTCCTCCCCTCAGTCCTCAACTACAACGCCCATAGATCTGCAGGTACCTGCGATCATGCTCATTGCAGTGTCGATGTTAGCTGCGTTGAGGTCGGGCATCTTCTGCTCAGCGATCTGTCTAACCTGATCCTTGGTGATAGTTGCAACCTTGGTCTTGTTAGGAACGCCGGAACCGGACTCGATCTTGCAAGCCTTCTTGATCAGAACTGCTGCAGGAGGAGTCTTGGTGATGAATGTGAATGATCTGTCAGCATAAACAGTGATTACAACAGGGATGATCAGACCGATATCGTTCTTGGTTCTCTCGTTGAAATCCTTTGTGAATGCCATAATGTTAACGCCGTGCTGACCCAGTGCAGGACCAACAGGGGGAGCAGGAGTTGCCTTTCCTGCGGGGATCTGAAGCTTGATATAGCCTACTACCTTCTGTGCCATTATATTGCACCTCCATAATTAAGTGGTAAGGCGAGCCTTGCGGCTCTCCCACGTTTCCGGAAGCTTAACTTCCTCATGCTTACTTGCGGGGGATCTCACCCCAAGCTGTTAATTATCAGTCCTCTTTCCTCAGCTGAGTGAGGGGCAGTGTTACTGATGTTTCTCTGCCGAACATAGACACTGTTACATCTGCCGCAGCATTTTCAAGGTCAAGTGCGGAAACTGTACCGCTCATGCCGTCGAAGGAACCGCCGACCATGATAACATCGTCACCAACTGCGATATCCGTTCTGACTGTCTGCGTGCCCGTATCAACGCCGAGAGCCTCAACTTCCCTGTCGGAAAGGGGCACGGGCTTGCTTCCGGGACCTACAAATCCTGTAACGCCTCTGGTATTCCTTACTATATACCAGCTGTCATCTGTAAGGACCATCTTCACCAGCACATAGCTGGGGAACAGCTTCTTTTCTGCTTCAACGGTCTTTTCGCCCTTTATCTCAGTGACGGTCTCCATAGGGATCCTCACTTCAGGGATAAGATCGTGGAGCTTACGGTTTTCAACGACCTTTTCAATATTCTGGGCTACCTTATTCTCATAGCCGGAATAGGTGTGTACTACATACCACTTTGCTTCTTCTGCCATGCTTAAACCTCCATATTGATGTCGTTCATACCGTCACAGGCATTTAGCCTGTACCCAGACTGATCAGCTTGCTTATAGCATAGCTCAGTCCAGTATCGACTGCGAAAAGGAACAGACCTACTACTGACATTACTACAAGTACAACACCCGTATTGTTAACGACCTGCTGTCTTGTGGGCCATACGACCTTTTTCAGTTCAGCGCGAAGCTCTTTGAAATACTTACCGAGTCCGCCCTTCTTCTTTTCCTCTTTCGCGTCCTTCTTTTTAGACTTTGTGTCCTTAGCGTCCTTAGCCATAGCTAACTCCTTTCAGAATCACTTAGTCTCTTTGTGAAGAGTGTGCTTCTTGCAGAACTTGCAGTACTTATTCATCTCAAGTCTGTCAGGGTCATTCTTCTTGTTCTTCTTGGTGTTGTAGTTTCTCTGCTTGCACTCTGTGCACGCGAGTGTGATCTTAACTCTCATTTCGGCACCTCCTGACGAAATTTATACCCCTCAAAGAACGGTTGGGGTACGTCTTTGCCTCCCTCATGCGCATTTAAGCGCAAATGCCGCACCTTACGGCATTCTGAGGTAACTTATGATTTTCTGCCTCCGTTTTTTTCGGCGCAAAAAAATAGACCTCATAAAGAGGTACACATATTATAACATATAGTGGGTGCGTTGTCAAGTGTCACGCAGGATATTATGTAAAAAAAATGTAAATTCTAGCTTTCTTTTTTTACAAAAGTGTTCCTAATATAAATAAGAATTTGTTAAATTGAAATCCACCAGCACACGCCATATTTGTCAATAATGGTAGCACAGCATTTACTCCATGGAAGTTCTCCGATAGGTTTGATAATTACACCGCCGTCGCTCAAAACTTGAAAAGCATTATAAACGGCTCCTTCAGTTCCCATTTCAAAAACGTTAAAAGTCATGGTTTCCCACTTATATTTATGTACTACATCTATATCACAAGGATTTTTCGCTTCCGCCAATGCCAAAAAACCTTCCCCGTTTACAGATAACTCGCAGTGTTCATAAGCTGTGTTATCCTCGTTCATAAATTTACGAGTTATTTCTGCGCCAAAAGCTTTACAGTATGTTTCAGCTGCTTCAAAACTGTTTTTTACATATACTTGTGTATAATTCTTCATCGCGACCTCCGCAAATCCCGTTTATCTTATCTACAACACAAAAGTAAAAAGGGACAATTATAATTTTCTTGTGGATAACCCCTGCGTATCTGCGCGGTTTTAACACCACGAAATAATTTTGTAAAGTTTTTTATGATTGTCATTTAACTATCACATTTGCGGGTATAATGAATATTGTCAGATGACGTACAGCAGATCCTGTAATACATTATATTACAGACCGACCAGTTTGTCAAGGAGGGCGTTTGATTGAACGGATATAACGGCGGCGGATATCCGCCTTATGATGATAACAGAACACCCTCGGTTCAGCAGCCCTATGTGAACCGCGAGAGCTTCGGCGAGCCGCAGAATTACGTTCCTCAGGGTATGGCGCACGAGTACTCCTATGAACCCACGGGCAAGAAAGGTTCTGCGGGCAAAAAGATACTCACTGCTTTTGTGGCGGTGCTGGGTGTTGGTGCGATAGCTGTAACTTCCATTGTGGGTTACAGGATAGTCACTGACAGGGACGGCGTCTTTCCTGCTGACCGAAATGATGCAGCCGGCAAGGAAGTTGCTGACACAGAGCGTATCGATCCTTCGGCCGCTTCTGTCAACAGGAGCAATCTTCCTACGCTGGAACAGCTGGCGGCACCCGAAGATGCTATGAAGATACCTGACATCATAAGCAAACTGTCACCCTCTGTAGTCGGCATAAGCTGCATCACAGAGATGGGCATTGCTACAGGTTCGGGTATAATCCTCAGCGAAGACGGATACATCATCACCAATGCACACGTTATCAAGGACGCGCAGTCTATATCGGTTGTGCTTCCCCCTTATTACGGAAACGGCGATGAGAATCAGGACGAGCTGACTTACACCGCGGTGAATGTTGGTAAAGATACCCAGACAGATCTGGCGGTGCTGAAGATCGAAAAGAACGATCTTGTTAAGGCTGAGATAGGAAAATCTGCAGATGTACAGGTTGGCGAGCTTGCGATAGTTATAGGAAATCCCCTTGGACTTGACCTGGCTAACACCGCTACTTCGGGAATAATCTCGGCTAAGGACAGGACGATAACTGTTGAAGATATAACCATGAAGGTATTTCAGACCGACGCTTCCATAAACGGAGGTAACTCCGGCGGTGCGCTGATAAATGCTTACGGGCAGGTAGTGGGGATAACCTCCGCTAAGGTGGCATCAGCGGAAGTTGAAGGTCTTGGATTCGCCATACCGATAGATGACGCACTGCCTATAGTCAGTGACCTTATGAGTTACGGCTATGTAACAGGCAGACCCAGCCTTGGTATCACAGGCGCTGATGTTAAATCCGCTTACTCCACTTACTACGGCATACCTCAGGGATTCCTGGTAAAGACGGTAACTGAGGGCAGCGGCGCACAGGCTGCGGGTCTTAAAGAGAACGACATCATCATCGCTATCGATGATACTATAATAAACGGCATAGTTCAGCTGAACGATGTCAAGAACAAGCATAAACCCGGCGACACGGTGACACTGACAGTCTACCGAAGCAGCCGAAAGATAAATATAGACGTTGTACTTGACGAAGCTACAGGCGAAACGGTGGTCACCGAAAACAACGACACCCGCCGCAATGACTACTACAACAATTACAACGACTATGACGATTACTACTATGACCCTTTCAGTTTTTTCGGAGGGTTCTGACAAAGCATTCTTCTAATCATTTTTCATATTCTTTACTTCCGGGAAAGGGCTGCACTAACGTGCGGCTCTTTTCTTCTTCATTTTACACAAAAGAAAGAACAGCTGACCATCAGATCAGCTGTCCTTTCGGGTTTACGATATTACAAAAGGTCATGTAGGTATCTCAAACCAGAATGTAGTGCCCTTGCCCTCTTCCGAGCGGACACCGAAAGGGAAATCGTGGCATTTCAGTATCTCCTTGCATATAGCAAGTCCAAGACCTGTGCCTACAACATCGCGCTTGACTTTGGCATCGCGGTAATACCTGTCGAATACCTTAGGCAGGAGTTCTTTTGCTATGCCCTTGCCGTTGTCGGAGACTTCGATGCGCACGGATTTTTCGGAATTTATCTGCTTGATGCGAATCACCTTATGATCCCCTGTGTAGTTTATCGCGTTGTTTATGAAGTTGTAGATGACCTGATCCAGTTTATCGGGGTCGGCATCTATCTGCCTGTCCTCATCGGGTTCGTACTTCATATCGTAGCCGTTCTGTTCAATGACGAGCTGATACCTCGTCATGCAGTCGTTTATCTTATCGACTATCGAGAACTTGCGGCGGTTGAGTTCCATATTTCCGCTTTCCAGCTTTGAAAGCTCCAGAAGATTGTTAACGAGGTTCGATAACCTGTCAGCTTCATCGATTATGACCTGAACGTGTTCAGCCCTTTTTACGGGGTTATCTCCTGAAAGGTCGCGTATCATCTCGGCATAGGCTTTCACCATTGTGAGAGGTGTACGAAGGTCGTGGGAGATATTGGCTATCAGGTCTTTTCTCAGGTCGCTGACCTTGCGTATCTCGTTTTTGGCATCGTTAAGGACTTCTGCCAGCTTCTCGGCTTCCTTATAGCCCTTGCCCTTGAATTCAACATCGAAATCGCCCTCGCCGAAGCGCTTAGCGGTCTTGGTGATACTGACTATGGGTCGGCTGAGCCTCATGGCGGCTAATGTGCCGACTATTATGGCAAGCTCAAAGAGGATTATGGAAATGAACATCAGCTGTTCCCTGATTATTTTCACCGTGGAATCTATAGGCTCGATGGTGGATTCGATGAACAGGTAAGCCTGATCCTCCGAATCATCAGTATAGATCTTGGCACAGTATATCATTTCCTTGACATTGAGATCGTCATTATCAAAGGTGACGGTATAGCAGTTATCCGATGCCTTTTCAAGAGCACTTTTCAGCTCGAATATATACATCGAATAATGGTTCTCGATATCATCGAAGAGCTTTGAATAGGAGCCCAGATTGTTCTCGGAGGTCAGGGGATTTCCATCAACGTCGGTTATGACTATGCACATACTGTTCTCGTAGGCAACAGTCCTGTTGATATGACCCTGCTCCTCGGTGCCGTATGCCTGTATGATGCGGTTAGCCTCGCGGCTTATGTTGTTGACTTTCGCAGACTTGTAGTAGTTGTACAAGAAAACGTACTGTCCCAGCCACAGCACCACAAGTATCACTATGGCAAAGAGCACGAAGTATATCCAGACAAAGGTCTGCATACTGCGCTTGCCCTTGCGGATATCCCTTACGGTTTTCCGCAGCCCTGCAGGCTTTTTACTGGATCTTTTCAAACTTATACCCCATTCCTCTCAGGGTAACGATAAGGTTGCGGTATGGTCCGAGAGAGTTTCTCAGCATTTTTATGTGAGTATCGATAGTTCTGTCATCGCCGTAGAAATCAAAACCCCATACTTCTTCAAGAAGCTTTTCTCTCGAAAGGGCGATATTCATATTTCTTACAAGATAGAAGAGAAGATCGTACTCCTTTGGGGTCATTGAGACCTTTTCGCCGTCTATCTTCACTTCCCTTGCGGTGAAGTTTATCTCAAGTCCCTGATACTTTATGATATCCTCGGTAGTGCGGGAAGCTTTTGCGCGGTTAAGGACCGCCCTGACTCTCGCCATGAGTTCCTTGGGCGAAAAAGGCTTGACCATATAGTCATCGATTCCTATCTCAAAGCCGAAAAGCTTATCGTACTCCTCGCCCCTTGCGGAGAGCATTATCACGGGTATCTTCTTGATCTTCTGTATCTCCTTGCAGGCGGAATATCCGTCAAGTCGGGGCATCATGATATCCATTATGATGATATCGAAATCATCATTCTTTACCATTTCAACAGCTTCCATGCCGTCTGCTGCTTCGGCTACTTCATAGCCCTCAAATTCAGCGTACTCCTTGATGATGGTACGTATCTTCGCCTCATCGTCAACTGCCAGTATCTTTGCCATCAGTTGTCAGCTCCTTTTCAGAGGTCCGCAAAGAGCGGACATTATTTCCTAAAAATATGATAATCCTGTAATGTGTATTCTGCGTGACCGAACATTGTTAACGGCATAATAATTATTGTCCGCCGCCTATTATGCGCGGTGCGATATAGCGCCTTATCTCCTGAAATTTTCCGTTCTCAAAGGGGTAAGGTCTGCCGTCTTCCTGTATAAAAGCGCGGGTCTTGCTTTTAAAGCTGTATTCTCCCGACTTTGCGGTTATTTTGAGAGTTTCGAGATAATACGGCACTTCCCTGAGCATGAGAGTTTCAACAAACTCATGGCTGACCTCGGCTTTTTCGATATCCTGATAGAGGAAAACGTACTTTTTACACCACACGTCTACCCGTAGGGCATCTTCATCTGCGCTTATAACGCAGGGCACCCGCGCCGCCAGATGCAGAGAGATTATATGCAGTATCAATGCCAGTCCCAGAGTGATAAGTCCTGCAAAAGTGGAATTCAGCGAAAACGCCGCAATGACAGGCAGGATCACTATCGCAGCCGCTCCTGCGACCGCAACAGTCATATAATATGCACTTTTAAACGTAAACCTCTTTTTCATAACATATCCCTGCCAATTGTTTAAAAATCGCCCCCGCTTTCAAAGCAGGGGCGATAAGCTGTCATTGAACTTGACTTTCATAGCCTTCGTCGTAGTACGTGCTGTCTTCGCTTTCAGCATCAGTTTCGGTGCCGCCGTTAGGGTCATCCACTGTGACGCCCATTTCTTCGGCGAGCTGCTGCTGTGAAACACCGTCGGGTGCATCATCATAGTTCGATGTTACCCCTAAGTATTCCTCCAAACACAATCCCTTTGATGTGATCTCTTTTGCAATATCAACACCTACGTACCTTATGTGCCATGACTCATACTCATACCCCGTAATAGCCTCTTTTCCCTTTGGGAAACGTATAATGAAACCGTAATCCGCGCAGTGTGCCGCAAGCCATCTGGCTTCGGCGGTATCACTGAATGAGAAGTCCGTTGAATTGACATCAAAGCACAGTCCCGACTGATGCTCGGAATATCCGGGACGGGAAGATACCCTGTCTGCCTCGGCTATTCCCCTGCTCAGCGCATAGTTGTAATACAGCATATACTGCTCATCATAGCTGCGGTATCCCGAATTTACGTAGAGATACAGCCCGTCATTGAAGGCTGCCGCCGTCATATCATCGAATGCCGCCTGAGCTGCTGTACTTATGCCCGGTGCATAATCATGTGGCAGAGGGTAGGTCTTGTTGACTATGAGTATACCGTCAACATAGGTAAGTCCATCCACATTCTGTATCTTATGTCCGACCTCAGGCTGTTCGTCCTGCGAACTGTCTGTATCTTCTTCATACACTATCTGCTTCTCGACCTTGCTTTCCGTCGCTTTAGCTTTTGCCTGCTTTTCATCACGCTTTTTGCGGTAAGATGCATAGCAGCCCCTGCACAGTATGAACACAAGGACTACAGCTACTATCAGAGCCAGGGTGCGGTTGCGCTTTATGCGTCTGCGCTCGGCTGCACGTCGTCTGTCCCTGATACGCTGCCTTATCATCTCCTCGCGGGCTTTTTCCTCGGGAGAAAGTTCATACCTTGACAGGTCATAGTTATCTATGATAGATTCCGGTCCTTTAACAGCACGCTCCTCCTCGGGAACGTTTCTGTTATCATTTTCGATCATATCTTCCTCACTGTTTCCGCTGCCCAAAAGGGTACTTGCCGGTGCAGCGTTCTCCATGCACTTCATTTTACTTCATTATTTTAACATACCAAATAAAAAAAATCAAGTCGAAAGCTGTAAATGGCGAGGTATTTTGATATTTATTTGTGGTTTATTCACAAACCGTCAACATAAATTGTTGATAATCACCCGATTTTTCCAGATACTGCCAGTTCAACCACCTTATAAGCGCCGTCATAGATACCTGCATTTTTCGCGGTGATGATATTAGCGCACATTTTTTCGATGATATCGCCGTTATGCTGGATAAGCTTCATCATGCCGCAGGTCTCGGCAGGAGTTGAACATTCGTAGGTGCCGTCGCCAACCTCCGCCGCACGGATAGCGCCCCAGGCTTCATGACCGCCCACACGCTTTATCATCAGCTTGGGTATGGGATAGAAAGCAAGCTCGCTGGGCTTGGTGATGAGCACATCTGAACAGCGCATGAGAAGATTTGTGGAATATACCGCCGCAAATATATCACTGTGGCAGAATGCGTGTATGCCGAATACTTCACCGTCTATCGCCTGATTTGCAAACTCGGAAGTTTCGGAAAAATCGTTGAAATGCTCGGTAACGAAGGGCATCATATGGGGCATTTCGGTCTTCAGCTGTTCCCAGACCTTTTTATGGTCGCCCACATTTATAAAGAGAGTGGCTTTCGCCTTTTTGATATCGGGGAGCATTCTTCTTATCATGGATACGAAGATCTCTTTCTGAGCCCCTGCGCCGCCTACGGACATAAGCCAGCGTACAGCCTTGCCTTTCTGAACCCTTTCGATGCGCTTGCCGCAGTCGTATTCGATATTGCTCACAAGTTCGTGGTCGATGTACTGACCTGTATACACTACGGAATCCTTGGGCATGGGCTTGAGTATGCGGTGCTTATCCATGCCGCGGAGCGCGCGGTATCCCAGATAGGCTGATGGCGTCTGAACGGTATGCACAGCGCCCTCGGAGAGGTGCAGCGCCATAGGCCAGTTATCGGGTATAGCGTTTACCACATGAGTGAGCCCTGCGTGTATCGCCGCCTGCGATGGCCATACATGGGTTGCTACATAGGGGATATCCTTGGGCAAGTCGCGGAAAACAGGGGTCATCAGCTCGGCTGTCTTCTGGTCGGAGCAGTTGTAGGTCAGCTGGCGGAAGCCCTCGCTGTTCAGGGGTTCCCACAGAAGCTTATTAAATAGTACCGACTTCTGGGATATCCGTGAGCCCAGAGAATAAAGCTGATTCTGACCCGCTATGACCTTGCCGCAGGTGGTATCGCTGAAAGAACAGAGATCGAACCAATAAGGGTCATACCCCATGGAGCGGGCGGAGGAAGCTATCGCCATAGAAATGCGGTAGTGACCGAAGCCCATCCTGATATTGCCGATGACAAGGCTCTTGTCATTGAACTCAACACCTGTCTTGCCCGATATTTTTAGCTCCCGAACACCTAAAGGCTCTCCTATGGCAGGGGCGGGTGCGGCGGTGAGATGGTACACCCTGTCCATATCACTGCCGTACTTTTTAATGAACTTCTCCTTGCCCTTGACTGCTTTTCTGTATGCCGATGCAGACATCTGATTGCCGAATATGACTTTTGATCTTTCCATAGCTGTACCTCCATTGTGCGGTCTGCGGGGACACGGCAGGATCTGTTATTGCCGTTTTCCCGAACTTAAACGTTTCACGATTGTGCCTGTTGCAGAAAAATGTGTCGTAAATTTTAATATTTTCAAGAACCTCTTGACAAATGTCGGTTTGTGTGATAGACTATCTATCAGTTGATAGTAAGTCTATCACATTTAAGGAGGTTTGTCAAGTGGGTAATGAGATTTGTTCCGATTTTTCAAGAAAAAATTTAAAAGTCCAGCGCACTGACCGCGCAGTTCTCACTGCCGCACAGCTTTTTCTCGAGCACGGCATTGAAGAGATAAAGATGACAGACATAGCAGATGCAAGCGGGGTGGGCGTGGCTACCCTCTACCGTTATTTTGGCACAAAGCCCCGTATGGTGACGGAGGTAATGACATATCTCTGGGACGAGATAAACGAGCTTTTTGCAGGGGTGTTCGATTCGAGAGAATTCATGCAGCAGCCCGGCATCAAGCAGATAAGCGACCTTATGCGTATGTATCTGGTTTTGTATGAGGCACACAGCGATTTCATGCGGCTTCTGGGCGAGTTCGATACATATATAGTAAGAGAGCAGATAGCCAAGGAAGACTTGCAGAAATACGAGAGTTCAATAATAAACTTTTATCCCGTACTGGTGAGGGCTTACGAAAAGGGTCTGAAAGACGGTACGGTTCGGCGGGTGGATAATTTTAAAATGTATTATCTGACCTATGCTCACGCGTTGCTGGAGCTTTGCAAGAAATTCGTCAAGGGTGAGCTTCTTCCATCGGACAGGAGCGAATACGCTCTGACAGAACTTGAACTGCTGATAGAATCGGGAGTAAGCTTTTTCAGCACAAAATAAGCAGAGCATATAGGTCATGCCGATAGGGGGCGCTGATATGGAGAACAAAAAGATAGCTTCTAACAAGATACTCTGGATATTCGCAGTCGGTCAGCTGGGGTGGTCAACTCTGGCGGGTATTATCACGAACTGGCTGGTAAAATTCTATGAACCTGACGAACTGCCCAAGGGTCACAGCTATTTCATCCCACAGGGCAGGATAGTGCTGGGACTTCTGACAGCGATGGGCGTTATCGCTGCGGCGGGACGAATTTTCGACGCTGTGACCGACCCTTACATTGCGGGTAAGTCCGACGGCTTCAAACATCGTCTGGGCAGGCGCATACCTTTCATGAGGGTAGCTGCCATACCTTTCGGCGTTATGACAGTGCTGATTTTCACATTGCCTTTCAAGGGGGAAAGCTACGGTAATTTCGGACTGCTGTTTTTGTTCTGTATGCTGTTCTACCTTTGCATGACAGCTTACTGTACACCTTACAACGCACTTATCCCCGAACTTGGCAGAACTCAGGAAACGAGGATAAATCTTTCGACTTATATTTCGGTGACTTACTTCTTCGGTTCGGGAATATCCTATCTTGTACCTAATATAGCGGGATTATTCTCGGGGGCTATGGGCTACACAAACAGTTTCAGGCTGACGGTCGGCATACTTTCGGCAGTGGCTGTGGTATGTATGTTGGTGCCCGCTTTCCTGATAGACGAGAACGCTTATGCTGATACCACACCTACCGAGGGCACTGCTTTCGGTTCCCTGATGGCTACTTTCAAGAACGGCGATTTCCGCACATTTGTGGCATCGGATATATTCTACTGGATAGGACTTACAATGTTCCAGACAGGACTTCCCTTTTATATAACCACACTGCTGGGACTTGCGGAGACCTGGGCTTTCCCCATGTTCGCGGCTATGACTTTCTTCTCGCTGCTGTGCTATGCGCCTGTAAACATCTTCGCGAAAAAGATGGGCAAGAAGAAGCTTATCGCTTTTGCGTTCATGTTCTTCTCGGTGACTTTCCTTGTGACTGCGCTGGCAGGCATACTGCCCATACCCGGTGTGGCTTACGGATTCATCATCGCGGCGCTGGCAGCTGTACCTATGGCTATACTGGGCATACTGCCCCAGGCTGTGGTTGCTGATATCTCGGAGGCTGACAAGATAGAAACAGGCGAGAGCCGTCAGGGTATGTTCTATGCAGCGAGAACTTTCGCTTTCAAAATGGGACAGTCGCTGGCTATGCTGCTGTTCACAAGTATCAAGACTATTAATTCGGATGTGCCTTCGGGCGAGAGCGGCTACGGTCTGGGTCTGAGGATAACCGCGATACTGGCCACTGTGCTTTGTCTTATCGGTGGATTCATATTCTTCCGATACAACGAAAAGGATGTTATCGCTAAGCTTGAAAGCACAGACAGGGAGGGCTGACGATGCTGAGGTTCAAACACATAAAATTCGCCTATATCACAGGCGGAAAGGTATATTCCGTTACCACTGACAAGACGGTAGAAAACCAGCGCGTCAAGCTGACGATCACGAACGAAGACGGTGTTATATCGGCTTCGGTAAGTTCGGTGACACCTATTGAACTGCTGAGACTTTCGGCGGAATTTGAGTACGATTTCAAAAGCGTAAGCCGTGTATATCTGAATGGATATCAGTCATGGACGGACAGTGTTGAACATCCGATAAACGGCAGGCTGCACGGCGTTGATCATATCCCGAAGCCTATTGCGGACAAGTACGCATTCTCGCAGTACGGCGATTACACATTCACAAAATACAGCCTGAAAAAGGGCGTTATGCACGGTTTCAGCTACGGATATATACGCAGTAACGATGTTTACGACTTTATAGGCTCACTGAACGAAGACTGCGGTTTCACAACTATCCGCACCGACTGCGCTGCAGGCAGAGTACTGGTTTTTAAAGAGTGCAGTGAACTGCATATCACGGACAGTTTTGAGGGGCTGAAGCTGTACATCGGCAGAGGCAGCGAGGACGAGGTCTTCGACAAGTGGTTCGGGCTGATGGGCATGGCAAAGCGGGATATCCCGCGTATACAGGGCTACACAAGCTGGTACAGGCATTATCAGGATATCAGCGAGGAGATACTCACGAAAGACCTTGAACAGAGCGATCTGGGGGCTGAGGATATCTTTCAGATAGACGATGGCTGGCAAACGGCTGTGGGCGACTGGCTGAGTATCGACGAGAAGAAATTCCCCAACGGCATAAAAGCTATGACCGACAAGATGGCTGAACTCGGCAAAGGCAAGGCGGGACTTTGGCTCGCACCTTTCGTATGCGAGGAGAAGTCGGAACTTTTCAAAAATCATAAGGACTGGCTGTTGAAAGACAAAAACGGCAAAGTCGTCAAGGGCGGAAGCAACTGGTCAGGGTTCTATGCACTGGATATATACAACGAGGATTTCCGCGCTTACCTTAAAGAAGTTTTCGATACTATTATAAATAAATGGGGTTTTGGCAGGCTGCTGAAACTGGATTTTCTGTACGCTGCCTGCATAGTCCCACGCAGAGACAAGACCCGCGGCATGGTCATGGCAGATGCTATGAAGCTTCTGCGGGAGCTGGCGGGTGATACGGAGATACTGAGCTGCGGCGTGCCACTGGCTTCGGCTTTCGGCAGAGTTGAGTATTGTCGGGTAGGCTGTGATGTCAGCCTTGACTGGGATGATAAGCCCTACATGAAACTGATGCACCGCGAAAGACCAAGCACAAGGAACTGCCTGCTGAACTCGGTATTCCGAAGACAGCTGGACGGCAGGGCATTCGGATGCGACCCCGATGTATATTTACTGCGTGACACCGAGACTACCATGACCTCGGCACAGCGGAGATGTCTGGCGGAGATAAATGCTTTGACAGGCAGTGTATGGTTCACCTCGGACAACGCCGAAGACTACGGCGACGAGCAGAAAAAAATGTACGAAAACGCATATGCACTTTTCGGATGCACAGTACTTTCAGCTGAGCTCAACGGAAAAGAGCTTGTATTGCAGATACTCCGCGGCGGCAAAAAGGAGCTTCTCAGATACGATTTAAAGGACATTCCAGATCTGCCTGTGAAAAAGCTTATGCCGTGACAATATTAATATAGCAATTCTTCACCTCCTAAATTTCTCGGTTAACCGCCCGCAGGTGCTATCCTTATGGATACATCTGCGGGCGGGATCATTTTGCTGAAAAGAAGACAAAAAAGGGTAAAATTCCAAAGCTCTCCTCTTTGGCAGTCCTCACACAATTCTTACATATTATGGAAATCCCGCTCTTTCTCTGGTAAATATGCATAAAACCCGCGGAACAATTTTGTTTGGTATTCTTTCGCCAAAAAACTCCCCCGCAGTTGACAGCGGCGGGAAAATGTTATATAATATAACAGTCGGTTTATTGGATAAAAGCATAAAAGCGTTAAAACGTTAATGCACTTGCCATGAACCGTCAAATATTTTAAGGAAGTGTTGGTTTTGGTATTAAGATGGATAATCCTTGTGGTGTACCTTATGCTGATGATAGGCATCGGCGTGTACTACCGCAAAAAAACGGCAAATGTTAATGACTTCGTCCTCGGCGGCAGAGGTCTGGGCCCCTGGTTCACAGCTTTTGCTTACGGTACTTCGTATTTCTCGGCGGTTATATTTGTCGGATATGCGGGAAAATTCGGCTGGGCTTACGGTGTGGCTTCAACTTGGGTCGGCATAGGCAACGCGATCATCGGTTCGCTGCTGGCTTGGCTGATACTCGGCAAGCGCACACGTACAATGACAAAGCATCTGGACGCTAAGACGATGCCTGAGTTCTTTGAACGCAGATACAACTCGAAGACCCTGAAGACAGTGTCGGCGCTGATAATTTTCATATTCCTTATCCCCTACACCGCATCTGTATACAACGGTCTTTCAAGACTGTT
Organism: Hominimerdicola alba; assembly: GCF_900112155.1. Taxonomy (GTDB): domain Bacteria; phylum Bacillota; class Clostridia; order Oscillospirales; family Ruminococcaceae; genus Hominimerdicola; species Hominimerdicola alba_D. Next base: position 15,489 of record NZ_FOKQ01000018.1, on the reverse strand, counting down.
TGTAAAGAGTTTTGACATACCTTACGAGTTTTGCATCGCGGCTATGGCAGTATTCACGGCGATATACGTTATCATGGGCGGATACAAGGCTACTGCCCTCAACGATTTCATTCAGGGAATAATCATGCTGATAGGCATTGCGGCTGTTGTTGTGGCTGTGCTTAACGTAAACGGCGGTTTCTCGGGCTCGATGAAGGCTATGGGCGCTATCCCCGATGCAAACGGCAACACAGGCGTATTCAACTCGCTGATCGGTCCCGACCCCATAAACCTGATAGGTGTTGTAATACTTACATCTCTGGGTACATGGGGACTTCCTCAGATGGTACAGAAGTTCTACGCTATCAAGGATGACAAGGCTGTTGTTACAGGTACTGTTGTTTCCACCGTGTTTGCGGTAGTTGTTGCAGGTGGCTGTTATTTCCTCGGCGGCTTCGGCAGACTGTTCATGGAGAACGTTGACGGCGCACCCAAAGAGGGCTTTGATGCTATCGTTCCCTCGATGATGGAGGCTCTGCCCAGCGCACTTTTCGCACTTATAATCGTGCTGGTACTTTCGGCTTCGATGTCTACACTGTCTTCGCTGGTACTGACTTCCAGCTCGACACTGACTATCGACCTTATCAAGCCCCTTAAAAAGAACATGGACGAAAAGGAAGAAGTACGCATCATGCGTATATTCATCGCTGTGTTCCTGATGATATCCGTTGCTATCGCAGTATACTCTCTGCGCGGCGCTAAGCAGGATGCTATGATCATCTCTTCACTGATGGGCATAAGCTGGGGCGCACTGGCAGGCGCCTTCCTGGCACCTTTCATGTACGGTCTGTTCTGGAAGGGCGTTACCAAGGCGGCTGTTATGGCAAGCTTCATCTGCGGCGTAGGCATAACTGTTGTACACATGATGATCTACACCTTTGGTGTTATCCCCGATGCTCCCAAGACACTGGGTGGTCTGTCTCTGGCATCGCCTGTTAACGCGGGTGCTTTTGCGATGCTGTTCGGTCTGGTGGTAGTTCCTGTTGTGAGCCTTATCACAAAGTCTAATGACGAGGACAAGAAGGCTACAGAAGCAGCATTCGAGTGCTACACCAAGTAAGACGCTCTTGAAATCCACTGAAGACTATGCTATGATAAGAACAGCGGAAGTACTGTTCACATCTATACGATACATGAGCCACGGCAGTTTTCCCGCTGCCGCGGCTTTTTTGTATATATCGAGAAAACCCCGTAAATACGGACTTGCCACGATAGTTAACGCAATTGTTATCCTGCGTGGACAGTTTTCCTGCGAGCGTTGGTAGACTTCTCCGGGCTGAAATGATATCATTATCCCATCAGCTGAAGCGCGAGAGCTTCACAAAATTTCAGGAGGGATCAATGATGAAAACAAACAGTATCGCTATCGGGAAGATCAAGGATCAAAGCAAGACGGGAAGCTTTTTCAAAAGTATATCACCCTTCAACAACAGAAAGGATATACCCACAAGGCTGTTCATTATCAAAAATCTGCTGGCATACCTGCTGTGCAACATTGGCGGAATGGTCATCGGTACGGCTATCGTTGTGCTGATACACTATCCGCTGGGGAAAGACCCTTTGAAAGGCGAGGCTTTTGAGGGTTACGCGGGTCTGCTTTTTACGATGCTTAACTATTTTCTGCCATCTTTGTTTGTGATGTTTTACTGGCGGGTCATCGGGAAGAAGAAGCTTTCGGAGATGTACGTCAAAAGAGGCAGGTACTATTTTATAGGCTGTTTCGTCGGCGGAGTGCTTGTGACATTATGCGCGGGGCTGATACTGCTCACCGGTGCTGTAAAGGTCAGCGGACTGACATCCCATCCCGACTATCTCGCGATAGCGCTGAACGGCGGTGTTTGGGCTTTTCAGAGTTTTCACGAGGAGATACTTTGCAGAGGTCTGGCATTCTCATGTTTAAAGGGCAAACTGGGAGTACCTGCGGCCTTTGCGCTGAGTACCGCGGCCTTTACTATACCTCATCTGGGTTCGATGAAAGGCGCGGGTGCAGTGGTCACGGCGGCAGGCATCGTGAATCTGGTGCTTATATCGGCAATATTCACGCTTATCATGCTTCTGACTGACAGTCTGTGGGCTGCCTGCGGCGCGCATTTTCTGTGGAATTTCTTCCTGGGTAATATATTTGGGCTGACTGTCAGCGGAGCAGTATCGGAATCACCAGCGCTCATCAATGTCGAGAGTGTTGGCAGGAATGTCCTGAACGGTGGCATCTTCGGCATTGAAGCGAGCATTATCACAACAATGGTACTCGCGGCAGGTACGGCAGTGCTGTTCTTTGCATGGCGCAAGAAGAATATGGAAAAAGCCACTGTATCGGCGTGATATGGTGCATAATGGAACAATGATGAAAGGAGAAACAGTCATGAACTTTAATAATAAACTTTACGAGCTGAGAAAGCAAAAAGGCCTGTCGCAGGAAGAACTTGCCAATAGACTGAACGTTTCAAGACAGACGATTTCGAAATGGGAAGTCGGCGATTCGGCACCAGACCTTGAGAAGCTGGTAGCTATCAGCGATTTGTTTGATATATCCCTGGATGAATTGGTGCTCAACAAAGCTCCAGCGGCAGAAACTGCCCATGAAGCACCCGTGCAGACCGCAGGGGCAGAGATGTACCATGATATAAAGGAACACGTCCTCACCGAGGGAAACAAGAAGAAAGCAAAAAAAGGCTTGAAGATAGCGGCTATCGCTGCGGGTGTGATACTTCTGATAGATATTATCAGCTTTGCTGTATATGTTGCTATAAACGGGTTCCCGAAATGAAGGCTCACGGATATATTAATAGAAATCAAAAAGGCTGCGCAGGATCGTATTCTGCGCAGCCTTCGAGGTAAAGAAGAAAACCTGAATGCTTATTTATTGCCCAAGTGGCTTTTAGTAGGATCCGACATCCTCGTAAATACGCGCGTTGACATCGTCTGTTTCATCAGAGAGGATGTCCTGTGCGTCTTTCAGGAAGTCATCAAGCTTATCGGGCGGGATAATAAAATATACGTCATAATCTCTCGTATCTCCGTAATCGATGTTGTTGGAGATAGTATTATCATCTGACAGGCTTATGTACACACTTACATAGTCGCCCGGTGTGTCTTCATTTTTATAAACTCCGCCAAACATCATATCAAAGAAAGCCTCGGTATTTCTGTTTTCAAGGGTATAGTATTCATCAATGAGCTTATTCAGCTTTACGAGCTTGTCATCAAGCTCGGATTTCTTGATCTCATTTTCGTGATATCCGCTGCGAAAAACGGTATCATCATTGTAGGGATAATCAGCTTTCCCGCTGACATAGTAATTATCATGGAAAGAGTGTCTATTCTGTTGCAGATATGAACCATTGGCATACTGCGTAGTTGAGATCTGCATATCTGCGTTATCCCACTTGAATTCTTTCATGCGGAGCTTATAGTGTCCGAAGCCGCCTGTGAAATAGCCTGCTGCCATTATCACAAGGAATATACCAAAGCAAGCCACATACTTCAAAAGCCATATCAGGAAAGTCTTCGGGGTGATCTTTGCCCTTGCGGCAACTATCCTTATCACGAGATAGATTATCAGAGCCAGTGTCAGACCTATTCCCCATGATTCAACGTAGGAGAACATTGTGAAGAGGGTGAAGAGTCCCGTGAACATAAAGAGCTCCATGAAAAGGTCGTAGACCATAGGTCTGCCCACCTGTCTGCCGTCACGCTTGCGGTAGATGAAGAATGACGCGAACACCAGCAGGCAGCTTGCTGCCATATTTATACCAAGATATACCCAGCTCTCTAACGAACTGAAAACATATCCACTCTCTATGCTTAATGCTATCATGCCGCCGAACATTGCTAAAAATCTGTTGCTTATGTCTTCGCTGAAACTTACACTTGAGAAATTATTTGTAATAAAATTGTACACGAGAGTAGGTGTAAGGGTCACGCAGAAAGCTGTTATCATGGAGGTGTAGACACCCTCAGCCTTTGCGCCGCAGCAGCACATACAGAATACGCATATCGAGTCAACGAAAAGAGCTTCTGCAAGTACTATACAGTGTATCTTGAACAGGAAACTAAAGGTATCGCCGATCACCGTATGACCTTTCACGCAGCCTATTATCAGCACAAACAGGCTTGCACAAGCCAGTGGTATCAGATGGAGCTTTGCAACTGCCAGGAGCTTTGAATGAAATCTTTCCTTTGCGCTCATGGGCAGCGAGAGCTGTACATCGGCGGTCTGCTTGTTGGTCAGGTCGCTGAACACGCCATATACTGCGAATGCACCGAATGCTGCTGCAACGAACATCAGGAACAGTCCGAAGAAATTGTCATAATTCGGAAACATCAGATCGATGTCATCGGTGTTGTAATTTCTCACCGTGAATTCGGAAGCTTCAAACAAAGCTGCCGCCACTGTGATTATCAGTATCATCAGCCTTACCTTACGTCTGTTACGGCACTCGGCTGTAGCTGCCTTACTTATCTTCTTTGAGTATTTCTGCGCCATAACCTCGCACCTCCAGTTCGTATATGAATATCTCTTCAAGGGTAAGGGGTACTGCTTCAAGCAGTACGGGAGAAAGTCCTTTCAGCCTGGGCATTGATTCCTCGGCGCTGCCCCTTACTATCATCTGTGCAACGCTTCCCAGACGCGAGAACTGCATTACCTCCAGCCCCGACTGCTCTGCCATCTCCCTGGTCATCTGAGCATCTTTAAGAGCCAGCTGTATCTTGCAGAAGCCGCTCTTGATCTCGTCTATCTCATCAGCGAATATCAGATGACCCTGATGTATCAGCATCGCTCTGTCACAGAGCTCGTTTATCTCAGCTACGTTATGGGAGGATACTATCATGGTAGCTCCCCTGTCCATAAGTTCATCAACTATCATGGTCTTGATTATCTTTCTCATAGCAGGATCAAGACCGTCAAAGGCTTCATCCAGCATGATATACTTGGTCTTGCAGCTGAGTGCCGCTACAACTACCGCCTGTCTTTTCATACCCTTTGAGAACTGAGACATTCTCTTGTTCATGGGAAGATTAAGCTTGCTTATCAGCCTGTCGAAGACTTCCTCGGAAAACTCGGGATAGTAGCTTGAATAGTAGTTTTTAAGGTCTTTCAGGGTATAGTTTGCATACTGTATCGTTTCATCGTTAACGAAGAATATCTTGCCCTTGGCTTCGGGAGAATCATATACCTCGATGCCATCTATCTGTATGCTGCCCATGCTGCATGGATATACTCCGCACATCATTCTCATCAGCGTGGATTTGCCTGCGCCGTTAGAACCCAGAAAGCCGTATATGCACCCCTCGGGTATCTCGATGGAGATATGATCGAGAGCGATGAAATTTTCTTTTTCATCCTTGCTCTTTTCAAACACCATCGTGACATCTTTGATATCTATCATTTGTTATCCTCCTTCTGCAAAGCGTCCAGTCTTTCTTTCAGCTCAGTGACGGTGACCCCCGCCCTTATCGCTGCGGACGCAGCTGCATCAAAATCTTCAAAAAGCTTTCGCTCGATATGCCCTTTCTGCTTTGCCACAAAGCAGCCCTTGCCCGCCACGGAATATATTATACCGTCATGCTCAAGCCTGCTGTAAGCCTTAGCTACTGTATTCGGATTAAGTCCAAGTTCCTTTGCCAGGGATCTTGCGCCCGGGAGCTTGTCATTCTCCTGCAAAGCTCCGCTGCCGATAAGCTCAGCGAAGCCCTTGCATATCTGCTCGTATATGGGCACTCTGCCTGTAAGGTCTATATTTATCAAGAGCTTTCCTCCTCTCGGAAATGTTTTTGTTGTCTCATTATATGCTGTATTTATTCAGATGCGGTTTATGCCCCCGACGTTTTCTATATCTATATAACGTCTATACCCGTCGTGGAAATGATCCATTTACCGTCCTCGGGCTGTTTTATCAACCACACCTGTACATTTTCATGTTCATCAAAATCAAAATCGCCTTCTATAATCGTACAGATCGCATCAGTGGGGTTTATTGAAAAGTGATAATCGACCTCAAAGCCCATGCAGTCTTCAACGCCGCATTCTTCATCGAACATACCTATTTCAATTAGCTTATCAATGACTTCGTCTGTACACACTTCGTCGCCCAGATAACGCACAGAGTCTGTCTGTTTGCCGTTAAGCTCATATAAATATACTATATCCTGTACTGCGGCTGATGTTTCTTCTTCGGTATATTTCTCTGAAATCACACTGGCTTCTACCGCATTTTTGCCACAGCCCGCAAGTGCGAACGCCATCACCGCAGCAACGGTGAGTAATACTATTTTTTTCATATGGTTCTCCTTTTTTTCCGACAGCCGGATATCATTCTGCTGTAGATTTCCCGGGGATATTGTATTCCACTACTTCCCAGTTTTCGTCGCCTTTACTTGCTATATACCATTCGGTATCTGTCAGTATAGTCTTATCTTCCGAAGAATAAACATCGGCATATATCTTCATGCAATCTGTATAGTTCGTGCCGTTCTCTTTATTTATCTTATCCAGCGCTTCTTTTGAAGCAAACTCATCACCTGCATATTCTCCACATACTATGCAGTAACCCTCATATTTTTTATTATCGATAACTATCTCTGCAATATCGGTAACTGTCCAGAGTATATCATTGGATTCATATATTTTTGAATCACCGGTTTTTACACTAGGAGAAAACGAATATTTATTATCACCATCGTTGTAGAACTCGTTGACTAATTCCCAGTTTTCGCTGCCCGTCCTGGCAAAAAGATACTTTACGTCATGCTCTTTAAAACGCTCGCTGATACTTGTATCGCGCAAAGCTTCCCATATCGACCTTGGTGTTACTGTGCTTTTATAGCGGATATGATATACCATACAATCTATATCATCATATGCAGCTATCTCATGGGTATTTTTATAGTGATACATCATAGCTTCTCTTTTGTAGAACTCTTCCGAAGACTCGCTGTCACCAAAATAGGAACTGCTCAAAACAGTTACATGAAGTTTTTCCATAAAGTACTTTATATCTTCTGTAACAGTATCAAAATCCTCATCGGAATATATTGAAGATTCACCTTTTGTGATCTTATCAATACTGCGGTGTGACGATAAAGCCAAAACAGCTAAAGCGCCCCCGATCAAACAAACGACCGATGCCGCTATCGCTATGATCTTTTTCATATCATGTTTCTCCTTTTGTGCCGACAGCTGAACATCATTCTGCTGTGGATTTCCCGGGGATATTGTATTCCACTACTTCCCATTCGCCGTTCTGCCTTGCCACAAGCCATTCTGCGTCTTTAACGATATCAGCTTTTTCAGCAGAATAGAAATCGGCGTGCATTTTCATACAGCCATCATAGTCGGTGCCTTTGCTCTTGTTGAGCTTATCCAGTTCTTCCTTGGAAGCGCTTTCGTCGCCTGCATATTCAGCATACAAAAGCTCTCCGTCCAACTCTTCCCAGACATCGGAATCGGTCATAGCCTCCAGTGCTTTCTCTCTTTCTTTCGATGGATAAATATCAGATATTCCGTCTGCTGTGGTATCTTCAGTATCAGGTTTAAATTTATAAATATCAGACAGAGCACCCATGTATTTCCATTCGCCATTTTCGTCCTTTTTAACTACGCATTCTTCAAAACCGCCAAAAAAGGAATTGCGGAATCCATTGATATCAAACAGATTTTCACCGATCGCCTTTAGTACAGTAGAAGGTGTCTTTGCAGTATAGGTCGTCACCCTGAATGCAAGGTAATCTCCGCTGATCTCACTTGTTTCTTTGTCGTGGTCATAATAATACATATTTACATATCTGGCAGTGTCGCCGTAGGACATATCTCCAAGAAACTGACAATACACTTCGGTGTTATCCTTTAAATACTTCTCTTCAAAACACATTGTCGCGTTTTGGAGATCTTCTGCACTGTATACACTTGACGAGCCTTCAATTGCAAATTTTTTTCCGCAGCCCGTCATTGTCAGTGCCATGACTGCCGCTGCTGAAAGTGCTATAAACTTTTTCATTTCTCTCTCCTTAGCTGCCGTCACTTTACCTCAACCACCTGAACGCCCGAACAGTCGATCGCTTTTTCGGTGCCGCAATATGCGATGTTGCCGAATTTCTTATCGTTTGTTATCCAACTGATAGTATCATATTCGCTGTTGTCTTTTTTCATTTCCTCAACATACTCATCAACGTATTTTTCGGTATCGAACCAGAAGAATTCAATGTACTCGTCATCTTTTTTTCCGTTTAGAACAGTAATAGTGTCATCGTCTTTTTTTATCTCATCGGTACTTACGTCATAGCCTTTTTTCTCTAAATTCTTTGTCATCTCTGTTACATCGGGGTAATATGTACCTCTGCCGTCCATATAACAGCCCCCGAACATTAGGCTTGATATCACGACTACTGCTATCATAACATATATATTCTTCATTGTGTTCCTCCCGATAGACCGCAGGCGGCGGGAATAGCTGTCACCGCCGCAAGTGATCTGCTTTTTTTCATTTTTTCTCCTTAGCCGAAGTCCGTGATCATTACCTGCCGCGGCTGCTATTGCTGCTGTCTTTTTCTTTGTTTTCTCCGTTCTTTTGTCCTGCTGTCAGCCTGCATCCGAGTAGCTGACATTTGCAGTCTCCCAATTGCCGTCGCTTTTTCTTGCAAGCGTTAGATTCATCTTTCTCTCTGAGATATCCACGCAGGCATTTCCACTGCGGATAGTAGCCTTTATCAACGCCAGCGGGCTGTATGACTGTCTGTAATCCACCGTGAAGACCATGCAGTCGGTGTACCGTTCGTCGTCTCTCAGCCCGAGATCATTATTCAGTGTAGCCAAGGTATCTTCATCCGTGCTGACTTCATCACCATCGTAGTCTATATTTAAGGTGACGCAGTCGATGTCTTTCAGGCTGTTCTTTATATCTGCCTGAGCTTCGCAAAAATCTTCCTCTGTGAACACTGTGCTCTGACTTTTCTCTGCTAGTTCTTTCTTATTTCCGCAGGCTGTCAGTCCCAGAGCAAAGACCACAGCGGCAGTCAGTGCTATCATCTTTTTCATTTTGTTGTCTCCTGTTCTTTCAGATGCTGCTCTCTTCGTCCTCGTTCATATCCCACCTGCGAACTTTCCTGACTTCCTGTCCTGCAAGAAGTATGCATATCCCAAGGATGCTTACTGCAAATATCATCAGTTCTCTCATGTCGTCCTTCCTTTCTGCCCCCTTTTCTTTTATTTATGGGAGCTGTCTTGTTGTTTCGTTTCATTTGTCCTGTGTGTACTAGGTGTATTATCTGTCGTAGTACACTTAGAGTGTACCACTCACGCCTTGATTTGTCAATAGAACAGGTGAATTTTCAGCATATTTCACAAAGCCATCATCCACGCGCACCCAGTCGATATGCATCATATACATAATTATTCGTTATCTTCGGATAATCAGTGTATTACCAAGTGTACTACTGTACTATTCCCGTAGTACACACCTCCTTGGGTGTACTACTCTGACAGAACATTATAATAACGGAAACAGGCTATGTTATGCGGCAAAATTCGATAATTTTACACCTTGACTTGAATGTTCAAAAGTATTATAATAGACAGGTAATGTGCCGTCAGCACAGGGATGCGGCGGTTTTATGTATGATTTTGAGGGGGATACTTATGTCTAATAATGTTATAATACTGGCAGGCGGTCAGGGCAAGCGAATGAAGATAAATTCGCCCAAGGCACTTTGCAATGTTGTTGGCGAGCCTATGCTGGAATGGGTAATGAGTGCCTGTGAGGACGCAGGTCTTGACGAGATATGCATAGTAAAGGGCTTTGCAGGCGAACAGATAGATGCTTATGTTGAAAAGAGAACTTCAAAGGCTAAGGTAAGCACCGTTCTCCAGTCCGAGAGACTGGGCACAGGTCATGCTGTTATGATGGCTGAGGAATTCCTGAAGGCTAATACAGACGGCAATACTCTTGTGCTTTGCGGTGATGCTCCTTTTATCGATGCGGCTACCATAGATGGCGCACTGAAGCTCCATATGCAGAAGAACTGCGGTGTTACTGTTGTTACTTCCGTAGTTGAGGATGCTACGGGCTACGGCAGAGTAATCCGCACAAAGCACGGCATCTCCGGCATAGTTGAACACAAGGACTGCAACGCAGACCAGCTTTCCGTAAAGGAGATAAACTCCGGCTGCTACTGGTTCAAGACCGCTGACCTGCTGGAAGTACTTTTCGAGATACAGCCCAATAATTCACAGGGCGAGTACTACCTCACCGACTGCGTTGAACTTATGATAAACAAGGGCAAGGCGGCTGATGCTTTCATCTCCCTTAACCCAAATGTTGCGCTGGGTGCTAATGACAGACGCGGTCTGCTGAAGCTGAACGATATCGCAAGAATGGAGATCATCAACAGATGGCTGGATGACGGTATCGAGTTCACCTGCCTTGACGGCGTATCCGTTGGCAGAAATGTCACCATCGGCAGGGGCACACGCATCGAGGCAGGTACCGAATTAAGAGGAAATACCGTTATCGGTGAGGACTGCGTTATAGGCAGGAACTGCATACTTGAAAACACAGTTATCGGCAACGGCGTGGTACTGAACAATGTTCAGGCTTATGATGCTGTTGTTGACGACAATGCCAAGATAGGTCCTTTCGTTCAGCTGAGACCTGATTCTCACGTTTGCAAGGGCGTAAAGATAGGCGATTTCGTTGAGATAAAGAACTCCACCATCGGCGAGGGTACTTCCGTTTCTCACCTTACTTATGTGGGAGATTCCGATGTGGGAAGCAATGTAAACTTCGGCTGCGGCGTGGCTACGGCTAACTATGACGGCGAGAAGAAGTTCCGCACTGTTATCGAGGACAATGCGTTCATCGGCTGCAATACGAATCTGGTTGCGCCAGTATGCATCGGCAGAGGTGCGTACACTGCCGCTGGTTCTACTATCACAGGCGATGTTCCCGCGGATGCGCTGGCGATCGAACGCGGTCAGGCTGTTATCAAGGAAGATTATGCCAAGAAGAAGCTGGCTGCCCGCACCAAGAAATTTGAGGACGCTCACAAGGTCTGAATTTTTAAAACTTAAAAATATATTAATATGCGCTCACAAATTTTTTGTGAGCGTAATTTTTTATAAATTTGAAGAGCCGCAGAAAAGAAAAACCGCGTATCTGCTTAATAACAGCTATTATGTTCACGTAAAGTTAATGTGAAGCCACTGTAAAAAGATGTGATATTCTGCATATCATTTTCAATTCAACCATTGACGAAACTATGTTTTTGTGATATAATATACTCAATTCACTGTGATCGGCGGAAATAGCGCAATTTCTGGCAAGACCACAGCATTATACATTAGCCTGAGCAACGATTTCAGCTTGCATGATGAACGCAGCAGCTTAACAAATCATAAAGCCGTTCTTACATATTTTGGCAATGAAAAAATGGCTTTAACGGCATCTGTCCCTGCGCTCATAATAATTGATCTGTTCAGGTCGGGTTGTTTATTAAGTACATTTAAGTATGGTCTAATGACATGAAAGGACAGTTGAAAAAGAATATGGACTACAAGAATATGAAATCAAAAAGGATCCTTGCAGGAATGCTCGCTCTGCTTCTGGCTTCAGGTACAGCACCGGTCAATTTCGGCAGTGCGCTTACGACAGATGCTGCCATTGCATGGGGTATCGAACCTGATGCTGAGAACCCTGAGGCAGGTTCTTCCAACGAGGATAAGGGCGATGGTATTTCAGAGGATACTATCAGCAGTGACGATGAGACAGAGGCCGTGACCGCTGATGAGGATAATACTGATCCCGATAGTGTAAACGATTACGAAAAAAATGGCAGCAGCGATGAAAACGTTGCTGAGACTACTGATCAGGAGACCACCGATCAGGAAACTGCCGATGACGAAACAACAGCAGATGAAACTTCCGACGCTGAAACTACAGATGAGGAAACAACTGCTGAGGAAACCACCGATGATATTTTTATCATTATTTCCCCTGATACAGCAATCCCTCTCGGCGCTTATGTGATCATAAACTCAGATGATCATTTCTTTGACGGCAAAACAGTTTTAAGGATAGGAAACGTTATAACTGCTGACAAGGCAAAACTGTCTTATGACAGCTATGATCTTCAGTACGGATACAAGTTCATGTTCAAAGCGCCCAACAGCGCAGACACATTCACCATAGGCATCGCAAATGAGGACGGTTCGTTGACTCCCCTTGGCATCAGATGCGTAAGCGGAAGCGGCACACTGAATGATCCTTACAAGTTTGAGACTGTATTCAAGAAAGCAGAAAATAAAAAGAAGAGCGCCGGCGGCTTTATTACGGTCACTTCCATAAAAGAAGCAGTTGAAAAAATGACAGATGTATCTCCCGAAGATGCAAGGGCATGGCTTGCCGCAAATGTTGATGCCATCAAGGCAGCAGACAATGATCATCACGGCACATTTGATCTGTTTTTCAAGTACAAAAACAATTACTATTGCAAGACCCTGACATACCAGAATCTTAATGCCGAATACATTGAAGACCCTCATTTCAAATGGGATTCTATCACTGAAGAAGGAAGATCGGCTATCATGTACCAGTGTCTTGGACAAAAAGAACATATACTTGTCTGGGGAAATGCCGAAGAACAGATCGTTGTTACCTATACAAAGACCGAAGCAAAAGAACCCACCTGCACCAATGCAGGAAACAGCGAGTATTACACTGGCTCTGATAACAAGTACTATAAGCTTGAAAACGGCGTATACACCGAGATTTCTAAGAATTCCTGGGTAATTGCACCTAAGGGTCACAACTATGGCACACCACAGTGGACATGGAACGATGATCTCACTGCAAAGGCTGAGTTCATTTGCGAGGACTGCGGTGATGTTATAGTTATCGATGCGGATGTGACCTCAAAGATCATCGCCGAAGCTACTTACACCACGGAAGGAAAGATCACCTATACCGCAAAGGTAGTGTTCGAGGATAACTACCACACCTGTTCCAAGTCAGTATCCATACCTAAGCTGGAACTTGTTTATGTTGAAGCTAAAACCGCTACCTGCACCGAGGACGGAAATACCGGCTACTGGTACGATAAAGCTAACGACAAGTATTTCACCGATGATAAGGGCAAAAACGAGATCGCAAAGGCTGACACTGTTATCAAGTCTAATGGTCACAGCTATGGTCTGCCCCAGTGGACCTGGAGTGATGATAATACTGCAAGTGCAGAGTTCGTTTGCGAAAAATGCGGTGATACTTTAGTTATCAAGGCTGAGGTGACCTCAAAGATCGTCGAAGAGCCTACTTACACAAAAGCAGGAAAGATAACATATACAGCAAAGATAGTGTTTGGGAACAATCACCACACCTGCTCCAGATCGGTAACTATACCCAAGCTGGGATTGTCTTACGTTGAAGCCATTGCAGCTACCTGCACCGAGGGCGGTAATATCGAATACTGGTACGATGAAGCCAATGACAAGTATTTCGCAGATGAAAATGGCGAAAACGAGATCACAAAGGCTGATACAATCGTTGAAGCGAAAGGCCATACCAGAGGCGACAAGGTCATCGAGAACTATGTAAAGCCCACTTTTTTGAGTGACGGCGGTTATGATGAAGTATATTACTGCATCGACTGCGGCATTGAGCTCTCCAGAGAGCACATCGCACTCAGCAAACTCAAATACAAAGCTCCCGCTCTGACATACACCAAGGGGATCAACGCTGTAAAGCTCAGCTGGTCAGAAGTTGAAGATGCTGAAAGATACGGTATCGTAGGCTATGTTAACGGCAAGTGGCAGCTGCTGTACGATTGTGAAGATACTTCATTTGTACTTAACGGACTTACCGAAGGCAGAGATTACTGGGTCGCTGTTATCCCCAAATGCAACGGCAAATGGATAACAGACTTCTCCAACGCTATAGTTGTATCTGCCCAGAGCACTGTAGGCAAATATCCTATCCTGTCTTCTGTTGAACACAATGAAGAGACCCACCAGTTCAGACTCAGATGGTCTGAGGTAAAGGGCGCTCAGCAGTACGGCGTAGCTGTATATCTTTCAGGCAAATGGAAGATAGTTAAGCAGGATATCCCCGCAGAAACTACCTACTTCACTTCACCCAAGCTCACAGCAGGCCAGACCTACAGAATGGTTGTCTGTGCCAAGGTGAACGGCAAGTGGGATACCAGCAATATCAATGCAAGATCATTCAGTGTTACTGTACAGCCCGAAGCAGTCGTAAATCACGGCAATTATGAAGCTGATGACTTTGTATTCTCGGGTAATGTCTATATCGTCGGAGATTCCACCGTATGCAATTACAAGCCTGAGACGACCGAAAGCAAGGGCAGCTGCGGCTGGGGCATGAAGCTTGGAGAGCAGTTTGAGGGCGTGAATGTCACAAACCTTGCAAGGGCAGGCAGAAGCTCACGCAGCTTCATGAATGACCCCGAGTACAAGATACTGTGCGATTCCATCGGCAAGGGAGATTACCTGTTCATTCAGTTCGGTCACAACGATGAAAGAACAGCTGAGCCTCAGCACGCTGCTTATCCTTATCTTGAATTCTCCACACTGGACGGCGAAGGCAAAAATCCCAACGGTCAGTACTCCTATGAGTGGATGCTGCTGAACAAATACGTCAGAGTAGCACAGGAAAAGGGCGCTACTGCTGTTCTGGTAACACCTGTATCCAGACGTGCAAAGGACGGTACAGCAATGATCGAGGAACACAAGCAGTATTCCGATGCTGTTGTGGCACTTGGCAAGAAATACAATATCCCTGTTATCGACATGACCACCAAGACCGCAGAGCTTTATAACAAGCTTTACGAAGAGGGCGGTGAGGAAGCAACTGCAGAGCTGCACTGCTACCTCGATGAAACAAGGACAACTATCGATAATACTCATCTCAGCATAAAGGGCTGTGAGCTGATAGCTGATATCCTCGCTGAAGAGACAAGGACTCTTGGTCTGAAGATCTCTGAAAAACTGAAATAATAATTTATCGAATATGATCCTCTGTACCCATCGGTGCAGGGGATCTTATTTTTTATCAATAGCCTGCAGGTTATATCGAAGCGTGATCGGACATATTTATATAAGAGGCTGTTGCAACCGCAGCACCCTCTAACCATATCCGAACATCAGAGTAAAAAAACATATTAACTGGTGAAATAAGCTGTTTCAGAGCGCACACCCCCAAGCCCTCTTCAAAAAAAGAGGACTCGGGGGTGTTATGTTCTGCTGGTTTTTATGCCGTTTTCAGTTCAAAAAGAGAAATTCCAAGTCGGTTTTCTGAGATCTTAGCAAAAAGCTTCTTTATGTTGTATGCAAGTCCCAACAAAAGGAACTCAGTTCTGATGTTGTTTTTGCCCCTGCACAGGAATCTTCTGAAGCCATGATCCTGTTTCAGCACTCCGAATACGCCTTCAGCCTGTATGCTTCGG
>NZ_FOKQ01000037.1 GCF_900112155.1 Hominimerdicola alba | reverse complement strand
TGAGCCGGCAGTCGGCAGGAATTATTACCAAGGGGCATGACCTCGCAATGGAGCTGCGCCGACGCCCTGTTATGGATAGGCAGAACGAAGGAAGTTGGGACTTCACGTGACGAATGATCCCGTTGGACAGAGGAGGTTTGCTGCCGTAACGGATATGGGTCGCATCAAGGCTGTCAAAACAGATCTCTCAAGACGTTTTGTTTGCTATACCCTGATAACGTTAAATCCGGCATTCAATGCTTTGGATCATCCATAACTTGGTTCATTTCTTGAACATAACTTTATGAAATACTGAGATTTCGCGAGTATTTACGAGATTTTACAAGATATTTTGAGGAGGTATTAAATGTTCAAAAACAAAGTTGCCGTCATAACAGGCGGCGCACATGGTATCGGCAAATGCATTGCCGATGAGTTCAGAAAAAACGGAGCAGTTGTGTGCGTTATCGACAAAGCTGAGGGCGATCATTTTGTCGGAGATATTTCTGACAAGAAAGTGCTTGAACGCTTTGCGACGGAAGTGATCGAAAAACACGGGCATATCGACTTTCTGATAAACAATGCTCTGCCCATCATGAAAGGCATCGAAGAATGCAGCTATGAGGAATTTCAGTATGCACTGGCAGTGGGCGTAACTGCACCTTTTTATCTTTCAAAGCTGTTTGCACCACATTTTTCTAATGGCGGAAGTATAATCAATATATCCTCATCACGGGACAGAATGAGTCAGCCACAGACCGAAAGCTACACTGCGGCAAAGGGAGGTATTGCGGCACTTACCCATGCACTTGCAGTCAGCCTTTCGGGAAAAGTTCGCGTGAATTCTATATCTCCCGGGTGGATAGAAACTGGCGGCAGTATTTACGATGGTGCAGATGCTTATCAGCAGCCCTGCGGGCGTGTGGGCGAACCTCTTGATATCGCAAATATGGTGCTTTTTCTCTGTTCCGACAAGGCAGGTTTCATCACAGGAGAAAACATCTGCATCGACGGCGGAATGACAAAGCTGATGATCTACCACGGGGATAATGGATGGAAACTGAATACTTAAATATATGACAAAAAAGTCCGGCTCAAAACCGGACTTTTCTGTTTACGACAGTTCTTTCGAAACCATCGTTTTCTTTTAAAATGATCTATAAGAGGAGTTTTATTACTGTACAGTAATATTGAAAGATCTGCTGTCGATATTATCGAGATCCCACTTGCCGTCCATCTTAGCAACGACTACCATCTCATAAGTGCTGTCAACTATCAGCTTGGGAGAAGTGTAAGAAGTATCTTCAGTGCGGCTGAGAACCTTCCACTTTCCTGCCAGTTTAACTGCAACAGCGTACTCATCAGCATCGTCCAGTTCATCCCAGTACAGTTTGAACTGATGGAACTGTCTGCTGTATTCAATATCGGTAACCTCAGGATATTCAGCATCCTTAGGAGATACAGTTATAGCATTGGAAGTATCAGCGTTCCACTTACCGTTGAACATTGCAACTACTGCTACCTTGTACTCGGTGCCGGGCTTCAGGTCTTTCAGAACATAAGAGTTGCCGTGACCCTGCTCCAGAAGTCTCCATGTGCCGTTTACATAACCTGCAACACCGTACTTCTGTGCACCGTATACGCTATCCCATTTCAGAGTTACCTTCTTATAACCCTTCTCGTAAGTAACTTCAGGATTGAACTTTACCTTTGCTTCAGTCTGGATAGAATTGCTGTATGCCTTGCCATCAACAAAAACGGTAGCAGTATAGATGGTCAGACCCTTAGAATAAGCAGTAGTAATGTTTACTTCCTTTTCGCTGATATCTTTCTCTTCACCATCTGCATTGTACAGCTTGGGTACTGCGGTGTATGTACCGTCTTCAAGAAGCATCCAGTTCCATGTTACATAGTTGATCTTCTCAATAATAGCACCCTTGCCGTCTACATATACGGAAGAAGAGGGATCGAATGCAGCACCGTCCTTACCATCTACGCCATCGGGATAGCCGCCCCATGAGTTGCTGCTCTTTACGCCCTTACCGCCCTTGCCGCCTTTAAGGTCAAAATCTCCACCGTAGATAGTGATCTTACCTGCCAGTGCATAGCCACCGGTTGCACCGCTGCCTGCATACCAGCCATCTCCGCCGTCGCCGCCGTTACCGCCCTGGGCGATAATTTTGCCGCCATAAACAGTTATATCACCTTCAATAGCAGCTACACCGGGAATGCCCCAGTTGCCATGCAGCCAATATGTAGCGCCGTAGCCCTGAGCAGAATCACTTGCAGTAGCGTTGATAGTACCACCATAAACATTTATAGTACCATTGATAGCGTTGTGACCGAACTGGTTTGTACCTTCGTTGGGAGCACCTGTTGCAACAAGTGTGCCCTCACCGTATACGTTGAGTACAGCGCCTTCTTCGATAACGATACCCTGAACTGCTGTAAGTGTAGCGCCCTCGTTCAGTGTAAGATTAACAACACCGGAAACTGTAATAACAGACTCTACAGTTACATCACCGTCAATAACATACTCGCCCTCAGTAAGTGCGCTGTAATCTACAGCTACAACTTCTTCTGCGGTAGTTTCATCATCGGTAACTACCTCATCAGCGGGGACTATCAGCTCTACTTCCTCAGCATTTGCAGTTACGCTTATAAAGCTGCAAATATTTGCAGGAACCAATCCTGCTGTCATGGTGAGTGCCATCAGAGCTGCTGCTACCTTCTTGCAATTTCTTCCTTTGTTCATTTTCAGAACCTCCTTAAAACAATTATTGATATAAAAGCGTCCCCTAAATTATTTACTATAGGGTCCACTCCTATTGACAGGTTAATTTTACATAAAGCACAGATTAACAAATAGTATCTTATTCAATATATACATATTGTCGAACCATAGAGTTATCGCACTTTTCAGGATATGAATTCATAACAGATTCAAATAATCGCCATATCATATATACGATTTATAAATCGTTATTTATGATAAAATACTGTAAGTTTGTAGTTATAAATAATATTTATATATATTCAATATTTTTACTATATTTTATCACAAAAGAAATCCCATCAATTCTACAAGCCCGAAACTACTTTGCTTACTCATAAATCACGAAAATGTTTCGTAGAATAATTTCATAAAAGTTCGTATCAGCGAACTTATTTTACATGTATTTCCAATCGTGTTGAGATACAAGAAAGTTTCTGCCCGCATAATGACAGTATCAATTTTTGATTATTCAGCGAGAAAAGTACCATTTCCCCATCTGCTATTTTTGAACTATTAATGTACAAGATAAATGTTCATCACTTTATTGGTTATTGTAATATAAAAAAACTAAAATGTCAATAGAACTTGCGTGAATTGTACAAATCTTGCGTGAACGGTCATTGAAATTCTTGTTTTTTTATTATGACTATGATATAATAAATATATTAAGTTGTACTACAATTAATTAATCGTTAATATCAAGTTATTCATTACTTAAAGGGGTGGAGTTATGGAACTTAATATTGCGGTGATCGATGATCTGGAACACGACCGCGAAGTAATAAGAAACTATCTTGACCGATTTTTCGGCGAAAAACACAATTGTACCATAAAAACTGCTGATTATACTTCAGCTGAGGAATTTCTAAAAAAATATAGAAAAGGAATGTTCGAGATCATTTTCCTTGATGTGTGCCTCGGCGAAATGGACGGACTTGCCCTAGCAGATAAGATCCGCATTGCAGACCACGATATCAGCATCATATTTATGTCTACTACACGGGACTTCGTTTTTCAGTCCTTCCCTTCACAGCCAAAGGGTTTTCTATGCAAACCCTTTGAATATGCTGACTTTGTCGATGTCATGGACAGAACTATAAGCGACTTTAATGCTGAGGACAAGCTTCTGAAAGTCAACATTCCACATATGGTGCTTGAGATTCCTCTTTCCGAGATAGTATCTGTGCTTTCAAACAATCACTCGGTTGATGTAAAACTCATCACCGGGGAGGTCAAACAAAGTATAATGCTGTTCAGCGAACTGGAATCCGCTCTGGAAAACGAACCGAATTTTCTGTTTTGCAACCGTGGTATAATAATAAATATGGACTATGCCTCACAGGTAAAAGGTGACCAGATAGTAATGCAGGACGAAATGATATACCCTGTACGCCGGCGCGGGCGAAAGGACATTCTGGCAAAATATACGAAATACGCCGCTTCGCGTATGCGCAGGAGGCTTGATATATGAATATCAGCCTTGTGCTAAGATATTTCACCGAGTTTGCCATGGTATTTCCTGCAGCCGCCATGGCAATAATCCCTGTGTATCGCTGCCGCAGAGTCAGCAAGACTTTTCTGTTCGGTGCACTGGCAATAGTGCTGACAGTATACACAGTAGGCGGTACTGTGTTGTGTTCAATGATGAAAATTTCCTCTAATAACATGCTTTTCGCATCGATGGCAGCGCTGTTCATCGTTTATAATTTCTGCTTTGAACTTCCATTTTTTCAAAAGCTTGTTTCATTTGCAAATTCCGTGTTTCTCTGCGGATTCTGCACCACTTACAACACATTTCTTACCGCACCGCTGGAACTAAAAAATAATGATAATGTTTATACCGAGCTTTCAGGGCTGATATGTCTTGGTATCACTGTATTGATCGGTCTGATCTTTTCACGAACGCTTATCAAGAAATTCCCCGAAATGTTTGAAACCGAAGAACTCGATCAGGTGTGGAAAGTGCTTTCTATCACACAGCTGCTTTCAGCTTGTATGATCATCTGGGTAAATCCTATCAGCGCTGAAAACGTCATGACAGGCAGACTGCGAAAGATCAGCCTTGTTGTATTTCTCACCGTCCCGATTGTGACATTTTTTCTATACCACATTCTGTGGTGGCTCTCGAAAAAGCTGACCGAACGTGCCGAATTGCAGCGAAGTCTTGACCTATTTAAAATGGAAGAAAACCAATACAGAAAAACAAGACAGTATTTGCAGGAGTCTTCTCAGCTGCGGCACGATTTTCGCCAGCATATACTGCTCATCAACGAATATCTGAAAAAAGGTCAGACAGATAAGCTGACAAAATACATCGCGCCTCTTGTTGAACATATCTCACAGCGCCACAACACCATATGCCAGAATCAGGCAGTTGACGCTATCGCAAACCATTATGATGAAGCCGCAAGATCTCAGGAAGTTAATGTAAACTGGTCGATAGACCTTGGAGAAGACCTGCCTGTTAAAGAATCGGATATGTGTGCAGTTATGGGCAATCTGGTTGAAAACGCCATACGTGCGGCATCGGAACTTGAAGACAATAAACGACTTGTAAATGTCAGGATCGGTCTTCTCAATCCGAAAACTATGGTCATTTCAATATACAATGCCTACTGCGGTAAGATAGAGCTTGACAAAAACGCCCTGCCCATCACAAACAAAGAGGGGCACGGTATCGGGCTCCATTCGGTGCAGAACATCGTGAAACGCTACAAAGGTTCAATGGTCATCGATACCAAAAACGGCATATTCAATGTTAGCATACTTATGTATCAGCCGGAATAAAAAGAAGCTAAAATTAAAAATATAACTTTGAAAAATCGACATAACTTTAAATGCAGCTCTGCCCGCTTAACGGATGGAGCTGCTTTTCAATTTAACGCAGATAACTATATGTGCTATCAACACACTATAGCGCATCAAACTATATTTCCTAAAAAGCCAGATCAGCTTTTCAAAATTCTTCGGAAATTTTTCAGAATAATGTAACCATTTTGATCAGTTTCCTGATTATCATAGTGAAGAGAGAAAGGAGGCTCACCCAATGTACGAGTTTGAAAATGACCGCGATCTTGTAGAACTGTTTTTATCACGTGATGCTGCAGCCGTGATAAAAACTGAGAAGCGCTACGGAAAAAGACTTAACGGGCTTGCCAAAAGTTTTCTCAGCGATAAGCGTGACGCTGAGGAATGTGTGAATGATACATATTTAAAGGCGTGGGATTCTATCCCGCCGCAAAAGCCGGATGATCTTTTTTCTTACCTTGCAAGGCTCTGCCGATGCACGGCATACAACATTATCGAGAAACAGAAGACGGCAAAACGCTCAGCGCAGCTAGTTGAACTCACACATGAAATGGAAGAGTGCATCCCTGATTCAAGCCGCAGTTCTTCACCCGATGACAAGTTTATTTCATCACTGATAAACGAGTTTCTTGACACATTGCCACGGTATAAATGCGATATATTCGTCAAGCGGTACTGGTTCGGAAAAAGTGTGGAACAGATTGCAATTGAAACAGGATTCACCACGAGTAAAGTCAAAACAACTCTTCACAGAACAAGAGAAAAGCTCAGGATATTTTTAGAGAAGAAAGGAGTACAGCCATGAACGGAAATGATATATTGAGAGCAATGAACGGATTGGATGACAGGTTCGTAATATCAGCAAACAGAGAACGAATAATACACAGTTCAAAAAAAACACTGCAAAAGCTCGCTATCGGCATAGCCGCGGCGGTGGTGCTTGCGATACCTGCGGGGGCTATATATACTCAGTTTGAGCACAAAGCTGCGGTGATGGAATACTTTGATGAGAAAACCGCTGATTATCTTGAAGACAAAGGTCTTGCCCTGAATTATGTAAGCGAGAACGAGCATTTGCGCATCACGGTAGACACCGTTCTTTCTGACGGGAATGTCGGCAGTATGGTGCTTACGGTTGAGGGTCTTGACAGCGAAGGCATTGACTATGTGGGAGAAAAACCGTTTTTTGATATGTACATAACAGAAAAAAATGATATTTCCACCGGTGATAAAATATTTCTTGAAGGCGGAGGAAGCAGGGATCATGACGTGGTTACCGATACACAATACTCATTACAGAAAGATCTTTATCTGTGCGATATAGATGTTGAAAAAGACTATGTCATGACATTTGATCTTGACAGAAGAGATAAGAAAAATGATCCCGTGCTGTTTGATGGGATAGCCTTTGATATTTCATTCAGACCGAATGTGGATGTAAAAGAATTTGAAGACGAAGACGGCAGACATATTTTCTTCTCGCAGATAGGCTTTTACACCGATGAAGAAGAAACCATACGTCGGCTAAACCATTTGTCGAACACATCAGAAGATATGCGGCTTCTGAGAAAGAACAGTATCCTGAGCGATGAGATAGATATAACATCAGCCACATATGACCGCTCTCCCGAAAAAGAAAAGCCAAAAGGCTGCGTCTGGTTTTCAAGCATAGTGGAGATAAGTGATTATAACGGTGCAAGATTAGGTGATATGCTTTTCAAAGAAGTTAAATAAAATATGAAAACGGCGTACTGGCGGGTGCGCCGTTTTTCATCTTCTAGATCATACAGACAGATGTCAATAACCCATTTCAGGAAATAACATATTGTATTTTTTTGTCGATTATGGTATAATGATACCCAAAGAAAAACTACCCGTGAATTGTGTTACTGATACCGAAAGGATAAAACAATGACCTACGAAGAAGCTGCAGCCGCTATCCAAAAGGGAAAATACCGCCATTACAAAGGCAACGAATATGAGGTTCTTGAAATTGCCAGACACTCCGAGACCCTTGAACCTATGGTAGTTTACCGAGCGCTTTATGGCGAACATGGTGTCTGGGTGCGACCTGCTGAGATGTGGGATGAGATCATCGAGAAAGACGGCAGGACATTCAGACGATTTGAAAAATGCGAATGATATCAAGACTTCATATTTGAGCAAGAAAGGAGTTCAGCCATGACCACACTTGAAGCTATAAAAACACGACGCAGTACCCGCAGATTTTCAGACAAGCATATCGAAGATGAAAAGCTTGATGCTATTGTGAATGCGGGACGTTTTGCACCAAGCGGGGGGAATTCCCAAAGCTGTCATTTCATCGTTGTGAGAAGCAAGAAAGTTCTTGCAAAGCTGGCTGAACTGGCGCAATCCGCTTTTGCTGAAATGGAGATCACCGAAGGGATGTACAAATCCATCGTCCATTCGATAAAGGCATCAAAGCAGGGCGGATATGTTTTTCATTACGACCCCGACTGCCTGATAATCGTTGCAAACCAGAAGGATTACGGCAACAATATCGCCGATACCGCCTGCGCACTTGAAAACATGATACTGGCTGCAAACGAGCTTGACCTTGGAAGTGTTTGGATAAATCAGCTTAGATGGCTGAATGAGGATAAAAATCTCCTTGAATACGAGCGCGAACTTGGTCTTGAAGAAAACGAGCGCGTATACGGTGCGCTGGCTATAGGTTATGCTGATACAGAGAATGGTCTGCCCGAGCGCAAACCCCTTGAAAGAACGGGTAACAAGGTCACATACATTACAGATGAAAGTAATGCTTAAGAGGAATATTATTTTTACGAGGGTGACAGCATGAAACTTGCAGAAGATCTGACTGAAAAACAGTTGCGAAAGATCCGCTATGTGATCGGTGACGCTTTTGTCAGCAACGAACTTTTTCATGAGTTCGGAAGTATCAATGAACGGCGGCCTCTTGTTCTGAAATACATGGCGGCGTATGTCGATCATGTATACGAGACACGCTCGCTGTATTTGACCGATGATGGTCTGGGATATATTGGTTTGCAGTTCAGCGGTGATCAATTTGCTCTTTCACAGATGAAAATGCTCTGGCGGATATTTCTGCGGCTCCCCTTTTGCAAGCTTAAAAATATGCTGGATCACATAACGCAGATAGCCGATGAAAACCGTAGGTACGCCCAAAAGCCCCATATCGATGTTCTTATGGTGGCAGTAGAAAAGCGTGCGCAAGGCAAGGGATATGCAACAAAACTGGTTTCATTCGCGCAGGATATGGCAAGGAAAAAGGGAGTTCCTTTACTTGCCGATACTGATATGAAAAACTATGCCGAAATGTATCAGCATCTCGGTTTTGAGCTTTACAACACTAAGACTGCATCAAACGGTGTGACAAGGTATAACCTTGTGTGGAAGCCGTAAAACAGATCAAAAGCAGGTGACAGCAATGAATATAAGACTGATAAATATCAAACGCGACAAGTCCGACCTTGAAAATATCAAGCGGCTTTATCATTCCGCTTTTCCCTCAGATGAACGTGCGCCTTTCGGGATACTTGTGAGCGGGGCTAAAAAGCCGAACGTAAATTTTTTCAGCTGTCGTGACGGCGAAAAGTGGATAGGTTTTCTGTATACGGTGAACTATCTCGATCTTAGTTATGTGTTCTATTTTGCTGTTGATGATGATCTGCGCGGTAAGGGCTACGGCACAGCGATACTCAAAGCGGCTCAGAAAAAGTACAGCGGAAGACGGCTTTTTCTGGCGATTGAGGAAGTCGAGAAAAAGTATAAAAACTACCAGCAGCGTGTGAACCGTCTTAGATTTTACGAGCGTGCGGGGTTTGTGAGGACGGGTCAGAAAATGCAGGAAGCGAGTGTGATCTATGATCTTATGAGCATAGGCGGCAGAGTACGAAATGAAGAATACCGAAAACTGATGATGTCATTCGGCGGACTTCGTATGCTGTTTTTCACCATTAAAATTCTTGATGACTGAACTAAAAAATCCAAAAGAAAACAGATCTTCATATCCTAAAAAACCGGAAAGGCAGCCACACTGAAATGTGACTGCCTTTCTGTTATAGCACACTATATTGGGATAAAGCTATTTAATAAGAACGGAAGATCAGTTCTGTTACTGACCCTCGTGGAAGAAGTAAGGCAGTGCATCATAGATGTAATGTCTTACATAACCCCACCAGTGGGTAGTGTTAGGAGCTTCCAGGAAGTAGAAGTTACCCTTAGACAGGTCACTGGTGTAGGTAAAGCGCTTAGTGTCGCTCTTAAGGGTGTTTATCAGAGGTACCATGTTTTCGTATGCCAAGTCTTTTGTACCGGTCGCAGCGATAACAAAGTAATCACTCTTGGAATAACCGCTCTTGTCAATAGCATTCTGGATACCGGATGCACCGTCCCAGCAGTGACCGGAGAGAGGCATATAGTATGCGCAGATGTCCAGGTTATTACAAAGCATCTTCCATGTAGAGCCGCCGCCCATTGAGAATCCTGCATATGCTCTGTGGAATCTTGAAGCCTTCAGGCCGCTTATGCTTGTATTGCCGTTTGCATAAGTTGAGTACTTGCCTTCAACATAAGGGATTATGCTCTGACGCATTTCGTTCCATACTGTGCCTGCACCCATATTGCCGTCATTTGAAGGACAGCCGTTGAAAGTCGGGCAAACAACGATCATGGGTTCGATATCACCGTTTGCGATCATATTATCCAGCATGAGGTCGATCTCGATGGAAGTATCGTTGAAACAGGTGTTCTCATTTTCTCCGCCGCCGTGCATCAGGTATAATACATTGTACTTCTTTGACTTGTCATAGCCGTAAGGAAGATAAACATTCATAGCCTTGCTGCCGTTGATGCCGTTATAGTATTCCTTGACAACGGTACCGTGCTTTGCAGGCTGAGTAAAGTAGTTGCTCGGAGCTTCTTTGTACTGAAGATTTGAACTGTATTTATATTGTACAGTTGCAGTTGCTGCCACAGGGAATTCTGTGATCTTGCCTGAAAGATAGGACTGAAGATATGTTACATCGGTATTATCAACTGTACCGCTCTGGTCAACATCTGCATTCTGTTTTGAAGTATTGTTTACGAATCCCTTGGATATACCTCTTCTGAGTTCAACAAGATCCATTACATTGATCTCGCCATCAAGGTTAACGTCACCTCTAGCAGGACCCTTGGCTACAACTACATTGGACTTGGGTCCGTCGATCTTTGTACCTGCGGGAGCAGCTATAACTTCGTCAATGAAGAAATCGCAGGTCTCCTCAGTAGTTTCAGCTACGAGAACGAGATCGGAAGCACCTGAGGGAATGGTATACTTTGAATTGTAAAGCTGAACGAACTCACCGCGGTTTGCATAAGCCTGTGCGATCTTATCGTAATAAGTTTCGCCATCCTTGCTGTACTGAAGTGTGAGCTTGAACTCGGTGGGATCAGAACCGGTAAGGTTTGCAAAGCAAGCACTGAAAGCATAGCTCTTGCCAGCTACGAATGTACCGGAGCTGAGGTTCTTCATTCCGCCGTTCCATGCATCTGTTCTGCCTGAAAGGCTCAGTGATCTGGAACCTTTATACTTTGCAGAAGTGCTTGTAGCCGCTGTACAGCCGCCTCTTGCAGACCAGTCATTTGTTCCGCTCTCAAATGTATCCTGGAAGAAATAGTTGTTTGTATTGGTCTGAGAAGATGAAGAATCGAGAGTTTCGATCTTTGTGCCTACGGGAGCGGCAATTATCTCATCAACATAGAAATCGCAGGTATCCTCGGTGGTCTCCACTACGAGAACGAGGTTTGAAGCACCTGATGGGATAGTATAGTTCGGATTGTAAAGCTGAACGAACTTGCCTGTGCTTCCTGTACCCTGAGCTATCTTGTCATAATTCGTCTCACCGTTCAGGTCATACTGCAGTGTGAGCTTAAATTCAGTGGGATCAGCGCCGTCAAAAGTAGAATAGCAGGCACTGAATGCATAGCTCTTGCCTGGCACGAATGCACTGGTGCTCAGCGATCTCTGACCGCCGTTCCATGTTGCACTTCTTCCCGAAATGCCTAATGAGTTAGAACCCTTTACCTTTGTGTAATTGCTTGTAGATATAGTGCAGCCGCCTCTTGCAGACCACTTGCCTGCTCCGCTTTCAAAAGTATCATGTATCAAATAGCCGTCTGCATCAGGTTCAACTATAGTGGGAGCATTCCACTCTGCGCGCTCATAGTCGAAATAGTCAACATCTACATAACCGCCTGTGGACTTTGTGGCATAGCTGTAGATAGCGTTTCTGTAACCCGTAAAGAGTTTCAGGTCATAAGTCATGCCTACCTGTGTGCCGATCTTAGTCCAGGAAGATCCATCGAGGGAGTAGTAGAAGTTTACTTTGTCGATATTGTTTGATACATTGTAGTTACCGTCAACGGTATTAAACTGGAAATCAGTCTTGAGGTATACGGTGTTTCCGTAGAGGGTGACTTCTTGCTGTATCTTATCGGCACTGTTCATTACATCGCCGTTGCTGTTGTAATTGCCGTTGGTAGCCATGTAGATCTTCTTTTCACCACTGTCGGTAACACGAACACCGACATTTCCGTAATTGTACTGGAATGCGGAAAGACCTGCATAGTCGCCTGCCTTCATGTGTGAAACATCCATCTTTATAACACCCGAACAGGAAGGACCTTCTGTCCTCATGGTCAGGGTATTTCTTGCATTGATGATGCTCTTTGCTATGTATCCGTTTTTAAGACGGAGCCAGCCGGGTCTTTCGGTAACAGACCAGTAATTATTATCGGGATTGTGGTTCCACTGCCATTCAAGCATCAGCTTATTGGAGCTGTAATTGAACTCATCGTCCTTAGCAAGCTGAGTACCTGCATGATTTCCCGGCATATCGAGCACAACGGGAGCCTTGCCGTTAACGCCCATAATAGGCCAGCCGTTCTGCCATGAAACAGGTACAAGAACAGGTATACGTCCAACCGAGCCATGATCCTGGAACAGCAATCCGTACCAGTTACCGTCGGGAGTATCAACTATACCGCCCTGAGCAACACCCGAGCCATAGGTACCGAGACCCGAATTGAGAACAGTCTTGCCCTCAAAAGAACCTGTCAGGCTCTTACTACGATAGCAAAGCTCAATTCTTCCGCTGCCGCTGGGCCATGCAATAAGGAATACATAATAATAACCGTTAATCTTCTGGATATGCGCGCCTTCACCTGCAAGTCCCGAAAGACCGGTCTTGATGATAGTTCGTTCCTGAGCGCCGTATGCAAAACCTGTCATCTGGGAATTGAGTTCCTTGATCTTGATATTTCCGTCGCCGCCGTATACCAGATAGTTTCTTCCATCGTCATCGAAAAGCATCGATGCATCGTGGTACATACCGCTTATCTCGCTCTTTGTCCAGTTGCCGCTCTCAATATCGGTGGTCTTGTAGATGTAGGACTTATTCGTGCCGTAGCTTCCGAAGAATACATAGAATGTACCCTTGTTATACCTGAGGCTCGCTGCCCAGGAACCATGTGCATAGTCGTGCTGACCATTTGAAAGAGTCTGCTTTGCACCATCAGCCATGGTATCGTATACATAAGAGCAGATCTCCCATGATACAAGGTCTTTGGACTTCATAACAGGTACACCGGGGCTGAAGAACATTGTAGTACTTACCATATAGTAAGTATCCCCTACTCTGATGATATCAGGGTCGGGTACATCTGCCCATATCACAGGGTTAGCTACCTGTCCCGCTTCAAGAGCACTTGCAGTCATAGCCGGTATCGATGCACCGGCAGCAGCAAAGCAAGAAGCAGCAAGTGCTGCCGATGACAGTACTGACAATATTCTTTTGGTAATCGTTTTCGAACTTGACATAACGTCTTCCTCCAATCTGACTTGGTCTCCCATATTTCATATTACCCAGAAGCATACTTCTGTTTTTTAAAGTGCCGTTTTACAACACTTTTTCGACTTGATCAAGTACCGAGCCTCAGCCGATCATCGCTGATATATTTTTCAAGTTGATATCTGCTAACAGTACAACTCGGATGACTTTTTAGGTTTTACACTATTATCGTCTCAGAGTTTGTAAACAAAAGGCAGTAAATTCGCTATTTGAAAGAAATCAGACATGTGATCGCACTGTCTCATCTACTGATACATATTCCTTCTTTTCTGTATCAGAGCACGGCATCATTTGCGATAATATTTTCATATTGTATGTTAATATCCTCATATAATTTTATGATATCTGACATTAAAATCTAAATTGACAGAAAGGATCTCATTGCTGAATAGTCCATATCGCCCTGTATATTATCCCTAATTTAACCCGAAAACAATACAAATTTAGTGAGCACTGTTGTTATTGTTAAAAATTATAGCACAAACACGATTTATTGTCAAGTGTATTTTTTTAATATGTTTGTAGGTTAATTTTTTGATATATATTGCAAATCGACAAGGCATAAATTGTGATTTTCAGCCCCGATTACTTCGATAATGACAGACCGAAGTAATATATACTATTTTATATAATATTAAGAAGCCTACGAATCATCCGCTGATTAACATATCCTATAATGTTCAGCTGCCGCCTGAGCTTAACTGTCAAATTAAGTGTTCTGAATCAAACTCAAAATAATGTATATACCAAATCCGCAATTTTTGACTAGTATTTTTTTAAATCAGCAATATTAAATATTTAATTTTTTGTGGAAACTATTGCAATTTGCCCCAAAACGTGATATATTATAGTATGGAGTTTACATGGTATGTTATGTCTGTAGATTAATTAAATTATTTCAGATAAAGATAATTTAAGCATCACAGACGCAAAAGCTCTGAAGGGATGAATGAAAATGAAGATGAGAAAGAAAGTATCAAAAACAATGTCAGCCGTAATAGCAGCTATCATAGCTACCTCGGCTGTCGCACCATCTGTTACTTATCCTGTAACAGCAGCAGGCGGAAACGCTCAGGTGTACGAATTTGAAAACGGCAAGACCTCCGGCGGAAAGATCTTTTCCAACGGCACTGAGGGTCTTAAACGCGGCGGAGATTGGAGCGATGCTACCGACCTCTCGAATTTCTCGGGAAAAGGTTTCTCCTATCTCGATCAGAAAGGTACTACCGTCAGCGTTGAAGTCGAAGCACCTGAAAAGGGGCTTTATCAGCTGACTTTCTGCTACTGCCAGCCAAGTGACAGAAACAGAAAAGTTCAGTATCTCAACGTAAACGGTGTCAATCAGGGAGAACTGACATTTCCGTACAATGAATCTTTCAGTGAAGTTTCAGGCGGTATAGTTCTGCTGAACAAGGGAAAGAATACCGTTGAGCTGGAAGGCTACTGGGGCTATACATATTTTGACTACTTAAAGGTAGAGCCTGCCCCCGAGCATATCGCTAACCTTTCACCGACCACCGAGCTTTCAAACCCGAATGCTTCGGAGTCCACAAAGCGTCTTTACAGCTATCTGCGCGATCAGTACGGCAAGCACATAATCGCGGGTCAGCAGGAGTACTGCGGCTCACACAACTATAATTCATGGAACAGTCCCGATGTTTTCATCAAGGACAACGAAGCAGAATTCGAGTATATCCTCGAAAAGACAGGCAAACAGCCTGCGATACGCGGAATCGACCTGCTGGCATACTGCACTTCCTCCACTTGGAGAGACGATGCACCCGAGCGTGCAATCGAATGGACAAACAAGTATCACGGCATAGTTACCATGACATGGCACTGGAATGTTCCCAGCGAAAAAGGTGGCAAGGATATAGCTTTCTATGTTAAATCCGCAAGTGATAAATATACAACTTTCAGCATAACCAAAGCCCTTGAAGAAGGCACATGGGAAAATGAAGTTCTCATGGCTGATATCAAGCTTATCGCGGGCGAGCTGAAAAAGCTCAAGGACGCTGACGTTCCTGTTCTGTGGAGACCTCTCCACGAAGCTGAGGGTGCTTGGTTCTGGTGGGGCGCAGAGGGTGCAGAGCCCTGTAAAAAGCTCTATCGCCTGCTTTATGACCAGCTTACAAATGTATACGGTCTGGACAACCTTATCTGGATATGGACTGGTTCGACTTCACCTGCTGCATCGGAATGGTATCCCGGTGATGATGTGGTTGATATCGTTGGCTGCGA
Source organism: Hominimerdicola alba (assembly GCF_900112155.1). Lineage (GTDB taxonomy): Bacteria > Bacillota > Clostridia > Oscillospirales > Ruminococcaceae > Hominimerdicola > Hominimerdicola alba_D. Next base: position 18,429 of record NZ_FOKQ01000037.1, on the reverse strand, counting down.
CAAATACAATGCCAAGGACGGTCTGCCGAACCTCAGTGCTATCTCGGCAACATTCTACAGCCTTGTACAGAGCACTGACGGTCAGAAAATGGTTACCATGTCAGAGAACGATTCCATACCGTCTATAGAAAATCTTACCAATGAAAGGGCAGGCTGGCTCTACTTCTGCCCATGGTACATGAACTATCTCACCAGCGAGCAGAACAATCCCGTGGATAATCTTATCGATGTTTATACAAGCGAATATTGTATAACTCTCGATGAACTTCCCGACCTGAAAACTTATCCGATCACTGAAAGCACAAACACAAAGTCTAAGGTGCTTTACGGTGATGCAAACTGCGACGGCAAGGTTGATATATCCGATGCTGTACTTGTAAAGCAGTATCTCGCTGCGCCCAAAAAGTATCCAATATCTGCACAAGGTCTGGATAATGCAGATGTAAACAACAGAGGAAACGGACTTACCGACCTTGATGCCCTTGAGATACAGAAGTACGCAGCAGGTATCATAAGCTCATTCAAAGTCTGATATTTAACAGCAAAACAAAAGCAGAGATCCTTCTTTTGGGACAGTGCTGTTAATTCAGAATATAAAATCTTTTGAGGAGGAGAATATCATGAAGTTAAGAAACAGGCTGCTGGCAGCAGCAGCAAGTGCGACTCTCGTACTGAGCCAGGCGGCAGTTTTTGCCCCTGCTGTTCATGCGGCTGACGAACTCAAAGACGCTATTGCCAATTCTTCAGGCGTCAAGTACGACTTCGCAAGAGCATTGCAGTATTCAATGTATTTCTACGATGCTAATATGTGCGGCGATGACGTTGAAGGAAACAACCGCTTTGAATGGAGAGGAAACTGTCATACCTATGACACACAGGTGCCCCTTCATCCTATTGACAACTGGGAGGGCGTAAACCTCACCGAAGCTCAGATCAAGAAGTACAAGAGTCTCCTTGATCCCGACGGCGACGGCTATGTTGATGTTGCAGGCGGTTTCCACGATGCAGGTGACCACGTAGAATTCGGTATGCCCGAGAACTATTCCGCTTCAACAGTGGGCTGGGGATATTACGAGTTCCGTGATTCCTACGTAAAGATCGGTGAGCAGGATCACATCGAAACAATACTCCGTCATTTCAATGACTACCTTATGAAGTGTACATTCCTTGACAAGAACGGTAATGTAGTACTTCACTGCTATCAGGTTGGCGACGGTGATATTGATCACCAGTACTGGAACTCACCTGAAATGGACGAAATGGGCAGAGCCGCTTTCTTCCTGACACCCGAGAAGCCTCAGACAGATTACGCTGCTTCCGCAGCTGCTTCGCTGGCTATAAACTATCTGAACTTCAAGGATACAGACAAAACATATGCTCAGAAGAGCCTTAAATATGCAAAGGCACTTTTCAAGTTCGCTATGGATAATCCCAAGGAGCTTTCCGATAACGGCGACGGTCCTAAGGGTTATTATCAGTCAAGCAAGTGGCAGGACGATTACTGCTGGGCTGCTGCTTGGCTTTACAAGATAACAGGCGACCATATGTATCTTGAAGAGATCTATCCCTATTATGACTACTATGCAGCTCCCTGCTACGTTCACTGCTGGAATGACGTATGGGGCGGCGTACAGTGCATACTCGGTGAGATCTGCAGAGATACACCTTACAATAAGGGCGAGTACGTTTATCCCGATTTCATAGAAGAATTCAAAAAAGCTGCAAACAAGAGCCCCTATGAGCAGATGAACTGCTGGGAGTCTGTTGAAAAGGCACTGAACACCTATATGACAGGCGGTATAGGTGAGATAACACCTCAGGGCTACTGGTGGCTCAATACATGGGGCAGCGCACGTTACAATACTGCTGCTCAGCTGGAAGCTCTCGTTTACACCAAGTACAACGGAGACAAGCCCAACAAGTACAGCGACTGGGCAAAGGGACAGATGGAATACCTCATGGGTAACAATGATATTACTTACCTGGAGCGTATCAAAGCAAACGAAGAGGCTAAGAAGAACGGTGAGCCTGAACCCTGGAGCGAAGACGAACTCCACGGCAGCAGATGTTTCATCGTTGGCTACAATGAGAATTCTGTTGAGTATCCTCACCACAGAGCAAGCTCAGGTCTTACCAAGTGCGAAGATCCCGATCCCCAGAGATATGTTCTCTTCGGTGCACTTGCAGGCGGTCCCGATAACAAGGATGCTCACAACGATGTGACAAGTGACTGGACATACAACGAAGTTACCATCGACTACAACGCAGCATTCGTAGGCGCAAGCGCAGGTCTTTACAAGTACTACGGAACCTCTAAAATGGCTCCTACAAAGAACTTCCCTCCCAAGCCTACATTCTCTGGCGCGAACGGCGGTTCAACAAGCAACGAATGCTGGGTAACTGCCTGCGGTATCGATGACCTCAACGCTAACGGCGCAGGCGTGACCAAGGTTTCCCTTTATGTAATGACAGCTTCCACCAAGAAGGTAGAAGATCTTTCTGTACGTTACTATTTCAGCACAAAGGGAATGGCAGATCCTAATAATGTAAAGGTCTCCGAGCTCTACGACCAGGCTTCTACCGAGGCTGCTCCAGCTAACGGAACAATAAGCGGTCCGTATAAGTATGACAAGATGAAAGATATGTACTATGCCGAGATCAAGTGGAGCGATTACAATATCGCAAACTCCGGCAAGAAGTATCAGTTCACTGTTGGTCTGTACTACGGCGACTCATGGGATCCTACCGATGACCCCAGCTACAAGGATCTCAAGATCTACAAGGAAGATGACGCATTCTTTGCAACAGGTACAGAAGTAAAGACTGAGAATATCTGCGTATACAGCGGAGATAAGCTGGTAGGCGGTGTCGAGCCTGACGGCACAAAGCCCGTATTTGATGAGCCTAATGACACTACAGCAGAGCCTACCGTTACCTGCAAATCCACCACTGCTTCTTCTGCTTCCATCAGCTGGAACAGTGTTGACGGTGTTTCAAAGTACGGCGTATTCGGTTACACCAACGGCAAGTGGTCAAAGATCGCTGAAACAGCAAGCACTTCCTACAACTTCAGCGGTCTGAAAGCAAGCACAAGCTATAAGGTTGCTGTTCTTGCAAATAAGAACGGAAGCTACAGCGGAGATTTCTCAAAGGCTATAACCTTTACAACAAAGGCAAACAGCAGTTCTACAACTGATCCTATGAAGATCAAGGTAGAATACAACACACAGTATCACCAGATCAGATTCAGCTGGTCATCTGTTAAAGGCGCTACCAACTACGGCATCGCTGTTTATCTGGCTGGCAAGTGGAGAGTTCAGACAGCTAAGATACCTGCATCTACTCTCAGCTACATGACACCCAAGAACCTGACACCCGGAATGACATACAAGGTTGCTATCGCAGCTAAGGTCAACGGTGAATGGACATCAACGGATGCCATCAAGAACGCTGTAACAGTTACTGTAAAGTAATATAATGATCATTAACGGCAGTTTCTTTGGAAGCTGCCGTTTTTGTGATTTACAAAATTTTAAGCCTGTCCCATCAGACAGGCTCTTTTCATAGTCAAAAAAATAAAAAAATATCCGTCCCAAACGGAACGGATATTATCTGTGCAAAATAATTACTCAGCCTGAGGAGCACCAACAGGGCAAGTACCTGCGCAAGCACCGCAATCCAGGCAAGCAGATGCGTCGATAACGCACTTGCCGTCAGCCTCGGAAATAGCGCCAACAGGACATTCAGCAGCGCAAGCGCCGCAACCGATGCAATCGTCATTGATCTTATAAGCCATAGTAGATTAACCTCCTTATAGTCCTTAAAGAGATACTTACCGCGAACACGGTTCGTTCTCTCCGTATTCTATAATAGCACATTTTCACGAATAGTCAAGGGATTTTATGAAAATTTAATGAAATATTAATAAACGATTAGTCATAACTAATCAATTCAATAGTTAGTCTGCTATTATATCATTCTTATCATTGCGCAACTGCCCGCGAAAGCTAAAAATACTCAGTAAATACGTAGTATTTTAGATAAATGATGTGAATTACAAACTCAATAAAACCTATATATCCCGTTGGATTTTAAGCATATACATCACGTAAAAGTTAGCTATGGTTAACATTTTATTCATACAAAAAGGTGCTCCCTAACAAGGAAGCACCTGTAAACTATATGCTTATCCTGAAAAAAAACTCTAAAATGAACCACATAGGCAAACTCAGCACAAAGCTTAGAATATTAGCAACGATCGCATAGCGTGCGCCTTTCCCTTTAGGAGTGAGAAGCTTGGAATAAACACAACCCTCAATGATCGTTATTATGATCTCAGCAGCAAATATCCCGCCATATATCAACATATGGAGCGGTAAAAGGGATATCACTACATAAAGCAACAGCTGGGTGCAAAGGTTTGTTTTGAAAATCACAGCAAAGTTATGTCCCTCTTTGCCCTCGAACTCAAAACAACGAAATATCATGCCCTCAATTAAAAGCGTAGCAATAAATGTGATCAAAAATCTTTCCAATTGCTTAGCAAGTATAGCGGTCTTTCTCTCTCTCAGCTTACCTGTTTTGGCATCAAAAGTTGTAACAGCGTTAAAAGCTTTGCGGGTAATCTCATTTGATACGATAACCTTGCCGCTTTCGGTCACTATTATCACTTTGAAAGTTTTCGGAACATCCATGTAGCTAAACTCATACTTACGCGAACTTTTTGATTGAGTTAATTCCCGAAAATGACCGCCACGCCTCGGATACCAACCATCTTCTGTATTGTTTATTATGACCCTCATCAGTTCCGCATCTTTTCCAGAATATTGTTCATTTACCTCTTGCAGCCGATCTTCTTTTTTCCTAAGGGTCCCCGGCACAAGCAAATTAATGTAATAATCTTCATCGGGAGCATTTTTCACTGTAAGTTCAATGCTCGGTTTAGGACCCATATCAGCGTATACAGGCATAGCTGTCACAGTGATAAAGATAAGCACAGCGATCAGTGCGAATAACCTTTTTTTCATGTTAATAGACCTCTTTTCAAGATATGTTATTCTACTGATACACTACACTATACGGTCTATTGAGGTGGTATGGTACGGGATAACGCTATTTTATTATCAGAACTTTGCAAGCTCCTCTGCGGCAAGCAGTCTGTAACCTGCATCGGTCAGCGCTTCGATGGCATTTTCGTTGCTGTCAACACGCAGGATAAGGCAGGCTGTGACCTCGGATGGGTTCAGGAATGCTGAATACATATACTCAACACTGATGTTAGCCTTGTAAAGTGTCTTCATGATAGAAGCCATTCCGCCGGGCTTGTCCTCAGCGGTAACTGCGATGACATTTGTTACCTTTACCAGGTAATCAGCCTCTTTCAGGCATTCGATAGCCTTGTCGGTATCGTCAACGATAAGTCTGAGGATACCGAAATCACTGCTGTCAGCAGTGGTTATAGCACGAATATTGATATTGCCGTCTTTGAGGGTATGTGTAACGTCCGACAGTCTGCCGGGCTTGTTTTCAACAAATATAGATAACTGCTTTATAGTCATTGTTCTAACCTTCTTTCTTGTTTATCGTTTTTTTTGATAGTCTTTTTTATGATGCTCCGTTCTTTTAATAGTAAACAACAACGCCGTGAAATCACATCAGAGTTGTTCTCTCCGTAATAGTTTTGTATCAGTTCTGCGGCTGCTTGCCGCTCACATAATATATACGTTTCGGAGAGTGATATTTTTTGATGTGATTTTTTACAAATATACGGAGCGTTAGATGTGAGGATTGCACAAGATCTGCAAGCTGTTTATAGATTATTTAAATCGTCTTTATCAAGCTTCTCCATCTCTTTTAACAACCTGCGGTTATCAGCTTTTCTCTTAGTTACCATTTCAACTGTAGATGCTGTAAGACCTATAAAAGTGCCTAAAAATATCACAACTAAAGCAGGAAAATTTACAGGATCAAAGTCAGTGATCCTATAATTGGTCGCAGAGTAAAGATCAGTGTTTCCCAGAATTGCGGAATTGACCACCCAACAGACCATGGATATAATCACAGCAAGGAAAGCGGATACTCTGATGCCTTTCGCGCCTTTTCCAAGAATATCTTTGCGCATCAGAAAGAACAGTATCGCATACACTGCCGCCCCTATACCTAAGATCATTCAATCGTCTCCTTAATTTCTCTTTCTATTGGTCGGCAGTGAAAAGCACCCACAGACCGTGTTCAGCGGCATATCTCCAGAAGCTGAGACTGTCACGGAGGTATTCCAGCGTGTACTCGTAGTCTTCTTCATCTTTGTCTTCGTACTCATCGGCAGGAATAGCGAAATATCTGCGCCTTATGTCGCTGTCTTCAAGACCCTGCAAAGCTTCGTATACTTTCTTAACTTCATCCGGAGTTTTTGTCGTGATGATGTAGTCGTCATGGTCTTCATCGAAATAAAGCACATCGCCGCCAAGTACTGCCTTTGCAAGAGGTTCTTCACCGCCGAAGGAGAGCGTGCCATCCGTCAGCAGACGGTGCATAGCATCCCAGGACTTGTCGAGTTCATAAGTGCGCTCGGGATATTCCTCAAAATACTCCTCTTCCAGTTCCTCGGATATATATTCGGGGCGTTCTTCAAGAGGCATATCTTCCAGCTTTTTCACAACATCTTCGGGAACTGCAAAAAGCACACCTAAACAACTCATACCAGTTTCCTCTTATCGATAACTCTGACAGCCTTACCCTCGGAACGTGGTATGCTCTTGGGCTCAACAAGGCTGATCTTAGCCTTGATACCGAGTATCTGCACGATATCAGCGCTGAGCTTCTTTTCAAGTTCGGATACGGACTTGATGGTATCGCCGATCATTTCGTCAGTAAGCTCGACCTTGATCTCAAATGTATCAACGTTGCCCACACGGTCAACAACTATCTGGTAGTTAGGCTGTGCCTTGAAGTCCTTCAGCAGAACTGTCTCGATCTGAGACGGGAATACATTTACGCCCTTGATGATCAGCATATCGTCACTTCTGCCCATAGGTTTGCACATCTTGATGAGCGTTCTTCCGCAGGAGCACTTTTTACGGTTAAGTATGCAGATATCTCTTGTGCGGTATCTCAGCAGAGGGAAAGCTTCCTTGGTGATGCTTGTGAATACCAGCTCACCCTTTTCACCCTCGGGAAGAACTTCGCCTGTCTCAGGGTTGATGATCTCGGCAATGAAGTTATCCTCGTTTATGTGCATACCGGTCTGCTCTTCACACTCAAAAGCCACACCTGGACCTGAAGTTTCGGTAAGACCATAGATGTCATAAGCCTTGATGCCCAGACTAGCCTCGATCTGCTTGCGCATTTCCTCTGTCCAGGGCTCAGCACCGAATATACCTGCTTTCAGGCAGATATCATCGGGAGTAAGACCCATTTCCTGAAGAGTCTCGCCGATGTATGCGGCATAGGAAGGTGTGCAGCAGAGTATAGTGGATTTAAGATCCTGCATGAACTGTATCTGTCTTTCAGTATTGCCTGAAGATACAGGCAGAGTCAGACATCCAACCTTGTGAGAACCGCCGTGAAGTCCCAGACCGCCTGTGAACAGGCCATAGCCGTAAGCAACGTGAACAACGTCCTCCTTGGTACCGCCTGCCGCTGTGATAGCTCTTGCAACGCACTCGTCCCAGATATCAACGTCCTTCTGGGTATAGAAAGCGATAGCTCTTTTACCTGTTGTACCGCTGGTAGCGTGGATACGTACACATTCCGACTTCGGCACAGCCAGCAGACCATCAGGGTAATTGTCTCTCAGGTCAGCCTTAGAGATGAAAGGCAGCTTGTGCAGATCATCAATGCTCTTGATATCGTCGGGGGTTACACCCTTCTCTTCCATCAGGTGACGATAGTAAGGAACATTATCCCATACGTGCCTGACCTGCTTAACAAGCCTCTCACTCTGGAGAGCCTTCATTTTATCGAGTTCCATAGTCTCGATCTCTTTGTTCCAATAGATCTTTTCAGCCATTGGCGATCAACTCCTTTTTATTATTTTAGTATCTCCCATTATGGAAGTACATTAATTTCCAGATATTTTCCTTTAATCATATGCCATTTTAAATGACTAAATCGAAAAATCTTAAACAGCCGCCCTCCCCAAAAGAGAGAGCGCTGTCATTTTCAATGTTATCAGACTGCTGCTCTGCCCAGAGCAAAAGCCTTCTTGTTAAGTTCAAGGAACTTGGCGGGAACGCAGTTTTCCAGCGCTGCCTGCCATACGTCCTCAGAGAAGTCCATTTTCATGGACACAACGCCCATAAGAACAACGTTTGAAGCCTTAGCAGTACCAGCCTGCTCAGCCAGTGTAAGAGCGTCAACGTCAACGACGCTTATACCCTGAGCTTTCAGCTTGCCGATGATATCATCGGGATAAACAGCTGTGCCGTTGATAACGGGCATGGGGTCTATCTGCTGGGTGGAAGTAACGATATGACCACCCTTTTTGAGGTACTGAACATATCTTGCAGCTTCCAGCTGTTCAAAGCTGATGATGATATCAGCCTCGCCCTTTTCAACAACAGGCGAATAAACCTTATCGCCGTACTTAACATAAGTAACTACCGAGCCGCCGCGCTGGCTCATACCGTGAACCTCGCTGACCTTAACGTCAAAGCCCTGCGAAAGCAGCACGTTGCCCAGTATCCTTGAAGCCAGCAGCGAACCCTGTCCGCCAACGCCGACTATCATAACAGACTTAGTTTCCATTTATTACAACTCCTTATCATTAACGTAAATTATCTCGATATCGCCATCAACGTGGCCGATACCGACTCCGCGTGAAGCAAGCAGAATATCACTGTGCTTCCCTTCGTTAAGGTATTTCTTCACGAAAGCCGCAAATACGCCCTGAACAAATTCAAAGCCCTTTTCTTCGTCCTCCGTGAAATCGATACGGAAGATATCTTCATCTGAATCCCAGACCATAAAGCAAGCCCAGTCTCCTGTTTCATCTTCAGGATCAAACCTGTCACAGGCTGCCAACTGTATACCGTATACCAGACCTTCCATAGCCTCGTCATAAAGGTTGAAGTTGAAAGCAATGGCATCTTCAGGCATCTCATTATTATCAAGCAGAGAATCCAGCCATTCAGCGAAATTTTTGTACACTTCCGGTACGATATAAATATCTGGTGTCATATAATGCTCATCTCCGAACAGTATCAGTTATCAATAACTCCCAGCTTCATCAGCGCCAGGAAGCCACCTCCAAGCGTTATAAGATAGCCAATGAAAAGTTCCTTATAGAATGAACCTCTTTCACCCAGTTTTTTGAGAAGCTTGGGGAGGATCTTGTAACACTCTGAAACTGATATTCCGGTCTCTTTCCAAAGTGCTATAGACCAGTTCAGCCTTGTTGCTATGTATACCGATATTACGATTATAACAGCCGATATAATAAGTCCTGTCTTGCTCATGCCCTTTCCCAGCAGATAATACCCGCCGAAAGAACCGAGAAAGATAGCGATACCACCTATAAAAGCGATTCTGCCCAGCAGACCAAAAAGACACCAAATACCGACACCAAGTGCTGCACCTATCAAAGCGCCAATAATACCGGTTATTTTATTATCATCATTATCAAAATCCATATCTGTTCACCAACTATTATTCTTCAGCGCCCTTGATAGCACCCAGCTTGCACATTTCGGTGCAGATGCCGCAACCTACGCACTGTGTATGGTCGATCTTCATCTTGCCGTCGTGTATCGAGATAGCAGGACAGCCGATCTTCAGGCACTGCTTGCAGCCTACACACTTATCCTGATCACAGTGAAGTGCAGGCTTGTGCTTAACGTATTTCAGCAGAGCGCAGGGTCTTCTGGAAATTATAACGGAAGGTTCTTCCTTAGCAAGCTCTTCCTTGATAACAGCCTCTGTTTCAGCCATATGATAGGGGTCAACAACGCGAACGCTCTTGATGCCGATAGCGTGGCAGAGTTCTTCAAGATTTACAGCCGCAGCAGGGTCGCCCTTGAGGTTCTTGCCTGTTGTGGGGTTCTGCTGATGACCTGTCATACCAGTGATGGAGTTATCCAGTATGATAACAGTAGAATTTGTGGCGTTGTAAGCTATGTTTACAAGACCTGTCATACCGCTGTGCATGAATGTGGAGTCACCGATAACAGCAACAGACTTCTTCTCAGCATCAGCACCCAGTGCCTTGTTGTAGCCGTGCAGTGCGGAAATAGATGCGCCCATGCATATTGTGGAATCCATTGCACACAGAGGAGCGGTTGCACCCAGTGTATAGCATCCGATATCGCCCGATACGGTTACTTTCAGCTTGCTAAGGCAGTAGAACAGACCTCTGTGAGGGCAGCCTGCGCACATTACGGGAGGTCTTACGGGAACAGTGTCCTCGAATGTATCAAACTCGGGCTTGATACCCAGAACCTTATCTCTGATGATGACCTGATTTATCTCACCCAGCCAGCCGAAAAGCTCCTTGCCCTGACAGGCAACACCATTCTTCTTGCAGTGTGTTTCGATAACATCATCAAGTTCTTCGATAACGATGATCTTCTTGCACTTTGCAGCGAAATCCTTGATGATATTTACAGGCATGGGGTTAACGATACCCAGTTTCAGGTAGCTTACCTTGTCGCCCAGAGCTTCCTTAGCGTACTGATAGCAGATACCAGCAGTGATAACGCCTATCTCTGTGTCATTGTACTCAACTGTGTTGAGAGGGCAGTTCTCGCCGTACTCAGCGATAGCTCTCATTCTGTCCTCAACTACGGGGTGTCTGCGGATAGCGTTGCCTGGCATCATAACGTACTTGGCAGCGTTCTTCTCGTAAGGGATAGCTTCTCTCTCTTCCCTGTCGCAGAGTTCAACCGCAGACTGGGAGTGTGCTACTCTTGTAGACATTCTCACGATAACGGGAACATCGAACTTTTCGGAAAGCTCGAAAGCTATCTTGGTATATTCCTTGCACTCGGCAGAATCCGAGGGCTCGATCATCATAGTCTTTGAAGCCGCAGCGTGGTGACGGGAATCCTGCTCATTCTGAGAGGAGTGCATACCGGGGTCATCAGCAACAGCGATGACCATACCGCCAGTAACACCTGTATAACCTGCAGTATAAAGCGGATCGGCAGCAACGTTGAGACCAACGTGCTTCATTCCGCAGAAGCTTCTAACGCCTGCGATGGAAGCGCCCAGTGCTACCTCCATAGCGACCTTCTCATTGGGTGCCCACTCAGCATATATCTCCTCATACTTAGCGGCAGCCTCGGTTATCTCGGTAGAGGGTGTGCCGGGGTAAGACGAAACGACTTTACAGCCCGCCTCGTACAGACCTCTTGCAAATGCCTCATTACCAAGCATCAGTTTTTTCATAGCCATCTTTCCTTTCATGCAGGACTGCTTTTAACAGCCTTCATTGATAGTAGTTTTTCACAAACACGTGATACATTATAAATACATAAAACGATTATACCACATTTCGCCCGAAATTGCAATAGGTATAAAATAACTTTTATACCAATAGTCAAATAATGCCCATCAAGGCACAAAAAAGCGGCGCATATAATGCACCGCTGAGCTGTTTTAATTATCTAACCGTAATTTTTGAATTGTATTCTCATAATATGACCTTATCAGAACACTAAATCGTCAGCCGAGACAGTAAGATCAAACTGTATTTCATTCGGGTCATAGTCTTGTGGCATGGAATCGTTCTGCGCCATAAGCTTTACATGGATATAGGCCGTTGACCAGCCTTCTTCTTCTTCACGGATCGTAAAACTTACAGGAATAACCATACTTTCTCCGGCTTCGAGAATCATACAGTGACCTACATCAGCCCAGGCGAATGACCAATCTTCAGGGGTAAGATCAGTTTCTGCCCACAGTTTAGGCTGAAAATCAAAAGTTGGTAACCTCTTGTCAGTGTTATTCGTAACAGTAACATCTATCGCCACTGTGTTTTTATCAGTAAAATAGATGTCAAAGCTTTCGCTTATCTTTCCATCCGAGGATATAACACTGTGGTCGGAATCACGAATAAGGCATGGAGTATCGGGATCGATAACTTGCGAAGAATCAGTATCTCCGGAGTTTGCACTGCATCCTGACAAAAGCAGGCATACAGAGGTTAATAATATAAGGATTTTCATAAATATCACCTTTCTGATTATAATACTATTATTATAATATAAACTCAGGAAAATGTCAAATAATTAAAGAAAAATACTTGCAAAAACAGGTTTGATATAGTATAATTAAAATGATAGTCGTCAAGAAGACGGCAAAGGGTAACGGATATGGAGCAATACGGAGGATATCAGCATGAAAACTCTTTCAATGGGCAAGATATACACCAGAGAAAATATGGAAAAACAGCTTCACCGCTACGGAAGCGCTGCTGTTGAATTCAAAAAGTATTTTGGCGTAAAACCGAAGTTCTTTTTCAGCGCCCCTGGCAGAACTGAAGTCGGTGGAAATCACACCGACCACAACCTGGGATGTGTTCTTGCCGCAGGAGTTTCACTTGATATCATCGCGGCGGTGATACCTACTGATGACGGCTATATCACCGTAAAATCTGAGGGCTTCCCTACCGATGTTGTCGATATCTTCGACACTGAGCCCCGCGACAACGAAAAGAACACTTCCTCCGCACTGATACGCGGCGTGGTGGACGGCTTTAAGAAGAATGGTCATAACCTTGGCGGTTTCAAAGCATACATGACATCTGATGTTCTTCAGGGTTCGGGACTTTCATCCTCGGCGGCTTATGAGGTCATCATCGGAACGATACTCAACGGTCTTTACAACGAGGGAAAAATCAACGATGTTGAGATAGCAAAGATCGCTCAGTATGCCGAGAATGTTCACTTCGGCAAGCCCTCGGGGCTGATGGATCAGATGGCTTCCTCCGTGGGCGGTCTTATAACAATTGATTTCAAGGACAAGGACGCTCCGCTGGTACAGTGCGTGAACTACGATTTTTCTGAAAGCGGCCACAAGCTCTGTATTGTTGATACAAAGGGCAGTCACGCTGACCTTACTCCAGAATATGCGGCTATTCCCCCTGAGATGAAAAGCATCGCTGAGCATTTCGGCAAAACGGTGCTTCGCGACATAACAAGGGACGATGTGATGGAGAATATCATCACGCTGAGAGAAAAATACGGCGACAGAGCTGTGCTTAGGGCACTGCATTTCTTCGACGAGAACGAGAGAGTCGCCAAGCAGGAAGAAGCCCTTGAAAAAGGCAGATTCAGCGAATTTCTCAGGCTGGTAAACGATAGCGGAGATTCATCTCTGGCATATCTGCAAAACATATTTGCGGCTGTGAACGTCCGCGAGCAGGGGCTGACTATGGCGCTGTATCTCGCAAAAAAGATACTTGGCGGCGAAGGTGCCTGCAGAGTTCACGGCGGCGGTTTCGCAGGAACTATACAGGCATTCGTGCCAAATAACAAGCTTGAAGAATTCAAAGCCGAGATGGACAGAGTATTCGGCGATGGCGCCTGCCATATGCTGACTATTCGTGATTGCGGCGGAACAAGGGTGCTGTTTGAAGTATGAGTAAAAGCAATAAAAAAGCAATAAATGAGATAAAAGAGATATTCGGCGACCATGTGGCATCGGGTAAACCCTGCCTTAAAATGGTGGGCTGCGGCGAAATAATGATAAACGAACTGCCTTTCTCTTTCAGTATGCAGAATATCGGTGCCGCTTCAGATGCAGGCATATGCGTGACTATTTCGGGCGAGGCAGTTAACGATGGCATCGTTCGCTTTACGGATTTCACTTTCGTGAAGACCGTGAACGGAAAAGCAGTTCCCGAAAGGTATGATTTTCCACTGGTGAAAAAGGCTGACGGCAAAATGATATATCAGGCAAAATTCACCGATGTCAAGCTGCCCGAATATGACCCAAGCGTGGCTTCCACAAAGGAAGAGTTACTGAATGTTCTCTCTACCCAGCTGACTTTCCGTGTAACTCCCCTTTATGAGGGCGAAGGTCTGCCTGAGATAATGCTGTCTGTATATCCCTTCGGCGACCCGCTGACAGGTTCTGCAACCGAATGGAAACGAGTAACTTCCGACCAGGATTATTTCCTGCACAAGATGAAAAAAGGCAGAAGGACTTCTGTTTTCAAAAAAAGAAGATAGAAAACCAAGTACATTTTATTGTACAGTAAGGAGAAGTATTATATATGAGAATGAGAAGAAAAAGCAACCTCGAAGAAAGACTTGCTGCCTGCGGCGACAAGATACTCTATCTTGACAGAGATGTGCTCGATTTTTCCGTAAAAGACGACCGCGACCTGCTGGATATCGCTTCTATCTTCGGAAACGATAATCCCGTTGAACTTGAGATAGGCTGCGGAAAAGGTCAGTTCATATGCGAACTGGCAAAGCGTCAGCCAAATGTGAACCATCTTGCGGTGGAAGTCAGCTCTAACGTAATCGTCGATGCCGCCGAGGCTGTGATGGCTCAGGGTATTGAAAATGTCCGCTTCATGAGGGGCAACGCGAGATACCTCGACTGCTTTATCCCCGCAGGGCTGATAAAGCGCATATACCTTAATTTCAGTTGCCCCTACCCCAAAAACACCTACGCAAACCATAGGCTTACTCACGGAGAGTTCCTTGAGATATACAAGCGTCTGCTCGCAGAGGGTGGGGAGATACACCAGAAGACCGATAATATGCACTTTTTCGAGTTCTCCATCGAACAGTTCTCTGAAAACGGCTATGGTCTGAAAAACATTTCTCTCGACCTGCACAACAGCGGATTTGAGGGCAATATCGTTACCGAGTACGAAAAACGCTTCTCGGATATGGGTATGCCGATATACAGACTTGAAGCATATTTAAGAAAATAAATTTGCAAAAATAAGTACCGCACTTCTCGTGATGAGGGGTGCGGTATTTTAGTTGTTATGGATATTTTATATCAGTGACATACTTCCACGGGATATCCTCACTCTGCCATACACCGTTTTCCGATATGCGAAAAGCAAAGCCGTCTGCGGACATTTTTGCTGTATCGATAACAAGGATAACAGGCTTTCCGTGGCGTTTACCCACTTTCACAGCAGTATCAATATCCTTTGACAGATGCACAAACTGTCTTGACATTTTAAGAATGCCTTTTTCCTTTATGCTGTCAAGAAAAGCCACGGAAGTCCCGTGATAAAGCACATCCGGCGGCGGCGCTATTTTCATGTCGATGTGGACATCGATACTGTGCCCCTGATTTGCCCTTATCTTTGTTTTATCCTCATTAAAGGAATACCGCTTCTTGTTGTTTTCGCGGACAATACGCTCAAGGGTCTCCATATCCAGCTTTCTGCCCGTATTGCAGACGCCGCGTATCAGTTCGCCAACATCCGCCCAGCCATCGCTGTCAAGTTCTAACCCAGCAGCAGATGGGTCGTGCCTTAGCACCAGACTGATGAACCTGCCAAGAGATACACCATCATTTTTTATTGCCGACATATCGGTCCTCTCCTTTCGTTTTCAGCTGAAATATCTGTATTTCTGAGTATTATAGCACATTTCATATAGATTGTAAAGTATCATTTATCCGTACGAAGAGCACTATATCAATGTGCAAAACGATATTGATTTTTCGTGCCCCAAAAATTTATTATTGTTTTTCGATAAAAAAGTATTGACAAACGCATTCAGATGTGTTATAATACAATCAAGCTCAGGGGACGCCCGGGCAGAAAAAGATTTGGAGGTCATTACCATGGTAAATGAATTAACAGGCTGGTCAGAAATGAAATCGCTGAAACTTTCGAGGCTTCTTGTGGTGGGAATGTTTTTCCTGCTGGTCGTGCTGATGTTCACATCGCACATAATCGCTGAATGGTTCAGCGTGATATCCGTCGGGGACGGCGTGATCAAAACCAACCTTGCCGCCGCAGTCACTGCGATGATATGCATATGCGACGTTTTCGCACTTATCGCAGTAGCCGCACTTCATAAACTTCTTACAAACATCTCAAAGGACGAAGTTTTTATTCCGCAGAATGTCCTCTGCCTCAGGATAATATCCTGGTGCTGTATTTTTGCAGGACTAACGTTGGTATTATTCAGCCTGTGGAGATTCGAATTTCTCTTCGCTGCTTTTTTCGCAATGTTCCTTGGACTTGTGCTACGCGTCGTGAAGAACGTACTGGAAAAAGCAGTTGAACTGAAATCGGAAATCGACTTCACGATATGAGGAGGCGGGATCATGGCTATAATCGTTAACCTCGATGTGATGATGGCAAAGCGTAAAATATCATCTAACGAACTTGCTGAAAAAGTCGGTATTACCGCGGCGAATCTGTCTATCCTCAAGACAGGAAAAGCAAAAGCTGTACGTTTTTCCACCCTCGATAAGATATGTGAGGTGCTGGAATGCCAGCCGGGAGATATCCTGGAATTTAGGAAATAAAAGTACAGTTTACAGGACACAAAAGAAAGAAGAACAACAAACGGACATATATAGATATACGTAAAAATACAAGCCGCTTCGGCATCAACGAGATCTGGAGGAACAGAAATGGACATCAATAACCCAATAAACGGGCAGGACAACGCCCCTCAGTCCGATGTAAAGACAATTCCAATGACTTTGGGACAATATCCCTCGATTGTACAAAAAGAGCAGATTGAATTCACAAAAGGCGAGAAGACCCTTGCTTTAACAGTATTTGCCATCGCATACGGCGTTGTGCAGTTCGCCATATGGAACACATCGGGATTTTTCACAACAGGTATCTCCCTGCTTTTAATCGCCGTTATCATCGGCTATCTGAAAAAAACGGGACACAAATTCATGATCTCCCACAAACTTTGGACCGCAGTGATGATAGCTTTTTCCACAGTTTTCTCGCTGACAGCCAACAGCTTCATCAAGACTCTTGATATGGTATTTCTGCTGCTCGCAGGTACGTATCTGGTGTACGGCGTATGTTCAGGGAAAGGCCTCTTCGGCAGATTCTCGGCATTCGAACTTCTTAAAAGCTCTATAGAGAACCCTATATGCCATTCGGGAAAAGAGTTCTCAGCTGTCAAAAGTTCGATCAACGTGAAAGACTCGGGCGCTAAGATCAAAGCCATCATTGGCGGACTTATTCTTGCTGTCCCGCTTACTTTGATCGTCGGAGGACTGCTGATGTCTGCTGACGCGGGTGTTGAATCCATTCTCCTGAGACTTACAGGCACAGTAGCTGTATATAACTTTTTCGAGGTTATCTGGAAGATCGTTCTTGCCACACCCATAGCAACATATTTATTCGGTGTGTTGTACTCACACACTCACCCCGAGAAGATAAATGCACTAAATGAAGAAAACTGCACATCTTTTATCCGCAAGCTTCGCTTTGTATCCAACACCGCCGTGTATACTTCGGTAACACCGATCTGCCTGCTTTATGTGCTGTTCTTCATTTCACAGGCTAATTATTTCCTCTCTGCTTTTTCAAACATACTTCCTGCTGATTACAGCTATGCAGAGTACGCAAGACGCGGATTCTTTGAGCTTTTCGCCATAGAACTTATAAATGCAGGCGTAATATTCGCCATCAACTTTTTCTCAAAAAAAGCAGGTGAAGAAAAGCCCCGCGCACTTAAATTCTACACTTTGATGATATCGATTTTCACTCTTCTCATAACAGCAACAGCAATAAGCAAGATGGTGCTTTATATCCAGAATTACGGTCTTACCCAGCTTCGCGTTTACACCACATGGTTCATGGTGCTGACTGCAATGATATTCGTGTACGTGATAATCAGGCAGTTCAAAACTAACTTCCCTTTCATGCGTTCAGCCGCCGTAACTTTCACCCTGATGTTCGGACTTCTGTGCTTCTCACGTCCCGATGCAGTCATTGCAAGATACAACATGGAATACTGCTCCGAGCAGCTCACATTCACAGATATCAAAGAAATGTGCGACCTTTCATCTGACGCTTCAGCAGTCATCACCGAAGACCAGTACAAGCAGCTTATAGAAGACAAATACATGAATGACAATTCCCATAAAGAATATTTATATAACAATCGTACCACAGGTGAAGAATACATACGTAATCGCGTCAGCAATATGCTTGATAAATCGGTATATAACTACTTCAATATTTCGGCTATAAAGCTGAAAGGACAGATATCGCAGTGAGCATGATATTTACCCTTTATGCGATGGCTTTCATGATCATCATTCCTGCTTCATTCTCTTATCGTTATTACCCAGAATGATCCACCAAAAAAGACCTGCGCTGATACACAGAGCGTTGATAACCCGATCGATACACGATCACATTCGATAATATATAAAAAAGAGGCTGTTGCAACCGCAGCACCCTCGAACCATATCCGAACATCAGAGTAAAAAAACATATTAACTGGTGAAATAAGCTGTTTCAGAGCGCAC
>NZ_FOKQ01000017.1 GCF_900112155.1 Hominimerdicola alba | reverse complement strand
ATGAGCCGGCAGTCGGCAGGAATTATTACCAAGGGGCATGACCTCGCAATGGAGCTGCGCCGACGCCCTGTTATGGATAGGCAGAACGAAGGAAGTTGGGACTTCACGTGACGAATGATCCCGTTGGACAGAGGAGGTTTGCTGCCGTAACGGATATGGGTCGCATCAAGGCTGTCAAAACAGATCTCTCAAGACGTTTTGTTTGCTATACCCTGATAACGTTAAATCCGGCATTCAATGCTTTGGATCATCCATAACTTGGTTCATTTCTTGAACATAACTTTATGAAATACTGAGATTTCGCGAGTATTTACGAGATTTTACAAGATATTTTGAGGAGGGAGTATAAATGGGAAGAGTTCATGATAATCTTACCACTTTTTATGGCGATGCTATTCTTGAAAAAATACGTTTAGGTGACAAACGATTTCAACAAATATTCTCTTCTACCATTACAAGATGCGGAGGATGGGATTGGCCGCGCCCAGATTATGTGTGCTATGACAGTACTTTAAATGCTAAATATGCTTTGGAATTTAAACCTCCTTTTCAAACTAAAAGAGAGTACTTGACGGGACTTGGTCAATCCATTTCCTATTTACAAGAATATCAATACTCAGGTTTAATACTTCCTTATCTAGCAGATGATGGATTTAAAATCGCCAATTTTGTCAATGACACTCTTTCTTCACCCGAATTTAAAGAAGTATGCACTTCATTATTTGCTTATGATTTGAGTACGAAAACTATTGATATATTAAGACCAATTGATTCGCAAAGAAAATCAGCTCCAAAAACAACTCCTAATGAGATTAAAACATTTTGGTGTTGGTGGAGAGACCTAAGCCACTTTGAAGTTTATGATTTATTGAATCTAAGTTTTATGTACACTGATGAAGTTGGTGATATTTACTCGGATCATATATTCCCTGAATTCTATAAAAGAATGATTAATAAGCAGACAAAACAATGGGATGGAACTCCTAGAAATAAAAACTTCACTTCCAATTCTGAAGCGGCTGAAAAACAGAATTCAAAGATTCCATTAGTACAATTAGACTTATGGTCTAGTTCGGAAGGTAGATTAACCAACAAGGGATTTAAACTTCTTGAAATAGGTAAAAAATATGGTGCAAACAGTGAAGCTTTCAAGCATTCTCTTGCATACTTAATACTCACCACTGGAAAGCATCTTGATTTAATCAATATTATAGAGAAATTTCAAAAGGTCACAACAGTTCCTCAGAAGAGTAGTGACTACGCTCATGATTTGGAAGTCTTTTTAGATAATAACGGATTTATTGGAAAAAGAAAACCAGGTGGAATAAAAACAGGTGCGAAGAATAGCTACTTACGTGATGAAATGAAACTATGGAATAAATTTGGGCTCTTATTAACAAAAAATACAACGCAGTACTTTTTCCCTGGTATAGGTTATCAGTTTAATTGGGAACAGATTACAAATATTTTAAGAGACTCCATGGATTCATATATATAACAACGTATAAATACTATAGTAATAGAGGGCTTCTGCACAATGCAAAAGCCCTCAATTTTTAGCGATTTTTATTAATTATCCAGCTCGACCGTTCAAACGGCTGTACATAAGTCTCGTTATCTGCAAGGTCATAGCCGAGCGACTGAGCCAGCGTTACTGCTCGTTCTGATGCTTTCTGCCCTTCCGGCAGCTTACGGATATATCCGCTGATATGCTTGACCTCTGTTTCATAGCGGTTATCTCCGGCTATTGTTCGGATATGCTTTGTTCCCGTCGGAACTCTCAGCTTTCCGCCGATCGAAGTGAATGTGATTTCAGCGGTCGGATCACTGAGATACTCGTTATAGGATTCTGCGGTCGGCAATATGCTTGTGTCCGAACCAACAAATGCCGCATAGCACCAAAGAATTGTGTTTTCGACATAGTTTCCTAACAGAGTGGTCTGTTCCTCGGTATGAGTGAACATTGAAACGAACTGCTTTGTCTGCGTATTATAGAAGCCTGCCGTTTCGCCTTGTGCGGTTTCTAATCGGTATAGGCATACAATAGCTCCGTTATGGTATATCTCCTTGAGCAACACATCTTTTGTGAATGTGCTGTTCTCAAAATGAATCTTCAATCCGTTGGCTGAAAGAGTTTTGCGGCGATGGCAAAGAGTGTCTTTAAGGGCATCGCTGTCTTTAAGCAAGATTGGAACAGCTTTCAGATATGCTCCGAGTGCAGGGTTAAAACTTGCGTGAGGAATAATATCTATCGTAAACTCATTGATATAGGGAGTCAGATAAGCCACTACGTTCGTGTGTAGCTGTTGCATGACACGAAGCACCTCTGTGTCTTCCCATGAGTTGATCTTATAGCCACGCTTTGCATATACCTTGACCATAGTATCAGGATTTAGCTTGTCCGGTGTCATAAGTGCTATATGCTCTATTTCGTGAACGCAGAAGTCAAGACTTGGACAGATGTCATCAACTTCGATCAGTTCTCCTTTTGTTGTCACACCAGCAACCATTTTATTCAGGTCAAACTTGTTCTTGCGTAGAAACTCGGTCTGATTCATCAGCAGATTAACATAAGCCCGATAAACGAGCTGTTGCTTTACGTCCATAACTCTCATATCTTCATTTTGAAAATAGGACATAAACTCAAAGAATCCCTGATAATAGTTGTTCTTCTTGATATTCGCAGCCATTTTTACATAGAACTCATAAAGTTGTTCTGCAAAGGTATCAGGCTTTTCTTTTGCCATTTCCAGGACATACTGGTATCTCCCTACAAAATTCCCGAACTCCTTATCTTTTACAAGCATATACAGCTCAAGAAACAGATCGTCAGCAGGAATATCATTGATCAGATCAATTATGCTCTTAGCTGTCTGTAATGTTCTCCGGTGCAGAACGTAAATAGACTCACCTTTGGCATAGTATTTCTTATCAACCCTTTTGGCGTGTCTTGTGTACCATTCCGTTATATTACTCATCTTTATTACTCCATAAGTAGATTGCGATAAACCCTTTAATCAAGCCTATCAACAGTGTTTTCCTTCATGTATCATTATAGCACAAATCGCTTCACACTTCAATATATAGGGCGAAAAAGATGCATAATAAGTGTCAACTTTGAACCCACTGGGTTCAAAGTTAAAAGAGGACTTCTGCTCGATTGCAAAAGTCCTCTTGTTATAGCAATTATTTCTGATTTAACTTCTTACCTAACTGGAAGTACAGCTCTGCCGAATCATCAGGCATAGCTCTGAAAGTTGCCACAAGCTCCTTTTCTCGTTCGTTGAGATAGGAGATTTCATTGTCCTCATTGAAAAACTCAGAGAGTGAAATGCCCATTGGCGAAAGAAGTCGCTGCAAGGTTTCGATGGTCGGTTGGTTTTTGCCCTTTTCCAGCTCGCTGATGTGTCCTTGTGACAGACCGGTTATTTCATGGAGTCTATAAATACTGAATTTCTTAGCTTTCCGCATTTTCCTTAATCTTGAACCATAGTCCATTTCCGTTCCAACTCCTTTGCCGATTCTCTATTACTATTATAATGCTTCCGTTCGGATTTTTTAATCCATATACGCCGAACTATTTACTACTATATACCGAATCTGCCCTTTACAAATAAATAATTTAATGATATAATATGTAGGGAGGCGTTGTTTTATGTATAAATCGGCTTGTTTTACCGGACATAGGAACATTGTGACTGATAAGGTGATGCTATCAGAGCAGCTCTACGCTGCTATTGAAAAGCTGATAACGTCACAAGGCGTGACCGACTTCTATGCAGGCGGAGCATACGGCTTTGATGCCCTCGCTTCGTTTACCGTCCTGAAACTCCGTGAGAATTATCCGCAAGTAAAACTGCACCTGATCCTGCCATGTTCCAAAGATGAACAGACTAAGCAATGGACAGCAGAGAATAAAGCAGAGCTTGACAAACTCCTCGGTCTTGCCGATAGTGTGGAATATGTATCGGACAGATACTACAACGGCTGTATGAAAGACCGAAACGCTCGGCTTGTAGAACTTGCTACGGTGTGCTGTATCAGCTATTGGAATCCGAATAACTTCCGCAGCGGAACCGGACAGACGGTGCGAATGGCTCAGAAGAAAGGAATCAAAGTCATAAATCTCTTTGAAAGCGGTCAAACGCCGATAAATCGCCCGTGACAGATTGACAACTGAGGAAAAAAGCGGTATAATGGTTATATCAAATCATTTGGAGGTATCAACTATGCCAAGAAAGAAGAAATCTGAAACCGCACCTGTTGCCGAAGTCAAGGCAGAGGTTGTGACCGAAGCTGTCAAGGAGACTGTCGCAGAAGCTCCGGCTGAAAAGCCAGCAAAGAAGCCTGCTGCTAAGAAAGCTCCTGCTAAGAAAACTGCTACCCAAGCAAAAACTCCTGCGAAAGCTGCTGAGAAGAAAACCACGGCTAAGACCACAAGAGCGACTGCTCCCGTTGAGACAGTCAAGGTTCAGTTCGGCGGCGATGAGTATGATTTCGCTGAGATCAAAAAGGCAGTTGAAGCCGATTATAAGAGCAAATTCAAGGGTAAGGTCAAGACTATCGAGTTTTACATTAAGCCGGAAGATAAAGCAGTTTACTACGTTATCAACGGCGATTTCTCCGATAAGATCGAACTTTGATTTGACGGTATTGTAACGGGTGCGACTCGCTCAGGGTTGCTCCCGTTTTTTCGTATACTGGATTGAAAAGCAGGGCTGATTGTGGTATAATTGGAAATGTAAGCAATGTGAGAGATCATTCGTACAAATAGACATTTACGGAGGTATTCCATGATTTTAGCTGTTATTGAAAGTTTTGTCATTAATTTTACTTTACTGCTTGTATGCGTCGTAAACATAAGAAACGGTGCAGTCGGCGGTGTCCATTTCTATGAGCAGCCTGTTAAAGACCGTGTAGTAGAGTTGGGACTTATTACAGAAAATGAAATCAAACGGAACAAGATTGTCTCCGGACTTGTTTTTATGCTGATCCTTCTTATAATCGCTCCATTAATGGTTTTCTGCGTAAATGGTGCCGAGACTTTTTTAGATGGCTTTATTCAATTGACCATCATGTATTTATTATGTGGATTATTTGATCGTGTATTTATAGACTGGTATTGGGTGGGACATACGAAAACGTGGCTGATTCCGGGAACAGAGGATCTGATGCCATATATCCATAAGAAAACATGGGCTGCTAAAATTATTGGTACTGTTATAGGCTATCCCTTGTTTGCGGCATTGCTTTCGTGGATATTCACATTGATACTGAAATAAATTGTGATTGATTGCAGTATGTACAGATTAAAAGAAAAGGTGGCGGAAAACATGGGAAAACTCGGTGATTATTTGGCTTCGCAATGCGGAAATCCGCACGGAATTATAGGAAAGATCATGACATGGGCAATGAACCGTGCAAATAATGTTATGTACAAGGGAATTGTTGAAGAAATTAACGTTTCTCCAAAAACTAAGATACTTGATGTAGGATTTGGAAACGGATACCTTGAAAAGCTGATAATTCAGAAATCTCCGTGTTCTATCATAGGAATTGATATATCTGAAGATATGGTCAGCAAGGCAACCGAAGCGAATCGCAAGTATGTTGCTTCGGGAAATATGAAGTTTCAGCTCGGTGACTGCTGTGACCTGTCTTTCAAAGACAAATCCTTTGATGTGGTTACAACGATGAACACCATATACTTTTGGAATGATACAGCTAAGGGAATGGCTGAAATTAGCAGAGTGTTAAAGGACGGCGGAATCTTCTACAATGCCGTTATATCGAAGGAAAACTTGGACAAGTATTTCTATACGAAAAGCGGGTTCAAGAAATTCACCAAAGACGAATATATTGAGCTTGGAAAAAAGGCAGGCTTTCGGAGAATACGGATCAAGAGATTGGGCAACAATTACGGTTTGCTTATCATTTATATGAAGTAATTCCTAACCCAGAAGTATAAAGGAGATGTTTCATAGTGTGTACTTGGTTCTATGCTGATTATAAGCCTCTGTCAACTATCATTGATAAGGCTCAACAACTGCCATTGACAAGTGCTATCATGAACGCTATGTCAAAGCCGTCAACTATGTCGGGAAATATCCGTCCTACTGATATGGCAGCGGTGTTTGCTCCGAACAAGCAAGGCAATATGGCTGTATTTCCGATGATTTGGGGCTTCACGGTCGAACAATCATCAAAACCGCTTATCAACTGCCGTATCGAAACAGCGGATCAGAAGCCCGTATGGAAAGACTCATGGTTCAGGCGGAGATGTGTGATTCCTGCATCTTGGTACTACGAATGGGGCGTACCGCCGTCGGAAGTCGGTTTTCATAATGCAAATGAACAGCGTAGTATCAAGAAAGAAAAGTTTGCGATCCAGCCTGAAGGAGCTGAGATCACATATCTCGCAGGACTGTACCGTTTTGAGGAACACCAAGGCATTCAGGTTCCTATGTTCGCTGTACTTACAAGAGAATCGGTTGCTCCTGTCAGTGATATTCATGACCGGATGCCGCTGATACTCGGCAAGGAAAGCCTGAATGACTGGATACGTCCTAACGGTGATCCTCAAAGTATTGCGAAAAAGGCTCTGACAAAAATGATTATGGAAAAGGCTAAGGACTATCCTGAGCCGAAGCCTGCGTTTATGCAAGTATAGTTCAAAAAGACTCTATCTTAATTGCAATTGGAGGGATCGAATGAAAATCTATGATGAAGAAATCAAAAAAGTCCTTATAAGAAGCGGTTGGAACGAAGATCGAAATTATGATATTTCCGAATATATAGCTCTTTACAAACAGTATGGATATGACATACCCATTAAAGTGAAGGAAGTGCTTTCCGCTTTCTGTGGATTGGTTTTGAAAATACCATGCTATCGTTACTGGAATTATTATAGGGTTACGGGTAAAAATCCGGGTAGTGAGGACGATTTTTACTATATTATTCATATTGATCCGAAGTATTTCTTCAGCGAAAACTGTGCCAAATCAGAATGGTTAGAAGCGAGAACATATGCCAAAGATATGGCTGCTTTTCTCAAAATAAAAGATGTATATCCGTTTGGTCATATTCCCAGCAGGGATTGTTGCTTTTTAGAGTTCTATATAGGAGAAAACGGTGAGTTCATCGGAGCAGACGAAGGGGCTTGTTATTGCTTTGGAAGTTCTTTTGAAGAAGGTATAAAAAAGATAATGACATCAAGTGATACTGACTTTGAGTGCTTTTAATTTAAATTGTTGCAATTTACAATCAACTTTGAACCACTGGATTCAAAGTATCTAATAACAACGAGGTGATGAATAACCATGAATAATGAGCAAATACCAGAACTGTTCCGTGACGAATATACTGAATATATCTATGATGTGACCTGTTTCGGTGAACCTATCAATCCTGACAACGCAGATGATGTGACTTCGGGAATCAGCCGTGCTATCGAGCTTGAAGCCCGTCCTGTGTTCTTGGAGGGAGTGTCTGCAAGGCTTACTCAGCTCGGCGTGCCTTGTTCTGCCGAGGATAATGAGCTTATGCTCACCGAAGTCAAACGCAGATACAAGGAGATATTGGGATTTTCCTGCCCTCGCACGGTGCAGGAGTGGATCAAAGGCACTACGCCGGGTGTCACAAATCGCCGTAATCACTATGATCTCTGCTATGCCCTTGAAATGGACTTTCAGCAGACGGCTGTTTTCTTTCAGAAGCACTATCTCACGATGCCTTTTAATGTAAAAAGCAACGTAGATGCGGTATTTATGTACGCTCTGTACCATAAGAAGCCGTATTCTGCGGTAACTGAGCTGCTCGATAAGTCTAAGGGCTTTGTATCTCAGGAAAACGCCCATACATCGACTTCGCAGATCATCTCCACGATATTGGATATTGATGATGATGAAAAGTTCCTGCGGTATCTGTCGGAGCATTGCTATAATAATGAGCAGCAGTTTCAGCTTGCAAGGAGCATTATCAGTGATGAGATCGAAACAGTTCGGAGTATTCTGCTGAGATATGAAGCTGACAGGATACTGAATTCTGAAAGGCTCGGCAGTCTGACGATAGAAGCTCTGCTCGGTGTCAAGTATCAAGGTTCGGGCAAGAAAAATAAGGATAGCAAGCTCCCGAAACGGTTTACAGAATCGCTCCCGAATGATGTTACGCTTGGCAAGATCATAAACGGCGATGTAGCTTCATACGATCTCCTGCGTAAAACCCTGATGCTGCTGAAATTCTACAACTTTTACTATGAAGCCGAAAATAACGATCCTAATACTATCGGCGGCAACCTCATGGACTTCTATGAGGAGCTTAACAGTGTCCTTATTTCCTGCGGATTTGCCCAGCTCTATGTACGTCACCCGTTCGACTGTCTGCTTCTGTACTGTGCAAACTCCTATGATCCTATTGATACGCTCTATTGCGTTATCCAGAACGGTCGGAATTGATTTTTATATTCTGTTCCTCGGCAAGTGTATAATATAGGTGAAAGGAGGTCGGTGCTATGCTGAACAATGGCTACACCTTTAACGCTGACGGCAGACAATACACGATCATGGAACAGCTCGGCAACGGTGCGAATACGATAGCGTACCTTGCAGAGTGTAAGCACGGCGAGCTGACAACTAAGTGTATCCTGAAAGAATACGCTCCCCATAATGCTGACGATTTCGAGGTCGGCAAGGCTCGTTTCGTTGCTTCGGGCAAAATGCAGAATAATATTCGCAACAAGTCGGTACTGAACAATCAGACTCCGCCTGTAAGCCATGTTTTTGAAGCAAACGGTACGGCTTATATCGACGTTGCCTGCTATAACGGCACGACACTCAATAAGCTCAGTTCGCTGACGTTACCGCAGTATATGGCACTCTGCGAAACGATAGCCAAAACCGTAGGCTATTACCATAAGTCGGGATTTCTCTGCCTTGACCTGAAACCTGAAAACATCTTTATTCTGCAAAATACTCCCGATGATACGATCACTCAGCTCGTGGAGTATATTGACTTTGACAGTATCCGTGATACGGAAAACAACGGTAATACACTGTTTTCCTACACAAGAGAATGGGCAGCCCCCGAACAGCTAAATCCCTATGCGACAGCGAAAATAGGCATATCTGCTGACATATATACGGTCGGTGAGATCGTCTTTTATCTTCTTTTTGGCAGACATTCTGCGGACTCGGAGCATAGAGGTTTTTCAAAATATCCGTTTGAGGACAGCAAGCGTGAGTATCACAAGTACACCGAACGTCCCGATGTTCAGGCGATTTTCACCCGCATTTTCAGAAATACGATACGTTCGTCAGCGGCAAATCGGTTCAAAAGCATTGATGCGGTCACAAAACTCCTCGGTGAACTTGTGGAGGTGCTGAACCAGAAGGACTATGTTATACCGATACTGCCTTCGGTTTCTCCTGATTTCGTCGGCAGAGATGCGGAGATCAGGCAGATAGCGGAGAGCCTTCAAGCCAATCCTGTGCTGTATGTGACAGGTATCGGCGGAATCGGTAAATCCACGCTTATCAAGAACTATATCGCAAGATTTCGGGCAGAATACGACGTTATCGCCTATCTTGAATATGACGGCGATGTTCTCCATACGTTCTGCGACGATATGCAGCTGCAGATCAGTACAGTGTCCCAACAGGACGGCGAACCAATAGCGGACTACTTTGTCCGTAAGCTCAAGGCTTTCAAGCGTATCTGCGGTGATAAGCACGTTCTGTTCGTGCTTGATAACTTTTCGGACAGGCTCACCAAAGACCTGAGCCGTATCATCGACTGTGGATATGATACCATTATAGGCACAAGGAACAAACCGCCGAAAAACAGCTTTCCGTCAATGGAGATCACTGCGATCAGCGATACTTCGGAGCTTTTCAGGCTTGTGGCTCTGAACCTTGAAAGACCGCTGACAAAGGAAGAACGGCTCTGTTTTGAGGAGATCATCACACTTGTTCAAGGGCATACGCTTGTGATAGAGCTTATCGCAAGGCAGATCGCAGCAGGCAGGCTTGATATTCATACCGCCCTCGGTCTTATCCGTGAGAACGGTTTTTCTCAGTTCTCAGACGAAAAAGTCGGCAATATCAAGGACGGTGAGGAGGTCTACGATACATTAGAGGACATTATCTATGTTCTTTTCGATGCAAGTGCTGTTAGCAAAGATGCAAAGCTCACACTGAAGATACTTGCTCTGCTGAATGTGAGAGGACTTGAAACAAGCCTGATATACAAATTTTTCCCGAATATCAAGGCTGAAACGATAACCGATCTGTCTGTACAGGGCTGGCTGTATGATGATAGCAGAGTTCGTCTGCACCCTGTTATTGCTGAAACTGTGCGCTACTGGCAATGGTCCGGGGAAAAGGTTTCAGTTATGGAGTATCACAAGCAGATGATCGACATTTATGTGGGTATGTCAAATGCTGTTCAGATCAAAGAAATACTGCGGTCTGCCAGCAGTTACACAAGTATGCACAATCATCATATCATCAGAGGAATGTATTTTGATATGCAAGGCTGTTATTATGATACTTTGCTTGGCGGTGCATACTATCCCGAAAATGACGAAGAAGCCGAACTGCTTGAAAATCTGATAGATTCGGCTGATAATGCTATCTCCGAAATGGAACAGGAAACTGATAAACGCAAGTGGAAGTATCTTACGGGATATTATCTTGATCTGGCAAGTATTCTGATAAGGAGCGTTCCCGACTATTATGATGAAGCTGCCGAATTGCTTGACAAGGTATATGAATATATTGAGGAGAATGAGCCTGAGATAAGTGCTAATCACTGTTATTATAACATGGTAGCGGCTTGGTACTATACGCTTGCTGTACCTGACATTGAGGAAACTCGGAGATTGACGGAACAGGCGGAGTCTATTGCAAGACAGGTTTTCCCGACAGATTTGGAGCTGATTGACATTATCCATATCCCGACAGCAAACTGCTTCTACTATCATAATGACTTGCGTTCCGCAGCCGATAAGATAGAGGAAGCAGTGGCAATATGCAAGGGGTATCCCGATATGCTCCCGTATATTGATAAGCAGGCAGAACTGCTGAACATTCTGCTTGACATTTATTCTGCTATGGAGAACAGGGTGAAATGCCGTGAACTAATTGCAGAGATAGACCGTATCAACGAGGAATACAAGGAACAGGGCGTGTGCCGTGAGGTATCGCCAGACATACGAAAACAGCTACTATGAGCGAAAGCAGGTTCTTTTGAGCCTGCTTTTTGTTTTGGAATCCGTTTTTATAACCACCTGAAAGCGTGTGGTATACTGTAATCAGCAAGAAACACAAGGCACACTGACACGAACCAAAGGAGGTCTTATCATGAGTGATATTGGAAAAGGAATGCTTATCATCTTGGTGATTCTGTACATCGTATCACCGATCGACTTCGCTCCAGGACCGGTTGACGATGCTATCGTGCTTCTGCTCGGACTGGCGGCAGCCAAAAAATCAGATTGAGGGATACAATCCCCATACTCACAACAAGAACGGAGGGTTACTATGAACAAGCTGAATAACATCAAAAGAGGTCTGTTTGCACTTACCATGTGCTTATCTCTCTCGCTCTGCGGTTGCGGTAACACCGAACAGACAGAAGGAACCGGAACATCGTCCGCTGAATCCCAGCAGAGTGCCGATGTTTCAGAAGAAGTCATAATCGACTACGGCGATGCGGAATCCTTTGAATCTGCACTGAACGAAGGTAAAAACCTTGAGGGCAAGGTGGTTCGGTTTGTTGCAGGCGAATTTCACCCGGATTCCAAGCTCGGCTACGATGTATGGGCTGGCGAACACCTGAACTTCGTATCCTCTCGCAATCCTGACATTAAGGAGGGCGATACCGTTACGGTACGCACTACCACTGTTGAGAATATGATGGGTTCATGGGTTATCAACTACGAAAAGGTTGAGAATGCTGTTGTAGGCGATGATACGATAACCTACTCCAAGCCAAAGGAAACAACAGCAGCTAAGACAACAGAAAAGCCCAAGACTACCACAACAGCAAAGGAAACAGAAAAGGAAGATATCAAGACTGAGACCAGCGCACCCGATGAGCCTGCGGAAAAGGACACCTACGAGCATAATAAATACTATGACATAGTTGAGACGGCAAGTTTCAAGAACTCTATCGGCTATACTATCGTAATCCACAAAGTTCTTGCAAAGCAGAATGTTTCGGTATCCGCTACACTCTTAGCGTATGGAGCTGACAACAGCGTTATCGGAAAGAGTTCCGATGATATTGTTCTGACCGAAGGACAGTACAACTTCTTCCGCTATTCCTTTGAGGGCGACGTTTCTAACGCAAGCATCCAGGCTAATGCCAATGCTAAGAGCGACTCTTTCATGACTGGAGAGCGTAACGTAGTTGAGATGGTACAGTATAACCTTTCAGGCGATGATCTCTATATCACCTTGCAGCAGACAGGCGATGAAATCGGTGCATTTGCCAAGTTCAAACTCTTATTCTACAAGGGCGATCAGATCGTTGACACTGAGGACGGCTATTTCAACATCTATGCGGAGAATCTGAACGGCAAGGGCTCTACCGATGTGGCTAAGATTTGGGCTTACGGTACAGATTTTGATAGGATCGAGTACATCTATGAGCCGTAACAATTCTCTCAAACACAACAGCACTCAGAGCTTTCTGGGTGCTGTTGCCAATGAAACCGAACGATTACGGATTGTATAAAATCAAAATTATATACTAAAAATACAATTTGGTCAAAGATGGGGAATCAATCAAAAAATAGGCAAGAAACCATTCATATATGATTGACATTTTGGGCATTTTCTGCTATACTATTAGTAGGCATATCTTTATAAAAACGCAGATCTAAAGGGGGCGGTTTTGTGAATCTTGCCAGAAAAGTTAAAGCCGGATTATCGTTATTTACAGCCTCAGCTATGCTGTTTTCTTTTACGGGTTGCGAATTGGGGAAAGCAAAACAAGAGAGTTCAACAGTTTCTCAAGCAGAGGTTTCTAAAGCTACAAATGTCGATGCAGACGTGAATGACATTAACGATGCTTTTGTTGAGCTGAATATACAGCCTATTGTTGTAAATTCTGTGGATACATTGGAGATTAACGTAGAAGATATTGTAGTTAATCCGGTAAATGTTAAGGGAATACAAAACATTGAGGTTGAAGTAATACCTATAAATGATGATTTTATCACCGTGGCACACGAAAACTTTGTATCGTACTATGGTGAAGATATAGATCTGAAAAAGTTCTTTATTGATGCTGCCATTGGTGCTACTGCGGTTGTTGTGATGGTTACACTAACCACGGTATCAGGCGGAACAGCAACTTTCTTTGGAGCTGTTCTTGTTTCAGAGATGTCTAAGGCAGCCGTTATTATTGGTGCCGCAATTGATGCTGCGGTATCCGGCTATCAAGCATATCAAGAAGGTGGAGATGCTTCGTATATCATCGGACATATGCTTAACGGCGTTGCTGAAGGCTTCAAATGGAGTGCGATTCTTGCACCTTTAACTGGTGGCATATCAGGAATCAAGGCACTTCGAGCTGTAAAATATCTAAAGAAAGTTCCAGGCTTAGAGCAATTAGAAGATAAGACAGCTCGTGCTTTAATCAAGAACTTAGCCAAAATCATTAAAGAAGCACCTGAAAACTTATCCGATGATGCATTGAAGAAAGCATATAAAGCACTTTCAAAAGAAGTTACGGAGGAAATAACCGAAGATATATTCATGCAGGTTATTAAGAATGAATCTGCGATAGTATCTATTGTTCAGAAAACTGATGCTTTTGGTGCAGGCAAAGGAGTAAGGCAAGCACTTCAAGAACGTTTTTGGAAAAGAGCCGGAGTAACTGATGAAGTCGGCAAAACAATAATCAAAGAAATTAAGCAACAATCTCTTAAAAACTTGGACGATATATCGGAACCAGCGGTCAAGGAATACATAAATAAAAATATGTATGAGTTTGTTGAGTATTTCGGAGGTTCTCTTTCAAAGGATTTTGTTGATAGTTG
The DNA here is from genome assembly GCF_900112155.1 of Hominimerdicola alba. Classification (GTDB taxonomy): domain Bacteria; phylum Bacillota; class Clostridia; order Oscillospirales; family Ruminococcaceae; genus Hominimerdicola; species Hominimerdicola alba_D. The sequence goes on along the minus strand of NZ_FOKQ01000017.1, from coordinate 67,649 downwards.
CTTAAAAAATTCCATAAGTGAAGAAGCATATCAAGCTATCAAAGAAACAATAACAGATGAAAAGGCTTATCTTCGACTCATAGAAAAACTGGGAACATCTCAAACAGATGACATACTATCTGATTCAAGTACCCTTATAATGCTTCAAAAACGATTTGGTGCTGATAACCTTGCCAATTTAAGGAATGGTCGAGCAGTTTTCAATCAACTTAGTAATACAGCAGGCAGAACCAACGTAACTATTAACCCTGATGATGTTGTTAAGGTTATGGAGGATCTGTTTGATGGCAATATTGATAATCTTGCTCAAATTGAGAAGATAGACCGTAATATTGCGGCTAATCTTACAGCGTCGCGCGATCTGATTTCGACAACATTCAAGGATATGGGATTGGTTAAGAAGTCCAGTTCATTGTTTGATGATTTATCCGTTAAAGGGCTTGGATATGCAGGCATTGATTCAAGTGTAGCAAACACAATCATCGGTGATGGAATGACCAAACAAAAAATTATCAATGATCTTGGTCAATCCGCTTATGATTCTCTTTTGAAGAATCCAGATTTAACTATTCAGAGTTTGGCTTTGAAAGCAAACGTTAATGAATCACTGATAGAGGAGATTACTACAGATGCGTTAAAATCCAATGGATTAAGCGATGATATAATAAAACAGCTTATTAAGGGCGATAGCTTAGGTGCAGCGGAGCAACTCACTGCTAAACAGCTAAATGACATAGGAAATATCGTGGCTGATTATTATAAATACACGGATTTCTCTACATATAGCAACTTTAACAGGCAGTTAGCGCAGGCGCGCGGTGAAAATATCTCTGCGTTCCTAAAAGAGTATCAAAAGGATTTCACCATAACCAATTACAAATATGCAGGAAATCTTATGTCTCCAACAGGTTCTAATGCAAACTATATCAAAGCAAAGTACGGTGATATATATATGTCAAAATCGGGCTTCGCTATTTTTGATGATTATGCTATCGCAAGAGTAAAAGTGTCCGATCTTACTGGCATTGATACATCGGACATTCAAAAAGCTAACCGATTGCACCACGGCACAAGTGAATCTATAAAAGGCTATACATGGCATCATCTTGAAGATGGTGAAACATTGATACTTATACCAACAGAATTACATGACGCTTATAAGCACACTGGTGGTGCTTCACTTATTCGTGAAGGTCTGAAGGAGGCGGTTTAATATGGATACAGATAATGTAAAGCAGGTAGCTTCTCTTTCTGAACTGCTTGAGATAAAGGCAAAGGATAATATCTGTATTACAGCAGATATAGATTGTGAAGGACAAGTTATCCCTTATATCACTGAAATGTTCAGAGGTACTATCGATGGCAACAATCACACTATATCAAATCTTACAGTAAGCGATGATGTTTGGGGAGATGAGCAGTCTATTGCTTTGTTCCATTACCTTTCGCACGCTACTATTTCCAATCTGCATTTCAAGAATGTTCGATTTGAAATTGATAAGAACGGATACACTCCAAGAATTGCAGGTTTGTGTTATGAATGCGGGGCTTCAACTCTTGAAAATGTATCAATGGAGCTAACTACTTCCTTTAATGAAGAAGTAGCATTGATATATGATGCAAATTCCGTTAAAGCATCTGATCTTGCTATGACCTGTAATGGCAAATCAGTTGAAACTATTATGAATAAGTGAGGTATTAAAAATGAAAAGAATTATGAAATCAGTCCTTGTGCTTGTTATGGGCTTAGTGATGATACTGCCGCTGACTGGCTGTGAAGTAACAGAAACTCCTTCTGTAAACTTCGGATTTAAGGCTGTTGATACCGCTTCAGATTACAACGAATCCCTGTCCGCATTTGAGGTTGGAAAACGTTTCTATACTTCTATCAAGGTTCAGATCAATACTGACAAGAAGAAAGCTCATGATTACAAGGTTGTTGTTACCGTTCCTAAGACAAAAGATGTTGAAATGGAAAAAATGGGCGGTCTTAATCCTGATTCAAACGAATGGGTTGAAGCAGATCAGCTCACAAAGATGACCTTTACGGTTAAGGGCTATAAAGAAGCTACTGCCGATAATATCATGTTCTATGGCACTCCTACTGATGAAGGGGAAGCAGAGATGACTGTCCATATCTATGATGAGGACGGAAATGAGATTAACTCAGGATATTCGAGAAAAGTGTTCTTTGAATACGAACTTAATACAGGAGAGAACTAATAATGAGCAAATACAAAAACAAAAGGCTTCATGTTTCTGCTTTTGATTTTGTTTTTGCAGTAATATTCCTCGGACTTCTGATAGCTTCGGCTTTCTTTTGGGCAGAGCGTCAAGAAACTAAAGGAAAATTCAATATAGAACAAACAAAAGTAGATTTTATCATCGAAGCTCCAAGTCAAGACCAGGTAGCTGAAATTGACGCACGAGGTGACGTTGATAAGGTTGTTCCTTATGTATACAGATCAGCAGATATTAAGGGAAACAAGAAAACTGTCAATTCAAGTCTGTATATTATCGAAAACACTGATGATTTAGGTTATACAGTGTTTTCAGATAGGTTAAAGCTTCAAACAACCGCTTCAACTGCAAATAATCCTCTGTATGTTTCATATGACCTTGCAAAGAGTGCAGGACTATCATTAAATGATACGACTTCTATCACGTTGTCAGGGACTTCTATTGAGTTTACAATAAGCGGTATCTATAAGAGTGATTACAGGAATGTTGGCGGTACAGCTATCGCCATAATGCAAAACGATGTAAAAGCTCTCTGCGGTTTGGAATACAAGTACAATGGTGCTTATGTATGCAGTAATGATGTAAGCTCAACTCAGTCATACATTGAAAAATATGTTGGTATGGGTGATATTCGTTCCGCTGATGAGTTCGATAGCGACGATGCTTATCAGCAGTATTTGGAGAATCGCAAGAATAAGAACAGCACTGAGTCAACGATTTATGTTTCGAGTTTTATAAAAGAACTTGAAAGAAGATATAATTCAAAGCTGAACCGTGATCTTATCATATCAATCGCTTTTATCGTTGGTGCAGCACTTCTCTTGCTGATTGATCTCTGTGGGAAGCCTAACCGATATACGAAAAATGACGTTGAAAAGGATATACGCAACAACTTCACGCTTGAACAAGAAAAGCAAATGTATGGAAGATACAGCTTTACAGGCTTTTTCCTCTATATTATTGCTGTATGTGCTTTCATCGCTATATCATATTTCGTTTTTGGGAATGAGCTTATTTCAATAAATAACATTGCTGCGCTTGGCTCGACTGTTTTATTCAGTATAATAGCAAAAATCTCTACAAGCGGTAAGCTCGATAAACAGTTTTCAATTGTTTCTGAAAAAATAAAAAAAGAGAGCGAAGGTAGATAACGAATGGCTAAGCAAAACAATTCTGCTGGGCGATACAGATATGAATATGTTAAGCACTTGCAGAAAAATGCTTTCCCCATATCGCTGTATCTGATTGCTTTCTTGGTGATTTCAGCTGCGGTTACTATAAGTGCCGCAGCTATTATCAATCCGCTTACTAAGAATAGCACCAGCATAAATGAGTGCAATTACGATTATGTTATCGAGAGCCAAAATAAGAGTTCAGAATATAGGCAGAACTATAAACTTGAAAACCTTGTTACTTTTCTTAATGCTGATAAACGTATCAATGTAAATACTTATCTCACTTCTGACACTAATAATGGTGTAATAAAGTTGAATAATGACCTTAAAGCAGATGAGGTCGCTATTTCAAGCCAGATAGCTGATAGACTCGGCGTTGTGGTGGGAGATCAGATACAAGTGGATTTACCGATATATGATACTCCTTCAACTTATCGTGTCAAAGAAATTTTCCCCTATATTTCTGACTATTACAAGATTGACGATAACAAAGATTTCGCCGTAGCATTCTTAGGCTATAACGAAAAAACAGAAAGCAACACAAGAGGAAAATATGTATTCTTCTTAACAGGCAACGAATTTGAGCGACTTTCGCACTCTTCTTTGGATTATGATCAGAAGTATTATGTTCATGGAGAACTTGAAGCATTAGCGGGTAAAGTCAAGGCATATACTGCGATTATCTTGTGTATTCTGTTTTCAATTGCCTGCTTTTATCATGTAATCATAACAAGGATCATTATGCGTGAAGTGAAAAAGTATTCAAGAGACGGCTTCTCACTGAATGTTATAAAGGACTTTTACAAGGCAGACCATATGCTATATTCTGCTGTTCCACTACTACTAACTTGCTTTCTTGCTTATATACTGAATTTGTCATATTACTGTGTAATTGGATACACCTGTATAAGTGGAGTGCTGATAATACGGTGGCTGATAGGAGGAAAACGCTTTGAAAAGGCTTCTTGAATTTAAGAATGTTACAATAACAATTAACGATGAAGTCCTGTATAATGACTTAAACTTAGTTATAAACGAGGGGGATCGCTTCATTTTTCTCGGTCCGAATGGTGTGGGAAAATCCCTTTTATTGAAGCTAATATCTTTAGGATATAGCAGAAATCTTCAGAGTGAATATAAAGGATTAAACGTTAAGGGACAAATACTTGATAAATCTGGAAATGACTTGCTTGATCCAAGTGTCGCCAGAAAACACATTTCCTATTCAGAACAAATGGATACCCCTTATAATAACACAACCATACTCGAAGAAGCTGAAACCGCTTGTGCGGGCAGCGAAATCGACTTAGACGAAGCCAAGTTAGATCACTTGCTTGATACATTCAATCTTTCAAAAAAGAAGAAAAAACGTATTAAGGACAATGTAAGCGGTGGAGAAGGTAAACTGATTCAGCTTATTACAAGAATACTTAAGCTCCAGAAAGCGGATATACTGATCTTAGATGAGCCTCTTAATCATCTATCGTTTGAAAACTCTCGAAAATTCAATGACGTTATCATTGAAGAAATCAAGGAAAATCCAAATCTCGCCATTATTATGGTGTCACATTGCCGAGCAGCAAATTTTACCGACAAGGCTTTGGTTTATGACAAGTCATCAAAGACGTTAAAGATCGTAAAATATTCAGCTTATGATTGTTTTTCAGATGATTTCTGTTCTTCACTATGCCTATAATTTTATCTGAATAACTTTAACTTTGAACCCACTGGATTCAAAGTTCACCATAAAACGAAAAGGACGGCTCAAAACCGTCCTTTTTACGTTATTTCTGTATCTCGATCACAAACTTACCCTCGGAGTTCAGGCGGAGCCGCAATGTCTTGACGTACCGATTACAGAAGTTCTCCATTTCCTTCTTGGTAGCTGTAACTCTTGTGGCTTCATAAATTTTCTGCGTGAGTTCCAGAGGGCTTTCCCCATAGAGGGTGGGGAGATGTTTTTCAAGCTCTGCAAAGAGGACAGCTCGCTTCATATCCTCGGTGGCAGCGGAGCAGAAATCATCAATGGCACAATAATAGATGCCGTGTTGTGTGAGGGCGGATTTGATCGCCGTTCCGCACTTCTCGTATTCGTACATAACGAGGAAGTGAGCTTTTGGCAGGCTCTCGATGAGTCCCCAAAAGTCGGAATCACTCGACACAATGATAAAAGATGTGATGCCGTCACGATAGAAGTCCGTGACAACACTCGCTGTCATTCTTACATCAACCAGGGACTTTCTGTCGGTCACACGGTCGATCTCGATATGCTCAACGGGTATCTGCGTGAATTTGGAGAGCCAGTCCCATCCGGCGGTAGTGTTTGGATCGTCATAGAGCGTGATTTTCTCGATCTTGGCAAGTTCATCTTGATTTAAGCCTTTCAGAACACTATACAGCTTGAAGGGGTTGCTGTTCTCACAATCGACGGCAATGGCTGTTTTCTCAGAGCTGTCGATAAATTCATAAATATTATTTCGGGTTTCATCGTCTGCGTCCCGATATTTCGTGAAGTCTGTGAATGTATCGCCGTGCATTTCATAGATCACTTTCAGAAACTTCCTGTCGGTGTAGATAATGTTGCCCCTGTCGGCAGGCTGCCAATGAATAAACATCTGAAACGGATAGTGCTGAATATTGCCCATGTACTTGTTAAACTCGTCTTTCAGCACTCCGGATTTCTGATATTTCGGGATAAAGAACAAATCCCGTATGTACTCCCATACGATCCAGTCATAGAAAAGACGGGAGCAGTTGTCAATGTTTTCGTTTATGAGCTTGGTGAAGTCATACATATACTTCTCGGCTCGGTAATTTGCCTGAATAATCGGAAAGCCCCACTTTTCAAGCTGCTTGATGTTGTCCTTATCGTACCATTCAAGTGAAGTGAGGTTTTTCAGGTCATAGTGCATAGCGTTGTCCGTTTTCTTGAAGTGCTGCAAGAGTGCGGTACGGAGCTTGCACAAATATCGTATCACGGTAGCTTCACGGTCTGCATAGAGCTTGTCGAGGGTGTCTTTGCACTCGGCAAAGTTCAGCTCTAAAATGTCCTTGCGGACACCGATCAGATAAGAGATCGTGGTAACTACTTCTTTGGTTTCAACGGTCAAGGCTTATCCTCCTTTATCGTCAATATTATTTCCGATATGTTTGTCGATGACCGTCATTATCTCGTTGAGCCGGCTCTCTCCGATGCCCTTGATGCGGCTCAGGTCGGCTCTCAGGCTATCATAATCAATGCTGTGCGTTTCTTCCTCGGCTCTCTCATAGCCTTGATTAAAGACATTTCTCACGAAATTCTCCATTTCGGCACGGTTCATTGACTTGATTCGCTTGTATAATGATCGGTTTACTAACTCTTCGTTTTCGTTATCCATTGCAGTTCACCTCCAATCTGCTCTATAACCTAATTATAGCACAAATGGCGGTATATTGCAATGAAATAGTGTTTTACTAATTGACATTTTGTATGCGAAATGGTATAATTAAAAAAAGCCTTTTGGGGGTGCTTCTATGGCAAGAGTAAAAGCGTTTCGATTTGAATGGACAGATGCTTGGCATAATATCAGTGAGGGCTTTGACTCTATTCTTGAAACATCTGAAAGCGGAGAGGTTAGTATTCAGTTCTTAGTTAATGGAAAACCATTTCAGTTGAATCTCACTGATATAGAAGATGAATTTATTGAGGATATGAAAATCCTAAATAAATGGAATAAACGAGAATATAATAATTTCGATGTTTTAGATGGAACTATGTGGAGCTTGCATTTCACATACGACTCGTCAATTATAGTTGCAAGAGGAATGAACGGTTTTCCCTCTAATTTCCTTGATTTCCTGAATATCCTTCATCAAAAATACAATGTTCCAAAGGCTGAGCTTGAAGATGAAAAGTGGATCAAGCAGGATATAAAGCATACAAAGATAGTTGAGAACCCTAATATTGATTCATGGGCAATGTATTTATAATGCTCTTAAACACGGATAGACCGTCCTCATCAGACGGCTATCCGTTTCTTATTATTCCGCATATCCACAATCAAGCACTCTCAGCTTTGTATGTTCTCCGTCCTGCGGATCAACAATATCATAGGTGATCGAGCTGCACCGGAGTTCGCTGCAAAGCTCGGTAGCCCGTTTCAGGAAGTCCGGCGGTATCTCGGTAAGAGAGCCGTCGTTTTTTATGAGCTTTACGCCGTTTTTCCGCAAGTCCTCGATGAAGTCCTCACTCGTCATTGTCCTGTTCCTCGGTGCTTTCTTCACCCTCGCTCGTTTCAAGGGTGATCGTGTGAGTATAGATCATGTGGTCATTCAGGCAGTCCAGGGAGCAATAGCTCTGATTGGTGTCCTGATGCTTGTAATAGCTCTTGCCTGCGGGTATTTCCTTGTAACAGTTCGCACAAAACATTATTCGTCCCTCCAAAGATAGATCATGGTATCATAAACGGCTCGCTGTGCCTGCATACGGAGCAGATTTCCGATAGAGCCAACGGCATTGAGATTGCCAGATTCAACGGCAACCTGATAGTCACGGCTCGACTGCATAAGCAAGTCAGTCTGACGGTTTACTGCGTCCGTGACCTTAGTATCAAGCTCGTCCAGGTGCTTATAAATCTCACCCTTGTTCACGATCTCCTGCAAGAGATCGGGCCGCTTATCCTCAATGTGATGCAGATAATACCTGATCTGGTCGGTGTGGAACACATAACGCTCTGTTTCGCCAGTCTTTGGATTGCGGTGGCGTACTGTCTGCGTGTCGGTATCAACTTCCCACGCAGGAGCGCCGTTGACTTTCTGTTTGCTGTGAAAAATCATATCATCACTTCCGTTTCTTCATGATATAGTAGCCAGCACCGCCGACTCCTGCGAGAGCTGCCACTCCTGCAATGATCGCAAGAGAATTAACGCCAGAACCCTCAGAATTGCCCTCAGAACCGCCTGATGGACTAACAGTGGTATCATTACCCTCTGCGGCAGAACTGCCCTCAGAAGCCGTTTCCGTTCGTGCTGTGACCTCTCCGATCACTCTCGGTGAATCCTCGCCGTCATCGTGTATCTCATATCCGCCTGTTGCTTCGGGTTCGGTATCTTTCAGCGTACTGAAAGGCGGAAAGCTGTCAACGGTATTGCCGTTTTTGTCGATCATCTGCCAGTTACCGTTCAGGAGCGTGAAACTGTAATGATTATCCTCGGTGTCAATAGTCCAACCGCCGTTGTTATCGTCCTCAAAGTCCCAGCCGTCGATCAGACCACGGTAATAACGGCGGTATTCATGCTTGATCTCGCCCGTGTCGGACCAGTCCAGTCCGCCTGTGCCATAGTTCTCGTCAAGCCACTTGTCGAGTAAGTGGTGCTTGTACGATGCTTCGGGATAATCAAGACCGTTATCGCCCTTGCCGTTCCAGAGATCTTCCCAAATCGCTGACTCAACGGTGTCACGGTCAAGAGCTTCGGCAGCATAGGCTGTAAGCCCTGAGCTGAGTGCAAGTGCGGTACAGAATACCGCTGTGATAATCTTCTTCATGTTATTTGTCCTCCATGTTCTTAAAGTAGAGTTCAAGAGCCTTTTCAATAGTTTCTGTAATCTCTTTCGGCTTCTCACCGTTTCTGAAATACTTGGTGTAGGTTTCGTTGCTGATCTTCACGCTCTTGGGCTTAGGCTTCGGCTCGGTATCATCATGGTAAACGATGCTGTGAACGGTATCACGGTCGATGTTGCCCTCGCTGTCGGCAGAAGCACGAAGCATTTTGGCTGTTTTCATGTCGATCTTACAGTCCTCGGTACATTCAGCGACAACAGCCTGCGTATCTTCGGACAGGAAAGAAAGCTCCACGCCTGCACGAATAGAAAGCTCTCCGCTGTCTACAAGTGCTTTCAGCTCATCAATGAGCTTATTGATACGAATAAGCCTTACTACTGAACCTTTGCTGACACCATACTCCTTGCCGACGCTCTCGCTCGTGTCTAACTTTGAACCCACTGGGTTCAAAGTTGAGCTGTCGGGTTCGGCTGACGGATTTTCAAGGTGTGCAAGCTCTCTGAGAATGTCATTTCGCTTGCCCTGAGAGAACATTTCGCTGTGTCTGAGTGCAACAGCGGCAGCCTGTTCCGATATTCTGAGGTTTTCAAAGCCTCTCTGCATAACATTCGACTCAATGACATACATTTCGGCTTCGTCCTCGGTAAGTCCTGCCTTGATGATCGCCGGAACAGTCGGAAGTCCTGCGATTTTAGAAGCATTCCAGCGGTTATGACCGATGAGGATTTCGTATCCGTCACCGTCCGGCTGAACGATGATCGGAGACAGCACACCATTCTCCTTGATGCTGGCTACCATATCTTCAAGTCTCTCGCCGGAGTACAGCTCAAACTTGTGGTTGTGGTACGGCTTGAGCTGATCGCACGGTATCTGCTGTACAGCGGTCTGCTGTGGTGTGGAGAGCATAGCACTCAGGTCAAACTGCGGTGTATTCATCGTTTCATCTTCCTTTCCATATCCGCAAGCTGTTTGCGAAGCTCACGGTTCTCAATATCAAGCTCCATGATACGGCTTTTCAGCTTTTTCGCCGTAACATCTGCACGGACGATCATATCCGCAAATCTCAGGAGCGTGTTTCTGTATCTGCGCTGATTATAATTGAAGGTGTAGCAGAGCTTTCCTGAGAGCCTGTCACGGCTCTCGGAAAGACTGGCGATCACTTCCCGTGAAGTCTCTGCTATGATTTTGCTGTGGTCTGAGCTGAAATACTCGTCTAACTCACCGTCATCGTGGGGAGTGAACAGCCACGGTATCTTGTCGGTATCAAAGGGTTTCATGACTCGTCCTCCTCATCATCTTCATCGGTGCAGTAGCTCAGTCCGTTCTGAAGCTGAATGTAGATGCCCGAATAGCGGTCATGCTCTGCGCCGTCGCTGTTCATCATCGCTTCAAGGAAGTATGCTGATGCTTCTTCACGGTCGTCCCACTCCTGCTTCTTGCCGTAGCATACGGTAGTGACCTTGCGGTTCGGATTCATTGCGAGTTCTGACATTCTTAACATCTTGAAAGCACCTCCTGAGCTAATTCATCATATTCCTGACCTAACTTGTGACCTGTGAGACAAAGCGGTGTGCCGTTTTCGGAGCTTTTGGCAGCTTCGATAGACTTGCTGATGCTTGTCCTGAACAGCATTTCGCCGTACTTTTCGTTGAGTGTATCAATCGCCGTCCTGCTGACCTTTGTGCGGTCAACCATTGTCGGCAGCACTCCGATGAGGTTCAGCTTCGGGTTGGTATTTGCCTTGACGAGCTGAGTGAGAGCTTCAAGGGACTGCAAGCCGTCCATACTGAACTTCTGTGTCTGTACGGGTATCAGCACCCTGTCCGCAGCGGTAAGGGCATTGATAAGGAGCGTTCCCAGGGACGGCAGGCAGTCGATCAGCACGAAGTCATAACCTACGATCAGGTCTTCCGTGAGTATTCTGCGTAGAATATGCTCCTTAGAGATCATCGTGACCATGAGCGTTTCCGCATTTGCGAGGTTGATGTCGGAGGGAATGTAGTCCACTCCTGCTGTATCGCTGTGACGGATCGTCTTCTGAGCAGTTTCCGCTGTCAAGGGCGTTCCTGCGTAGAATGACATGATAAGCTGTGTCATGGTCGGATTGCCGTTCGGCTCATATTTCAGGTACTCGGAGAGGTTTGCCTGCGGATCGAAGTCCACAAGCAGAACCTTCTTTCCGTGGTTCAGAGCAAGGCAAGCTCCGAGGTTATATGCGGTGGTGGACTTGCCGACACCGCCTTTCTGATTGCTGATTGCGATAATAGTAGTGTCCATTTTCGTATCCTCCTTGTGATTATAGGTTAGAACAGCGGATCGTCCTCTGTTCCTGCGTAGGGATTTTCATAGCTGTTGGCGGTCGTTGCGGTGTTCTCACGCTTCTTACCGCCGTTGAAGTGGATTTCCTCAACTTTTACCTCGGTGGAAGAACGCTTCTGACCGTCCTTTTCATAGCGGTTGATGTGGACTGCTCCGACGAGTGTGACCATATCGCCCTTGCCGAACCAATCGACGATCACATCTGCGTTGCGGTTCCAGGCTGTGCAGGTAAAGAAGTCGGTTTCGGGATTCTCCTCGCCCTTACGCTTCGGGCGGTCGCAGGCAATGGTGAACTTGCAAAGACGGCTCTCGCCTTTGGTCTGAATTTCGGGATCGGCAGTCAGTCTGCCGGCTACCATGAACTTGTTTAACATAGGATTTACCTTCCTTTCGTGGTTTCGGGTTTCTGTGTTTCTGTTGTGCTTTTATTATACTTGTCTTTACACCCAATGTCAAGTATAATTTTCTTTATTTTGGAATCTTTGTAGGAGCGCAGCAATCAGCACCCCGATTTTTGATTTTCCCCAGTGTGATTTGTATAAATTTCGGATTATACTTGACTTTGCACCCAACTTTTGATAGAATAGAGGAAAGACCGAAATTAAGGGGGAATACTCTTGTTTAAGCATAAATGCGAGATGTGCGGTTTGGAGTTTGAGACGAACAACACCCGTGCAAAATACTGTATCTATTGCCGTGACAAGGCTCAGGCTGCCCGTAACCGTGCATACGCTGAGAAGAAGAAGTCCGGCAATGCCGTAAAGATCGGCAGCGAACAGGTTTGTCCGATCTGCGGTAAGACCTATACTGTGACTTCCGGTTCGCAGAAGTATTGCAAGGAGTGTACCGCAAATAAGAAGCGTAAGAAATCAGCTCCGAACACGGAATACCTCAAAGGACATTACGATTATATCCGTGTCAACGTGCCGAAAGGAGAGCGTGAGAAGATCAAGGCTTATGCAGAGTCTCAGGGTATGAGCGTGAATAAGCTGTTACTCACGGCTTTGGAGGAATACAAAGAAAAACACAATGGGAATAAACAATGAAACTTACAAATAATAGATGTGCTGTTGAGGTCACATTAGATGACAACTTTGATTTCAAAAGCCCCGATCATAGTGAATATGATCTTATTTTGAATGTTGACGGATATACTGCTCAGGACTTTTATAGAGTGCTGTCCTTATCCGTAAATCTGTATTATGACAAATACAAGATTGCTTTAGTAGGTTCAGGTCAATCATATCCTGATGACTGTGCCGTTCTTGATGATGAGGTTCTGACCGTAGTTCAGGATAATCGAGTTGTTATACTTAATCTTCATAATAGAACAGTAGTAGCAACCTATGATACCGATTTGTATGGATGTGCCTTTGGTCTGTATAGTACACCTGACGGATACTTTATTCATGGTGAGCTTGAAGTAGCACGATATGATAAAGATTTCAATAAAAAGTGGGGCTTTTCAGGTAGAGATATTTTCGTATCACCAAACAATAAACAGGCTTTTCGGTTGCTTGAAGATCGTGTATGCCTTTATGACTTTGAGGATAATTATTATGAGATTGATTATAATGGAAATCTGATTTGCGAACAATCACATAAATAGATTCGGAGGGTGCAATGAGTATTCAAGATTATTTCATTATGGGTAGTGAACCTCTCCCTGATTTGAGTGTCGATGACATTCGTAAATGGCTCTCTGAGCATACTGACAAACAAAGCATAATAGATGCGTATGCTGCCGTACATAACAAAGCGTGGTGGATTGAAGATAATGAATACGACTATGAGGAAGGTACTACCGCCTATACCTACGCCTGCGAACAGACTGATGCTTGGTTTGCCTTAATGGACGAATTGCAAGAAATCATCTTCAGCTATCTTCGTGATGAGGGAATAACGATTCCGGAAAAAGGTTATATTTCGGTTCTCGCTCCATTCATGGAACAACACGGTTATTTTGACGGAAATGGCTGGTGGGTGAAAAAGAAATAATCACTCCAAATCCCCATTCTTTTTACGCTTGCGGTCTTGCTGCTGTTCGTTGCGTTCCTGCCTGAGAAATTCCTCAATAGTACGCTGTGCGTCAGCAAGATCACGCGCCCGCTTATCCGCTTCACGAAACTGCAAATCTTTCTCTGAACGCTCTTGTATAAGGGCGTTTATTTTTTGCTCCAGATTCTCCACGGTCGGGATATGTCCCGATGGGTAAAGCTCCAATACCTTAGAACGGATTTGCCCGTATTCGGAAAGCTCATCGCTGTTGTTTTGGCGGTACTTTCTCGCAGCACTTCCGCTGAGTTTTTTCACCTCCTCGGCGTACACTTTCAGCTTGCGGTATTTCCGCAGAACTTTGAGCTTGAATTTTAGATCGTCTATCTCGGTATTCATGTTGTTCAGGTCGGAGAGTAACTGACGGCTGTTTGCGTATTCCGACAGGGCCGCAGTAGGTATCTGCTCAGGCTCTACGCCATACTCAGCGATCACGTTCTTTGCGATACTGGCGAGCTTCATATTGCCACGGTCGATAGCGTCCTGAACAAACTTGTTTGGTGGCTTCTTGGTGAGAACTCTGACCTTTGTTCTCGGCGTGTAGATCATAACTCCATGATACTGAGCAATGCGGTCTTTGATCTGCCGTGTCTCATAGAACCAGCCGAGTGTCCGGGCGCGTGTCATTTTGGCTCTCGGATTGTGTTCTTTCTGCTCTGCAAGCATAAATTTCAGATCGATCTTGTGGTCGGGATTATACTCGACAAGCACACCGTACTCGGCACACTTCCTGAGAAAATCATCAAAGTCCTCGCTTGCTTTTACAACCTGATCTATCGTGTATTTCAGCTTGGCTTTCCACGATAGTCCCTGACGGTTCATATCCCACTCCCAATGGCTCATACCTTTGGTCTGTTCAGAACGTGTAATAACAGAAAGATGATGCCGCTTGCATACCTCGTCTGCAAGTGTACGGAGCTTGTGATATGACCTGTCTTTCTCCGTAAATCTGCGGTTCTCGTTTGTCTCGAAAGTACGTCCGTTCCACATACTCACATTATTGAAAATACAATGCACATGAATATGATCTTTGTCGGTGTGAACAGCAAGATAATACTGATATTCGCCCTTGAGATATTTCTGGCATAACTCCTTGCCGATCTCCAATGCTCTTTCAGGAATGATCTCACCAGGCTTGAATGACATTGTGAAGTGCTGGGCAAGAACAGTATTCAAACCTGTCCCTTTGGCTCGGATCGCTTCAAAATCTCTGCTTGCCTGTCTCGGATTATAGCTGCAACCCGATGTGAAAATGAGTCTGCCGTTATCCGTCTTTTCGGGGTTAGCGATGTAGGCTAATGCGTCAGAGACAGAAACTTTGATTGGAAAAATCTTAGTTGTTGCCAAATCTTATCCTGTCCCTCCTTGATCTCAGCAATGTCCTCGGCATAGATGTGGTTGGTGCTGTTTACTCTGACAGCTACCTGATTGATGTTGCTTGCGATATTGCTGATAAGTCTGTTGAGTTTCTTCAGTTCGTCCTCGCTGATATGAATGATATATCCCTCAAAGATCATCGCCCTGATAAACTCGCTTCGTGACCTCAGTCCGCTGTTGCGAAACTTTCTCTCGATAGCTTCGTACTCCTCCTGCGTTAAGCGTATCTGCATATATCGAATATGCTTCTCTGATTTGTCGATTTTTATCTCTCCTTTCTTTACGGGGTTTTAGGGGCAGAGCCCTCTGACAAGCTGTGCATCGCCGTATTCAATTCTCAAAATTGTAATGCGGAGATGCCGTGCTTGCGAACTTTGATTTGCCCCTGTCGGGGCAAAGTCAATATGAGCCTACGGCTCTGTTAGGTTTCTTCTCTCTGTTAGAGGAATTGGAGCTGTGCGACTTCGGCTGCAATGCCCCCTCACTTACCTAATAAGAAAAAGATATTTTCGGGAAAGAAAAACGCAAAAGTTCACGGAAAGTTTACAATTATAAAGGCGTATGCTACTACTTTCCGAACATAGTAATGCTTTATTCCGAATCTGATTGATGAACCCCGTCCGATATGATAAAATAATAATGAAGAAACCTCGCCGCTCTGTGTATCCAGAGGAGCGAGGTCTGCGGTCGATATTCACCCTGTTCTGACATACATTCAGGACGGGGCATTTGATTATATGCGGAGGTGGTTTCAGTGGATCAGGAAAGAATTATTTATATACTCGACTATCTGTCAAGATATACCGATGAGAACAAGGCAGTATCCATCAAGGAGATACAGGAACATCTTGCTCATGCCTGCAACCTGACAAGGGTGAATGATGTGACCATACGCCGTGACCTTGATCGGCTCACCAGTGCAGGAAATCATATTGTCAAATATAGCCGTGAGCATAACACGGCTTACTATGCTCTGATAGACAAGGGATTCTCCTTTAACGAGATACGTTTCCTTGTTGATTCGGTATCTATCAATAAGTTTCTGACAGCATCTCAGAAGAAAAAGCTGATAAAGAAGTTTGAGGGTATGTGTTCCGATGCGGAGATCAGGCAGCTCATCAGCAGGATCACGCTCAATGAGAGATGTTCACCGTCACTCGATCTGCTTGAGAACTTGGACTTGATACATCGCCTGATTGCTGACCGCCGGAAAATCAATTTTGAGTACGGCAAATATGATACCGACAAGTGTATGAAGTATTATAAGAAGAAGCGTGAACTCCTGCCTGTTAAGGTCATCTACTTCAAGGAGCGTATCTACCTAAAATGCTATAATGAAGCTGAGGAGCGTTGGCGTATCTATCGTGTTGACCGTATGAGGTATATTGAGGGCGGTGAAGTATCCCGTACACGTCTGCCGAAAGAACAGAAGGCTGAGGGCTTTGTGACCGATATGTTTGAGCCGGAATACTTTGAATATGTAAAGCTCAGAGTAAAGCGGTTTCTGCTTGACGATATGCTTGAACATTTTGGTGACTATGCTTCGATTTCCCCATACTCCAAAAAGGACGAGAGCGTTATCATGACAGTTCATGTCGGTGTAAACCGTAGATTCTTTCTGTGGGCATTGAGCTACGGGGACGGTATCGAGCTGCTGTCTCCTGAAAGAGTAAGAGAAGGTTATCTGAGAGAGGTCAGAAAAATACTCGGAGCTTATCCTGAGTTTGAGAAGTAACTACTTTCTGACGGCTTTTTCTGCAACTCACAAGCAACTCTTGTGCAACCCCATAATATCTGATCTGTCCCTTGACACTCAAATCCCGTTGTAGTATAATAGAACAAGTGTGAAAATCGGGAGGTTATAACTATGATGGAAGCAATTACAGTCGGGGCTAAGATCATGATGACAGCAAGTGTCACCAGCGATTATCCTGTCGGCTCTACGGCAACGATCATTTACATAGACGAGATGGACAATGTGTTCGTAGAATGGTCTGACGGTAAGCTGTCATCGTTCTCGGATAAACAGGTATTGAATAGCTTTGAGCGAATCGGAGCATAATGAAATGCAGTCGGCAGCAATGTCGGCTGTTTTCTTTTCTGCCGATTGACCTTTCCGTTCCAGTGTGGTATAATTACCCTATAATCTGCTTTGCTTGGGAGTGATACGATATGGCAGTCTACATAGTCTTTGACGTTGAAACGCCCAATCGGGCAAATGACCGAATGAGTGCAATAGGTATATCTGCAATCAAGGATAACAAGATCGTGGCGAACTACTTTTCTCTTGTTGATCCCGAAACTCACTTTGACTACTTCAACACTCAGCTCACGGGGATAGATGCGGATAAGGTCAAGGGCGCTCCGAACTTTGCAGAGCTTTGGAAGAAAATAGAGCCTATCATGAACAAGGGTATCCTCGTTGCCCATAATGCTGTGTTCGATATGAGTGTTCTCCGTGCGTGTCTGCGTGATTATGGTATCTCTTGGAAACCGACTGCAAAATACCTTTGTACGGTCCAGATCGGCAGGCGTGTTCTGCCGGATATGAAGCATAACCTCAATGTGATGTGCGATCACTACGGTATTGCTCTCGATCATCACCAGGCAGACAGCGATAGTCATGCCTGTGCGGAGATACTGCTGAGGTACATGGAAAGCGGTGTTGATGTGAGAGAATATGTGAAGGAATACCGACTATAAATATAAGCGATTATCTGAGCTGTTGCTATAAGCAATGGCTCTTTTCTTTTTGGTGAATTCCGCAGAAGCACAAATTTTGTCTATCTGAAATGGTATAATGAAAATTTTAGGCAAAACCTTTCCAGAACATGAAATTCTGTCGAACTGATTTGGTATAATTAGGATAGACAAGCATACAGCTCGGTTTTTGTACGATCATTGACAGTTCCATACAGACAGGTCGAAAGATACTAAGTCTATGGGAGGTGGTAAACGTGTACTGGACAATGATAATAGATCTCGCTCTGCATTGATTGCCTTGCGGATTATCTATGCTGTTACAAAAATTGAGAAGTAGTATGCGGCTTCAACGGCATAAGGGCGGTCTGTGCAGTAACAGGCCGCCTTTTCTTGTGTGTGTATTGTGATAGATAGATGAAAGATATGTGATGCGTGGAACACTTGCAGTTGCATTCCGATTGCATATTTTCATCGTAGATACAGTGCTTTTAGGAGTATAATCGTTCAGATGGACGAAAAAGACAAAAAGCTCAAAACCTCTGGAAAATTGGCGGTTTTCAAAAATCAGGGTGTTTCAGTACTGAAACACTTGAAACGACGCTATATCTTGCTTTTTCGCGCGTTATGGTTCATAATGGTAGTATGCACGTTCAAGGGTGTGCAGTCCATATAGTGAACCTATTGCGCAAGGGGTTACTCGATCACTGTATGGAAACTAAATAGGATTCAATCAAATGAACGAGTGATGTTTGGTTGTCGGACGGTTTATGCCGAATGACAGTCGTACTGTGTTCATTTGTACATTTCCGTCCGGCAGGAAAGGACGGAGATGTTTTATGGAGTATACATACAAAGTTCGACAGGAAATACCGGACACCGAAAGTGAAGAACTGGCAAGATACGAGCTTGATGTCTTTGGAACAACAAAATACGCAGATCAGTTGAAAGACACATTGCCGATTGTAATATCCCGATATATGGAGGAAGCTAAGATCGGCACGAATAAGCTGTCTCGGCTTACTGGAATCCCCAAAGCCACAATCACCCGTTACTGCAATGGAACTGCACGGTATCAGGAAGATTATCTGTGTGCGATATGCATAGCGCTCAGGCTCAAACCCGTAAAGCAGAGATATTTGCTCGGAAGACTGCGGCATCATCTGCGTGACGGTATAGTCGAGCATACTGTCAGGAGCTATATCATAAGAGAATATCTTGACGGCTGCTATTATGATGATAGTCTGACTGTGGCATTTTGCAATGATCGCCTGATCGCTAACAAGGAAAGACCGCTTACAAAGCTCACCTCTGAAACGGAGGGCAAGCGGTAATGAATAAGTTCTTCTACAAACACTTCGGTGATGATGTTCCTGCATCCATAGAAAATGAGTATAACAGGCTTCTGATACAAGAATATAACCAGAACGTCAGGGAGTATAGGAATCGGGTGCAGACATTGGATTTTTATGAAGTGGCTGAGTTTTTCCCTGATCCTGCCTC
Organism: Hominimerdicola alba; assembly: GCF_900112155.1. GTDB lineage: Bacteria > Bacillota > Clostridia > Oscillospirales > Ruminococcaceae > Hominimerdicola > Hominimerdicola alba_D. Next base: position 48,739 of record NZ_FOKQ01000017.1, on the reverse strand, counting down.
ACTCCCTATGTATGAACTTGAACAGGAGAAAGAACGCCTGCACCACAAAAGACTTGAGTATCTGCCGAAAGCATTACAGCTTCTGAAAATAGAATATCCTGAGCTGTATGTCCTTGTGATCGAATACTTCTTTGCCCAGGATAAGGTGACATTGGCTGCTTTAGCAGAGGTTCATGCTATGAGCGTAGATAAAATCAGGTACAGAATCGGACTTGCCAAAGTAAAGCTAAGAGAATATTACGATTTGCACGAAAAGATGAACTAAGATTTGTTTACATTGACGATTTTTCTTTTCGACAGCAAAAAAATCGTGAAAATCTTTCCCGAAAACGCAAATTTCTCATTAGGTATATAGAGGGCGTTGGTTCAGAATGATTCCCGAAGGACTGACAAGCTCTCGATCCTCCTTTCGTTATGAAGGGTTATATATAAGGGCTTCGGGACGGCACTGCTTTTTTGTCCATTTTCAGGCTGTACCGTCCCATACAAGCCCGATCCGAATGAATTGCTTTTCTAAGCATAATTGACTCCTTTCACTGAGACAGCAGAGATGCTGTCGGGAGAGCCTGAGATTTTGCTTGGGTTCTGCCTAAAACATCTCTGAATATGATTGTTCCATTTCTCCTATTTTCAAATAGACAGCAATACGCTGTTCTCCTGCGTCGGGGGCGTACTTCCGTTCCCGACATTATGCAGGAGTTCACTTTCAAACACAAAACACCGACAAGAGAGAAAGAGGGTGTTCTATATGAATGAGATCACAATAGCCGTGAAATACGATAATGATAAACCTACTGTCAGCGGACGGGAGCTGTATCAGGCATTACTTGTGAAAACACCATATACAATGTGGTTTCCAAGAATGTGTGAGTATGGTTTTGGCGAAAACATAGACTATTTCACGGATCACAAAAATGTTATCCGTGAAGATGGCAGAGAAATGCCACAAAAACAGATTGATCATATCCTGACCATTGATATGGCAAAGGAACTTTGTATGATACAGCGTACCGAGATCGGCAAACGCTGCCGTGAATACTTCCTGAACCTTGAACGTCAGTGGAACAGTCCCGATGCGGTTATGGCAAGAGCATTGCAGATCGCAGACCAGAAACTGGAACTTGCAAAACAGCAAAACGGAAGTCTGATCGAGACAACTGCTGTTCAGGCAAAGCAGATAGAGGAAATGAAGCCGAAAGCCAATTATTACGATGTTGTGTTAAACTCCGCAGGACTAATGCCCATAAGCACTATCGCAAAGGATTACGGAAAATCTGCGGTATGGCTGAACAAATGGCTTCATGAACACGGCATACAGTATAAAATGGGGACTGTATGGCTTCTTTATCAGAAGTATGCTGACAGGGGTTATGTTCAATCAAAGACTTTCACCGTCTTAGACAGCAATGGCGATTCTATCGCCAAACCCAATACTCAATGGACGCAGCGCGGCAGACTATTTATATATGAGCAGTTAAAGAAAGAAGGTATCCTGCCATTGATCGAACAGGACGATAGCTGAAACGCTGTCGGGAGTATCCGTTCTGCGGCGGGACGGATACTGCCCACGGTGCTTCACACACCTCCTTGTTTTGAACGACGGCTGATGTGCCGTCGGGAGCTTCTTCTCCTCGGAGTAGGAGCTGCCAACAGTACATCAATTTCGGGCATAAAAATAACGGATAGACGATGTACAGCCGTTTTACGGCAAAGTATCTTGAAAATTGAATATTCATCAAGGCTATAACCTATGGGAAATACAAAGAAGGAGGATTGGCTTATGACTGAGTATGAAGCTTATGACAAGCTCTTTAGTAAATATCCTGATGTTGTGACAGTCAAGGACGTAAGTGAAATGCTTGGATTAGGTATCAGAAACACCTATAAGCTATTCTCTGACGGTAAACTTCATTCTCTGAATTGCTGTAAGAAAATTCTGGTAACTAAGATTGAAGTAATAAATTACGTTCTGCAATGCGCACAACAAAGGGGCGAATAACAAGCGTTGTGATGACAAGTTAGTAGAATCGCATACAAGACTTTTGAAAACACTTGAATATACCGCCAATGCGCGCTATAATGGTGTTACCAACCAAAACTTGATGCAGACTTTCTACCAGCTTTCACAATGCAAGGAGGATAATAATAATGAAAGCAAGTCTGCCCTTTAAGTACATCACCGCTGTAAAAGGCGGAAAACACTATGTAGTTTTCGACTACAAAGACAATGAAGGTAAAAGAAAGCGGAAATGGGTGGGAACTGATCTCCCTGAAAACTGCAAGAAAAAGGAACTGTCAGCTAAGGTTGACGAGATTGTAGCAAATTTCTATAAGGAATACATCAGCGGTAATGTTGTTAAACACGAAAACACCGTAAAGATGAGGATTTCTGAGGACGGACAGTCTCTTGAAACAGCTAAGACAGAATACACATTCACGGAGTTTTTCAAGGTGTGGCTCGAATCAATCAGACCTACGGTCGCAGAGACTACGTTTGAGGGATATGAACACACTTCTCACCGTATCATCTCTTATTTCGACAGAGTATTTCCTGATATTAAGCTCAGTGAGCTGAAAGCAATGGAGCTTCAGCGTTTCTACAATGATATGTATGCAAGCGGTCTTTCAGCTAACACGATCAAGCACTATCACGCAAATATCCATAAAGCGCTGAAATATGCGGTAAAGATGGACTTGATTACAGTGAATGAATCGGAAAAGACTGAGCGTCCAAAGATGGAGAAGTTTGAAGCTATGTTCTATAATGAACACGAACTTGGACTTCTGTTCAATGCTTTCAGGGGCGATCGAATGGAAATCGTTGTACTCATCGCAGCCTACTACGGGCTTCGTCGCAGCGAGATCATCGGTCTCAGATGGGATGCGATAGACTTTGAAAAGGGTACTATCACTATTCGTGAGAAGGCTTATGTGGTGAAGGACGATGACGGAAGCCGTGTAACGAAGTTCCACAATCAGCTTAAAACGAGAGCAAGTCATAGAACGCTTCCGCTTATTCCGTTTATCAGGGATCTTCTGAAAGAGAAGAAGGAGCAGAATGAGTACCTCGGCAAGATCATGAAGCACGATTACTGTCATGATTATGACGATTATATCTGCACCGATAACTTTGGAAAGCTGATTACCCCTGTATATGTTACTGACCACTTCGCAAGTATGATCAGGAAACACCGGCTCAAGAAGCTCCGCTTTCATGATTTGAGACATTCCTGTGCAAGTCTCTTGCTTGCAAGTGGTGTTCCTATGAAAGCGATTCAGGAATGGTTAGGTCATTCCACTTTCCAGGTCACTGCTGACTTTTACAGTCATCTTGAGTTCAATTCAAAGCTCGACTCTGCTGATGCGATTGCTCAGGCTCTTGGAGCTTGCAATGCTTCGGAGGAAGGCGGAGATAAAGCTCAGAACAACAATGGCACAAGCCTGTCGGGTGACAGCAAAAACTGAGCTGTATTTCACTTGGCATAAAAAAAGAACCGAGCCTTTTCTCAAAAGCTCGATTCAACATTGATTTTTGGTGCCGATGGCGGGACTTGAACCCGCACACATTGCTGCGGTAGATTTTGAGTCTACTGTGTCTGCCATTCCACCACATCGGCATTATTAAGTTTTTTCTTCTGAAAGACCACTTTCAAAGGTCATTGATAATTCGGTAGAAAAACGGTAGAATACTAAAAACCCTAACAAGTCATTTCTACCATAATCATCAAATTTCCTCATAGTTTAGCCGTTAGAGCGATTAAGAAAAACAAGCGGATTCAAAAAGAGCCAAAAACCACAAGCGGATTTTGAATCAAACCGCATTTTTCAGAAAAGCCACGGAAAAATGGTAGAAATTTGGTAGAAAAATCGAACACACTGACAAGTTCATTCTACCAAGAACACCAAATTCCACGGAAATCACGCTGTTTGTGAGATTAAGCAAATCGTTGGCAACTCAAATCCTGAAAAAATGCTGATAGGATTTTGAGTCTGCTGCGTCTGCCAATTTCGCCACAGCGGCGTATTTCTGTGTTAATTGACCATAATATTATATCATATAGTGTCAAGAAAGTCAAGTAGTATCCGGCAAAATTATATTCACTAAAATTTATGCATAATCACTATTAAAACAGCCTAAAAAACGGTTGATTTTTACAGAGAAATATGTTAGAATTATTAAGACGAGGTAGGTATGATTTTAAAGTAAATGTCATTTAAAAATTTTATCAAGAACCATTCATTTGGTATATAATGAAAATATTAAGTTTACTGATATCTGCTGCCTTTACAAATATATAAAGGAGGAATTACAATATGGTTATACAAGATCTTAAAGTCCTCATCTGCGACGACTCCATGTTCGCAAGAAAAAAGATGAACATGACTATATCTGCACTGGGTATAAACGAAGTATTTGAAGCAGCTGACGGTGAAGAGGCTGTTGCAAAATACAAAGAAAACAAGCCCGATGTGGTATTTATGGATATTATTATGCCCAGAATAACAGGTATCGAGGCTCTCAAGCAGATAATCGAATTTGACCCCGATGCTAAGGTCGTTATGGCTTCAAGCGTTGGTACTCAGGGGCACTTAAAGGAGGCTTTACGCGCAGGTGCTGCGGATTTTCTTCAGAAACCCATATCTGATGAAGATACCAGAGCTATCCTTGAAAACGCAGCTAAGGGGGTGCTGTGATTGTTTGCTCAATTTTTCGGAGGCTATCTTCTCCATAAAAAGCTGGTCACTTCGGAAGATCTGACCCAGGCTTTTGAGGATAAGAAGCATACAAGAATGCGCCTTGGCGTATTGGCTATAAATGCGGGACTTATGACCGCAGATCAGGTCGAGCACGTTAATATCACTCAGCAGAGCGTTGATAAGCGTTTCGGCGACCTTGCTGTTGAACTTGGATATGTGACCGAAGAACAGGTTGACAAGCTGCTTTCTCAGCAGCCCACGGAATATCTGCTTCTCGGACAGACCCTTGTGAACAACGGCGTGCTTTCAAATGCCCAGTTTGAACAGGCTATAAATGATTACAAGACCGATAATGAGCTTACGGACAGCGACCTTGAAGGCAGCAAGAACGAGAGCCTGAGCAAGCTGGTAACAGAGTTCTATCACCTTGAAGAAGCTTCAAACGCCAGAATGCTGACTGACTACGTTACCATGATGTTCAAGAACATCATCAGATTCATCGATACAGATTTCACTCCGCTGGAAGCTATCGTTATCCGTGAATTCGATGCCGAGAATCTCATCGAACAGCGTATCACTGGCAGTTACGATGCAGTTACCTGCATCACCGCTGACAAGGACGTTTACTATGAGTTTGCAAAGAGATTCGCAGGCGAGAACTTCGGGGATATCACGGGCTTTGAAAACGAGACCGTGGGCGAGTTCCTGAATGTGGTGAACGGTCTGTTTGCAGTAAACCAGTCCAACGAGGGCGGCGCTGAACTCACCATGACACCACAGCAGTTCATTCAGGATAAGAAGATAAGCTTTGAAAAGCCTGCTTTCTGCATACCTGTAGTGTTCAGCTTCGGCGAGGTTGATTTCATAGTCACCGCTGAATAACTTTGATAACAAAGACCCTGTGCCCTGCACGGGGTCTGTTTTGTGTGCATATAGCCATCCCTCGGGATAACCTCGGGATAACATAAAAACGGAGCACTGCATCACTGCGGTGCTCCGTTTTTCGTTTTGCTGTCTGTATATTGAAAAGATCACTTGACATCGGTTATATCTATATTGAATGTCGCCTCGAAAAGGCCTTCTTCCTCTTCTCCCTTTTCTCTTCTTATTTTATTGACCTGCAATGTAACGGGAACACTGCTGTCCACATAGGAAAAGTCCGCCTTAGCATGGAATACGCAAGCAACTCTCATCTTTGAACCGTCGTCTGCAAGCCAGCTTAGTCCCGAATCCATATAGCTTGAATATGTCAGCGACATTATCGGATCAAGATCTCCGTAGACCAGATCCATGTGATTTTCAGCCCAGTCTTCGTAAGAGAATTTACTGCCGTCCTTTTTGGTAACATCTATGACCACGCCGTAGTTGTTTTCGTCCTTTTCATAAAAAAGTCCGCCCAGTTCGAGGTTGTAGTCTGCAAATTCCTTAATAGTTGTGCCTTTGTCCCTTACGTTGAGTTCGATCGCGACCTGAGATTCTTCGCCCTTATCATTTTCGCCTATAAAGCTAAGACCATCGCTTACAGAAACAGTTATTCCGTTTTGATCGGTATTTGCCCATGAAATACCGATCAAAGAACCCTCTTTAAAATCCTGCCCGGATTCAACAACGATTTCAAATGGAAGACCATAGTAAGCGCACCAGTTTTTAGCTGCATCAAGATTTCTGCTGCTGCACATTGCCCACAGCATACCCTTGTAGTAATTATCCAGACCCATCTCATATAGTCCCCAGAGATAATCGCCGTATATACCCTCGGAAGTATCGGTTATAATATGACCCGGACGGTATACATTGGTGTACCTCTTAACTTCATCGTCCCATCTGAACATCGTATAATCATCGGTCAGTTCATAACAAAATTCGTCTATTCCGTTCTGAACGCCGTTTTTTGCAAACACAAAGATCTTATCACCCTTAGCAAGGACTTGATCTCCCTCATAAGTTTTCTCCAGTAAACCGAACTTTGTGGGCAGCTCATCTCCACGGAGCGCGAAAACCAAACCGCAATGACCTTCTTCATCCTCGAGCACACATTGATAATCAGTATATTCTACTCCGTCTATTGTTTCCTGCCGAATGTCCTCGATCTGCACCATACCTATGAAGTCGGAACTGTCTACAAGTCTGATAGTATCCTCGTCCGCTTCTTCGCGCCATTTTTCCCATCTGTCATAATCTATATCATCGGTCGTCATACTGTCTGTTTCATCCACGGTCGAAGCTTCATCTTTTTCTGCGGTGCTCTCAGACGATACCTCATCTTCGGCATCTGTTGTATAGACTGATGATGTTGTTCCCGCTGAGCCGGGAGCTGTTCCTTTGCTGCCTCCGTTCATGTGTCCTGCCGCGAAGATGCCTCCGCCGACTACCAGTACAGCACAAGCTGCTGCTATCATACCGCCTCTGCTGCTTCTTATCCTTGCTCTCTCTTCTATGTTTTTCATAGTGTTGTCCTCCAAATTCTGCTGTGCTATGACAGCTTTTTCGTTGTCTGCGTGAGAGTTTACTGACGCGCTGTCTTTCTCTGCGGCTACGATTATCTCATCGAATATCCTTTTCTTTGTCTCTTCATCGTATCTCTTTATCCCTTCCGAAAACCGCATATCTCTCACCCTCCTTTAGTTGTTTTCTGAGCTTTTTCAATGCACGGTACATCTTTGATTTAACCGTGGATTCCGCCAGCCCCAGCGTTTTTGCTGTCTTCTCGATAGTGTAGTCGTGACCGAAGTGCAAAAGGAATATCCTGTAAGTGACTTCGTCCGATTCTTTCAGGCTTTGAAGTATCTCTTCATAAGCAAAGCCGTCGTAGTTCTCCAGACTGTCCAGCGCCTTTTCGTCTACTATCTCGATACTGTCATCAAGACTTTCCGTTATGCGTTTTGATGAGTAGTGGTCTGCCAGACCGTGCTTGGCGCTTCTCAACAGGTAGTGCTTCGGGTCGAGTATCTTTTCACCCGCCAGCATTCGCTTGTAAAAGCTGAGATAGACGCTTTGCAGGATATCCTCGGCAGTTTCGCGGGAATCGGATTTGATGATAAGGTATTTATATATGTAGTCATAGGTCTTGTTGTATATCATCTCGAAGCGTTCCCTGACGTTTTCCTCGCTCACGGCTCTCACCTCCTCCTTTCTTTGAGGACTTTACCCTCTCGCTTTAATAGACGGACTGTCCTGCAAAAAAGTTTCAATCCTGAAAAAATTTTTTTCAGATGCGGGTGCGGGGCTTTTGCCCTCTCGTAATAATAGACGAACCTGTCTGCTCAAAAGTTTCACTCTAAAAAATTTTTTTGCAGTTGTTCCGCGTGGGGATTTGTCCTCTCGTATTTATAGACTTATCTGCCCGCAAAAAAGTTTCAGAAAAATCCAAAACGCCCACGGATACCATATAGAAGTTTTACCCCGAAGCATTTGAATGTGCTTCGGGGCATTGTACATTTCATAGCTGCTAAGACAGATCAGAATATGTCAATTAAGCTCATACCTTGTTCCGTGGGACAATAACACAGCATCTGTTAATTCTACACATAATATCACTGTGTTTCGGTCATTAAGATCATTGTGCCCATTATCTATCCACGCTGCAAAAGCTGTTTTCAGTTTTGCGGCAATTTCAATGTTTTCTTCTTTTCCGAAAAAGCCAAGATCGGTGCCCTGTCCGTGAGCAGTAAACCATTCACCTGCAATAGCTATAACGGGATTTTTTTCGATCTGCCTGATTTTATTGGAAAGAGCATAGGTGATCGTATAAAAGCAGTGGTTTTCATAATATGCATTCACATATCTGACATAAGGAATTCCATTTTCGACAGTTGCTAATGAAATAACTGTATCTTTTCCAAATCGTTCAGTCATGATACGTTCCGCTTGATCGTTCCAGTTTTTCATGTCTTTTCACCTCTAAATCCCGTTTGGTTTATGTTTGTAATAATTCTAACACAACGCGGCTGTATTGTCAATAAAAAACGCCATAGTATTTCTGACTTTAAGTCAGAAATACTATGGCTTAAAACTTCTGTATCAGTACCACCCGTATTTTCTTCGGGCGTTAATCATACAATATAAAGGCTTATTCCAGCGTTATGGACTTCAGCTGAGGTCCGCCGCTGCCCTTGTAGGTCAGCCAGATTGCATTTACGCCGTCGGGTATTGCAACATCTGTGCCTGATGTCGTCCAGACATTATTGCCGACAACATTTATCTCGCCAAGCACTTCGCCGTCCCATGCGGTCTTTATCCGGAAAGTTCCGTCACCGTATGCGCGGGTGGCTATGCTGATTCTCTTAATGCCCTTGCAGTCGAAATACTTGAAGCCGATATTCGTGCCATCACAGATATTTGCAATATAGCCTATCTCCTCGTCGCCGTCCTTGCCGTCCTGCACTATGCGGGGAGAGTTCAGGTCGCCGATGTAGAGTTCTTTCTTTTCGGTGAACAGACAGCAGGCGATATAAGCGGGATACTCGCCCTTGCCCTCAAGAGGTCCGCCGTTGAGTCCGCAGGAAGTTATCTCTACCTGTGGGAAACTGCCGTCCTCTTTCAGTGTCAGCTTTTCGGCACAGCCCTGACGTGAGAACCATGTGCCGTTGGTGTGGCGGTGATAGAAGATATACCACTCACCGTTTATCTCGATGATACTGCCATGATTGTTTGCGCCGCGGCAGGTAGGCATATCGGCGGGCTTATAGGTATCGATATGCAGGTCGGTATTGCTGACGAGAACTCCGCCGTACTTGAAGCCCTCCAAGGGGTTATCGCTTACTGCATAGCAGAGTTCGTGCATAACTTCAGAAGAATATACGAAATAGTACTTGCCGTTTACCTTGCGGATAGAGGAGGCTTCAAAAAATGCGTGACCCTCCCACTGGGTGCCGGCGCTGTAACAGCTGCCAGGTGCGATAAGTTTCGGCTCGGTGAGTACAGTGAGCATATCCTTATCAAGGGGAACTACCTTTGAGCCTGTGCGGGACTTGTCCCCTGCACCGCAGAAACCGCTGTACATATAGGTAACATCGCCCTCGGTTATAACACCGGGGTCAAACTGGGGTTCGTCACCCTCGCGTTCACCCAGCTTTGTGCCGTCCTTGTAGTGGACATATCCGTAGAATTCGTACTTGCCAGCAGGTTCGTCACATACTGCAACTGACATTACTCCCACCTTGTCAAGCACATAATATAAATAGTATCTGCCGTCTGGACCCACGGTAACATCCGGGGCATAAAGGCACATATGACCGTCCTTATTGAGAGGGTCAGCGTTGCGGGGGTAGATAACACCCTCGTATCTCCAGTTGCCAAGGTCATTTACAGGGGCTGACCAGCATACGTAGTCGCCCATGCAAAACACATAGCCGTTCCAGAAATCGTGTGAACCGTACACATACACCCTGTCACCGAACACATATGGTTCGCCGTCGGGAATGTACTCCCAGCTGGGAAGATACGGATTAAAAGCCTGTTTTTTGCTCATTATTATGTCCTCCTTCATTTTACATGGTCAAGCAAAAATTTAGTAAATGAGCTGTTTTCAACGCCTGCAACTGCACCATCGGGAGTGAACTCCATCTCGGCGCGGTCGGCATCGGTATATTGTCTCCATTCGGGAAGCTTATTGCCGTTTATATCGTATCCGTTGGGATCGCCTGTTTTTATGAAATTAGCCCAGTAGTCGCACATCTGCCTTGCGATATCATAATGTCTGCCCTCAAAGGGTCTGTTATCCTTAGCCAGCGTTTCAAAGAAGAACCAGAGGTCTACAGAATGGAAAGTACCGGGGTGGTCATCACCGGGGATATCGGGAACAAAGCGGTAATAGTAGCAGGGCTTTGCATCAGCCATCCTGCTTTCAGCGAGGAATGCGGTCTTGACACCGATCTCGGGGGCTGATACAGGGGCATAGCCCTGTTCGCAGTGTATATTAGCCTCGGGGTGAGAAAGGAAGTCATCTGCCTTATCGCCGAAATACTTAGCCGCCAGCGACTTCAGTTCATCATCGTTCTCGGCGTGTATGAATTCAAAGAACTCGTCACCTGTATTGCCGCCCATTACAGGTACACGGTTGCGGGTACCGTCACAGAACTGATCCAAGGGGTCGCCTGTGCAGAAAAAACCGTCATTGACGATGGTGAACATTACATTGGTCTCATTCCTGAGGTCGGAATAGGTTCTGCGGATAAACTGCGCATCGAGCTTTCTTGCCTCTTCAAGAGTATTTACGCCAAGGGCATCAAACAGTTCAACACCCAGTTTTCCTGCATCTTCAAGAGAACGTGGGATAAAGAAATCGTTTCTGACATAAGGGCTTTTGAACATACCGCTCATGACAACAGCCTTCTGGAAATCCCCTGCGTTGCCCTTGCAAGCCATCTGCGACAAAACGCTTCCGCCGCCTGCAGACTGTCCTGCAATAGTGATATTATCAGGGTCGCCGCCGAAATTAGCGATATTTCTGCGCACCCATCTGAGACCTGCCTGCTGGTCGAGACTACCAAAATTGCAGGGGGCATCGGGCTGTTCAGCCGTAAGCTGGGGGTGTGCCAGAAATCCGAAAGCGCCAAGTCTGTAATTCACGGTAACAACAACGATTCCGCGCCTTGCCAGCCTTTCGCCGTCAAACTCCATCTCAGCGGTATAGCCCCACTGAAAACCTCCGCCGAAGTACCATACCAGCACGGGCATCTTCTCGTCGCCTGTTTTCGCATTAGTCCATATATTCAGGTAAAGGCAGTCCTCGCTCATGGGTATCTCGGGGTCAACGTGCCATTCACGGCAGTAGATATCATCACCGATACCCGGGGTATCCTGCACCGAGATAGGGGCGAATTCAAAACAATCGCGGGTGCCTTCCCAGTTTTCACAGCACTGAGGTGCTCTCCAGCGGTTTTCGCCCACGGGTGGCGCTGCGAATGGTATGCCTTTAAATGAGGTTATTCTAGGGTCAGCGGCAGGAAGTCCGCGAACTTTGCCGTTTTCTGTATTAGTTATCCTTAACATATTGTCAGCTCCTTATGCCGATAAATTTAAGGATATTGTACCATTAACCCGCTTTTTTTGCAAGACATATATCACATTCTTCTGACCGATTATTGCTGAATTTACACAGACTTTCCGCCCTATACACCTATCTGTGCAAACAGTTCATCCGGGGACTGATTTTTGTAGAGTATAGCTCTTATTCCCACATTTTCAGCACCCGCGACATTCTTCGGGCTATCATCGATGAAGACAGCGTTTTCCCTGGCGATACCATATCTTTTGCAAATAAGCTCATATATGGCGGGGTCGGGCTTTACGATCTTTTCGTTGCAGGAGAATATGCCGCCATCCATATACCGCGTGAATTTCAGGGCTTCGGGTGCTGCGTGCATGAGGAACTCAAAATAGTTCGAGAGATAAAATACCCTGTGACCTAGGCGTTTGAGCTCTTCTATCATAGGAATGGTAGTTGGTCGCAGCTGAGGGATATTGCCGAGCTGTGAGAAAACGCGGCGGATCTCCCATTCGCAGTCTGGGGCCTGGTCGATGAATTTCCGGAGAACCTGTTCCACGGGAAGCACTCCCCTGTCGAGTTCTATCCAATCGGGATTGCCCCACATTGCCTTTGTTACGCGGGGGGCTTTGTCTTCGCCGACGTATCTTTTTACAAATTCCTCAAAGTCAAAATCTATCAGCACTTTGCCGATATCGAAAATAATATCCATTTGGTCTCCTTTTCAGTTATCACACACGTTGTAGATATCTTCGTCAGCCTGCGGCGGTTCAAACAGGCCGAGACATTTCTCAGCAAGTCCGCTGTCAACGTAATATGCCCGGCATTTTCCTGCGGTGATATCCGCATTGCGTTTTTCTATTCGTCTGTGCCATTCTTCACTAGGAACGGTAAGATAGTGTATCTCGAAATCTATGCCTTTTTCCTCGAAGTATGCTCGTATCTCATCGCGTTCTACCCTTGTCCACAATCCGATATCAAGTACGCTGTTTATGCCGACTTCGGCGAGTTCGACTGCTTTTGCGTAGATATATTTTTCTGCCCTTTCGACGTATGTGTCGTGCATTTCGCCTACATCGTCATGAAAAAGCGTTAAGGTTATTTCATCTACCGAGAGAAGCGCGGCTTTTATTTCTTTGCGGAGCTTTTGGGCATAGGTTGTTTTTCCTGTGCAGATAAGCCCGCACAATGATATTACTTTTGCCATTTTGATGCCTCCTTTATTACACCAAATATAGCATATCGGGGCGAGGTTGTCAACAGAAGATGAAACAAGAAAGAACGACCGCGGCAGCAAACCTGCGATCAAAACAAAGCTGAGCCGCGAAGGGAGCTTTGGGTCAAGCCTTTCGCGAAAGGCTTGCGGGGAGCCACAGTCAGCAAAGCTGACTGTTAAGGGCAGAGCCCTCGCATCAAGGCGCAAAACCATCGTGACAATGGTGCTGTAATATCATAGCAAACTAACGTCCAAATAGGGCGCGGGCAATAATAAACGATACGAGCGTGTGCAAACGTATGCCACCGCACAAACTATCCGCGTGAATATTGCCCGCGCCCGAAATCGGACAGCGAAGCGAATCCGATTTCTCGACCCGAGGGACGAGGGGCGAAAACTAGCAAGCTATCGACCACAGCAAATATCCTATTATACCCGAAAAGCCCGATTTTATTTTATTCGGCACTCTTATCCAAAGAAATGCGATGGACGTTTTGTCGCCCCTTACGGGTCGAGAAATCAACGAGCGTTCCGCCGTTGATTTCGGGCGCGGCAATATATTTACGCAAACAGAAAGAGCGTAGACTGTTTGATTGTCCACGCTCTGAAATTCTTTTATTGCCGCGCCTGTTTGACAGGACGGGCAGTTTGCTGTTCTATTTAAAGCACTCTTGTCGCGTCGCTTTGGTGCCTTGACCGAGAGGCTCCGCCTCTAACAGTCAGCTTTGCTGACTGTGTGCTCATCCGCAAGCTTTTCGCGAAAAGCTTGACCAAAAGCTCTCTTCCTTGGCAGTTTCCGCCAGATTGCTTTTTTGTTATTACAGCTTTGCCAGCTTGGAGAACTCTGCTTTCAGTGCAGGATAGATCTCGCGATACAGCTGATAGAACTTCTCATACTCAGGTACTGTTGCACCGTTGGGCTCCTGTACCTTATCGGTACGTACTACTGCCTTACAAGCCTCGGGTACGCTGGAGTAGATGCCTGCGCCTACCATTGAAAGCAGTGCAACGCCCAGTGCAGGACCTTCCTTGGAGGAAGCTGTCTTTACGGGGCAGTTATAGAGGTCTGCCAGCATTGAACGCCACAGCGGTGAGCTTCCGCCGCCGCCGCAAGCCATCATGTCGGATACGTTTATATTCATCTCACGGAATACTTCTACGCAGTCACGCAGAGAATAGGATACGCCCTCCATTACGGCACGGAGCATCTCTTTCTTGGTGTGCATTGCGGAAAGTCCGAAGAATACACCTCTTGCGTTGGGGTCAAGGTGAGGTGTTCTCTCGCCCATCAGGTAAGGCAGATAGAGAAGTCTGTTAGCGCCCACAGGTACGCTTTCAGCCTGCTTATCCATCAGGTAGTATTCATCAACGCCCATATACTTTGCAGTTTCCTTTTCGGCATTGCAGAAGTTATCTCTGAACCACTTCAGGGACAGACCAGCGCCCTGAGTAACACCCATTACGTGCCAGCTATTGGGAACAGCAGCACAGCAGGTGTGAACTCTGCCCTTGGGGTCGATGGAGATATTGGAAGTATGAGCGAACACAACGCCCGATGTACCTATGGTTGTGAAAGCCTTGCCGTCCTCGCAAACGCCTGTGCCTATTGCTGCGCCTGCATTATCGCCTGCACCGCCCACAACTATTGTGCCTTCGCAGAGACCCAGTTCATCAGCCATAGCCTTTGTCAGCTTGCCTGTTACCTCGCAGGACTCATATACCTTGCCCAGCCAGTTCTTATCTATCTCGAAAACGCTCAGCAGTTCATCAGACCACTTTCTGTTGGGAACATCCAGCAGCTGCATACCTGATGCGTCGGATACTTCGGTAGCATACTCATGTGTCAGCACGAAACGCAGGTAGTCCTTAGGCAGCAGGATATGTGCTACTTTCTCGTATACCTCGGGTTCGTTTTTCTTCACCCAGAGTATCTTTGCGGCAGTCCAGCCTGTCAGTGCGGGGTTTGCGGTTATCTGGATGAGCTTCTCGGTGCCGACTTTCTCGGTCATCCAAGCAACTTCCTTTTCGGTACGCTGGTCGCACCAGATGATGGACTTTCTCAGCACGTTATTATCCTTATCCAGCATTACCAGACCGTGCATCTGACCTGATATACCGATACCCTTAACGTCCTCTTTCTTAACACCGCTCTGTGCCATAACAGCCTTAATGGTGTTTATCATAGCATTAGCCCAGTCTGCGGGCTCCTGCTCTGCGTAGCCGTTCTTCGGCTGATACATGGGGTACTCGATAGTCTTGGAGGCTATCACTGTACCCTTCTCGTCAAAAAGGACTGTTTTGGTACCGCTTGTACCGCAGTCAACTCCTATTACGTATGCCATAGTTTTTCTACTCCTTTATAATAAGATTTTATGCTCATCCCGCTGACACTCCATTCTATAAAACCAATTGACAGGCAATATCAATTGGTGGCGGTATTCTTCCGGCGTATAAAATGGTGTGCTAAAGGGATAACCATATTTTAATTACCATTACCTGATATCAGTGGGCAGATTTTCTTTTCGGTAACATATCACATGGTCAGCCTGCTGATAATGCTTATCGGCAAGACAGCTGAAACTGTGCTGAAGATCCGTGCCTCCGAACCAGTGATAGGGCTTGTCATTTTCAGTCCTGCCCTCACAAAGTTCCGCGATGCCGTTGCGCATACAGCGCATAAGTGATATGTCATCGAGATTCCTTGCGTGACCGTGCAGTATAACATCTGCCCTGTCTTCAAGGAATATCAGACGGTCGAATTCTGCAAGCACTTCATTCATAGGCAGACAGCCGTCAAGCTGCAGCCACAGATGATGATTTACGCCATCCCCTGTGAAAAGTATCCTGTCCTCACGAAGCAGGAGCAACAGCTCGCCGTCGGTATGACCTGCCAGCTCGAATACTTCCAGCGTGCGTCCGCCAAGATCGATGATATCGCCCTCACGGATATCCGCAAAAGGCGGTATACTGTGTCCGCTTTTGCGGCACATCTCCTTGACCTCGGGTATGCTTTCATAGAAACTTTCCGCCAGCGCCCTGTCGCGGGGACTTATGAGCGCGTGGTCAACTTCCTTGTCGAAATATGCATTGCCGAGTATATGGTCGGGATGACCGTGGGTGTTCACCAATACTAAAGGCTTGTCCGTCAGCTTCCGTACAGCGGCGCAGAGGTCGTTCCAGCCGTTCATAGTATCGATGACACAAGCTTTGTTTTCACCGACCACCAGATATCCGGTTGCTTCATGTCCTTCATCAAGCAGGTATATCCCACTGCGGACTTCTTTTATAAAGAGTTCGTGTTCCATATCACATTTTACGCTCAAATATCAGCACAATATCGTTTATCGTCGCGTCAGCTTCTGCATCACGCTCCACCCTCATCTCATCGGTAAAGCAGAATTTCAGCCGCCAGCCCCTTTCGCCGTACATCGTCAGCACATCGGCAAGCGATGCTTCATCAGCGCCGCCGTTGTCACGGTCGCGGACAGTTTCCACCGCATACTCGTACTTTCCGTCATGACTGTCATTTTTAAGGGCTTGCAGAGTTATATAAGTACGCAGATCATCGTCGCTCAGCGATTCAGCATCAAGACCGTTCACATTTCCGTTTTTAAGTACCGCCAGTATCTCTTCTTTAAGCTTAGCATTCATTTTTCTATACCCCCATCAGCTTTTCGTGAACATCAGATATCCTGCCGCAGTCCGCGCACAGGTCAAACAGCGCAAAGCTGTACGGAAATTCTTTTTCTGCAAACTTTTTCAGCAGATTTCCCGCACTGCCCATTCCTGCCATATCTTTTATAAGCCGTCCACCGCAGACAGGGCAGACTTCGTATTTGTACCCCTCGCCGTCGAGTATCGTGACAAGCGAAGTCAGGCTTCCGCCCTCTGCTTTTGCGCAAAGTTCGGGTGCTGACAGTTCTCCGCAGTCAGGACATTCCTCACAGCAAAGTTCGTACCTTGCATAATGCTCAACGGTATCATTTTCGGCATAGTACTTATAAATGAGTACGCCGTCTTCTCCGCCGAGAGTCGTTTTTTTGCAGGCTGTGCCGCATTTAATGCAGTTACTCATGGCTGTTTTCCTCCTTTATACGAGGAAGTTCAGCCATAATGACACCGCATTTTCTGCACACCCAGAAAACGTCTGCCATATGGGTATTGAGTTCAGCCATGCGTAAGCTTATTCGCTGGGCTTCCTCCAATGCTTTTGGCGTCATTGGCGGGAAAGCGTGTTTCATGCGGTATTCTTTGGTTATCCACTGTACACCGATGCCGCTTTTTCCGCTTCCTGTCAGGACACCGTCCGTCATTGCGTCTCCGCATTTGGGACAATCCATCATTCATCTTCCTTTCCTATATTACAATATACTCGCAATTTATGTCAAGCCTTGTCTTGCTTGATGCTGACCGATTATTGCGCGGCTAGTCCAGCCGTTTGAACTTGTCGGAACCAACTCCGCAGAGGGGACAGACAAAGTCATCGGGCAGTGCGCCTTCATGGACATATCCGCAGACTTCGCATACCCACTTTTCATCGGCTGATGCGGCGGTATTTTCAGCTTCAGCGGGAGTATCTACTCTTGAAAAATCTGCCGCGCCGTGTTTACAGAGGGGGCAGATGAAATCATCGGGGAGATGACCCTCATAGATATAGCCGCATATATTGCACACCCATCTTTCGCCTGTGTTTCCGCTTTCAGCCGCAGGCTTTGGCTTGGGCTTTACGTTTGCATGGTAGTATGCATAGGTCATGGGGGCTTTCTCGGATATCACTTCACCGTCGGCAACGTCGGCGATGAACATGGTATGGGTGCCGAGGTCAACGGTCTGCACCACCTCACAGCAAACGTAGGCGCAGACGCCTTTTTCAATAATCGGCAGACCGTTCTCCGCCTTTTTCAGGGCATAGTCATAGAACTTGTTGCCCCATCTTCCGCTTTGGAAACCGAAGTGGGTGAACAGGGAAAAATCGGCACTTTCATCTATCATGGAGACATTGAACCTGCCGCTTGAACGTATCATATATTCTGTGAAATTGCCCTTATTCACCGTGACGGATACGCGGTTAGGCGAGCTTGTGACCTGTGCCAGCGTATTGATGATGCAGCCATTATACTGGTTGCCGCACCTCGCCGTCAGCACATACAATCCGTAGGATATCTTGTTCATTACTTTCATGTCCATGAAAATTCCTCCTTTTTATGGCAGTATCTCCGCCTGCCTTATTTTTAAACTCATTCTTTAAAAAGTGTTCCTAAAACAGATCGGAATTCAGCCGATCAAGTATTTTACAATAGGTGTTCGCCCATTCCGACAGCTCATGTTCCGAAAAAACACGGATGACACTCTCTATTTGTTCTGCCAATTCCTTTTTCGTTATGTGTTTAAAATAGTTTTCATCCTAAAAAAACTCATTCTCGCACCATTGATATTCCTCATAAGGCAGACCATTGTTATCTATGCCCCATTCATATACTTCACAAGGTCCGAATGATAACATTTCGATCAGGACGATGCGCCCATCCGGGTCTGCATTTGTATCGGACATCAAATAAGACCACTTACCGACAAAAACACTTTTTGAAGCCATTACTATCCCTCCGAAGATCCCGAATATTTCTTACAGCAGCACAAAGGACTTTGTAAATAAAAAAGGGGAAAGACCCTGCGGTCATTCCCCCTGCGTGTTACTGATCTGCTTTCTCCAGAATGAAGTATTCTTCATGTGCATCGCACTTGAAGCTCTTGATGACCCAGCCGCTGTCAACCAGAAGGTTGAGTTTCTCTATCCGCTGGAACCTGTCATATGCAGGTGCGCTATTCTCATCTGAAGAGGCTGATTTGCTGATGAAAAAAGTCTTCTCCATAGTTATACGCTTCTTTCCGAGAATGTTCTCTTTATCCGACCAACGGCATATTGCCGAATATTTACAAGATAATTATACTACATCTTACGCGCTTTTGCAAGCGCTTTTTGCAAATTTAACCATCTTGTAATATTTGCAGTCCTGTTTTTTGAACTTTTCCAGAAATCGGGTGATCAAAGTATTCCGATAAGGCGTGTTATTCCACTGATCGTGTTTTTATTTCAGCGTCATATCAGAAAAATATCCTGTTGTTTACGCTGATGGACAGAACACAATGTTCATCACATAACCGTTCTTTCAGTCCGCTGTCCCAGGAAGCGTAGATAACATATCCATCGCCATCCCCATTAACATATAACCTGTCATTTTCACGATTACCGATCTGCTCTTCGACAGCCGCCGAGTTATTCTCCTCGCGGTTGTCGTTAACATCACCGCCAGCAGTACAGCCCCCGAGAAGAAGTACCAGCACTGCCAGAAACGGCGCTTTTTTCATTGTGTTCACCTCCGTCAGCAATTGCCGAAACAAGCCGTTTTACAAGCCTATTTCTTTTTCTTATCTGCAAGCAGACATATCGTAGCTATAACTATGACCGCTCCCGCGCCCATACTGCCGAACATCTGCCGCGCCGAACCGCTGTGTCCCTCGACCTGTACCTGTGCAGTCTGCGCCATTCTGCCGCCATCGGCAAATGCCGTCACCACCGACACAGACCCAATACACATCACCGCAAAGAGCACACAGCAGCACCATACAAACCGTTTGTATACAGTTTTCATAGTCAGGCCCTCCGCTCCGCGTTATGCCGCGACTGCCGAAGCAATATCATCGGCACGCATTGATCTCACAACATTTTTACGTATCTTACTTCCGTCTCAGGTCTGCAAACAGCAACTTCTATTCAATTTAATTATACTCCATTTCCCAATTGTTAGCAATTAACATTATCAACAAAATTTATAAAAGTTAATTCGTCACCATGCACAATAGAATGTTCTGCGATTTTCCTTGTTATTCGATACGAAGTTTATGCGTTGGCATACGGTGGCTTTGAAGCTGTTTGCCATGCTCCTGCAAGTTCTGCCATACCCCCGACGCTCGACCTTCGCGCTAGAGCAACCTTGACGCTGCGTGCGCTCCGTTCGTACCTCACTCCGCGTACTCGGTCAAGTTCGCGCTCAGGCTCTCGCTGTTTGCCATGCTCCTGCAAGTTCTGCGTGCCACGCTCTTTAACTCACCCCTTTTTATCCCCTTGCTCTCATCAAACTCTCCAACTTCGCGCCTGTGACATTGTGCAAACAACTGTTTTTTCATTTTACTCGGACATATTTCTGCAAGAGTTGTACAAAAACGTACAACTTTTCGACCAAAATCGCTGATAGTGAAAAACGTTTCTCCGACCGACGTCACAAAGATCTTCCCCCTTGTGCGCACGATCGCAGGCAGCCGCCGACTATGACCACGGCATATGAGGCGGCGTGCATACTGTATAAGGGACAATGAAGAGCATCACGGACACACACTATTATGTCGATATTACTATGTTTTACGATGATAAGCGATTTCGGTGAAATATTTAGAAAAAATATTGACTAAATATCAAAACTATGCTATTATTATAAAGAGTGCGATTATTCGCATTTAATGTAAAAAGGGGTATATGATATGGGTATTTTTAAACTGGAGCCTGCTTTCAAGGATTATATCTGGGGCGGCACTAGACTGAGAGATGAGTACGGCAAAAAATGCGATTATGACAAGGTCGCTGAAAGCTGGGAACTTTCCTGCCACAAGGACGGTGCCAGCGTCATTTCAGGCGGCACATTCGACGGGCTGACTTTGCAGAAGTACATCGACAAGGTTGGCAGGCAGGTACTGGGTACAAACTGCGAGAAGTTTGAGAATTTCCCCATACTTATAAAGCTGATAGATGCTAAGGATAATCTTTCGGTGCAGGTACACCCCGATAATGACTACGCACAGCGTGTCGAGGGTGAGTACGGCAAGACCGAGATGTGGTACATAGTTGACTGCGACGAGGGTGCGGAGCTTCTTTACGGTTTCAAGCATGAGATAAGCAAGGAAGAATTCGCGCAGAGGATAGCTGATAATACTCTGCTGGAAGTGACGAACAATGTCCCTGTACACAAGGGCGATGTTTTCTTCATCAAGTCGGGTACTTTGCACGCTATCGGCAAGGGTATACTCATCGCTGAGATACAGCAGAATTCAAATACCACTTACCGCATCTACGATTACGGCAGAGTCGGCAAGGACGGCAAGCCCCGCGAGCTTCATGTAGAAAAGGCGAAGGACGTTACAAAGCTTGCTCCTGCTGAGAGTTATCCCGATACTCCCGCTGTACGCGAGAATGGTGCTGAGATAAAGCTTTTGTCAAAATGCGAGTATTTTACCACATACAAAGTTGATATAGATGAAAAAGCAGAGTTATGCGCGGACGACAGTTCGTTTGTGAGCCTGCTGATACTGGAAGGCACACCTTTCGTAACTGATGGTGAGCCCGAGGAGACAGCAGACGAGGCTGTAAATGCAAAAAAAGGCGACAGCCTTTTCATTCCCGCAGGTTCGGGCAAGTTTTGGGTAGAGGGCAAGTGCAGTCTGATACTCACAAGGATAGACGAATGCAAATGAGTTTTGAAGAGTTCCTTAAAGACATAAACAGCGAAAAGTATCTGTATGCGGAAAACATCCGCGAAGATGACGGCTCGCTGATGATAGAGCTGTACGGCACTGTCAGGGGCACTTCCGATGAAGCCGATATAGCCGCGATCGCGGGTGAATTCGGTGAGCAGGTGGGCGAGCAGGTGGCTGAGCTTCTGAAAAGCGCTGAACCTATCGATGTCAACGAAAACAGACATTGGCTGGTGAGGTTTGAGAGCTATATAGGCTATTCGGTGATAAACGAAAGCTTTGATAACGGTGACAGGGCAACGCTTGAAAGACACGAACCTGTTGTCACAGCAGATGATTCAGACTGGCTGGACTACTTAAAGAAAATCACTTTTGCTTTTCAGATAATGGACGGCATAAGGCATTACCAGATAAGATGTCTTGATCATATCATCAATGTGGCAACTGACGAACCGCCTGTTATCACAAAAATTCAGGCGGAATAAACAGAGGTAATAAGACCCGCTGCGGTCTTTACATAAATAATATGAAAATAAGGCGGAATATCCGCAAATTTACGATTGGAGTTGGAGTTTGATGAAATATTACATTGGTATCGACCTGGGAGGCACCAACATTAAAGCAGGTGTCGTAAGCGAGGATTTTGAGATAGTAGCTAAGGCAAGCTGCAAGACTAACCTCCCCAGACCCGGTGAGGAGATATGCGCTGATATGGCTAAGGTAGCCCTTGAAGCTGTTAAGGAAGCAGGTCTTACCCTTGATGACATCGAGGCTGTGGGCATCGGCACCCCCGGCACTGCAAACTCGGAGACAGGCGTTATCGAGTATTCAAACAACCTCGGTTTCCTGAATTTCCCTGTTGTTGAACTTATGAAGACACATATAAACAAGCCCTGCTACGTTGAAAACGATGCTAATGCAGCTGCATACGGCGAGTTCGTTGCAGGTGCTGCAAAGGGCGCTAACGATGCTGTCTGCATCACCCTCGGCACAGGCGTGGGCGGCGGTATCATCATAAACAAGAAGATATACTCGGGCTTCAACTTTGCAGGTGCTGAAATCGGTCATACAGTTATAAATGTTGACGGTCCCCAGTGCACCTGCGGAAGAAGAGGCTGTTTTGAGGTCTATTCCTCTGCTACGGGACTTATCCGCATGACTAACGAAGCCATCGCTAAGCACCCCGAGAGCATACTCAAAGAAGAGGCTGACGATCACGGCAAGGTATCCGCGAGAACAGCTTTCAACGCAATGAGAAGAGGCGACGCTGCTGCAAAGCAGGTAGTTGATGATTACATCAAGTATCTCGCTTGCGGTATCGCTAACACCATCAATATCTTCCAGCCCGATATCCTCTGCATCGGCGGCGGTGTATGCAACGAGGGCGATCCTCTGCTGCTGCCCCTGAAGGAACTGGTGGCTAAGGAAGTTTACACAAGAAACTCCGAAAAGAACACAGAGATAGTTATTGCCAAGCTGGGCAACGATGCAGGCATAATCGGCGCTGCGTTCCTGGGTCTGAACAAGTAATATCAAAAGTATCACAAAACGCATACGGCAGACGGTATCAGCTTTTGTGCTGCCGCCCACTGTCAGCTGAGGAGGCTTTAAGATGAGTATTAAGGATAAACTCGCCGCTGCTGCGGGTAACGCAAAGGACTTTGTCGAGAGCGGAAAGCTCAGAGAAGGATTCGATAAGACAGTTGCCCCCATGCGTGAATATGTACAGAGCGGCAGGATGCATGACGATGCCAGCAGGGCTGTCAAAAGCACCAAGGAATTTTTAGGCAGCGGAAAACTTGGCGAAGAAGCAGGCAAGGCTGTCACGAAGACAAAGGAATTCGTGACCAGCGGTAAGATACAGGACAAGGCAAGCGCAGCTGTCAAGGGCGCTAAGGAGTACGTGGGCAGCGGCAAGCTGAAAAGCGATGCTGCCAGAACTATGGACAACGTAAAGAGCGTTTTCACAGGAGAAGATGCCGTGGCACGCCGCAAGGCTGAAGAAAAGGGCAGACCTGAGGGCGAGATAGTGGATGTCGAGTCCGTGGCAGAAGTCCCCGAGGAGGATGAGGATAATAAAAATGAATAATATTTATCCGATTGGACTGAACGCTTATGAAACTTAAACTCAACATACTTCACAAAATAGCTATTGCAGCCTTCGTGGTCGGTATCACTGTGCTTATATTCGGTCTGGTGATATTTTATAAATGTCTCAATATCCGCGATCTTTCAAAGCTGAAATTTGATGATATAAAAAGCGGATCATACGTAAAGGGAAAGATCTCCACTGTGGTAAGAGGTTATCCTATAGGGGCTACCGATTACAACGTTGAACCATTTGAACTTTATGTTACAGATTCGGAGGAGACAAGCGAGGGTGCATACAAGTCTTATTTTCTTATGGAACTGGAAAACGATCCTGAAAAGTATGTATGCGTAGTCATAGATCAGTATTTTGATACCGATCTGTACAATCAGATATTCTCCGGAAACAGAGAAGTTGATAACCTCAGCTACGATGTTGAGGGCATCATTACCTGCAACAAAGCTGATAAGGAGCTTATCGAAGAAGGCGTCGAAAAGTGGAAGGATAAGTATTCCGACCTCTATTACAACTCAAAATATATAATGGATATGAGTCCCGATGCGGTATCCGACTGCTGCATAAAACTAAAACCTCTCGGCACACGCAAATACTGGTGGCTGTATTCAATACCATTCCTGTTTGCGGGTATAGCACTGTTCATACTGGGCGGCAGACCCTATGAGCGTATAAAATAGTCAAAATAGTCACCTGAGGGTGAAATAATATTTAATAAAGAAGGTAATCAGAATGTCAAACAATTATTTTTGCGAGGGCGTTGAAAAAGCCCCTCAGAGATCGCTGTTCAATGCGCTGGGATTTACTAAGGAGGAAATGGAGAGACCTCTGATAGGTATCGTTTCTTCCTACAACGAGATCGTACCCGGTCACATGAACATCGACAAGATCACCGAAGCTGTAAAGCTGGGTGTAGCTATGGCAGGCGGTACTCCCGTAATGTTCCCTGCTATCGCTGTATGCGATGGTATCGCTATGGGACATCAGGGCATGAAGTATTCGCTGGTAACAAGAGACCTGATCGCAGATTCCACAGAATGTATGGCTCTGGCACATCACTTTGACGCTCTTGTCATGATACCCAACTGCGACAAGAACGTTCCCGGTCTGCTGATGGCTGCTGCAAGAGTAAACGTTCCTACAATATTCGTATCGGGCGGACCTATGCTGGCAGGCAGAGTAAAGGGCAGCAAGACTTCCCTTTCAAGTATGTTTGAAGCAGTAGGCTCTTTCAACGCAGGCAAGATGACCCTTGAAGACGTTCAGGAATTTGAGGATAAGGCTTGTCCTTCCTGCGGTTCATGTTCGGGTATGTACACTGCCAACTCCATGAACTGCCTGACAGAAGTTCTGGGTATGGGTCTTAGAGGAAACGGCACTATCCCCGCAGCTTATTCTGCAAGACTGAAGCTGGCTAAGCAGGCAGGTATGCAGATAATGGAACTGCTGAAGAAGAATATCCGTCCCCGCGATATAATGACCGAGGACGCTTTCAAGAACGCTATCGCTGCTGATATGGCACTGGGCTGCTCCACAAACTCCATGCTCCACCTGCCCGCTATCGCTCATGAATGCGGTATCGACCTCGACCTTGAGCTGGTAAACGAGATATCCGAGAAAACACCTAATATCTGCCACCTTGCACCTGCCGGTCACGCTTATATGGAAGACCTGAACGAAGCAGGCGGCGTATACGCTGTACTGGGCGAGCTGGCTAAGAAGGATCTCATCAATACAAGCTGCATGACCTGCACAGGCAAGACCGTTGCAGAGAACATCGCAGGTGTTGCAAACAAGGATACCAACATCATCAGACCTATCGATGATCCTTATATGCCCAACGGCGGTATCGCTGTGCTGAGAGGTAATCTGGCTCCCGATACCTGCGTAGTAAAGAGATCCGCAGTTGCTCCCGAGATGCTCAGCCACGAAGGTCCCGCAAGAGTATTCGACAGCGAGGACGAGGCTATCGAGGCAATCCGCGGCGGCAAGATCGTTCCCGGTGATGTTGTTGTCATCAGATACGAAGGTCCTAAGGGCGGCCCCGGAATGAGAGAGATGCTCAACCCGACTTCCGCTATCCAGGGCATGGGTCTGGGCTCGACAGTTGCTCTTATCACTGACGGACGTTTCAGCGGTGCTACAAGAGGTGCTGCTATCGGTCACGTTTCTCCCGAGGCTGCTCTGGGCGGAAACATCGCACTGGTAGAAGAGGGCGATATCATCTCTATCGATATCAATGCTCACAAGATCGAGCTGAAGGTAAGCGATGAAGTACTCGCTGAAAGAAGAAAGAACTGGACTCCCAGAGAGCCCAAGATCAAGACAGGTTATCTTGCACGTTATGCTTCGCTGGTAACATCAGCCAACAGAGGCGCAGTGCTGGAAATAAAGTAAATCATCAACTAACATACCGAACGGAGGAAATCAAATGAAAAAGGCAGTTTCAGGCATACTTGGCGTATTGTTCGTACTTATAGTGATATGCGGCGTTTTTGTATGCACATACGTATTCAACGAACCCTCACACGATAGAGGCACTGATTCCAGACAGCTGTTACTCGGTTACTGGACAGATGAGGACGATGATATCAGATTCTATTTTGATGTTTCAGGTGAATTTAAGATAGTTAAGCTCAGCGACGAAGATCATATCTACGCACAGGGCTGGTTCAAGGTAAATGAGAAGGCAGGCAAGATCAAGCTGATGCTCAACCCCAAAGCTGAAAGAGATGAATCCTATGATATGGGCGAAAAGCTGAAGCTGTTCTCCGAGATCACTTACAGAAATCTGGAAGCTGAAGAGCCTTATTCCGACAAGGGCTGGACTTTCCTTTCTCAGGCACAGCGCGATGAGATAATGAATGCTCCTGCATCCTGCAAGTTCATCATGTCGAATTCCGATGAGAATGTATATAACTGCGAAAGAAAAAGAACCATCAAGGAGTTCAATGGTGACGAAAAGGCTGATCAGCGTGTAGACAACGCAGCTAACAAGTAAGCAGATGGAACTTCTGATAAAAAATGTCAGAGCCTGCGATCCTCAGAGCGGGCTGGACAAGATCACGGATATAGCAGTCAATGGCGGTGTAATAACCGCCATTGGCGTAATTACAGATATTGAGGAAAATACAAGAGTTATCGACGGCAAGGGCAGACTTTGCGCTGTGCCGGGACTTTTTGATATGCACGTACATTTCCGCGACCCGGGACTTACCTACAAGGAGGACATCCTCACAGGTGCAAATGCGGCTAAGGCGGGAGGCTTCACGGGTGTTGCTTGTATGCCAAACACCAAGCCCCCCATCGATTCGGCAGAGGGCATACGTTACGTTTTTGAAAAGGCACAGAAAACGGGCATAGACGTTATCCCCTACGCCTGCGTGACCAAGGGCATGAAGGGCGAAGAGCTCTGCGATTACGATGAACTTAAAAAGGCTGGTATCACCGCGATATCAGACGACGGCAGACCGGTTGAAAACGCCGAACTTATGAGAAAAGCTCTGGAGCTTTCCAATGAGAACGGACTTATAATAACCTCTCACTGTGAAGACCTTAATATCATCAACGGCGGCATCATCAACAAGGGCGAAGTGTCGGAAAAGCTTGGTGTAAAAGGCATGGACAGAGCAAGCGAGGACAGCATCACTGCCCGTGAGATAACCCTTGCCATGAGCTGTGATGCGAGGATACACATATGCCACGTTTCCACATGGGGTTCTGTGAATATCATCAGGGCTGCAAAGCGTGACGGTGTGAAAGTCACCTGCGAAACTGCCCCCCACTATTTCACTTATACTGATGAAAAGCTTCTCAGCCGCGATGCTGACTACCGAATGTCGCCGCCGCTGAGGACTGAAAAGGACAGACAGGCTATCGAGGAAGCTTTGCTGGACGGCACCATCGACTGCATAATAACAGACCACGCACCACATTCCGCTGAGGAAAAGGCTGACTTTGAAAAAGCACCCAACGGCGTTGTAGGTCTGGAAACTTCTCTTGCGGTAACGCTGACCCAACTTTACCACACAGGCAAAATGAGCCTTTCAAAGCTTGCCGAAGTCATGAGCATAAATCCCAGACGTATACTTGGTCTTGAACCGATAAAGATAGCTGTGGGCGAAAGATGCGACCTCTGCATATTCGACCCCGACTACGAGTGGGAAGTTATCCCCGAGGAACTGAATTCCAAGAGCAAGAACACTGTATTCAAGGGCGAAAAACTCAAAGGCAGGAATATGTATACCATCTGCCGCGGCAAGGTGGTATTCAGCCTGTAAAGGAGAATAAATGGGTATCAGGAAAACGTTCACAGAAATGAAGTCCGAGGATTTCGGTACTATAAAAGTAAGTATACTCAGGCTGTATTCGGCGGAGGACGAGCTTGTAAATATCGAACTCTGTCCTGCATTGATGACGGAGGACGGAAATGTTTTCTGGGACAGATACGACAGCCTGCGGATCTACCGAGCCGACTACGAACATTTCATGATACCCGTTTTTGATAAGATATTCCCCGTAACAGACCCCGACCCTAAGGGCTGGGGGGTGCAGGAGTATTTTGACCGATGCTCGCTCAACTGGTTCGGTAGAGAGGATTGGCTGAAAATATCACAGGTGCTGAGATCGAAGTTCGGTAATTCGGATAATGAAGACGAACGCGCTTTCTGCGATGAAGTTGCAGGCTATATCGAAAGCACCGCAGATATCAGCACGATATTCTGCATTGACGGAAATCTGTGACACAACAGAGGTAAAACTATGAACGTTATTGACGCCATATCCGCAAGGCACAGCTACCGCGGAAAATTTGAGGATACCCCTGTGCCGCAGGAAGACCTTGTAAAGATAATGGAAGCAGGTCTCAGTGCGCCCTCGGGGTGCAACAAGCAGACCACAAGCCTTATCGCGGTGGACAACAGCGAGATTCTTGCGAAACTGCATGAGGTCATTGACCCGCCTGTTGGTGAGACTGCGCCCGCGGCGATATGTGTGCTGACACAGCGCATAAACGCCTACCGCGACAAATGCTTTGCGGTTCAGGACTACTCTGCCGCCATTGAGAATATGCTGCTTGCCATAACCGCTCTGGGCTATCAGAGCTGCTGGTACGAGGGGCATATCACCGATGATGACAGGATATGCGATAAAATGGCGAAGATACTGAATGTCCCCGAGGATTACGAACTGGTATGCTTCCTGCCTGTGGGGAAAGGCGTTGAAGAACCCGCCGCCCCGAAGAAAAAGGCTTTTGAGGAAAGAGCGTGGTTCAACGGTTTCGGAGGAAAATGATATGCGTATAAAAGTGTTAGAAATATCCGAAGAGAATTGCATGACCATCGTTACGGCAGAATGCGGTATCGGCAGTATACGCGGTGTATGGCATTTTCGCGAAGCTCCTGTTACGGGCAAAAGCTACAGTATAGAACTTTCTTTCAATGCCAATGAGCCAATAGACGGCAGTAGTATAGAAGTACTAAATGGCGGAAGTACAGGCATTTCAACTGACGGAAAAGTGAATGTATTCACCGCCGAGATAGAAGATATCGATGAGATATACTATCTGCGCTTCACATATGACGGACTTTCGATGCTGGATATAAAAGACCCGCCTGCGATAAACATCGGATACCATATAAGATTCGCGGTGGAGTGCGGCAGAACGGGGATATATCCGTATTTATAGCATGATATATATTTAAGGAGGAATTGACGATGTCAATGGACAGACTTATTGAAAACATAGTAAAAACACAGAACCCTTCGGTGGTGGGACTTGACCCCAAGCTGGAGTATGTTCCCGAATTCATCAAGGAGAAGAAGTTCAAGAAGTATGACCGCACACTTAAAGCTGCGGCTAAGGCTATCCTTGAATTCAACAAGTGCATCATCGATGAGATACACGATATATGCCCCGCTATCAAGCCTCAGGCTGCTTATTATGAGATGTACGGCTACGAGGGCGTGAAGACCCTTTACAAGACCATACAGTACGCTAAGGAAAAAGGTATGTTCGTTATGACCGACGGCAAGAGAAACGATATCGGTGCGACTATGGAAGCTTATGCGGCTGCACATCTGGGTCTTACCGATGTTGGCGGCGAGAAGATAGAGGCTTTCGGTGCTGATGCGCTGACAGTTAACGGCTATCTGGGTTCTGACGGTATTGATCCTCTGCTGGAACAGTGCAAGCTGTATGACAAGGGCATCTTTGTACTGGTCAAGACTTCCAACAAGTCTTCGGGCGAACTTCAGGATCTGAAGATCGGCGACAAGACCGTTTATGCTACCATGGGCGATATGTGCGAAAAATGGGGCAGTGAAGTAATGGGCAAGTACGGCTACAGCGGTGTTGGCGCAGTTGTTGGTGCTACTTATCCCGAACAGCTGGCTGAAATGAGAGCCGCACTTCCCCACACATTCTTCCTTGTACCCGGCTACGGTGCACAGGGCGGCGGCGCTGAGGGCGTAAGCAAGGGCTTCGACAAGAACGGTCTGGGCGCTATCGTTAACTCTTCCCGCGGCGTTATGTGTGCTTACAAGAAAGACGAGTGCGACGAGCAGGATTTCGCAAAGGCAGCAAGAAGAGAAGTTATCCGCATGAAAGAGGATATAATCTCCTACCTGCCCAGAATAGCTTTCCCTGACTGATGGACATATCACTGGTACGTTCATCGGCACTGCACGATGCAAGGTTTATAGGGCTTTATACAGACTATGACAATGCACGGGTGATACTTACACTGTTCGATAAGACCAATGAACCCGTGGAGATCTGTGTGGAAAATGTGCTCTCTCTGAGCATGACCCGCAACGAACCTTGGGGCAAGGGCAGTTATGTGGCATCCTCGGACATCGTGTCAAAAGATGACTGCGATCTGCTGACCATAGAGCTTAATTCCGGCGATGTGATAGCCATAAGCTTTAATGATTGAATAATACAGGCGCTCCTGATAAGCGGGGGCGCCGCTTTTTAAGGTGAAGATATGAGTGATATAATAAGCAAAGAATTTGCAGAACTGACCCCCTACGAACTCCACGCCATACTGAAAGCGCGGTGCGATGTATTCGTGGTGGAGCAGAACTGCGCCTACACGGATATTGACGGTATAGACCCAATATGCAGGCACCTGTTCACCCTGAATGACAATGGCGAATGTACATCCTGCCTGAGATTATTCGTCAAGCCCGATGAGCCCCACACCATGCAGATAGGCAGAGTTGTCACCACCGAGCGCGGCACTGGTCTTGGGGGCAGGCTCCTGCATGAGGGCGTAAAGCAGGCGCTTATGTATGAGGGTGTTGAACAGCTTTATCTTGAAGCACAGGTATATGCCATCGGTTTTTATGCCAAGGAGGGCTTTGAGGTATGCTCGGAGGAATTTCTCGAAGACGGCATACCTCATGTAAAAATGCGCAGGAAGACTTGACAAAATATATGGCTTGTGATATACTGTAATACTTTAATATGGCTGTCCCTTTAGCACACCATTTCATACGCCCGTATAATAATGGGATGTCTTCTTCCCCCCGCCTGCGGCGTGGGGAAGAAGACCGCAAACCATTGATATTGCCTGTCAAACGGTCGTATAGAATAGTGTGTCGGCGGGATAAACATATAATATTCGACCCCGGAGAAAGGAGTACAGTATGTTATTTTCAGGAAAAAGAGCGCCCACAATAAAAGCACGCCAAAAGATCGTCCCACACGGAGCGATCAGGAGCGGTATAGTATTCAGCGTCAGCGGCGGGCTTGGCAGACTTTGTAACGTCAGCGCGTTCTGCCATGATGACTACGCAAACAACAGCATCACCATGCTGAACGGCACACCTGTTGTGCAGTCGCAGGAGCCCTGGTGCCCGACTTGCAGAAGCCTGCTGATGGCGGGCTACGGCATAGAAAATGCAGACTGTCCCGAACTGCGGGCGGTGTGCGAGGCTGTCAACGCCGATTTCATAGATATTGAACATTCATTTGAGATAATGGGACCTCTGCTGGGGCTTCTGAATGACGGATACTATCTTCTGGCGGACGCGGAATGCATACCCACGAACGGCGAGGGTCATTTCTTCTGGGATATAGACCCCGCGCTGAAAGAGTACGACGCGGCAGTACAGATGTACTATTTACTTGAAGAGGACGGCTTCGATATGTACGCCTGTGAGAGCGTTGAGCCGATTTTTCTGTATCCTACGCAGTCGGCGGCGCTTTACAATTCCGAACGTGCCGAGTACTACCGCATACACAACAATGCCAACGAGAACGCTCCCCGTGCCATCGCATACGGTGGCTTTTATGGCATAAGTGCGCTGCTGGACGGTCACCACAAGGCTGCTGCGGCGGCACTCAACGGTCAGCGGGTGAAGTGCCTGCTGATAATACCCGCGTTTGAGCAGTTTTTCAAACCTGCGGAGGGTGACTGGGAATTCAGGCGACAGGTATTCACCGAGGATATCTTCTTAAAGGCTGAGGAATTCACCGAGAAAGAGAAAGCCGAGTTCCTGAAAAAATGGCTTGCAAAACGTGAGGAAGAAAAGCTTCCGCCGAAGCACGAACACAGCGAACCGAGATTCAGAGTGCGGGAGTGGGAGAAAGTATATTCCGACAACGCAAAGAAATACCCGACAGTACGTCAGCTTTCACTGGAAAAATATTTCGGGCCGGACAATGGTTTCGGCGAGATAAGCGAGAAGCTGAGAAAAGGTCTGGCAGAGGGCAAAACGCTCCCATTACTGGCGGACAATGTTTTCGGCATTGACCGGCAAAAGGGCATGGAGATACCCGCGATAAAGCTAATGCTGATAAAAGCTGAGCAAGAGGGCGACAGGTCGCTGAAAGAACTTGCCGCTGAGATTGTGCGCACTAGGTTCGGGGGATATGTGCTTGTGGCGGCGGCGCTGAGGTATCTGCTGATTTTCGATGACGACTGCGATGTTGAAAAAATGTTCATTGATATCATATCCGATGCTGATGACTACGAACGTTTCGGCGATATCGCCGTGAACTACTGGCAGGACGTTCCCGATGCTTGACACAAAGACTGTTATAGGATATAATATTTAAAGGTGTTGCCGATATGGATATTATCGAAGCTATCAGAAAAAAGTATGGCGGAAATATAAAGCTTTGTGCGCCGCTTGATGATGAAAGGTATGCACAGGCGAAAGAACTCCTGCCCGAAGAACTTGCAGAACTTCTGCGTATATCAAACGGCATACTTGAAACCATGCCCCACCCGAAAACAGGCGAGATCATGGATATATACTACATAGTTGACCCCTTTGATGATATACTTTCCGAAACAGAAAGGTACCACGAGGTTCACGGCGGTGACGGTGTAGCATTTGCAGGTAACGGCGCAGGGGATTCCTATGTGCTGAAACCTGACGGCAAGATATTTCTGATGGAGTATATTGACGAAGAAGAAGAATTCTGCGCGGAGAACCTGACAGCTTTTTTTGAGAAATAAGAGGCAGTTTTATGAAAAAGAAGATCATCGCGGCAGTAATAACGCTTGTTCTGCTGATACTGTTCGTTCCGATACCCTTATCTCCTCTGAAAGACGGCGGCACAAGGCAATACGCGGCACTGACTTACAAAGTTGTGAAGTGGCAGCGTCTGGTGGGTGAAGAACGATACATCAAAACATCGGTTTACTTTTTCCCCGATAATTTCAAGGACATTGATGAACTGTGGGAGAAAGAGAACGCTGATCTAGGCTGAAAATTGTAAACCTGATAATAACGGTACAACCGAAACATAAGATACAAAAATTATAACGGGAGTTGGTAGAATGTACAAACAAGGTAAATATCAGATAGTATCGAAAAAGACCTTAGCTAAGGGCATTTTCGATATCGAGGTGCTTTGTCCCGATGTGGCTGAACTTGCTGAGGCAGGTCAGTTTGCACAGGTGGCAGCGGAGGGATTTTTCCTGCGCAGACCCATCTCAATATGCGATATCGACAAGGACAAGGGCACTATACGCCTTGTATTCGAGATACGCGGCAAGGGCACAGAGAAGCTGGCTGAACTTAACAAGGGTCAGCTGATAGACATTATTGCGCCCCTTGGCAAAGGCTTCAAGGTGATGGAGGGCAAGAAAGCCATATGTGTCGGCGGCGGTATCGGTGTTCCCCCAATGGTGGGCATCGCCAAGGCTTACGGCAAAAATGCTGTGGCTATAAGCGGTTTCAGGAACATGGCTGCTGTTATCTTACAGGAAGATTTCAAGGCTGCGGGAGTGGAGACTATACTCTGGACAGATGACGGTTCGGCAGGCAGAAAGGGCTTTGTCACCGATGCACTTGAAGAGCAGATAGCTAAGGAAAAGCCCGATATCATCGTTGCCTGCGGTCCTATGGTAATGCTGAAAAGGATAGCGGATATCGCTGAGAAGAACGGTATTGAATGTCAGGTCAGCCTTGAACAGAGAATGGCGTGCGGTGTGGGTGCTTGTCTGGTATGCGCCTGCAGAACAGTTAAGGACGGCAAGGAGATACATTCTCACGTATGCAAGGACGGTCCTGTATTTGACAGCAAGGAGGTGGTTTTTGAATGAACAGGCTGAATGTGAATTTCTGCGGTGTTGATTTCAAGAACCCGATAGTACCCGCAAGCGGTACATACGGTTACGGCAGAGAGTATGAGTGTCTTTATCCCCTTTCAAAGCTGGGCGGAATCTCCGTAAAGGGTACCACACTGCACAGAAGAGAGGGAAATCCCGCCCCCAGAGTTGCTGAGACTCCCTCGGGTATGCTGAATTCCGTTGGTTTGCAGAACGGCGGTGTGGATAAATTCCTCAGCTACGAACTGCCCAATCTGGTAACAAAGGATACACGCATAATCGCGAATATAGCAGGTTCTACCATTGAGGAATGTGCTGAACTGGCGGCTAAACTCAAGGGCAGCGACATCGACATGATAGAGCTGAATATCTCCTGCCCAAACGTTAAGCAGGGCGGTGCGGCTTTCGGTACTGACTGCACTATTGCAGGACAGGTAACAAAGGCTGTCAAGGATAACTCGGACAAGCCCGTTATGGTAAAGCTTTCGCCGAATGTTACCAGCATCGTGGATATAGCAAAGAGCGTTGAGGCTAACGGTGCGGATGCTGTATCGCTGATAAACACACTTCTCGGCATGAGGATAGACATAAACACAGGCAGACCCATACTGAAGAACAACGTGGGCGGACTTTCGGGTCCTGCGGTATTCCCTGTGGCTGTCAGAATGGTATGGCAGGTGGCTAATGCCGTAAATATCCCTGTATGCGGAATGGGCGGCGTTTCCACATGGGAAGACGCTGTTGAGATAATGATGGCAGGTGCCAGCCTTGTACAGGTAGGCGCGGCAATTTTCAACGACCCGTTTGCTCCTGTCAAGATAGTTGACGGCTTGCAGAAATTCTGCGAGGACAAGGGCATAAACAACATATCCGAGATAGTCGGCACAGTTAAGCCGTGGTAAGGAGGGGCTATGGACTTTCCTTTTGAAAGCGATATATACTCCCTGAGAACGCCATGCTATCTAGTCAGCGAAAAGGCGCTGAAACACAATATGGAGATACTGCTCTCCGTCCGCAAGAGGACGGGGTGCAAGATACTTCTTGCCCAGAAGGCATTCTCGATGTATGCGGCTTACTCGATGATGAGACCTTATATCGACGGCACAACGGCAAGCGGTCTGTTTGAAGCAAAGCTGGGTCATGAGGAATTCGGCGGAGAGACCCACGTTTTCAGCCCTGCTTACAAAAAAGAGGATATGGCTGAGCTGGTTAAGATATGCGACGACATCATCTTCAACAGCTTTTCCCAGTGGAAGCTCCACCGCGGCACTGTTAAGAACAGCAGTCGGAAAGTTTCCTGCGGCATAAGGTGCAATCCTCTGTATTCGGAGATAGACACTGACATATACAACCCCTGTTTTACGGGTTCAAGGCTTGGTGTCACACCCGAGAATTTCGAGAACGGCGAGCTTGACGGAATCGAGGGACTGCATTTCCACACCATGTGCGAGCAGGGTGCTGATGTTCTTGCCAGGACTGTGCCCCACATCGAGGAGCATTTCGGCGAGTACATAAAGCAGATGAAATGGCTGAATCTCGGCGGCGGTCACCATATAACCCGCGAGGGCTACGATGTTGACCTGCTTTGCAAAACAGTTGACGGTATCCAGCAGAAGTACGGAGTTCAGGTATACCTTGAACCGGGTGAAGCCTGTGCGCTGAATGCGGGCTGGCTGGTAACTGAGGTACTTGACATCGGCAAAAACGGTATCGAGTTTGCCATAGTGGACACCTCTGCTGCCTGCCATATGCCTGATGTTTTGGAGATGCCATATCGTCCCGAGATAATAGGCGCAGGCAAGGCAGGGGAGAAAAAGCACGTATACCGCCTTGGAGGTCCTACCTGTCTGGCGGGTGATATCATTGGCGACTACGCTTTTGACGAGCCCCTGAAAGCAGGTGACAGATTGGTTTTCTGCGATATGGCGATATACTCCATGTGCAAGAACAACACATTCAACGGTATGCCATTGCCTGAGATTTATCTGGAAAAACTTGACGGATCTACCGAGAGTGTTAAGCGTTTCGGGTATGAGGATTTTAAGTGCAGGGTGTAAGCAAACGAGGAAAAACTGCCAAGGAAGAGAGCTTTTGGTCAAGCTTTTCGCGAAAAGCTTGCGAGGAGTTTGAGGGGCGGAGTCCCTCAATCACCAAGGCACGAAACCAAAATGCACAGCGAACAATAAGAGAACAGCGAACTCCCGCCCCTGTCAAAAAGGCGCGGCAATATCAAAAAATCGAGCGTGGACAATACAAATGTCCACGCTCTTTCTATGTGCGGAAAATATTGCCGCGCCTTTTTGGTCGGAAGGTTGTTGTGCTATTTAAAGCACAGTTGTCACGTCACTTTGGTGTCTTGACCGAGAGGCTCTGCCTCTCGAGCTCTTCGCAAGCTTTTCGTGAAAAGCTTGACCAAAAGCTTTGATTCGCGGCATAGTTTGTTTAGTGCGCAGGTTTGTTGCCGCGAAACGCTTGAGCCAAAGCTCTCTTCCTTGGCAGTTTCCGCTGGTGTGCCGTTTTTTATTCAAATTCCTCGACATCTAAATCGGGTGGGGCATCTATGTCCTTGCCTACATAGCCGCCGTTTTTACGCCGCTGCTTTACACATTCGGTCAGTAGATACTCTATCTGCCCGTTTACGGAGCGGAAGTCATCTTCTGCCCAGGAAGCTATATCGTTATACAGCTTCTCTGAAAGTCGCAGCGGTATCTGTTTCTTTGCTGCCATATCAGTACAGGCTGCCCGAATTTACTACGGGCTGTGCATCGTGATTGCCGCAGAGAACTACCAGCAGATTGGATACCATTGCAGCCTTGCGCTCGTCGTCAAGTTCAACGACGTTCTTTTCGCTGAGCTGTTCAAGTGCCATTTCTACCATGCCGACTGCGCCGTCTACTATGAGCTTTCTTGCATCAACGACTGCGCTTGCTTGCTGTCTCTGGAGCATTGCGGCTGCGATCTCGGGCGCATAGGCAAGGTATGTGATTCTCGCCTCGATGATCTCGATGCCTGCATTCTTAACTTTTTCCTGTATCTCGTCACGGATACGCTGTGCTACTATCTCGGAAGAACCTCTCAGGCTGCCTTCGTCGGCAACGCCGTCGCCTGTGGTATCAACGTTAGGTGCAACATCATAGGGGTAGAGCCTTACGATATTTCTCAGTGCGGTATCGCACTGGAGAGAGAGGTACTCCTTATAGTTATCTACTTCGAATACTGCCTTTGCGGTGTCAACAACTCTCCAGATAACTGCTATGCCGATCTCGATGGGGTTGCCGAGGCAGTCATTTATCTTCTGCTTGTTGTTGTCGAGGGTCATCATTTTCAGGGATATCCTCTTATCGATCTTTACATAGCCTGTTGCGGGGTTTACAGCGCCCTGTCCGCCTGCTGTGGTGGAAGTCTTTGCAGAGTCGCTCTTTACATCGCCGCTCTGACGAAGCTTGGTACTTGCTGCGGGGTTAACGGCTGTGCAGAAGGGGTTTACCCAGTAGAAGCCATCGCCCTTGAGAGTGCCCTTGTACTTGCCGAAGAGGGTGAGTACCAGAGCTTCCTGAGGACGGAGAACTTTTAGACCCATGAAGCCTATCCAGCCGAAAGTGATCCACAGTCCTGAAAGAATGCCTATCAGGATACCTGCGCCGCCGCCGATAGCGGGTGAAGCGGGAATACCGAGGAATGCTACTATATAGAGTATGATGAAAAGCATCATCATTCCCATGCCATTCTTCTTGGTCGAAATAATTTTCTCTGTCATAACGATCGTCTCCTTTATGTCTGTTATGTTTTTATATGTTGTTTCCTTGTTAGTTTGATGAAGCAGCTGCTGCATTTGAAGCTGCTATTACGCAGGCTATCATTGCACATTCGGCTGCCTGCTGTGCCGCCATCATTGCCAGGGTGGATGTCTGGGAATTCTCGCTGCCGCAGTAGAATGACAATGTCAGCATGGCTGCGTGGAGAAGTCTTGTGCGCTTATCGGTGCTTAGTATGCCGTAGCCTTTCTGCTTTGAAAGGAACTCGTCAACCTCAAACATCGTATCGGCTATTGTTTTAACGTCACGTTCGCAGATGGAAACTGCGGCGAGTACGGGGAGTCCGTAATGCTTATCGAACTTTCTGCCTGCATCTTTCAGGGTATTGTACAGCTTAGTCATCTTCCGGGCTTTCTCCTGATTACTGCCCTCGGTGATGGAGAAAAGCTGTGCGCAGGACTGTACTGCATCCTTATCGGAGAATGTCTTTTTCAGTATATCAAAACATTCTTCGCAGTCTGTGATGAGCTGTTCATCACTTTTATCCGACATCGCCATAAATCCCGACATGGTGCTGTCGGCACTGTTTGTGAGGAAAGGATGCTTTTTCTTCATCATATCGTAGAGCCTTTTTGCGCGGGTGCCTATCTCCTCGGACTGCCTTGCATCGGCATTATTACCGACCAGTATTGCGAGGAATGCCAGATACTCGGAACGGCTGAAATGCTTTTTCAATATGCTGTAGGTCTCCTCGATCCTTTCAGCCGCGCCCTGCGGGTCGCCCGAAAGGTACATCTCCGTAAGTATGGGGAGCTCGGAATGCCCTCGCAGATACGAGGCGGAGCTGATACTCTTTTTAAGTATCGTTTTGCACTCCTTGAACTCATCTGCATTTACGCTGACACCTGCGGCTGTCAGCTTATTTGCTGCTGCGGGGTAGATGAATGAACTCTCAAAGCGGACTGCTTTTTTCAGCGCATCGCGGTTTGTAATGAACTGTGTGCAGAATTCATTGATATTGTTTTTCATTGTTTTGCCTCCTGAATTATCTTCTGTCTGTTGATATTGTTATCACTCTATATAATCTCTTTGTGATATCAAAATAATATCACATTTTCTCAAAAATGTCAATAGCATTTACCCTCGGCAGCATACGCTTTGTATGTATCAATAAAAACCAATTTCCTGGGATTGATCCCGATATGCATTTTTCACATAAACAGGTGTTAAATTTTCAGACAGCTGTCAAAATATTTTCATAAAAACTATTGAATTACACTTCAAAGTGTGGTATAATTACATAAAATTAAGCAGCTATCCCTCACGATTTTGAGACAACTATATAAATGGAGTGATATGTTATGAGTAGACCATATACCCTTTTCTGTGATTCGACTTGTGATCTGCCTGAAGAAAGGCTTCTTAAAATGGACTGCAAGATAATCCCACTGACATTTGAGATAGACGGTACGCCATACACCACTGCTGATATCTCAATGCAGGAGTTTTACAGACGTATGCGTGAGGATGCTTCTACCAAGACTTCCCAGATATCCGTGGGAGTATGTCAGGATGCTTTTGAGGAAGAGCTGAAGCAGGGCAGGGATATACTGTATCTCACTTTTTCTTCGGGACTCAGCGGTACTTACAACAGTGCACTGATAGCCAAAGACAATCTTGCGGAGCAGTATCCCGATGCCAAGATAGTTATTGTGGATTCGCTGAGTGCGTCCTCAGGCGAGGGACTTCTGCTGATATATGCTGAGATGAAAAAGCGTGAGGGCATGGATATCGACCAGCTTGCAAGCTGGCTGGAGGTCAACCGTTATCATATCTGCCATGTATTCACGGTTGATGACCTGAAATACCTGTTCCGCGGCGGAAGAGTTTCTCGTGCTTCGGCTATTGCGGGTACGGTGCTTGGCATAAAGCCTGTACTGACGGTGGATAACGACGGTCATCTTGTACCCCAGGACAAAGTCCGCGGCAGAAAGCAGTCCATCAACAGGCTGGGACAGATGATAAAAGAGCGCAAGGGCAACTGTCTCAATCAGATAGTCACCCTGAGCCACGGCGACTGCATTGAGGACGCACAATACGCTGAAAAGATGCTCAAAGAGATCTTCGGCGAGGATACCGAGGTAGTTATGGCGTACACAGGTCCTGTTATCGGTGCCCACTCAGGTCCCGGCACATTGGCGCTGTTCTTCTGGGGCGATTACCGCTGATTATTTATAATGTATAATAGGCACTTCTGTCAGCCAACCGGCAGGAGTGTCTTTTTTGCCTTGTTACGAGCTTTGAGTTCTCAAAACATGGAATATTCGGAAAAATGCTTCCGTGCGTCTTTACTTTTACACAAAGTTGTGATATACTTATAAGTTGTATATATTCAGACGGCTTATGCCGATAGACAGGAGAAAAACTATGCTGATCGATTTTCACTCGCATTTTCTGCCAAAAATAGATGACGGCTCACGCAGTATCGATGAATCCTTGCAGATACTGGATATCATGGCTAAGGGCGGTATCGATACCATTGTGGCGACTCCCCATTTTTACTGCACCGAGCAGTCGGTGGAGTCTTTTCTGGAGAACCGCACAAAGGCTTATGAAGAACTTAAACCCAATCTGAGACCCGAGCACCCCGATATACACTTCGGTGCTGAGGTACTTTACGATCATTCCCTGGTGAATTATGAGAAGCTCCCTCAGCTTTGCATCGAGGGCACTAACTGGCTTCTTCTGGAAATGCCTTACACCGACCTTGATGACAAGATAATCAACGGTGTGGCTTCCATCACCGAAAGAGGCGATGTAAAGGTATTTATCGCCCATATCGAAAGATATCTCAACTTCACCTCGATGAAGCGCCTTGAACAGCTTATGCGCCTTGAGGTACTGGGACAGATAAATGCCAAGTCCCTCACATCATTCATGTCGAAAAGGCGCTGCATGAAGCTTATCGAGCATGGATATGTCCATGTTCTGGGGTCGGATTATCACCGTATCGGCAGAGGAGATGTTACGGTGGATATCGGTTACAATATCATAACCGGCAACAAGAAGTTCGATGACTTTGCCGAGTATGCCGAGAACAACGGCAGAAAGATACTTGCTGACGAACCTCTTGGCAGCATAATATAAGCATCAGCACTTTTCGTGATATCTGATAAATGCGGGAAGTATCTGCGGGTATCGGCAGGCTTAGGAAACTGCATTTCTTGACAACAAGAGAAAAATCGTGTAAACTATTTAGTATATATAATATTTTTAGCGGGAGGTAATTTGAATGGATAATAACAATCGTCCCCGTGCAAGACAAAAGAACTATCAGTCGGGCGGAAGCGGCGCTCACAGGCGCGGCAGCGGTCTCGGCAGTGGTCCTGTAGGTTCGGGCAGCGGCGGAGGTAGTTCCTCGGGCGGAGGTCCCAGCCGTGCGGCACTTGGCGGCGGTGGTTCGCTGCTGATAGTTATTGCGATAGTAGTATTCAATCTGCTGACAGGCGGAAAGGGCGGCAGCACTTCAAACGGTGGCAGCGGCTCACCCTCTGGATATGAAGCTGTGGACACTTCGGGATTCACCGCGTACAACAGCACAGAACTGGATACCACGGTAGCTGAGGGTTCCCGCGCAAAGTACACCTCAATAAAGGGTGACGGCAAGGACGATGTTACACTAATGATATATATGTGCGGCACCGACCTTGAATCCAAGTACGGTATGGCTTCTTCCGACCTTGCTGAGATGGCTGCTTCAAAGTACGGCGACAACGTAAATGTCATAGTATACACAGGCGGCTGCAAGAGCTGGAAGACAAAGGGTGTCAGCAGCGATGTCAACCAGATATATCAGGTAAAGGACGGCGGACTGAAAGTTCTTAAAAAGGACGACGGTTCAAAGCCCATGACCGACCCCAACAATCTTTCATCCTTTATAAAGTATTGCAGCAAGAATTTTCCTGCGAACAGAAACGAGCTTATCCTTTGGGATCACGGCGGCGGATCTGTCAGCGGTTACGGCTACGATGAAAAGAACAAGTCATCGGGTTCCATGGATCTTGCTGGCATAAACAAGGCGCTTAAAGACGGCGGTGTAAAGTTCGATTTCATCGGCTTTGATGCCTGCCTTATGGCTACTGCTGAGACAGCTCTCATGCTGGGTCAGCACGCCGACTATATGATAGCTTCCGAAGAGACCGAGCCCGGTATCGGCTGGTACTACACCAACTGGCTCTCAAAGTTGGGCGAGAATACATCTATACCCACTATCGAAATGGGCAAGAATATAGTCGATGATTTTGTGGCAGCCTGCGGCAAGAAGTGCCCCAGCTCACAGACCACACTTTCTGTCATCGACCTGGCTGAATTTTCCAATACAGTACCTTCAAAGCTTTCCGCTTTTGCAACTTCCGTAAGCGGAAAGATAACTGCTAAGGACTATAAATCAGTATCAACAGCAAGAAACAACACCCGCGAATTTGCAAAGAGCTCAAAGATAGATCAGGTTGATCTGGTGGATCTTGCGGACAAGGTGGGAACTTCCGAGGGCAAGGCGCTCTGTGATGCGCTCAAAGGTGCTATAAAGTACAACAGAACATCTGCCAGCATGACAAATGCTTACGGTGTTTCCATATACTTCCCTTATAAGAGAACATCTTTTGTTGACTCGGCTTGCAGCACCTACAGCGCTATCGGCATGGGCGACGAATACAGCAAGTGCATACGCCAGTTTGCAAAGCTTGAGACCAGCGGTCAGATAGCTGCGGGCGGCACAGGTTCACCTCTTGGCTCCCTCTTTGGCAGCGGCAGCAGCGGTTCAAGCGGAAGTGCTGACATCATCGGCGATCTTCTGGGCGCCTTCCTTGGCGGTTCTGGCAAGAGCATTGACGGTCTTGACAGAAGCAACACCGATTTCATGAACGAATCTACCATATCTGACAGCGACGCTTCGGAATATCTCTCGCTGAATTATTTCGATGTAAACAATCTGGTATGGGAAGAAAAGGACGGCAAGCACCTTATGGAGCTTCCCGAGAATCAGTGGTCACTGGTACAGAGCCTCGACCTGAACCTTTTCTACGATGACGGAAACGGATATATCGACCTTGGTCTTGATAATATGTACAGCTTTGAGGACGGCAAGCTTGTTGCCGACACCGACAAGACATGGCTCTCCATCAACGGTCAGCCTGCGGCATACTATCACACCGATACAGTGGAAAACGGCGAGGATGATTACATCACCACAGGCTATGTTCCTGCTCTTCTCAACGATGACAGAGTTGATCTTATACTGAAATTCACCGATGAGAACCCCAACGGTGAGGTCATCGGTGCGACTGATGCTTATGTTGAGGGCGAGACCGATACCATCGCAAAGGGCGAGATAGAGATCAAGGACGGCGACACCATCGATCTGCTCTGCGATTATTACAGCTACGACGGCGTATATCAGGACAGCTATAAGCTGGGCGAGCAGATAACTGTAAAGGGTGCGCTGAAACTCAGCGATACCGATATCGGCGACGGCAGCGTAAGGCTGACTTACAAGTTCACTGATATATACGATCAGGCATACTGGACACCTTATATCACCCTGAAATAACGGGGCGAAAGGCTCTTTGAATCCAACAAAATATTAAGCCGACAGCACGCGGAAACTCGCCTGTGCTGTCGGCTTTTTGCTTGCAATTTCGGATTTTTTTATGACAATTTTGCCGATAGGTATAGACAAATAAGGGCAAATGTGATATAATTAATTTGATATATCTAAGGAGCTGTCCTATTGCTGCATGGGCAGGCTCGCAAAGGAAGGATGCTATAATAATGCTGCATGAAAAATCCTGTGGCGCTATTGTGTACCGCAAGTACCATGGCAACACGGAAATATTGCTGATAAAGCACATCAACAGCGGACACTGGTCTTTCCCTAAAGGCCATGTTGAGGGTGATGAGACCGAGGAGGAGACCGCAAAGCGCGAGATCTTCGAGGAGACGGGCATTGAAGTCAACCTTGACACCACGTTCCGTGAGATAGTGTCTTATTCGCCGCGCAAGGATACCCAGAAGATCGTGGTATACTTCATCGGCAAGGCAAAAAATACCGATTACCGCCCTCAGGAAGACGAGATATCCGAGATACGCTGGGTCGAGATCGACCGCTGCAATCAGGTCCTCGCTTACGAGAATGACAGGAGCATCGTCAATAAGGCGAAAAAATTTATAATCTGATACAGCAAAACGAGTCCCTGCTTGCGGCACGGGGCTCGTTTATTTTTATTTACCGGAGTGCTGTGATCTCACGGTAATGGGTTGGGGTAAGACCTGTCTGCTTTCTGAATACGCCTGTGAAATAGTCAACGGACGAGAAGCCCAGAAGTTCGCTTATCTCGCATACACGGAGCTTTCCTGATCCGAGGAGCTCTTTTGCGTATTCTATGCGGAATTTATTGTAGAAGCTGTTGAAGGTCATTCCTGTTTCCTGCTTGAACAGCTTGCCGAAGTAATCGCGGTTGAAGCTGAAATACTCAGCGGCTGAGCCTGTGGTGGCTGTTTCGCCCTCGCTGTGTGCGATGAAATCGCGGAGCTTTGATATGAAGCCTGCATTTCCCCTGTCGAGAACAGCGAATGCCTTTTCGGCTGCACGGCAGTACTCTTCACCCGGCTTGCCCTTTGCTGCGATACACCGTGCTCTCATTACAGCGCGGCGAAGTCTGCTGCGGGAGGGCGGTTCTGCGATGACATCACAGGCACCCATGGAGAAATATCTGCCTACACCTGCGCCCTCTGTGCGGGGGACTATCACAACGGCTGCTATGCCCTTTTCGGTGCATTTTCTTAGTATAACAGCTGCATCGGTCTCGGGGGGACGGTCTGTTATCACAACTATACCTATACTGCCGCTTTCAAGTGCAGCAAGTGCTTCGTGGGTAGTCATAGCTGTCTGCTCTGCCGTCATACCAAGCTCGCGCCAC
Organism: Hominimerdicola alba; assembly: GCF_900112155.1. GTDB lineage: Bacteria > Bacillota > Clostridia > Oscillospirales > Ruminococcaceae > Hominimerdicola > Hominimerdicola alba_D. The sequence goes on along the minus strand of NZ_FOKQ01000017.1, from coordinate 3,910 downwards.
AATGACATGGACTTATACCTTTTCAGCCTGGCGGAATCACTCTCCGCCAGCAGTACTTTTATTGTAGCTGTCATTTTACCTCACCTCCGTAAAAATATAAAAAGACGCTGTAATAATTTATTACAGCGTCCTTGCCTTACTTGTTTTATTGTTATCATTTTAACATATCCCTGCGGGATTGTCAATGTCATTTTTGCAGAAAAATGATGCCCCGAAATAAGGTCTATTTGGGCATTTTCCGCTTAAAGCCCGAAAGATAAGTCTTTCTGTCCTCGGGTATCTTCAGGCTCTCTTTCGCCTTTTGAATGGCTTTATTGCTGACCCACGGGCTGAGTTTCGCTTCGGTGATATAGGATAGCGCGGCATCATACTGCTGTGCAAGCGCTTCGGCAAAGAACCATGCCTGCATCATTTTTACGTAGTATTCCTCCGACTGCACCGAAGCTACCCATTCAAGATACTCATGCTTGAAGTGTTCACCCAGATAGTGCATCATCAGCATTTTCATGCCAAATCGGGTAGTATAGCACTTTCCGCTGTTTATCCAGCGCTTTATATGGGGCAGAAGTTCCTTCTGCCTGCCTTTGAAGCTTCTGGGATTCAGCTGGTCGCAGGTCGCCCAGTTATCGACGTATGGCAGAAATTTATCAGTTTCTTCCAGTGCTTTGTCAATGTCCTTTATCTCGGTGATAGTCAGCGAATGGAGCTGATTTTCGTCAAAAAGCTCATGAGGCACGGCAGAAAGAAATCTGTCGGCTTCACCGCTTTTTATCAGCTTTTTCGCAAGTTTCCTGATATCGGGGGTACGCACGCCTAAGAATATCTCCTTCGGCACATTGGGCAGAAGCTTGCTCTGGAAATCGCGGTATTCCTTATCAGCAACAGCTTCAAGCTCGATTCTTATATCCATATCAGTAATCCTTGGGCAGACCGCAGGCTTCGCAGGTCTTTTTGAAAACGCCCTTGAAATGTCCGCCGCAGTGTCGGCAAAGTCCCTGTTTTACAAGGAACTGGTCGAGCCACGGTGTTGTGGCAAAAACGTCCATATAATTATAGGGAAGCTTGCCCATATTCACATTTCTGAGGGCACTGCATCCAGCAAATGTCCTTACACCTGAGCCGTCGTTCTCGAAAGTTTCGATGGAAGCGGGAACGGTTATCACCGAAAGATTGCGGCATTCGGCAAAGGCGGAAGCACCTAGGGATATCACCGTGCCGGGGAGAAGAATCTCCGTGAGACCGAAACAGCCCGAAAATGCGTAAGCACCGATGGTCTTTATTCCCGGTGGGATAGTCAGGGCACGAAGCTCACGGCAGTCGGCAAAGGCATAGCTGCCGATGTTCTTGATATTGCCGTGTAGCTTGATGGTGGTCAGGGACACACAGCCGCGGAATATATCATTTGCAAGCTCGTGGATAGCCTTTGGCAGCTTGACCGAAGCAAGCTCGGAACAGCCGTTGAAAGCCCCTGCGCCTATCTGGGTGACTGAATCGGGGATATCCATAGCCGAAAGCTTTACACAGCCGTTAAAAGCGTTTGAGCCTATCCTTGTGAGAGTCTGGGGAATATCCACCACTTCAAGGGAAGTACATCCGAAAAACGCGCCCCACATACCATTGCCTGCGCTCTGTATCTCGGTACAGCCCTCAGGCAGAACTACCCTGTGAACGTTAACGCAGTCCTTGAAAGCCTGTGCGCCGATGGCGGTAACACCCTCGGGGACGTACACCACAGGGTCACTGCCGTTATACTTTTCAAGCACACCTGCACGCATGGCAAACTCGGGACCGTTATTTACAGGCTGTTCTTCGGGGATAAACACCTCCGCTTTCTGCATTGGTACGGCAAAAGCCGCGCCGCAGCTCTGGCATACCGCAGCGGTGAGACCGCTGTCTATACGGTTAATGTCCCCGCACATAGGGCAGGCAACATCTATTTCTGTCATTTTCAACACTCCTCCGCGACCATTATGGGATAGCCGCTGATATATTTTTTCACCGCGAACGGTGCTCTGTCCGCATACGCGAATATCTGTGGTGCAAGCTCCTTAGCCACCGCCTGTATCTCGCACAGGGGTCTTGTCTGCACAACGGGACACACCGTTGAAAGTGCTATGACCCTTGTGCCGTTCAAGTCCATCACCCTGAAAGGCCATATGCGGCAGTCGAAAGGCTTTTCGGTGCCCATGATACAGCCCTTTTCATGATCCAGCAGCGAGCAGTAATACAAGTCCCTGTCGGGCTCTTTCTGCATTTTCAGCAGGCTGTGATCTTCAAGATCGAGAAAATCCTGATCGGGCTTGAAATCATCTAGTATACTCTGGCGGGTGCTTTTTTCTATCACGGGAGTCTCCCAGAGGTCATAGCTGTCAAAACAGCAGCAGAGCCTGCATTTTGCACATTCCTCGCGTGAAAGCAGTTTACCTATCATAATGTTTCTCCTAATCGGTATATATACTTCCGCCGAGGAATTCCCTGACAAGGGTATCCTTGCCGATGAGGTCGGTATCTATGGGGTCAACTTCCTCTAGCAGACCAAGTATGCTCTTGTACTTGTCGAAGTCCTTGTAGGTCTTGCTGGCATCTCTCATTTTATCCAGCAGAAGTCCCTTATATGCGGCGGGCTCATAGCCTATATAGGTATCCAGCGAGAATTCCTTTTCTTCCTCTGCGCGGTACTTGAAAGGCAGTATGAACCTCTCCTCACCGCGGGAAACGTTCTTGAACATATCAAAAGTCTCAGCGGGACCTCTTCCTCTCGACCTTTCATCGCGGATAAGTCTGCGCATGAGCCTTATCATCGAGGGATGAACCAGCGCACCGCTGCTCAGTTCGATACGGGTGCGGACGCTGACGTACATACATCTTGCAAACTCCCCTGCACCGCCTGTTACCTGCGGATTGAGAGCGTGTATGCCCTCAAAAACGATGATATCGTCCTTGCCGCGCTTGAACAGGAAGCCGTCGGAAGATGACTGTTCAGCAAAATTGAATTTAGGTATCATTACTTCCTCACAGCGTGATATCTTCTCCATATGCTCATTGAGCTTGTTGATATCTATCCGCATGGGAGATTCATAATCGGGCGAGCCGTCCTCGTTTACAACGTGCTCAAAAAAGCCCTTGGGCAGAAAATAGTCGTCCATTGATATGGTATGGGTATGTATGCCCATATCATCCAGCATATTATCTATTTTAAGCGCCGTGGTGGTCTTGCCCGAGCCCGAAGGACCTGCAAGAAGGATTATGGGACGCTCGCGGTGTTCGTCAGCTATCCTTTCAGCTGCACGGCGGAGTTTCTTTTCGTACTTTTCATTACATTCAGCGATGAATCCGCTCTGCTCTGCTACTTTGCTGTTTAGTTTATTGATGTTTATCTTTTTCATGGTTCGTCTACTCCGTTTTCATCGTACTATAAACATGGAGTCGCCCTCAGGAGGGATACGCTCTACATCCATGCTTTCAATGCGTATAAATGTGCCGTTATCTATTTCCATAAGTGTACTGTCCACATCGGCTTCAGTGCCTTCAAATTCAGCCTCAACAGTGCCGTCGTAAAGATTTTTCACCCAGCCTGTCACGCCGAACTTCTGAGCGGCATGGTAGGCGGTAAATCTAAAACCCACGCCCTGTACTGAACCGAACCACTTTGTGCGTACAGCACAAAAAAGCCCCTATGGATAATTAAATCAAGCAACGAACTGGCTTCGCAATTCAAGCGGAGTCAGTTTTGTTTTGAGTTGAATACGCTGGTGATTGTAAAAGTAGATGTAATCATCAATGAGCTGCCGTGCTTCATCAAATGTCTTTATCTTCGTCCTGTAAATGCATTCGGTTTTGAGTATAGAAAAGAAATTTTCTGCTAAAGCATTGTCATATGGGTTCCCACGTCTTGACATTGACGGCGTAA